>NZ_JBICSP010000005.1:0-355568 GCF_043197135.1 Actinoplanes sp. NPDC049265 | reverse complement strand
CCTGGTGAGCAGAGCCGCTCTGCGCACCTATAGGTGCCACCGCGTGGTGAGCAGAGCTGCTCTGCGCACCTATAGGTGCCACCGCGTGGTGAGCAGAGCTGCTCTGCGCACCTATAGGTGCCACCGCGTGGTGAGCAGACCCGCTCTGCGCACCTATAGGAGCCACCGCGTGGTGAGCAGAGCCGCTCTGCGCACCAATAGGAATCACCGCGGGCCGGCATTGCTGCCAGGCCCGCGGTGACGGGGTGGATCAGAAGTTGTTGCTACGCGCCGGCCGGGGGCTGCTGAAGCGGCGGTCGCCGTTTCCACCCTCACGCCGGTCGTTGCGGCGGAAGTTGCCGCCCCGCGTGCCGCGGTCGCCGAGGTTACGCTCGCCGCGGAAGTCGCCGCGCTGCTCGCCGCGACCCTCTCCGCCGCCGAACGGACGCTCGCCGCCGGTCCGCTCGCCGCCGCGCTCACTGCCCCGGCCGAACGAACGCTCGCCGCGGTAGCCACCACGCTGCGGCCGGTCACCGAACCGCTTGGGCCGGTCGGTGCGCTCGCGCCGCGGCTCCGGCTCGTCCACCACCGGGACGCCGCTGGGCTGCCGGGCACCGGTGATCTCGCTCAGCTTGTCGTCGCCCATCCGCACCCGGACCTCGGCCGGCGCCACGCCCGCCTTGGTCATCATCGCCTGGGTACTGCGGCGCTGCTTGGGCAGCACGAGCGTGACCACGGCACCGGACTCGCCGGCCCGGGCGGTGCGACCCGCGCGGTGCAGATAGTCCTTCGGGTCCTTGGGCGGGTCGACGTGCACCACGAGCGAGATGCCGTCGACGTGGATGCCACGGGCGGCCACGTCGGTGGCGACCAGCACGTTGGTGCGGCCCTCCTTGAACTCGGCCAGCGTCCGCGTGCGTACCCGCTGGGTCTTGCCGCCGTGCAGCGCGCCCGCCCGGACCCCGACCGCCCGCAGTTGTTCCTGCAGACGATCAACACCCATCTGGGTACGGGCGAAAACGATCGTCTTACCCGTACGGTTGGCGATCGCCGCGGTGATCGGGAACTTGTCGTGCGGCGGGATCAGCAGCAGGTGGTGATCCATCGTGGACACGCTGGCCTCGGACGGATCGGTGGAGTGCGTCACCGGGTCGGTCATGAACCGCTTGACCAGCGTGTCGACGTCGCCGTCGAGGGTGGCCGAGAAAAGCAGCCGCTGCGCGTTGGCCGGCGTCTTGGCCAGCAGGTCGGTGACCTCGGGCAGGAAGCCCATGTCGGCCATCTGGTCGGCCTCGTCCAGCACCGACACCTCGACCTGGTCGAGCTTGCAGGCGCCCCGCTCGATCAGGTCGGCCAGCCGGCCCGGCGTGGCGACCATCACCTCGACGCCGCGGCGCAGGGCGTCCATCTGGCGGTCGTACGGAACCCCGCCGACCGCGGTCTTGAGGAAGACACCGACCGAGCGGCCCAGCGGCATCAGCGCGTCGGCGACCTGCATGGCCAGCTCACGGGTGGGCACCAGGATCAGCGCCTTGGGGTGGTGCGGGACCGCCCGGCCACCCTGGGCGACCCGGGCCAGCAGCGGCAGCCCGAAGGCCAGCGTCTTGCCCGAGCCGGTCTGGCCTCGGCCCAGGACGTCGCGCCCGGACAGGGCGTCGGGGATCGTGGCCGCCTGGATCTCGAACGGCGTGGTGATGCCCTCACGGGTCAGCACCCGGACGAGCTCGGCGGGGAGACCGAGGTCGGCGAAGGAAGCGGCGACCGTCGTCGTGTCGGCGGCGGGCTCGGCGGCCGGCTCGACGACCGCGTCGGCGGCCGTGTCACCGGTGACCTGAGCCTCGGTGTCCACCGTGGGGGTTTCGAAGACGGACGGGAACGTGCTGGGATCGGCGAAAGTGGTCAAGAGAACCTCTCTACGGGGGCGCATGCCTCGCGAAAGCCCGCCGCAAGGTCTCGTCCGTGAGGACTCGACCGAACCGCCGTCATGCCTGCAAGAACGCCCATGGCGTGCACCGGGGGGGACACGCCGCGTCAAATTACTGCCATCAGTGTACGGGGCAACAGTTACGCACCCACGAATAATCCGCGCCGGTAGTGGGCAGACTCACCGTCGGCGCAACCGCGCAGCCTAGGGCTAATAGCGCTGTAGCGGCAAACTCACTCCTTGCCGAACACCCCGTTCATCATGTCGGTGAAGGCGTCACCCACAGTGAAGACGAACAGCAGGCTGATGCCCACGATCACCAGCAGCACCACGAGCATCGCGATGCCCACCTTGACGTTGCTCCGCCGGTTGGTGTCCACACCCTTGTCCCAACCTTGGGAAAGGATGTGGCCGGTCAACGAGCCCGAGTTCTCGATGGCGTTCATGTTGACCGGCATGGTCATGTCGGCCGGCGAGTCGTTGCCATAGACGGTGCCGTCCCCGCGCTGGCCCGGCACGTTCGAACCGGGCGTCGGGAATGGGCTGGACACCTGGGCCGGGGCTCCCCCGAACGGGCGACCGGAAGCGTCCGACGTACCGACCCCATAGGAGGGGCCGTTCCAGGACGGTGCCTGGGCGGGCGGCGGCGCGACATTCCACGGCGGAGTTCCGCCCGGGCCGCCCGGGGTGCCGGTGCCGGCCCGGAACGGCATGGTCTCGTCGGCCGGGGCCGCCGGGCCACCCGGATATCCGGTGCCGGGCCGGAAGGGCATGGTCTCGTCGGCCGGCGGACCAGCCTGCGCACCCGGTGCCCCTGGTCTGCCCGGTGCTCCGGGGCCGCCGGGAGTGCCGGCGCCCGGTCGGAACGGCATGGTGGCGTCGGCGGCCTGGTTCCCGCCGTTCGGCGCGCCCGGGCCGGGGCGGAACGGCATGGTCGGGTCGGCCGCCTGGGGCTGCCCGCCGAACTGGGGCGCTCCGCTCGGCGTCTTCGGCCAGGCCGAGGCAGGGGCGCCGCTGGACGGCTGAGCCCAGTCGTTGGCCGGCGCTCCGCTGGAGGGCTGAGCCCAGTCGTTCGCCGGGGCGCCGCTGGCGGGCTGAGCCCAGTCGTTCGCTGGGGCGCCGCTGGCGGGCTGAGCCCAGCCATTCGCCGGGGCTCCGCTGGAGGGTGGCGCCCAGCCTGAGGCGGGTGCTCCGCTGGAAGGTTGGGCCCAGTCGTTGGCCGGGGCGCCGCTGGAGGGTTCGGACCAGCCGGGCGCCGGGGCGCCGCTGGAGGGCCAGCCCGGTGCGGGGGCGCCGCTCGACGGCTGGGACCAGCTCGGCGGGGAGCTCACGGGCGGGGAGTTCGACGGCGGGGTGCTCGACGGGGGCGGCGCCGACCACTGGCCAGGCGGCGAGCCGGGCGGCATCGAGTAGTCGGGCAGCGGGCCACCGGCGCCCGAGCTCGAGATCGAGGGCGGCGGGAAGACCGGCTGTGGCGGTCCGGGCACCGGAGAAGGGCCCGGGCCGGGTGGGACCGGCGACGGGCCGGGACCGGGCGGCATGGGTGACGGGCCGGGGCCGGGCGGCACCGGCGAGGGGCCTGGCTCCGGCGTCGGGTAGGGGCGCGGCGACGGGCCCGGCGGCTGCGGAGCCGGGAACGGCGTCGGTGAGGGCGACACCGGCTCCGGCGGGTCGAACGGCTTGAACGGCTCGGGCGGGCGGCTCGGCTCACCGGGGCGCGGCGAGGGCGCCGGGCGCTGCGGCTCGGGGTCGCCCGGCTCGGGGTAGTCCGGGTCGCGGCGGCCGGGATCCGGCTCGGAGGGGTCCGGGCGGTTCGGGTCGGGCTCGGACGGGTCGGTGGCGCCGCGCCCGCCGTAGACCTTGGCGGTGCCGGAGGACCTGGTGCCGAAGCCGGGCTCGGCGCTCGCCGCACCGGGCACGGAGGCCCGGCCCGAGCTGCCGCTCACCGGGGCCGACGCGGACGACTGGGCCGAGCCGGTCGGCACCGAGACCGGACGGGACGAAAACGACCCGCCGGGCGAGACGGGCTGGTCGGAGGGGGCGCCGGAGGTCGGGCGGTCGGCGGAGGAAGGTGTGCCCCAGAGGGCGCCGGGACCAGGCGGCGGCGGCATTTCGTACCCTTTGTCGGAGTCGTCGGCCGGTGTCCGCCCAGCTCGCGGCGCTTTGCCCTGGCTGTCTGCCGGCGCCTGCTGCTCGTCCATGGGTCCTCCCGACCGCCGCGTGCCGACACTCGGTGGAAGCGTCGGGCGCTGTTCATAACCGTGCCACATCGGCGCGTGTGCCCGCATCCGGCGTCGGCCAGGCTAGCTAAGTGGATCAAGCGTCCGGGTCATGCCTGGCCCGCGTACGCAGGGGAAACAGCAAAGCGCCCCGGGCTCGGGGCGCTTCGTGCCGTTTCGTGAATCAGTTTCCCGACTAATTCGAGCTGGATGAACTCTCCGGCGCGGACTTGGACTCCTCCGAGGTCGGCGTCGAGGGCTCGTCGGTCTTCGGTTCGTCCTTGGTCGGGTCTGGTTTCGGCTCCTCGTTGGCCGGCGGGTCCGTCTTTGGCGGGTCGGTCTCCTGGCCGCCGCCGCTGGGCGGGGTCGTCTCCTCGCCGCCACCGCTGGGCGGGGTCGTCTCGCCGCCGCCAGCCGGCGGAGTCGATCCGCCGCCGCCTGGAGGTGTGGAGCCGCCGCCACCCGGCGGGGTCGATCCGCCGCCGCCCGGAGGCGTAGAGCCCCCGCCGCCTGGAGGTGTGGAGCCGCCGCCACCGGGCGGGGTCGATCCGCCGCCGCCCGGAGGTGTGGAGCCGCCGCCACCCGGGGGCGTCGAGCCGCCGCCGGGCTTCGGGTCGCCCGAGGGCTTCGGCTTGGTCGGCTTCGTCGGGTCGGAACCGTCGTCGTTGCCGGGCTTGGGCAGGTTGTTGAGGTCGGGTCCCGAGGTCGGGTGGTCGACCGAGCCGTACACCCGGGTCGCCCCGAACAGCCTGGTCCAGCGCACCGGCGTGAGCCGCACGTCCAGACCCGTCCGTGGTGCCTCGACCATCATGCCGTCGCCGGCGTACATGGCCACGTGGTGGATGCCCGTCCAGCTGTTGCTCGAGCTGAAGAAGAGCAGGTCACCGGGGAGCAGCGAGTATCGGTCGACGACCTTGTTGCGCAGCTGCCAATACTGGTCGCGGGACACCCGGGCCAGCGGGAAGTTGCCGGCCGCCTTGCTGTGGTAGGCGTAGAACATCAGGCCGGAGCAGTCGAACTGGTCCGGGCCTTCCTCGGACCAGACGTACGGGTCGCCGATCTGCTTGAGCGCGATGGTCAGCGCCGCGATCGCCTTGGGGTCGGCGCCGCGGCCGGAGTTGGTGCCGTCCTGGTAGCTCTGGCCGAGTCGCAGATCCTCGGCGTTGGCCGTGGCCTCGGCGGCGCTCAGCTCGTCGCCGTGGTCGGCCCGCCACTTGTCGAAGGACTTCTGCTTGCCGCTGATCGTGGTGTTGAGCTTGTCCCACTGCTGGGCCAGGTCGCTGTAGCGGGCCGATGCGGTGGTCTGCTCGGCCCAGGCGATGGTCTGGGTGTCCTGGATCAGGGCGAGCTGGCGGTTGGCCGCTTCCTCGGAGGCCGTCTCGCCGCGCTGCATGCGGGACAGGGCGTCGAGGTCGGCCAGGCCCGAGCCGAGCGTGCCGGGCGGCAGCGCGGCCTGGTCACGGACCGCGGCGGCGGCCGCGTCGGCGGCGTCGTGCTGGGCCTGGGTCAGTGCGGCCTGGGCGGTGGTGAGCTTGGCGGTCGCGTCGTCGGCCTGCTGCCGGGCCAGATCACGGTCGTCGCGCAGCTTGATCAGCTGGTCGCCGAGGGCGTTGATCTCGTTCTGTCGCTTTTCCTGCTCTTGCAGGATCGGGCTCAGCGAGATGCCGGGCAGCGTCACCGGCGTGGTCGTGACCGGGGTGGTCGCGGTCTGCCCGGGCATCTGGAACGTGCCGACCGGGGTGGGACGGGACCCCACATCCGGGATCACGGGTGCGACCGGTGGCGCCGGGACCGCTGGGGCGGCCGAGGCGGGCAGCGGGTGGAAGAGGGCGGCGATCGCGGTGGCCGCGGCAGCGGACAACACCAACGGGCGCCACCAAGGACGCGCACGTCGAAGTCGATCTGCCCCTCGGTGTGTGGCCATCAGCTCCCCGTCCGCGTCGACGCCACCCGGTGGGGCTTTGCCGAGGCTGTCCGTTCCCCCATATAGGTCATACCCCACCAGGCGTACCGCTGTCGATTGATCGAAGATGAAAGGAACCTGAGAATCGACAATCCACCAGGGTGACCTACGACGCGTCCCATCATCCGTCACGAGGCGCCGGGGCTGAAGGGACGTACGCTCGCACGAAGGGGCAGAGAGGGAGGTACCAATGGACGCCGGTCTGAAGCGTGAGCTGGAGGCCAAGGTCTACTCGGGTGAGCGCCTGACCAGGGCCGACGGCGAGGCACTGTACGCCTCGGACGACCTGGCCTGGCTGGGCCGGCTGGCGCACCACAAGCGCACCGAGCTGAACGGCGACCGGGTGATGTTCAACGTCAACCGGCACCTCAACCTCACCAACGTGTGCTCGGCGAGCTGTGCGTACTGCTCCTTCCAGCGCAAGCCGGGGGAGAAGGCGGCCTACACGATGCGGATCGACGAGGCCGTCCGCAAGGCCAAGGAGATGGAGGACGAGCAGCTCACCGAGTTGCACATCGTCAACGGCCTGCACCCCACCCTCCCCTGGCGCTACTACCCCAAGGTGCTGCGCGAGCTCAAGGCCGCCCTGCCCAACGTCAAGCTCAAGTGCTTCACCGCGACCGAGGTGCAGTGGTTCGAGAAGATCAGCGGGCTGCCGGCCGACGCGATCCTCGACGAGCTGATGGACGCCGGGCTGGAGTCGCTGACCGGCGGCGGCGCCGAGATCTTCGACTGGGAGGTCCGGCAGCACATCGTCGACCACAACTGCCACTGGGAGGACTGGTCGCGGATCCACCGGCTGGCCCACAGCAAGGGCATGAAAACCCCGGCGACCATGCTGTACGGGCACATCGAGGAGCATCGGCACCGGGTCGACCACGTGCTGCGGCTGCGTGAGCTGCAGGACGAGACCGGCGGCTTCGTTGTCTTCATCCCGCTGCGCTACCAGCACGACTTCGTCGACGCGCAGGACGGCATCGTCCGCAACCGGATCCAGTCGCGGACCACGATGGCGGCGCCGGCCGAGTCGTTGAAGACATTCGCGGTGTCCCGGTTGCTGTTCGACAACGTGCCCCACGTCAAGTGCTTCTGGGTGATGCACGGCCTGTCGGTGGCCCAGTTGTCGCTGAACTTCGGCGTCGACGACCTGGACGGCTCGGTGGTCGAATACAAGATCACCCATGACGCCGACTCGTACGGCACGCCGAACACCATGCACCGCGAGGACCTGCTGGATCTGATCGGGGACGCGGGCTTCCAGCCGGTCGAGCGCAACACCAGGTACGAAGTGGTCCGCGAGTACCCCAAGCCGCGGTCGCTGGCCGAGCGCCGCAGCGAGCCGCAGCAGGTCTGGGCGTAGCAGCGGCGGGCCGGCCGCGTACCCTCGGGTTGTCATGACCGAAGCACCGGAAAAGAGTGAGCGGCGCCCCCGCCGTGACCCTGACGGACGCCTGGCCACCTTCCCCGACCTGATCGGGACGGCGCTGGCCGGGCTGCTCGCGGGGTTCGTGGTGCTGCTCGTGATCGAGGGTGTGCTGTTCCTGGTGCGGCTCTCCGACTTCGGCGACGCCAGCGGCTGGATCGCGCTGGTGTTGCCGGTCTGGCTGTTCACCGAGGAGTTCCGCGCGGCCAAGTGGGGCGCCGACCGGGTCGTGGTCGGTGTGCTCGGGGCCGGCTTCGGCGTCGCGGCCGGGATGACCGCGGCCGGGTTGGCCGCCAAGACGTTCCCGGCGCTGGCCAGCGGCGCGGTCGGGGCGCTCGCCCTGACCGTGGTCTACTGCGCGATCTGGTTCTTCGGCCTGCGTTACATGCGCCGGGCCGGCTGAGGGAGATAGTGGTGAATCCCGCACTCAAGTACACGCTCGCCCGGTTCGGGCTGTTCTTCGTGTTCCTCGTGCTGCTCCTGATGACGCCGTTGAACTTCCTGGTCGACGCCATGATCGCGCTGGTGCTGTCGGCCATCGCGTCGTACTTCCTGCTGGCTAAGTGGCGTGACGAGATGGCCGAGCGGCTGGCCGGGGCAGCCGACCGGCGCAAGGCCGAGAAGGAGCGGCTGCGCGCCGCGCTGGCCGGTGACGAGGCCGCGGCGGCCGAGGGTGACCGCGCGGCCGAACGTCCGTAGGGCCATCCCGCCGGGATAGGTTCCGGCCGGGATATTGCCAGTTGTCTATGTTCGGTGGTGGGCTGTTGGAAACCCCATCACCGGAGGTCGTTCATGAGACGACGTGTCACGGCGGCCGCGGCCGCTGTCCTGGCCGGCATCACCCTGTTCGCGGCCGGACCGGCCGAGGCCGGACCGGGCCCCGACGAGTCGGCCTCGTACGAGGTCTTCGACGTGCGCACCGTCGCGGCACGTAACCAGATCGCCGCCACCGGCGCCGCCATCGACGGCGTGCAGCACGCGGTGGTCGAGATCACCGCCACCGCCACCGAGGTCAAGGCCCTGCGGGCACAGGGCTTCAAGGTCGAGAAGGTGCCCGAGGAGCTGCCGCTGGGCGGGGCCTCCACCATGGACTTCCCGCCCCGGGACGCCGCCTACCACAACTACGCCGAGGCCATCGCCGAGGTGGACCGGGTGGTCGCCGCGTACCCGGCGATCGCCGCCAAGAAGGTGCTCGGCACGTCGTACGAGGGCCGGCAGATCGTCGCCGTCAAGATCTCCGACAACGTCGGCACCGACGAGAACGAGCCCGAGGTCCTCTACGACGCCAACCATCACGCGCGCGAGCACCTGACCGTGGAGATGGCCCTCTACCTGCTCAACCAGTTCACCAGCGGGTACGCCTCGGACTCCCGGATCAAGTCAGTTGTGGACAGCCGCGAACTGTGGATCATCCCGAGCGTGAACCCCGACGGTGCCGAGTACGACGTGGCCACCGGCAGCTACCGCTCGTGGCGCAAGAACCGCCAGCCCAACAGCGGCTCCAGCAACGTCGGCACCGACCTGAACCGGAACTACTCCTACAAGTGGGGTTGCTGCGGCGGCTCGTCCGGCAGCACCGGATCGGAGACCTACCGGGGCCCGTCGGCGTTCTCGGCCCCGGAGACCAAGGTCGTCCGCGACTTCGTCAACAGCCGTGTGGTCGGCGGGGTGCAGCAGATCAAGGCCGCGATGGACTTCCACACGTACTCCGAGCTGGTCCTCTGGCCCTACGGATACACCAACGCGCGCACCGGCGATGGCATGAACACCGACCAGAACAACACCTTCTCGACGCTGGGCCGTCAGATGGCCGCGACCAACAACTACACGCCCGAGCAGTCGAGCGCCCTCTACATCACCGACGGTGACCTGCTCGACTGGCTGTGGGGTACGCACAAGGTCTTCGCGTACACCTTCGAGATGTACCCGACCTCTTCCTCGGGCGGCGGCTTCTACCCGCCGGCCAGCGTGATCACCCGGGAGACGAGCCGGAACCGGACGGCGGCGCTGCTGCTGGCCGAGGCGGCCGACTGCCCGTACAAGGTGATCGGCAAGGAAGCCACGTACTGCTGACGCACTTGCCGCCACGGAACTACCTGTCCTAGCTTTAAGGCTATGACAGGTAGTTTCCGTGCCTAGGGCGGGCCTGACGCCGGCCGCCGTCGTCGACGTGGCGCTCGCGCTGATCGATGAGAAGGGCCTCGACGCGCTCAGCCTGGCCGCCGTCGCCGACCGGGCCGGAGTCGCCGCGCCCTCCCTCTACAAGCACGTCGGCAGCCTCGCCGACCTGCGGGAACTCATGGCCGAGCGAATCCTGCGCCAGGTCACGGCCACGTTCGCGGCCGAGGTGATGGGCCGGGCCGGCGACGACGCGGTGATCGCGCTGATGCGGGCCTACCGCGCCTACGTCCTCACCCACACCGCCCGCTACCTGCTCGTACCCCTCGACCCGCTGCACCAGGAGACGCTGTTCCAGGCCGGCAGCGAGCTGATGGACGTCTTCGCCGCGGTGATGCGCGGGTACGGACTGGACGCCGCCGCCACCACCCACGCCATCCGCCGGCTCCGGGCCGCCGTCCACGGCTTCGCCACCCTCGAGGCCGGCGGCGGATTCGGGCTCGACCTCGACCTCGACGAGTCGTACGACCAGCTCATCGACATGTGCGTGCGAAGCCTGCGTTAGCCTCAACGGGAGACCGCGTCGCAGCGAAGCCGGTGAGATCCCGGCGCTGTCCCGCAACTGTGATGTCCCCGCCGCCGGGGACGAGCCAGGTCGCCTGGGCGCCGGTCGCGAACCAGCGCCCCCGGGGAAGGGGCGCCTCGCGGACGGGCGCCCCCTGTCGGCGAGCAGTCGACAGGAGGAACCGTGCAACCACGACATGTGCTGACCGCGCTGCTGACCTCGGCCGCGCTGCTGCTCGGGGGCTGTGCCGGCGGCGACGACAGCCCCGGCGGGCCGGCCTCGGCCAGCGCCGGCGCGGCGTACCCGGTGACGGTTGGTGATCTGACCCTGCCGCAACGCCCCACCAAGATCGTGTCGCTCTCGCCCACCGCGACCGAAATGCTCTTCGCCGTTGGCGCCGGACCGCAGGTCACCGCGGTCGACGACCAGTCCAGTTACCCGGCCGAGGCGCCGCGGACCAACCTGACCGCCTTCAAGCCCAGCGCCGAGGCCGTCGCCGCGAAGAACCCCGACCTGGTCGTGCTCTCCGACGACATCGACAAGATCGTCGACCAGCTGCGTACGCTCGAGATCCCGGTCTTCGTCACGCCGTCGGCCAAGAACCTCGACCAGACGTACGCGCAGATCGAACAGCTCGGCCAACTGACCGGCCACCCCGCCGAGGCCACCGCTCTGACCGGCCGGATGCGCGCCGACATCGACAAGATCGCCGCCTCGGTGCCGCCGCGCAAGAAGCCGCTGACCTACTACTACGAGCTCGACCCGACCCTCTACACGGTCACGTCCAAGACCTTCATCGGCTCGGTCCTCGCCCGCCTGCAGCTCACCAACGTGGCCGACCCCGCCGACGCCGACGGCAGCAAGGGCGGATACCCCCAGCTGTCGCAGGAGGCGCTGGTCAAGGCCAACCCCGACGTGATCCTGCTGGCCGACAGCAAATGCTGCAAGCAGTCCGCCGCCACGGTGGCGGCGCGGCCCGGCTGGTCGGGGATCACCGCGGTCAAGACCGGGAAGATCGTCGCCCTGGACGACGACATCGCCTCCCGATGGGGCCCGCGCGTGGTCGACCTGATGCGGTCGGTCGCGGACGCCACGGCGTGAATGATTCACCCCGGCCCGCCCGCCTTCGGCCGCTTCGGCCGGGGCCTGCTCGTCTTCGGCCCGGGTGGCTCGTCGGCGGTGTTGTCGCGGTGGCGGTCGCGCTGGTCGCCGGGGTGTCGCTCGGCCCGGTCAGCCTGCCGCCGGGCAGCGTCGCGGCCGAGCTCCTCAACCTCATCCCCGGGGTACGCCTGCACAGCGGCCTGAACGCCCGCGAGATCGCGATCATCACCGAACTTCGCCTCCCCCGCGTGGTCCTCGGCCTGCTCGTCGGAGCCATGCTGGCCATGGCCGGCGCCGCCTACCAGGGCGTCTTCCGCAACCCGCTGGCCGACCCCCACCTGCTCGGCGTGGCCGCGGGCGCCGGCCTGGGCGTCACCGCGGTCCTGACCATCGGGTCCGGAATGTCAGTGGCGGTGCCACCCGCGGCGTTCCTGGGCGCGTTGATCGCCGTAGCCCTGACCTGGACCCTGGGCGCGGCAGGAGGCCGCGAACGCACCCCCGCCACACTGATCCTGGCCGGGGTGGCGGTGTCGGCCTTCCTCGCCGCGGCGCAGACCTACCTGTTGCAGCGAAACGTGGAAACGCTGCGTGAGGTGTACAGCTGGCTGCTCGGCCGGCTGGGCACCGCCGGTTGGCACGATGTGCTGCTCATCCTGCCGTACACAGTGGTGACGGGTTTGATCGTGCTCTCCCGCCGACGGGAACTCGACGTGCTGACGGTCGGCGACGAAGAAGCCGCGTCCCTGGGCCTGCACCCGCAGCGCAGCCGGTACCTGCTGCTGATCGCGGCGTCGCTCGGGACCGCGGCGGCGGTGTCGGTGTCCGGGCTGATCGGTTTCGTCGGGATCATCGTGCCGCACACGTTGCGCTTGCTGTCGGGGGCCAGTTATCGGTCGTTGCTGCCGTTGTCGGTGCTGTTCGGGGCGGCGTTCCTGGCGTTGACCGATGTGGTGGCGCGGACCGTGGCGGGGGAGGCGGAGATTCCGATCGGGGTGGTGACGGCGTTCTTCGGCGCGCCGTTCTTCATCGTGGTGCTGCGCACGAACCGGGCCGTGGCGTCGTGATGTGTGGACAAGCGCGGCAAGTTGTCGTACCCCGCCCCTACGTTTGGGCCCACCCAGTGCCGGGGTGGGGGAGGCGGTGGCCGCAGCCTTCGAATAAATCGGAAATGCCGGAAATGCGGAACGCCGAAGCGGGTGAGCCCACCGGGGCGGGCTGGTCTGGCAGCGAGCTGGTTGGCGCGGCGGGCGGGCCCGGGGCGGAGTTCGTGGTGGCGGTGAGATCGTGATCGATGTGCGGGCGGTCTCTGTGCGGCTCGGTGGGCGGCCCGTCGTCGACGGTGTTGACCTGGGAGTCGGGGAGGGCGAATGGGTCACGATCATCGGTCCGAACGGGGCGGGGAAGTCGACGCTGTTGCGGGCGGTCGGCGGGCTCGTCGCGTACACCGGTGCGATTGATCTTGATGGGCGGCCGGGCGGAACCCTCGGGCGGCGGGAGCGGGCTAAAGCGATCGCGATGGTCGCGCAGACGCCCGTGGTGCCACCGGGCATGCGGGTGATCGACTACGTGCTGCTGGGGCGTACGCCCTACATCGCGCCGCTCGGGCGGGAGTCGGCGTCCGACTTGTCGGCCGTGGACGATGTGCTGACCGCGCTGGATCTGGCGGACTTCGCGGGGCGGCGGCTGGAGACGTTGTCGGGGGGCGAGCGGCAACGGGTGTTTCTCGCCCGGGCGCTGGCCCAGGGCGCCCGCATCCTGCTGCTCGACGAGCCCACCGCGGCCCTCGACATCGGCCACCAGCAGGAAGTGCTCGACCTGGTCGACCAGCTGCGGGCCGAGCGCGGGCTGACGGTCCTGTCGACGATGCACGATCTGTCGATCGCGGGGGAGTACGCCGACCGCCTGGTGCTGCTGGCCGCCGGCCGGGTGGTCGCCACGGGTACGCCCCGCGAGGTGGTCACCGAGGCCACGCTGGCCGAGCACTACCGGGCCCGGGTCACCGTGATCGACGGCGAGCACGGGCCCATCGTGATTCCGAAAAGAGCTAAGCACTCTCCATGATCGAGAAGGTGCCGCCCTCGGGGTCGTCGATCACCGCGTACCGGCCCATGGCGAAGTTGGTCGGCCGCCGGACGATGTGCCCGCCCAGCTCATGCGCCAGGTCCGCGGCCTCGTCGCAGTGCCGGACGGCGAAGTACGGCATCCAGTGCGCGGCCAGGTCGGCCGGCCACCCGGCGCCGACCATCGGTTGCAGGCCGCCGAGCATCCGCCCGTCCCGCTCCCAGATCAGGTACGGCATTCCGACCGCCGGGCTGTCCCGGGCGGTCCAGCCGAACACCTCGCCGTAGAAGGCGGCCGACCGCTCGACGTCGCGGGTGATCAGCTCGCTCCAGGTCAGCGCACCGGGTACGTCGAGCACCTCGGCCCCGGCCATCGTCCCGGCCTGCCAGACCGAGAACGGCGCACCGGCCGGGTCGAGACAGGCGGCCATCCGCCCCTGCACGCCGACGTCGAAGGGGGGTACGAGCACCTTCCCGCCCGCTTCCTCGACCAGCATGGCCGTCTCGTCCACATCGTCGGTCGAGATGTACGTACTCCACGCGGTCGGCTGGCCCTCGCCGAACAGCGGCCCGGCGCCGGCGGCGGCTTTGCCGTCCAGGTTGAAGATCGTGTAGCCGCCGTAGTCGTCGCCCGACACGTGTGCCGTCCAGCCGAACAACCCGGTGTAGAAACGCTTTGCGCCGTCCACGTCCGAAGTGCCGAGATCCACCCATAAGGGCTGGCCAGGGGTCGGTGCGGTCATGCCCGCATGGTTACACCGACCCCCCTTTCGACACCCTTAAGTGTCGAACTTCTAGCTGAACCGCCGACCCTCGTCGCGGCGATAGGCCCATGCGGCCAGCCCAGCGAAGACGGCCGTCCAGCCCAGCAACGTGATCGTCGCGGACAGGTCGAAGGGGAAGTCGCCGACCGCCGCCCACATCAGCCGGGCCGCGCCGCCGGTCGGCAGGTACGGCGCCAGGTCCTCGACGAAACCGGGCGCCGCACCGGGTGCGGTCATCAGCCCGCCGCCGAACGCCAGCGGGAAGAACAGCAACTGGGCGGTGACGATCGCCGCCTTGGCCGGGAGCGAGTAGCCGATGGCCAGCCCGAGCAGCGTGAACGGCAGTGCCGACAGGGCCAGGGCTCCGAGCGCGGCCAGCGCTCCGGCCCAGGTGATCGTGGCCGCGGTGAACAGCCAGGCGATGAGTACGACCGGGATCAGCGAGATCGCCATCAGGGCCAGCCCGGCCAGGATGCGGCCGAGGAACCGCGGTCCGGGGCCGGCCGGCAGCGTGCGGGTGTACGGGTTCCAGGGCTGGGCCCGGTCCTCGGCGATGCCGGCCCCGTACTGGAAGAGGTTGGTCGTCATCACCGCGAACGTGACCATGGAGGCGGTGGCGAAGGTCGAGTAGACCGGGTCGTCGCCGACGAACGGCACCACGAAGAACAGCATCGAGGCGGCCGGGAAGAACGCGCTGCCGATCAGCGCCATCGGGATGCGTACGGTCTCGAGCAGCTGGAATTTGGCGTGGGTGAGGGCGAGCGCGGTCATCGGGTGCTCCCGGTCAGGGTCAGGAACGCTTCTTCGAGCGAGGTGGGGCGGACTTCGAGGTCGGCGAACGGCACGTCCTTGGCGACCAGGTCACGGACCAGGCGGTCGGCGTCGGGGGTCAGCAGATGGGTACGCGCGCCGTCCCGCTCACGACCGACGACCCCGGGCAGGTCCGGTACGGGTGCGGCCGTGCTGACGCTGACCCGGCGGATGGCGACCAGGCCGCGTACCGCGTCGACGGTGTCGTCGGCGAGCACCCGGCCTCCCCCGATCACCACGACCCGTTGGGCCAGCGCCTCGATCTCCTCCAGGTAGTGGCTGGTCAGGACGACCGTGCCACCGTCGGCGTGGAAGACCCGGATCGCATCCCAGAGCGAACGCCGCGCCTCGACGTCGAGCCCGGTGGTGGGCTCGTCAAGGAACACGATCTTGGGACGGCCGACGAACGCCAGCGCCACCGCCAGCCGCCGCTTCTGGCCCCCCGACAACCCTCCGGTCTGCCTCCGCACCAGATCGGTCAGGTCGAACTTGGCCAGCACCTCGTCCCGGCTGAGCGGGTCGGGGAAATGCGCCCGGGTGTAGTCGACGACCTCGCCGACCCGCAGCGACGACGGCAGCCCGGTCTCCTGCGGCGTTACGCCCAGCGTGGCCCGGGCGGACGCGTGGCGCGGGTCGCGCCCGCACAGCTCGACGGTGCCGCTGCTCGGCCGGCGCAGCCCAGTGAACAGGTTGACCAGGGTGCTCTTGCCGGCGCCGTTGGGGCCGAGCAGGCCGACCAGCTGGCCGGCGGGGACGTCGAGGGACAGGTTGTCGAGGGCGAGCACGTCGCCGTATCTGCGGCTGACGTTGATCGCGCGGGCCAGCATCATGGCTCCTCCGTCGGATTCAGAAGTGCTCGTAAGGCCGCGGTGTAGTCCTCGAACGCCAGGCGACCGCGGCGGGTCAGCTGGACGAGGGTGGCCGGCGTCCGGCCCTGATGGGTCTTGGTGACCTCGACGTAGCCGGCGTCCTCGAGCTTGCGGAGGTGCACGGACAGGTTCCCGGCGGTCATCTTCAAGATCTCTTGCAACCGGGGGAACGCGATCCGGTCGCCCTCGCGCAGCATCGACAGCGACGACACGACCCGCAGCCGGGCCTGGGCGTGGATCACCGGGTCGAGTTCGGGCATCTCGGTCTGGCTCACCTGGGCGACCTCGACTTGGCGTAGGCGCCGGCGGCGAGCATGCCGCCGCCGCCGAGGACGGCGAGCAGCAGCGAGTGCCAGCCCGGCCCGGCGAACACCCCGGCCACGTTGATCGCGCTGATGAAGACGCCGAGGATGAAGATCGACTTGTCGTTGTAGATGGCGCCGCCGGCCATGTGCAGCGCGCCGGTGAGGGCCACCATGGCGCCGGCCCAGAGCAGGTTGACCTCGCCGTCGGGCACGAACTGGCTGACCCGGCCGAGCACCGTGGACAGCCCGAAGAACGCGACCGACCAGGTGATGCCGTAGAAGGCGCCCTGCCGGCGGGACGGCCCGGAGATCCACCGCCCGCTGCGGGTCCCGGCCACCCCGGTGAACGCGCCGGCCGTGATCATCGTCGCGGCCAGCACGGTCAGCGGCACCCACTCGGGCATGCCGACGAAGACCCGCCCGCCCGGCCCGAACCGCAGGAACTGCAGTGCGAAGCTGATCAGCCAGGCGAAGCCCCACGGCCACAGGAAGATCCGCGGGTCGGGGGTGAGGTTGCGCTCGGCCGTGGCGCGCTCGCGCTCGATCAGGCGCAGCGACTCGGCCGGGTCCATCGGCAGGTCGTCATCGTGCTCGCTAGTCATGCAAAGAACTTTACCGCACAAAGTCAAAGAGGTTTGTGCCATAAAGTTGAGAGGGTCGTGGGCATGTTCGACCTAGATGCGTACGAGGAACGCGTCCTGACCGGCCCGTGCTTCGTCTGCGCCTTCCTCGACGGTCACCCCGGCTACCGACACCACGTGGTGTACGAGGACGACACCACGATCGCCTTCCTCAACCGGTGGCCGACCCTGCGCGGCTACACCCTGGTGTGCCCGAAACGGCACGTCGAGGACTGGGTGTCGCTCCCGCCGACCGAGTTCCTGACCTTCCAGTCCGTCGTGCAGCGGGTCGCGTCGGCGATCGCCCGGGTGGTGCCGGCCGAGCGCATGTACTCACTGTCCCTGGGCAGCCGCCAGGGCAACGCCCACCTGCACTGGCACCTGGCGCCACTGCCCCCGGGCGTGCCCTACGACCAGCAGCAGTACCACGCGCTGATGGCCGAGAACGGCGTCCTGCGGGTCGACGACGCCGGGCAGTCCGCGCTGGCCGCGCGGATCCGGGAGGCGGCCGGCGGCTGACCGCGCTGGGCGGCGTTCACAGCGGCGGGGGAAGGGGGCGGCTGTGCAGAACCGAGAGGCGGGAGACGGCCCGGGTCAGGACCACGTAGAGGCGGTGCAGGCCGCGGGGCTCGGCCGCCACGATGTCGGCCGGCTCGATGACGATGACGTGGTCGTACTCGAGGCCCTTGACGACCGTGGCCGGCACCACCGTGACGCGCGCCGGCGAGTCGACCTCGAACGGGGTCGCGGTCTCGATGCCCGCCGTTGTCAGGTGTTTGCCCAGGCGGTCGACGTCCGCGTCGGCCGCGATGACCGCGACCGAACCCTCGTGTTCGAGTGCCGCGGTCACCTCGACCAGCATCGCCGCGTCGACGTCGGACGTCGGCACGACGGTCAGGTCGCCGTCCCGGCGCAGCGACTCGGCCTCGGGCACGTCCACGCCCAGGGCGGGCAGCAGGCGGTTGGCCAATTCGATGATCATTTCGGGTACGCGGAACCCGACGGTCAGCGGCACCACCGCGGCGTCCGGCTTGCCCAGGTGGCCGAGGGTGTCCCGCCAGTCGGCGGCGGCCCACGGCGCCGTGCCCTGGGCCAGGTCGCCGAGCAGCGTGATCGACCCGTGCTCGCTGCGCCGGGCGATCGCCCGCGCCTGCATCGGTGACAGGTCCTGCGCCTCGTCGACGACCACGTGCCCGAAGCTGCTCTCTCGTTCCAGCAGCCCGGCCGCCTCGTCCAGCAGCACCAGGTCGGCCAGGCTGAACCGGGCCGCCTTGACCGTCCGTGGCGCCTTCTCCCAGCGGATCGCCTGCTGCTCGTCCGGGCTGAGGATCCCGTCGGCGATCGAGGGGTCGGTCAACACGTCAACGACCAGGTCGGCCGGTGTCACGGCGGGCCACGAGCGGTCCAGGAAGTCCTTGACCGGCGCGATCTTCGACATCTTGCGCAGCCACGTCTCGGTCGGCGAGTTGCCGGTGCGGTACTCGGACTGCCGCTGCAACAGCCCGACCACCCGGGCCAGCACCCGGTCGCGCCCGACCGCGTACGGCAGCCCTTGCCGCCGCGCCTCGTCCACGATTCGGCGCAGCGGCTCGGTGTCGATCCGCCACCGGTACGACCCGTCCGACACCATGATCGGCTCGGTCGGCTTGACCAGCTTGCGCCACAGGGCCCGGGCCAGCACGTCGGCCATCCGCGGATCGTGCTTGACCAATGCCGCCGCCTCGGTGTCGGCCGCGCGTACCGGGGCCCGGGCGATCAGCTCGTCGACCGTCGCCTGCTGCACCTCGATCTCGCCCAGGGCGGGCAGGACGGCCGAGATGTACGAGAGGAAGGCGCTGTTCGGGCCGACGATCAGCACCCCGGACCGGCGCAGTCGTTCCCGGTGCAGATAGAGCAGGTACGCCGCCCGGTGCAGCCCGACCGCCGTCTTTCCGGTGCCGGGCGCACCCTGCACACAGATCGAGTCGGCCAGGTCGGCCCGGACCAGCTCGTCCTGTTCGGGCTGGATGGTGGCGACGATGTCGCGCATCGGGCCGACGCGCGGGCGTTCGATCTCGGCGGTCAGGATCCGGCTCTTGGTGCCGAGTTCCTCGCCGCGGTCCAGGCGCTCGTCCTCGAAGCTGGTCAGCTCGCCCCGGACGAAGCCGAACCGGCGGCGGACGGCCACGCCCTGCGGGTCGCGCACGCTGGCCCGGTAGAACGAGCGGGAGATGGGTGCCCGCCAGTCCAGCACCATGGGCTCGCCGGCGTCGTCGGTGACGTGCCGCCGGCCGACGTGGAACTCGGCGTCGTCGATGTCCAGGCGCCCGAAGAAGAGCGGGGTGTCCGGGTCGTCGGCGAGCTCGGCGACCCGGCGGGAGAGGGTGCGGCCGAGGGCTTCGGCGCCGTACGGGTCGCCGGCGACCTCACTGCCGGCCGAGTAGAGCGCCTCGGCCCGGCCGCGCATCCGGCGCAACGCCGCCCGGGATTCGGTCAGATGGGTTCGTTCGGCTTCGAGTTCATGATCGAGGTCGGGTGCGGGCACGCTGGTTCCTATCGCTCGCATGCTGCTCGCTCCGCGTGTCCGAGGGCGGATGGCCGCCAGAGCTCGGCGCGGGGACGTCCGCTTCGGTGCTTTCACCTCGGCCGTCACGCGGCCAATCAGCTTACGCCGGGACGTGGGATACGCCACCGAATTACCGGCGGGGTGAAATGCCAGGATACGTTCGATCGCATGAGTGATCGCGTCGAGCGTCCCCGGGTCGGGCACATCCAGTTCCTGAACTGCCTGCCGATCTACTGGGGCCTGATGCGCTCGGGCGCCCTGCTCGACGTCGATCTGCGCAAGGACACCCCCGACCGGCTGAACGCCGCGCTGGTCGCCGGTGACCTCGACATCGGCCCGATCTCATTGGTCGAATACCTGCGCCACGCCGACGAGCTGCTGCTTCTGCCCGGCCTGGCGGTGGGCAGCGACGGGCCGGTGTTGTCGGTCAACCTGGTCACCAGCCGTCCCCTGGCCGAGCTGGACGGCCGCCCGGTCGCGCTCGGGTCCACGTCGCGCACCGGTGTGCTGCTGGCCCAGATGCTGCTGGCCGACAAGTACGGCGCCGAGCCGGAGTACTTCCGCTGCCCACCCGATCTGACCCAGATGATGATGGAGGCGGACGCCGGCGTGCTGATCGGCGATCCGGCGCTACGGGCGATGCACGAGACGCCGCGCGACCTGACCGTGATCGACCTGGGTCAGGCGTGGCGAGAGTGGACTTCGCTGCCGATGGTCTTCGCGGTCTGGGCGGTTCGCAAGGACTTCGCCGCCGCCCACCCGGGCGTGGTCAAGGAGGTGCACGAGGCGTTCCAGCGTTCTCGTGACCTGTGCCTGGACGAACTGGACACGGTGGCCGAGGCGGCCGCCCGATGGGAGCCGTTCGACGCGCTGACCCTGGCCAACTACTTCCGCGCGCTGGACTTCTCGCTGGGCCGGCGCCAGGTCGAGGGCCTGCGCGAGTTCGCCCGCCGGGCGGCGGCGCGGGGTGCGGCGCCCGCTCTGCCGCCGGACGGACCGGTTTTCGCGCAGGTCTGATGCGGTCCGGACGATCGTCTACAGGATTCCCTCCAGTGCGGCGACGTCCTCGGCGGTGAGCTCCCAGGTGCCGGCGGCCACGTTCTGCCGGATCTGTTCGGGCGTTGTCGCGCCGGCGATGACGCTGGTCACGGCCGGGCGGGCGGCCAGGCCGGCGATGGCGACGTCGAGCAGGCCGTGGCCACGCTCGGCACCGAAGGCGGTGAGCGCGTCGATGGTGTCCCAGTCGGCGTTGTCCAGCCACCGCTGGTAACGCGGAAGCGAGAGCCGGGAATTCGCGGCCGGCTTCTCGTCGCGCGAGTACTTGCCGCTGAGCAGGCCGCTGTTGAGCGGGAAGAACGGCAGCAGGCCGAGCCCGAAGTGTTCGGCCGCCGGTACGACCTCGGTCTCGACCTCGCGGTCGAGCAGGCTGTACTGGTTTTGCGCGCTGATGAACGAGGTCAGGCCGCCGGCCCGCGCGGTCCAGTCGGCGTCGGCGATCTGCCAGCCGCTGAAGTTCGAGTTGCCCAGGTAGCGCACCTTGCCGCTGCGGACCAGGTCGTCCAGGGCGGAGAGGGTCTCCTCGATCGGGGTGCCCGGGTCCGGTTCGTGCATCTGGTACAGGTCGATGTAGTCGGTGTTCAGCCGGCGCAGGGAGGCCTCGGCGGCACGGACGATGTAGGACCGTGATCCGCGTACGCCCCGGTCGTTGCCGTTCAGCCCCTCCATGTCCATGCCGAACTTGGTGGCCAGCACGATCTCGTCCCGCCGCCCCTTAAGTGCCGCGCCCAGGAACTCTTCGGACGCGCCGTGCGTGGTGCCGTAGATGTCGGCCGTGTCGAACAGGGTGATCCCGGCGTCGAGGGCGGCCGACACGACCGCGTGGGTGCCGTCGGCGTCCAGTTTGCGGCCGAAGTTGTTGCAGCCGAGCCCGACCACGGAGACCAGCAGGCCGGAGTCGCCGAGGCGGCGGTAGCTCATGTCGCTCATGGGGCCGAGCCTATGCCGCGTAATAGATCGGCCATTATCTATTGACATTGTTTACAGTTACGCCGCACGCTGTGAGAGCGCTCTCCCGTCCCCCTGGAGGCTCTCGTGAAGCTGAGAAGTCTGCTTCTGTCCCTATCCCTCGTGATCCCGGTCACGGCCGCCGTCGCCACCCCTGCGCAGGCGGTCGGCCCGAACATCCTCCCCGTCACGGTCACCAACAACACCGGGCGCGGCGAGGCCACGTACCTCTATGTCATAGGTGTTCAGCTGTCCAGTGGCCGGCTCGGCTACGTCAACCAGGGCGGCACGTTCACGCCCTGGACCGGCGGCCAGATCCCGCCCTCACCGGCGCCCGACGTGTCCATCGGCGGCCCCGGCAACGGCGGCAGCACCACGATCAACTTCCCGCTCGGCTTCTCCGGCCGGGTCTACTTCTCCTTCGGCGAGAAGCTCAAGCTGTTCATCACCCCGGACGGGTTCGTGCAGCCCGCGCCGTGGGCGTCCGGCGACCCCAACCGGAACATCCTGTTCGACTGGTCCGAGTTCACCTACAACGCCGACGGCCTGTGGTTGAACAGCACCCAGGTGGACATGTTCGCTATCCCGCACGCGGTCACCGTGACCGGTTCCAACGGCGCCACCTCGCGCACCGGCGACGTGGTCAACAACGGACGCCAGACGATCCTCGACCAGATCCGGGCCCAGTCCGGCTGGGCCAACACCATCTACACCCGCTCGGACGGGACCGTGCTGCGGGCCCTCGCCCCCGGCAAGGCCATCGAGTCGGGTGCGCTGCCGGCCAACTACCTCGACTCGTACGTCAACACGGCCTGGAACGCCTACGCCGGCAAGACCCTCACGGTCACGCCGTTCCTGGACCAGCCCAACACCAAATACTTTGGGCGTACGTCGGGGAATGTCATGAACTTCACCAACAGCTCGGGTCAGCAGGTGGCGTCGTTCAACCGCCCCTCGTCGGGCAGCGTCTTCGGCTGCGCGGGCGACCTGCCCGCCCCCAACGACCTGGTGGTCGGCCCGATCTCGCGCAGCATCTGCGCCGCCCTCAACCGCGGCACGCTGGGCACCCTGGACACCCAGCCGACCACGAACCCGGGCGACTTCTACAAGTCCAACCCGACCAACCACTACTCGCGGATCATCCACGCGAACATGGTCGACGGTAAGGCCTACGGGTTCCCGTTCGACGACGTCGCCAACCAGGAATCGCTGGTGCACAACGGTGACCCGCGCTCGGCCGGCATCATCCTCAGCCCGTTCGGCGCCGGTGGCACCACCCCGCCGCCCGCGTCCGGGGTGCCGGTGATCAGCAACTGGAACAACCTCTGCGTCGACGTCCCCGGGGGCAACTTCAACGACCGGGCGGCGCTGCAGACGTACACCTGCAACCAGTCGGCCGCCCAGAAGTGGACCTTCGAGGGCGGTGCCCTGAAGACCGGCGGCGGCAAGTGCATGGACGTCGCCGACGGCGCCACCGGCAACGGCGCGGTCATCCAGATCTACACCTGCAACAACAGCGGTGCGCAGCAGTTCGCCCTGTCGGCCTCCGGCGACCTGGTGAATCCGCAGTCCAACCGGTGCGTCGACATCAAGGACTGGGTGAACGGAAACGGCGCCAAGCTCCAGCTGTGGGACTGTGCCGGCTCGGCCAACCAGAAGTGGCGCAAGGGCTGAGCGCAAGCGGTGCGGTGATGCGCCGGTGTGCTCAGAGCGTTCTGAGCACACCGGCGCATCGTCGGCCTGGGCCTCGGCTCAGGCCCAGGCCCAGGCCGTGGCTGAGGCCGAGGCCGAGGCCGGCCTCAGTGGAGGTCGGTCTCCGCCTGGAGCATGAAGGTGTAGACCACCGAGTGGCCGTACTTGGTCGGGTGGAAGATCTCGTTGATGTGGGCGGCGTCGACACCGTTGATCCACGGGTCGGCGCTGCACGCCTCGTGACCCTCGAACGGCAGGCGCATCTCGACGAACTTCACGCCGCCGCGCTGGGTCGCCTCGCTGATGCCGGCGGCCACGTTGTCGGCGGTGAAGTTCAGCTGCGAACGCCGGGTCGCGCTCGGGGTGATCACGCCGCAGCTGCCCGTGCCCGCGTCGACCAGCCGGGGGTAGGCCATGACGAAGACCCGCGCGTTCGGAGCCTTGGCCTTGACGTCGGTGTACAGCGCGGCCAGATCGTCGACCAGCTGCGTCCGGGAGTAGTAGGCGCCCAGGTTGGTGGCGAACTGGCAGTCGTCGTCGGTGCCGGTCAGGCACGCGGTCACGATGTTACGGAAGCCGACATCGTTGCCGCCGACGGTGATGCTCACCAGCTTGGTCTCGGCGCTCAGGGCGCCCATCTGCTTACTACGCACGTCGGCGATGGTGGCGCCGCTGCACGTCATGTCGCGCAGCGTCCAGCCGGCGTGGTTCTTCGCCCAGGTGCGCGGGTAGCTGTCGGGGCTCTGCTGACAGTCGCCGCTGGCCGGGTCGTACGGGTAGGCGCCCACACCGGAGGCGTACGAGTCACCGAGCGCCACGTACTCACCCGTTGTGGTCGCCGCCGCCTGCGCCGAGCCCGCGACCATCACCGACGCCGTGGCCGCGACCAGTGCCGCCGCGAGAATCCTTGCCGCTTTTCGCATTCTTGTCCTTATCTACCTTCATATCCGGAACCGAAGGCAGCATGGATGGCGACCGGGGGCCAGGCAACGGAAGAGAACTCCACCGTGCCCGAAGACGCCGAACGTCTGCCCTGGAAAGGAACCTCAGTCGGCGCCGAGGTCCCGGTAGGCCGGCCGGAGCAGGTCGGTCAGCGGAATGTGCCGTACCTTGATTTTCGGGGCGTCCAGCGCCCGCAGCAGCAACTCGGGCGGCGCCGTCACCCGGGCCGGGCGTTCCCGGAGCCGGCTCAGCGAGATGCCGGGGGCATAGAAGTCGCCCAGCCGCTCGTTCAGGGCCGTCTCCTCGACCGCGAGCGGGTCGATCACCTCGGCCGGCTCGGGCGTGGCCCGCAGGGCGTCCAGCAGTTCGTCGCGGCTGCGCCCTCGCCAGGCCAGGACCAGGAACGGGTCATCGTCGAACGCCTCGGCCAGCACGTAGAGCACGGCCGAGGCGTGCTTGCACGGGACGCTCCAATCCGGACAGCTGCACACCATGCCGACCTGGTCCGGGAACAGCGGCAGCCCGGCCTCGTCGAACACGTCGACGATCTCCTGCGGCATCGTCCCGGCGAGCAGGGAGGCGCGGTACAACGCCTGACCCGCCAGCGCATCCATGATCGATGTCCACTGTGGCGCGTCGAAAGAGGAGATGGTCAGCGTGACGACGTAGGGGTCGGGGCGGGAGCCCTGCACCCGGCCGGTCACCCGCCCAGGTGTGAGCGTGAAGTCGATGACCTGGCCCTTGCGGGCGTAGGTGCGGCCGCGGGCGAGCCGGCCGGGCGGGCAGATCTCCTCGAGGATGTCGACGAACCGCCGCGACCACCACTGCGAGCCGATGTTGCCGCGCTGGGCTCGCACCGCGATGCCGCCGTCGACCTTGATCGGCGGCCCGCCCTCGAAGAACCGTCCGTCGGGGTCGACCGGCATGTCAGCTCACCGCCGCCGGGTCCAGCGCGAACAGGTCGCGCAGCTGGTCGGTGTTCAGCTCGGAGATCCAGTCTTCGCCGGTGCCGACCACGGACGCGGCCAGGGCCTTCTTCCGCTCGATCATCGCGTCGATCTTCTCCTCGAGCGTGCCGGTGCAGATGAACTTGCGTACCTGGACGTTGCGCCGCTGACCGATCCGGAACGCCCGGTCGGTGGCCTGGTCCTCGACCGCCGGGTTCCACCAGCGGTCGTAGTGGATGACGTGGTTGGCCGCGGTCAGGTTGAGGCCGGTGCCGGCCGCCTTGAGCGACAGCAGGAACAGCATCGGCTCGTCGTCGGTCTGGAAGCGCTCGACCAGCTCGTCGCGCTTGGCCTTGGTCAGGCCGCCGTGCAGCCAGAGCACCGGGCGGTCGAGGTGCGCGGCCAGATAGGGCTGCAGCATCGATCCGAACTCGGAATATTGCGTGAAGATCAGCGCCTTGTCGCCGTCGTCGATGATCTCCTCGGTCAGTTCCTGCAGCCGGGCCAGCTTGCCCGACCGCCCGGGCAGCCGGGAACCGTCCTTGAGCAGGTGCGCCGGGTGGTTGCAGACCTGCTTGAGCTTGGTCATGGCGGCGATCACGTTGCCCCGGCGCTGGATGCCCTCCGAGCCCTCGATGACGTCCATCATGTCCTCGACCACGGCCTGGTAGAGCGTCGC
This sequence comes from Actinoplanes sp. NPDC049265, assembly GCF_043197135.1. Lineage (NCBI taxonomy): Bacteria > Bacillati > Actinomycetota > Actinomycetes > Micromonosporales > Micromonosporaceae > Actinoplanes > Actinoplanes sp. NPDC049265. The sequence continues at coordinate 330,039 of NZ_JBICSP010000005.1, read as the reverse complement.
CTGCTCGGCGGTGAGCGTGCACCAGGTCTTCATCTCGTCCTTCTCCGGCAGGTCGGAGATGATCGACTTGTCGGTCTTGAGCCGGCGCAGCACGAACGGCCCGGTCGCCCGCTTGAGCGCGGCGGTGGCGTCGGCATCCTGCCGGATCTCGATCGGCTCCTGGAAGCGGCGCCGGAACCGCTTGGCCGGCCCGAGCAGTCCCGGGTTGGCGAACTCCATGATGGACCAGAGCTCGGCCAGGTGGTTCTCCACCGGCGTGCCGGTCAGCGCCAGCCGGGTACGGGCGGGAATCGCACGGACGGCCTGCGCCTGGCGCGTACCCGCGTTCTTGATCGCCTGAGCCTCGTCGCAGGCCACCCGCCCCCACTTCACGTCGCGCAGAGCCGCCAGGTCACGCAGCGCGGTCCCGTACGTCGTGATCACCAGATCGGCGGCGGCCACCGCTTCCACGAACAACGAGTCGCGTTGCCGGGTGCCGCCGTGATGCACGTACACCCGGAGGCTCGGCGCGAACCGGGCGGCCTCCTTCTGCCAGTTGCTGACCAGCGACATCGGGCAGATCATCAGCGTCGGCGCGACCTCCTCGCCCGCGGTCCGCTCGGCCAGGAGCAGCGACAACGTCTGCGCGGTCTTGCCGAGGCCCATGTCGTCGGCCAGGATCCCGCCCAGGCCCAGCCGCGACAGAAAGTGCAACCACGACAAACCCCTTTCCTGGTACGGGCGGAGCACGCCGTGGAACGCATCCGGGGTGGCCACCGGGGCCAGGTGTTCGGCCGCGCCCCCGAGCAGGTCACCGAGCATCCCGTCGGCGTCGACCTCGACCAGCGGCAGATCCTCGTCGCCGCCGTCGACCACCGTCTGCAGCACCTCGGCCGCGGTCAGCTCGCCCTCGCGCCGCCGGTCGACCGCCCGCAGCGCGGCCTTGAGCTGCCGGTCGTCCAGCTCGACCCACTGACCGCGGATCCGGACCAGCGGCACCTTGAGCCGGGCCAGCTCGGCCAGTTCCTCGGCGGTGACCGTGCCGTCCCCGACGACCAGGTCGATCCGGAACCCGACGAGCTCGTCCAGCCCGAATCCGGAGTCGGCGACGGCCCGGGACGATTCCTTCTTACGCGTACGCGTGGTCAGCTTGAGACCGACCGCCTTGCGCCCGGCCCACTTGGGCAGCTGCACCCCGAAGCCCGCGGCCTGCAACAACGGCGCCGCCTGGCGGAGGAACTCGTGCGCCTCGCCGGTGTCCAGCGTCATCGTGGCCGGCCGCGGGTCACGCAGTGCGACGTGCAGCAGCGGGAACAGCCGCACGGCCCGGCCCAGCCCGGCCAGCAGCGTCTCGTCCGGCCGGGCGGGCAGCCCCGGCATCCGGCCGCCGTCCCAGAGCGCCGCGGCGGTGACGTAGAGGCTGGGGTCGTCGGCCGACTGCAGCGCGAACTCCAGGCCCCACCCGTCCTCGCCGGGCGGTGGCTCGCTGAGCCGGAAGCTGACCCGGATCGGCCCGTTGGCCTCGTGCGCGGCGGCCAGCCAGGACTCCAACACCCGCTGTAGTTCGGCCACCTCGCCCGGCGGCGCGCCCGGCAGGACCGGGTCCTCGGCGGTCAGCGCGAGGATCCACCGGTCGGGCAGCGGCGCCTTGGGTCCGGGCCGGTGGCCGAGCAGCAGCCGCTCGGGCAGTAGATTTCGGGCCGCCGCGTCGACCAGCGCATCCAGCGCGTCCCGCAGCGTGACGCCCTCGCCGCCCTCGTGAGCCGCTCGGCAGACCGGAGGCATGGCCGCGGCGAAGTCTCGATAGGTGGCGGCGTCGGCCCCGGTCAGCACCGGCCGCCAGCGCGCGGCCGCCTCTGCCGCCTCGGTGCTCAGCTGCGGCAGCATTCGGCCCCGTTTGGCCAGGTCACAGGCATATCCGGCGAGTACGCAGAGATAGCGCAACGACGCCGCCGAGGTCCACGGTCCACTCGGGTCGGGTGCGGCCAGCGCACCCAGCACGGCCATCGCGGCCGCGCCCGGCAGCAGCAACGCGGGCGTCTCCCACTCGGTCAGCCGCAGTCCCCGGCCCGGGGCTTCGCTGCCCGTCTCGGGTGACGGCAGCGGCCCTTTGGCCGTACCCGGAAGCCGCAGTGTGAGTGTGCTCTCCACCGCCTTGGCGAAATCTTCCCCGAGCGCCGCCAGCAGCGTGCCGGCCGGCACCGCGAAGGGGTGCTGTTTCACCCGGGCGCGCGAGGTCACGGTCAGCGGCAGATCCGCGTCCTCGGCCCAGAGGGCGAGCTGCCCAGGACCGCCCGAGCCCGGCAGCCAGGAACCGTGAACGACAAGCACGCCGACGACCTTATGCCCAGTTCCGAATTCGCCCCCAGTTCAACGCCCCGAGAGTGATTTGAAACCAGGCAAGCCAAGAGGCCCGACAAAACCGGTCTCCCGTGACACGCGCCGCTGACGACCCCCGGAAACGGCACGTACGCTTGGGGCCGTGACTGCCTTGACCGAGATCGACAGCATCCTGCAGCGCGGCGCCGACGGCGGCCGGATCAGCGCCGAGGAGGCGCTCCTGCTCTACACGGATGCGCCGTTCCACGCGCTCGGCGAGGCGGCCGACGCGGTCCGGCGGCGTCGCCACCCCGACGGCATCGTCACCTACCTGATCGACCGCAACATCAACTACACCAACGTGTGCGTCACGGCCTGCAAGTTCTGCGCCTTCTATCGCGCGCCGAAACACGCCGAGGGCTGGTCGCACCCGATGGAGGAGATCCTGCGCCGGTGCGGCGAGGCGGTCGACCTCGGCGCCACCCAGGTGATGCTCCAAGGCGGTCACCACCCGGATTACGGCGTCGAGTATTACGAGGAGCTCTTCTCCTCGGTCAAGAAGGCGTACCCGCAGCTCGCGATCCATTCCATCGGCCCCAGCGAGATCCTGCACATGGCCAAGGTCAGCGACGTCTCGATCGAGGAGGCGGTGGTCCGGATCAAGGCGGCGGGCCTCGACTCGATCGCCGGCGCGGGCGCCGAGATGCTGCCCGACCGGCCGCGCAAGGCCATCGCACCGCTCAAGGAGAGCGGGGCCCGCTGGCTCGAGGTGATGGCGGTCGCGCACCGCAACGGTCTGAGTTCAACGGCCACGATGATGATGGGTACGGGCGAGACGGCGGCCGAGCGCGTCGAGCACATCCGGATGATCCGCGAGGTCCAGGACCTCGCCGTGGCCAACGGCTACGTCGACTCCCCGGTCGAGGCGGCCGGCGGCCCCGGCGGCTTCCGGGCCTTCATCCCGTGGACGTACCAGCCGGAGAACAACCATCTCAAGGGCCGCACCCAGGCCACCACCATGGAATACCTGCGGTTCATCGCGGTGTCCCGGCTGTTCTTCGACAACGTGGCCCACTTGCAGGCGTCCTGGCTGACCACCGGCAAGGACGTCGGTCAGCTGTCCCTGCACCTGGGCGTCGACGACCTGGGCTCGATCATGCTGGAGGAGAACGTGATCTCCTCGGCCGGCGCCCGTCATCGCTCCAACCTGCACGAGCTGATCTGGATGATCCGCACGGCCGGCCGCGTCCCGGCCCAGCGCGACACCCTGTACTCCCACCTGGCCGTGCACCGCACCGAGGCCGACGACCCGACCGACGACCGCGTGGTCTCGCACTTCTCCTCGATCGCGATGCCCGGTGGCGGCGCCGCCCGCACCGAGCTTCCGTTGGTCGACGCCTCCTGAGGCGTCGCCGTGAGGGGGTCGGGTAGGCCGTACAGCCGTCCTGTTCACCTGTTCGGGCAGGCGCGGTTCAGCGGGTCGGTGAGGGGCTGGTTGCTCCTTCGTAACGAGCGCCGTGTCCTTCTGTACCGGCCGCGTTTGTGCTGGATATCGTGCCTCTAGTAACACTGAGCAACACTCCGACGCCGCCGGTTGCCATCAACCACGGCGGCGCCTCTGGGACCCGACCGATGGCGGTCGTATATATAACGCAACACAGGCGGGCGGGATGGGTGACCATCCCGCCCGTTTCATATTTGGGGGCCTGGCAGAGTGGACCCGTGACGCGCGCAGATCTGGACAAGCAGCCGCACGAGGTCGCCGAGATGTTCGACGGCGTGGCCCGGCGGTACGACCTGACCAACACGGTCCTGTCGTTCGGCCAGGACCGGGGCTGGCGGCGGGCCACCCGTTCGGCGCTGGCGCTGCGCCCGGGCGAGCGGGTGCTCGATGTCGGCGCCGGCACCGGGGTCTCCACCGAGGAGTTGACGCGCTCAGGGGCGTACGCGGTGGGCGCCGATCTCTCCACCGGCATGCTGGCGGCGGGCCGGCACACCGGGCGCACCATCCCGCTGGTGGCCGGTGACGCGCTGCACCTGCCCTTCCCGGACGGCGCCTTCGACGCGGTGACCATCTCGTTCGCGCTGCGCAACGTCGTGGACACCGGCGCCGCGCTGCGTGAGTTGGGCCGGGTCACGCGGGCGGGCGGCCGCCTGGTGGTGTGCGAGTTCAGCCATCCGGTCAACCGGCCGTTCAACTCGGTCTACTTCAACTACGTCATGCGGTCGCTGCCGCGGATCGCCCGGCGGGTCAGCAGCAATCCCGACGCGTACGTCTATCTGGCCGAGTCGATTCGCGCGTGGCCGGACCAGACGGGTCTGGCCGGGCGCATCGCCGAGGCCGGGCCGTGGACCCGGGTCGGCTGGCGCAACCTCACCGGCGGGGTGGTGGCGCTGCATCGGGCGACCAAGCAGTAGCCTGATGAAAACCGGCCAAACCCCCAAAAACCTTCGAAACCCTGCCTAGCGTACGGAAGTATGCGCACACTCGGGGATCTTGACGACACCGATATCGATGTCGCCATCGACGACCAGGAAGAGGGCGAACGCCGCGCGTTGGAGCTGGCCAACCGGATCCGGCTGGTCGCGGCCGAGGATCCGGGCCTGGCTCAGGATCTGGTTGATCAGCTGATCGTCGCGCTCGACCGGGCGATGGGCGGTACGTTTCGGAAACACCTGGACGGAGCGGCCCGGCTGGTGGCAGATCGGGCACTGGCTGACGGTTCGGCGGCGTGACGCCTGGTTAGGGTTCCCTAACCCCGAAGCGCCTCGATGGCCGTCTTAGACTCCGGGTGGGCTGGCTTGTGAACTGTTTCACGAGCAAGCGCGAAACGGAGGTGAGGCCGTGCACGAGCAGCTGACAGCGATCGTCGACGAGGCCGATGTGATCATCGTCGGCGCGGGGCCGGGCGGCTCCGCGGCCGCGTACCACATGGCCAGGCACGGGCTCCGTGTCCTCCTGCTGGAGAAAACCGAGTTCCCCCGCGAGAAGGTCTGCGGTGACGGCCTGACCCCACGGGCTACCCGGCAGCTGATCCGGATGGGCGTCGACACCTCGGAAAAGGCCGGCTGGCTGCAGAACAAGGGCCTCCGGGTGATCGGCGGGGGCGTGCGGCTCGAGCTCGACTGGCCCGAGCTGGCCAGTTTCCCCGGCTACGGCTTGGTCCGTACCCGTCTCGACTTCGACGACATGCTGGCCAAGCGCGCCGTCGAGGCCGGCGCCATTCTGCACACCCAGGTCAACGTGACCGGCCCGGTGCTGGACGACGACGGTCACGCGATCGGCGTCGAGGCCAGGCGCGGACCGGCCAAGGAACCCGTCCAGTTTCGCGCGCCGTTGATCGTCGCGGCGGACGGCGTGTCCGGCAAGCTGCCGCTGGCCATGGGCCTGACCAAGCGCGACGACCGCCCGATCGGCGTGGCCGTCCGGCGTTACTACCACTCGCCGGTCCGGGCCGACGACGACTACCTGGAGTCCTGGCTCGAACTGCGCAGCGCCGCCGACCGCGAGCGGCTGCTGCCCGGGTACGGCTGGATCTTCGGCCTCGGCGACGGCCGGGTGAACGTCGGGCTGGGCATCCTCAACTCGTCCAGCGCCTTCGGCAAGACCAACTACCGCGCGATGCTCAACGACTGGCTGGCCACCACGCCGCCCGACTGGGGCATGACCGACGAGACCAACGCCGACGGCCCGATCCTGGGCGCGGCGTTGCCGATGGGCTTCAATCGGGTCCCGCACTACACCCGCGGCATGATGCTGGTCGGCGACTCGGGCGGCATGGTCAACCCGATGAACGGCGAGGGCATCGCCTACGCGATGGAGTCCGGCGAGCTGGCCGCCGAGGTGGCGGTGCAGGCGCTGGCCCGGCCGGCCGGGCCAGACCGCGAGCGCGCGCTGCGGGCGTACCCGGCCGAGTTGAAGATCCGTTTTGGGGGGTATTACCGCCTGGGTGGGGTCTTCGTGAAGCTGATCGGCAACCCGCAGATCATGCGGATCGCGACCAAGCACGGCATGCCGCATCCGACGCTCATGCGATTCGTTCTGAAACTGCTGGCGAACCTGACGGATCCGCGGGGCGGGGACGCCATGGACCGCATCATCAACGGTCTGACCAAGGTGGCTCCGGCGGTATGAAAACGCAGGCCACCCCGGACGCGACCGGAGGATCCGGGATCAATAGTGTGAGCTGGACGACACCCGAGCTGGAGAGAGCATGACGGTCAATCCGTACGTCCCGATCGTCGGGCTGCTGATCCTCGGCGCACTGTTCGCGTTGTTCTCCGTCTCGATCGCACCGATCGTCGGACCCAAGCGTTACAACCGCGCCAAGCTGGACGCCTACGAGTGCGGGATCGAGCCCGCGCCGCAGCCGATCGGCGGCGGCCGCTTCCCGGTCAAGTTCTATCTGACCGCGATGCTCTTCATCATCTTCGACATCGAGACCATCTTCCTGTACCCGTGGGCCGTCTCCTTCGGGGCGCTCGGCCTGTTCGGGTTCATCGAGATGGTCCTGTTCATCGTCACCGTCTTCATCGCCTACACGTACGTGTGGCGGCGTGGCGGCCTCAACTGGGACTGATCACCAATGGGAATCGAAGAGAAGCTGCCGAGCGGCATCCTGCTCACCTCGGTCGAGAAGCTTTCGAACTGGGCCCGGAAGTCGTCGTTCTGGGGCGCCACGTTCGGGCTGGCCTGCTGCGCCATCGAGATGATGGCGGCCGGCGGCCCGCACTACGACCTCGGTCGCTGGGGCATGGAGGTGTTCCGCGCCTCGCCCCGCCAGGCCGACCTGATGATCGTGGCCGGCCGGGTCAGTCAAAAGATGGCGCCGGTGGTCCGGACCATCTACGACCAGATGCCCGAGCCGCGTTCGGTCATCTCGATGGGCGTCTGCGCGTCGTCCGGCGGGATGTTCAACAACTACGCGATCGTGCAGGGCGTCGACCACATCGTGCCGGTCGACATCTACCTGCCGGGCTGCCCGCCGCGGCCCGAGATGCTGATCGACGCGATCCTCAAGATGCGCGAGAAGGTCATGGCCCAGCCGCTGGGACCGAACGGCCGCAAGATGCTCGAGGCCCGCAAGGCCGAGGGCAAGATGCCGGTCGTGGCGCCGGGCGCGATGCCCTCGTCGTACCGGGTCGACAAGGTCCGCCGGGCCGAGTGGACCAAGGCGGTCAAGGAAGGCCGTGAGGAGCAGCTGCGCATCGAGAACTGGATGAAGCTGCAGCCGCACCTGCGGGAGGACGGAAAGTGACGAACCCCGAGTCCGACGGCGGCGTGCCGGCGACCCAGCCGGTCGGCGCGAACATCGACGCACCGGCCCAGGTGCCGCCGAGCCCGCACAAGGGCATGTTCGGCGTCACCGGCAGCGGTGACGTCTCCGGCTTCGGCGGCCTGGTCCGCAAGCGGGCGACCACGGCGGACTCGTCGCGGCCGTTCGGCGGCTACTTCGACGAGGTCTACGACGCGCTGGAGGAGGCGTACCCGGGCTTCGCCGACGCGGTCGAGCGGGTCGTCGTCGACCGCGGCGAGCTGACCCTGCACATCAAGGCGGAACGGATCGCCGAGGTCGCCCAGATCATGCGCGACGACGAGGCGCTGCGGTTCGAGCTGTGCTCCTCGGTGGACGGCGTCGACTACCTCGGCAGCGACCCGCGCCGGTTCCACATCTCATACCAACTGACCTCGATGACCTATCGCCGGCGGGCCCGCCTCGAGGTGGCCGTGGCCGAGGGCCAGACGGTTCCGAGCGTCACCAGCGTCTACCCGACCGCCGACTGGCAGGAACGGGAGACCTACGACATGTTCGGAGTCGTCTTCACCGGCCACCCCAACCTCACCCGGGTCCTCATGCCGGACGACTGGGAGGGCCACCCGCAGCGCAAGGACTACCCGCTCGGCGGCGTGCCCGTGGAATACAAGGGCGCCGAGATTCCGCCGCCCGACCAGCGGAGGGTTTACCAGTGACTTCCTCTCAATACGCGACCGAACGCGAGACCACCGAGGGCCGGGTCTTCACCGTCACCGGTGGGGACTGGGACTCGATCACCGGCAGCATCGACCCACTCAGCAACGAGAAGATCGTTGTCAACATGGGCCCGCAGCACCCGTCCACGCACGGCGTGCTCCGGCTGGTGCTGGAACTCGAGGGCGAGACCGTCACCCAGGCCCGCCCGGTGGTCGGTTACCTGCACACCGGCATCGAGAAGAACCTGGAATACCGCAACTGGACCCAGGGCGTCACGTTCGTCACGCGGATGGACTACCTGTCCAACATGTTCAACGAGGCCGGTTACTGCCTCGCGGTGGAGAAGCTGCTCGGGATCACCGATCAGATCACCGAGCGGACGCAGACCATCCGCGTGATGTTCATGGAACTCCAGCGGATCGCCTCGCACCTGGTGTGGCTGGCGACCACCGGCATGGAACTCGGCGCGATCTCGATGATGCTGTACGGCTTCCGCGAGCGCGAGTACATCCTGGACATCTTCGAGGAGACGTCCGGTCTGCGGATGAACAACGGCTACATCCGGCCGGGCGGGCTCTCGCAGGACGTGCCGGAATCAGCCATCCGCAAGATCCGTGACTTCTTGAAGTACATGCCCAAGAAGCTCAAGGAATACGAGGCGATGCTCTCCGGCCAGGTCATCTGGCAGGAGCGTACGCAGGGCGTGGCCGTCCTCGACGTGACCGGTTGCCTGGCGCTGGGCATCACCGGGCCGGTGCTGCGCTCGGCCGGCCTGCCGTGGGACCTGCGCAAGACCATGCCGTACTCCGGGTACGAGAACTACGAGTTCGACGTGCCGACCGCGCAGACCGCCGACGTGTGGGGCCGCTACCTGGTCCGGGTGGCCGAGATCCGCGAGTCGCTGAAGATCGTCGAGCAGGCCCTCGACCGGCTCCGCCCGGGTCCGATCTACGTCCAGGACAAGAAGATCGCGTGGCCGTCCCAGCTGGCCCTGGGCGTCGACGGGCTCGGGAACTCGCTCGAGCACGTCGCCAAGATCATGGGCCAGTCGATGGAATCGCTGATCCACCACTTCAAGCTGGTGACCGAGGGCTTCCGGGTGCCGCCGGGCCAGGTCTACGTCGGCATCGAGCACCCGCGCGGCGAGATGGGTGTGCACGCGGTGTCCGACGGCGGCACTCACCCCTACCGGGTGCACTACCGCGACCCCAGCTTCGTGAACCTCCAGGCCATCCCCGCGATGGCCGAGGGTGCGCTGCTCGCCGACGTGATCGCCGGCGGCGCCTCCCTGGACCCCGTGATGGGTGGGTGTGACCGCTAAATGACCGTAACGACTGCCGACTTCTCCCCGGCCGCTCTGCCGCTCGCTGAGAAGCTGCTGGAACCCGCGCTCGAGATCATCGCGCGCTACCCGATCGGCCGCAGCCGGTCGGCCCTGCTCCCGCTGCTGCACCTGGTGCAGACCGAGGAGGGGCACGTCAGCCCGCGGGGTGTCGCCTTCTGCGCCGAGGTCCTGGGCATCAACAAGGCCCAGGTCGGCGCGGTCGCCACGTTCTACACGATGTACAAGCGCCGCCCGACCGGCGAATACCTGGTCAGCGTCTGCACCAACACGCTGTGCAACGTGATGGGTGGCCAGGAGATCTACGACCAGCTCTCCGAGCACCTGGGCGTGGGCCACGACGAGACCACCACCGACGGCCGGGTCACCCTGGAGCACGCTGAGTGCCTGGCCGCCTGCGACTACGCGCCGGTGGTCACCGTCAACTACGACTTCACGCTGGACGAGGCCACCCCTGAGGGCACCGTCGGCATGGTCGAAAAGCTGCGTAGCGGCGAGCCGGTCACCCCGTCCCGGGGCGCCCGGGTCTGCTCGCTCAAGGAGATGCAGTTCCAGCTGGCCGGCTTCGCCGACGAGCGGGACGGCGCGGTGGCCGACGGTGTCGCCGGCGCGCCGACGCTGCGCGGCGTGACCCTGGCCCAGCAGCACGGTGTGGCGGTGGCCGACTTCAACCTGGACACGCCGATCACCCGGACCAAGGATCCCAAGGACGAGTCGGCGCGGGCGGTCAAGGACCCGTCGCCGGCCCGGGACGGCGCACCGCACGACGGCAAGCTCAAGACCGCGGCCAAGAAGGCGGTCGGAGCGGTCAAGGAGGCGGTCACCTCCCGGCACGCCGGTGCCGAGACCGCGGGCGAGGACGTCAAGGACCCCCAGACGCGTACGGCCGAGCAGCGCAACCCGACCACGGGCGAACCGGATCGCACCGGTACGACCACGGCCGAGCAGCCGGTGCCGACCAACCCGGCCGAGGCGTCGGGCGTCGCGCAGAACGCCACCGCCGGTGACGGCAAGCCCGCCGGCGACACCCAGCGCGGCGAAAGCATCGTGAGCGAGAGCAACGCCGGGCAGAAGCGCGGCCGCACCCGGCGGGTGAACCCGGGTCAGCAGAGCGCCCAGCCCGGCACCGAGGAGAAGAAGTGACTCAGCCACGGCGTGAGGTGCTGGAAAAGCTGACCCCGGTGCTGACCAAGCGCTGGTTGTCGCCGGACGCCTGGAAGATCGACGTCTACCAGCGGCTGGACGGCTACGCGGCGCTGAAGAAGGCGCTCGACGTGCACCCGGACGACCTGATCCAGCTGATCAAGGACTCGGGCCTGCGCGGCCGCGGCGGCGCCGGCTTCCCCACCGGTCTCAAGTGGGGCTTCATCCCCCAGGGCGACGGCAAGCCGCACTACCTGGTGATCAACGCCGACGAGGGCGAGCCGGGCACCTGCAAGGACCTGCCGCTGATGACCTACGACCCGCACTCGCTGATCGAGGGCGCGATCATCGCCTCGTACGCGATCCGGGCCAGCCGGGCATTCATCTACATCCGGGGCGAGGCGGTGCACGCGGCTCGCCGGCTGCGCAACGCGGTCAAGGAGGCGTACGCCAAGGGCTTCCTCGGCGAGAACATCCTGGGCACCGGGTTCGACCTCGACCTGGTCGTGCACAGCGGGGCCGGAGCGTACATCTGCGGCGAGGAGACGGCGCTGCTCGACTCGCTCGAGGGCTTCCGCGGCCAGCCGCGCCTGCGCCCGCCGTTCCCGGCCGTGGCCGGCCTCTACGCCAGCCCGACCGTGGTCAACAACGTCGGCACCATCGCCAGCGTGCCCTACATCGTGCTCGGTGGCGCCGACTGGTGGAAGAGCATGGGTACCGAGAAGTCGTCCGGCCCGATGATCTACTCGCTGTCCGGCCGGATCGCCAACCCGGGCCAGTACGAGTGCGGCCTGGGCATCACCCTGCGCGAGCTGATCGAGCTGGCCGGCGGCATGAAGCCCGGCCACAACCTGAAGTTCTGGACGCCGGGCGGCTCGTCCACGCCGCTGCTGACGGCCGAGCACATCGACACCCCGATGGACTTCGAGGGCGTGGCGGCGGCCGGGTCGATCCTGGGCACCACGGCGATGCAGATCTTCTCCGACCAGGACTGCCCGGTCTACGCGACCTGGCGGTGGCTGGAGTTCTACCACCACGAGTCGTGCGGCAAGTGCACACCGTGCCGCGAGGGCAACTACTGGATGGTGCGGACGTACCGCCGGATCCTCTCCGGCCAGGGCACCTATCAGGACCTCGACACCCTGCAGGACACCGCGGACAACATCTTCGGCCGGTCGTTCTGCGGCCTGGGCGACGGCGCGGCGACCCCGGTGGTGTCCACGCTCAAGTTCTTCCGCCAGGACTACCTGGACTACATCGAGGGCCGGACCGCTCCGCGGCTGTCCGAGAAGGCCCTGGTAGGAGCGCACTGATGACGGACGTGGCTAAGAAGGCTGATCTCGTCACGCTGACCATTGACGGCGTCGAGGTCCAGGCCGAGAAGGGCGAGCTGGTCATCCGGGTCGCCGAGCGGATGGGCACGGCGATCCCGCGGTTCTGCGACCACCCGCTGCTGGCCCCGGCCGGCGCCTGCCGCCAGTGCCTGGTCGAGGTGGAGGGCCAGCGCAAGCCGGTCGCCTCCTGCACCCAGACCGTGGCCGAGGGCATGGTGGTCAAGACCCAGCTCACCTCCGAGGTGGCCGACAAGGCCCAGCACGGTGTGATGGAGCTGCTCCTGGCCAACCACCCGCTGGACTGCCCGACCTGCGACAAGGGCGGCGAGTGCCCGCTGCAGAACCAGGCGATGTCCAACGGCCGCACCGACTCCCGCTTCCACGAGCACAAGCGGGAATACGAGAAGCCGATCCACATCTCCAGCCAGGTGCTGCTCGACCGCGAGCGCTGCATCCTGTGCCAGCGCTGCACCCGGTTCTCCGAGGAGATCGCCGGCGACAAGTTCATCGACCTGATGGACCGCTCGTCGGGCGAGCAGATCAACGTCTACCGGGACGACTTCTTCGGCGGCGAGCTCACCGGCGACGGGCAGGTCGGCGAGGGCGAGGGCGACGTACCGTTCAACTCGTACTTCTCCGGCAACACCATCCAGATCTGCCCGGTCGGCGCGCTGACCGGCGAGCAGTACCGGTTCCGGGCCCGCCCGTTCGACCTGGTCTCCACGCCGACCGCGTGCGAGCACTGCGCGGCCGGCTGCGACATGCGGGCCGACCACCGCCGCGGGAAGGTGCTGCGCCGCCTGGCCGGCGACGACCCGGAGGTCAACGAGGAGTGGAACTGCGACAAGGGCCGTTGGGGCTTCCGGTACGCGACAGCGGCCGACCGCATCACCGAGCCGCTGATCCGCGACCAGGAAACGGGCGAGTACCGCACCGCCGCCTGGAGTGAGGCGCTGCTCGCCGCGGCCGAGGGGCTGACCGCCGCCCGGAAGACCGGCGTCGGCGTGCTGACCGGCGGCCGGCTGACGGTCGAGGACGCGTACGCGTACGCCAAGTTCGCCCGCGTCGCGCTCGGCACCAACGACATCGACTTCCGGGCCCGCCCGCACTCGGCCGAGGAGGCCGAGTTCCTGGCGGCCACGGTCGCCGGGGTCACCGACGTCACCTACACCGACGTCGAGAACGCGCCCTCGGTCGTGATCGCCGGCCTGGAGCCCGAGGAAGAATGCCCGATCCTCTTCCTGCGGCTGCGCAAGGGCAGCCGCAAGCGCAAGCTCAAGGTCACCGCGGTGGCGCCGTTCCTGACCCGTAGCCTCGAGAAGCTCGGCGCCACGCTGGTGGCGGCCGTGCCCGGCGCCGAGACCGGCCTGCTGGCCGGTGACGCCACCGTCGCCGCCGCGCTGGCCGCCCCGGGCGCGCTCCTGATCGTCGGCGAGCGTCTGGCCACCGTGCCCGGCGCGCTGTCAGCGGCGGCCGCCCTGGCCGCCCGCACCGGCGCCCGGCTGGCCTGGGTGCCCCGGCGGGCCGGTGACCGAGGCGCGGTCGACGCCGGCTGCCTGCCCAACCTGCTGCCCGGTGGCCGTCCGGTCACCGACCCGTCGGCCCGCGCCGAGCTCGGCGCGGCCTGGGACCTCGCCTCCGGCGTGCTGCCCAGCGCGGTCGGCCGGGACACCGACGGCATCGTCGCCGCGGCCCGGTCCGGTGCGCTCGGCGGCCTGCTGGTGGCCGGGGTCGACCCGGCCGACCTGGCCGACCCGCGGGCGGCCGAGGAAGCGCTGGACGCGGCCGGCTTCGTCGTCAGCCTGGAGATCCGGCAGAGTGCCGTGACCCGCCGGGCCGACGTCGTGCTGCCGGTCGCCCCGGCGGCGGAAAAGGCCGGCACGTTCCTCGACTGGGAGGGCCGGCTGCGGTCGTTCGACGCGGTCCTGCCGAATACGGCGATGACCGACGGCCGGGTCCTCGAGGCCATCGGCGCGCTGATGGACGTGACGCTGGGCACCGGCGACGTGACCACGATCCGCCGCGAGCTGGGCGCGATGCCGGCCAGCCGCTCGGAGCGTACGGCGCTGCCGACCGTGTCCGCGGCCGCCGCGGCCCGGCCCGGTGCGCACGAGGCGGTGCTGGCCACCTGGCACCAGCTGATCGACCTCGGTTCGCTGCAGGACGGCGACGAGGCCCTGGCCGGCACGGCCCGCCCCCCACTGGCCCGGATCGGCAAGGACCTGGCCGACGCGCTCGGCGTCGCGGACGGTGACCTGATCACGGTCAGCACCGACCGCGGTGGCGTGACGCTGCCGGCCGCGATCACCGACCTGCCCCCGCAGGTGGTGTGGGTGCCCACCAACTCGCCAGGCTCGACGGTCCGCCGCAGCCTGGGGGTCAACGCGGGAGCGGTGGTCCGGCTGTCGGCCGGGGTGCCGGGCCCGATCCTCGCCGAGGGGGCTCTTTCCTCATGACCGGACTCACCGTCCTCGCTCAGGACCCGACGCTGCAGTCGTTCGAAGACACGCCGTGGTGGATCGCGCTGATCAAGCTGCTCGGGGTCTTCGTCGTCCTGCTCCTCCTGACGCTCTTCACGATCAACTACGAGCGCAAGGTCGTGGCCCGGATGGCGGTCCGGCCGGGCCCCAACCAGGTGGGCCCGAAGGGCTGGCTGCAGAGCCTCACCGACGGCGTGAAGCTGCCGTTCAAGGAAGAGATCATCCCGAAGACCGCCGACAAGGTGGTCTACTTCATCGCGCCGGTGATCTCCGCGACGGTGGCGTTCACGGCGTTCGCGGTGATCCCGTTCGGGCCGGTCGTCTCCATGTTCGGGCACAAGACGGCGCTCCAGCTCACCGACGTTCCGGTGTCCGTGCTGGTGCTGCTGGCCTGCTCGTCGATGGCGGTGTACGGCGTGGTGCTGGCCGGGTGGGCGTCCGGGTCGACGTACCCGCTGCTCGGTGGTCTTCGATCAAGTGCTCAGATGATCTCGTACGAGGTCGCCATGGGTCTGTCGATCGTCGCGGTCTTCATGACCGCCGGCACGATGAGCACCTCGCAGATCGTCAAGGCCCAGGCCGGTAACGGCGCGGCGGGCTTCGACATCTTCGGCTGGAACCCGACCGCACCGAGCTGGTACGCGATCCTGCTGCTGCCCAGCTTCGTGATCTACTGCATCGCCGCGGTCGGCGAGACCAACCGGGCGCCGTTCGACCTCCCCGAGGCCGAGTCCGAGCTGGTCGGCGGCTTCCACACCGAATACTCCTCGTTCAAGTTCGCGCTGTTCTTCCTGGCCGAATACATCAACATGATCACCGTCTCGGCCTTCGCCACCACGCTGTTCCTGGGCGGCTGGCGGGCGCCGTGGCCGATCAGCTCGATCAACGACGGCATGTTCAACCAGGGCTGGTGGCCGCTGCTGTGGTGGCTGGGCAAGGTCCTGATCCTGCTGTTCGGCTTCATCTGGCTGCGGGCCACGCTGCCCCGGATGCGCTACGACCAGTTCATGCGGTTCGGCTGGAAGGTCCTGATCCCGGTCAACCTGGTCTGGATCCTGTTCCTGGCCGGCGTGAAGGTCGCCAACAACGAGCTCTCCAACACCACGCGGTGGCTGGTGATCGGCGGCGTGGTCATCGTGGTGCTGCTGATCGCGCTGTTCTGGCCGTCGGCGAAGAAGGCCCGCAAGCTCTCGATCGAGGAGCAGCTGGCCAACCGGCCGCCGGGCAGTTTCCCGGTGCCACCCATGGACCTGCAAGTACCGCCGAGCCCGCGCGCCCGGCGTGCGGTCGCCGAACGGGCCCCGGCCACGGTCGGCGACGGATCTTCCGAGAAGGAGGTGTGACGGTGTCGTTCACGGGCTCCTTCAAGGGCTTCGGGGTGACCTTCGCGCACATGTTCCGCAAGGTCATCACCACCGACTACCCGTTCTCGCCGCCCAAGCCGGCCCCGCGCTACCACGGCCGGCACATCCTCAACCGGCACCCGGACGGCCTGGAGAAGTGCATCGGCTGCGAGCTGTGCGCCTGGGCCTGCCCGGCCGACGCGATCTACGTCGAGGGCGCCGACAACACCGACGAGATGCGTTTCTCGCCGGGCGAGCGTTATGCGGGCATCTACCAGATCAACTACGCCCGGTGCATCTTCTGCGGCCTGTGCATCGAGGCCTGCCCGACCCGTTCGCTGACCATGAGCAACGAGTACGAGCTGGCCCGCGACAGCCGGCAGGACCTCATCTTCACCAAGAAGGAACTGCTGGCGCCGCTGCTGCCGGGCATGGAGCAGCCGCCGCACCCGATGCGCCTCGGCGAGACCGACAAGGACTACTACGTCGGCGCGCTGACCAACCCGGGCACCTCGGCCGGCGCCGAGCGCGCGCCCTGGTCGGACTCCGGCACCCAGGACGCGAGCACGGCGGGTGGCGGCGGAAGGGGTGACGGGAAATGACCACCGACACGATCCTCGCCGCCGCCGCGGACCACGTGTCCACCGGCGAGGCCTGGGGGTTCTGGATCCTCGGCACCCTGGCCGTGATCGGCGGCCTGGGCATGGTCATCGCCCGCAACGCGGTGCACTCCGCCCTCTGGCTGGTCGTCACCATGCTCTGCCTGGGCTTCATCTACGTGATGAACTCGGCGCCGTTCCTCGGCGCGGTGCAGATCATCGTCTACACCGGCGCGATCATGATGCTGTTCCTGTTCGTGCTGATGCTGGTCGGCCGGGACGCGTCCGACTCGCTGATCGAGACGTTGCGCGGCCAGCGGGTCGCCGCGATCGTGCTCGGCGTCGGCTTCGCCGCGCTGGTCGCGACCGGTCTGGCCCGTGCGCTGGGCGACACCGAGTCGGTCGGTCTGTCCGCCGCCAACGCCAACGGCAACGTGCCCGGCCTGGCCTCGCTGCTGTTCACCCGGTACGTGTTCGCCTTCGAGGTCACCTCGGCGCTGCTGATCACCGCGGCGGTCGGCGCGATGGTGCTGGCCCACGTCGAGCGGACCAAGGCGGACATCGCCGACCAGCTCACCCGGATGACCGCCCGGTTCCGCCCGGGCAACTACCCGGGCCCGAAGGCCGGCCCCGGCGTCTACGCCAACACGATGTCGGTCGCCGCCCCGGCCCGCCTGCCCGACGGCAACGGATCCGAGCGGAGCATCTCGCCGATCCTGCCCGTACGTGAGCTGACGGAGCGCGAGGCCGAGCTCAAGAACACGGAGAAGAAGTGACTCCCGACTATTACCTCATCCTCGCGGCGATCCTCTTCACGATCGGCGCGGCCGGCGTACTGATCCGGCGCAACGCGATCGTGCTGTTCATGTGCATCGAGCTGATGCTCAACGCGGCGAACCTCGCGCTGGTCACCTTCAGCCGGATCAACGGCGGCCTGGACGGTCAGATCATCTCGTTCTTCGTGATGGTGGTCGCGGCGGCCGAGGTCGTGGTGGGCCTCGCGATCATCATGTCGATCTTCCGGACGCGACGTTCGGCGAGCGTCGACGACGCGAACCTGCTGAAGTACTAAAAGGGGCTTTGGAGTGGAAGCGACAGTGCACTATGCCCCGGCCACGGGGACGCTGAGCAGTATCTGGTTGTTGGTGGCGATTCCGCTGGCCAGCGCGGCGATCCTGCTGCTGCTGGGCAAGCGGGCCGACAAGTGGGGCCACTGGCTCGGCGTGCTGGCTGTCGCCGTCACGTTCGTGCTCGGCCTGGTCAACTTCTTCGCCCTGCGGGGACTGGCCGACAACGCCCGGTCGGCCGAGCTGAGCCTGTTCGACTTCATCGCGGTCGGCAAGCTGCACGTCGACTTCGGGTTGCTGTTCGACCCGCTGTCCGGCGTGTTCGTCCTGCTGATCACCGGGGTGGGCTCCCTGATCCACCTGTACGCGGTGGGTTACATGGAGCACGACGAGGGCCGGCGGAAGTTCTTCGGATACTTCAACCTGTTCGTCGCGGCCATGCTGCTGCTGGTGCTCGGCAACAACTACGTGATGCTGTACTTCGGCTGGGAGGGCGTCGGTCTGGCGTCGTACCTGCTGATCTCCTTCTGGACGAGCCGGCCGTCGGCGGCCACCGCGGGCAAGAAGGCGTTCCTGATGAACCGGGTCGGCGACGCCGGCCTGGCCATCGGCATCTTCCTGATGTTCGCGCAGCTCGGCAGCACTCAATATTCCGAGGTCTTCAACGGCGTGGGTTCGCTGTCCGCGACCACGGTGCTGGTCATGGGCCTGCTGCTGATGCTCGGTGCGGCCGGTAAGTCCGGTCAGTTCCCGCTGCACGCCTGGCTACCGGACGCGATGGAGGGCCCGACCCCGGTCTCGGCCCTGATCCACGCCGCGACCATGGTCACCGCCGGCGTCTACCTGATCGCCCGGTCCAACGCCATCTTCTCGGCCAACGAGGTGCTGCAGACCGTCGTGGTCAGCGTCGGCGCGCTCACGCTGCTGATGGGCTGCATCATTGGCGCGGCCAAGGACGACATCAAGCGGGTGCTGGCCTGGTCGACGGTGTCCCAGATCGGCTACATGTTCCTCGGCGTCGGTCTCGGCGGCGCCGCCTACGCGCTGGCGATCATCCACCTGCTGGCCCACGGCTTCTTCAAAGCCAACATGTTCCTCGGCGCCGGCTCGGTCATGCACGGCATGCACGACCAGGTCGACATCCGGCGCTTCGGTGGCCTGCGCAAATACATGAAGTGGACCTGGCTCACCTTCATGATGGGCTGGCTGGCGATCATCGGCATCCCGCCGCTGTCCGGCTTCTTCTCCAAGGACCCGATCATCGAGGCGGCCTTCGAGCGGCCGGGCTGGACGGGCTGGCTCTACGGCCTCGCCGCACTGGCCGGCGCCGGTCTGACCGCCTTCTACATGACCCGGCTCTTCGTGCTGACCTTCCACGGTCCGGAGCGCTACACCGAGGACAACAAGCATCCGCACGAGTCGCCGTTCGTCATGACCGTGCCGCTGATGCTGCTGGCCGTGGGCTCGATCGGCGCCGGTTTCCTGCTCAGCACCAGCGTGCCCGACTGGCTCGCACCGGTCACCGGCGAGGCGGAGCACTCGGACTGGAAGTGGGCCTGGCTCGTCAGCACCGCGACGATCGTGGTCAGCGTGCTCGGTGCGGCCATCGCCGGGCTGATGTTCCGCCGGGGCACCGCCCTCGCGCCGCAGCCGGCCGGCGTGGTGGTCACCGCGGCCCGCAAAAACCTGTACACCGACTCGATCAACGAGGCGGTGTTCGAGAAGCCCGGCATCTACCTGACCCGGGCGCTGGTCTACCTGGACAACAAGGGCATCGACGGCGTGGTCAACGGGATCGCGGCCGGGGTCGGCGGCAGTTCCGGCCGGTTGCGCCGGCTGCAGACCGGTTTCGTGCGCTCGTACGCCCTCTCGATGCTCACTGGCGCGGTCCTGGTCGTCGGTGCCTTCCTCGCCGTTCAGTTGGGGTGGCTGGCGTGACGAATGTTTTTCGGTCCGATAGTCGGGCAAGGCGTGCAGTTCTGAGAGGGCGAGAGGCCGAATAAATGTTCGCTAACTTCCCGTTCCTGTCGATCCTCACGCTGCTGCCCCTGGTCGGTGCGTTGGTGGTCGCGCTCATCCCCAAGTCCAAGGGACAACTGGCCAAGGTCGTCGCCCTGGCCTGGTCGCTGGTCGTGCTGGTCTTCAGCGTCCTGATGTGGATCGCCTTCGAGGCGAAGGGCGAGCGTTTCCAGTTCCGCGAGTCGTACCCGTGGATCCCGAACTGGGGTGTGCGCTTCACCTTCGAGGTGGACGGCATCGCGCTGGTCCTGCTGATGCTGATCGCTGTGCTCGTACCCCTGGTGATCCTCGCCTCGTGGCACGACGCGGAGCAGACCAAGCGCAGCGTGCCCACCTACTTCGCCCTGCTCCTGGCCCTCGAGTGCACGATGATCGGCGTCTTCGCGGCCTCCGACATCTTCCTGTTCTACGTGTTCTTCGAGGTCATGCTCGTGCCGATGTACTTCATCATCGGCAGCTACGGCGGCCAGCGCCGGCAGTACGCGGCGGTCAAGTTCTTCCTCTACTCGCTCGTCGGCGGCCTCTTCATGCTGGCCGCGGTGATCGGCGTGTGGATCGTCGCCGGTAAGAACTCGTTCGACTGGCAGACGCTGGTCAACGCGGACATCGGCACCGAGGCGGGACGCTGGCTGTTCCTCGGCTTCTTCATCGCCTTCGCGATCAAGGCCCCGTTCTTCCCGTTCCACACCTGGCTGCCGGACGCCGGTGGCGCCGCCCCGGCCGGTGCCGCGGCGCTGCTGGTCGGCGTGCTCGACAAGGTCGGCACCTTCGGCATCCTGCGCTACTGCCTGCCGATGTTCCCCGAGGCGTCGCGCTGGTTCGCACCGGTCGCGATCGCCCTCGCGGTGATCGGCATCATCTACGCGGCGCTGCTCGCGGTCGGGCAGAACGACCTGAAGCGCCTGGTGTCGTACACCTCGATCGCGCACTTCGGGTTCATCGGCATCGGCATCTTCGCCTTCACCACGCAGGGCGGCACCGGCTCGGTGCTCTACATGGTCAACCACGGCCTCGCCACCGGCCTGCTGTTCCTGGTCGTCGGCATGTTCGTCAGCCGACGCGGCTCCGCCCTGGTCAGCGACTTCGGCGGCGCCGGCAAGCTGGTCCCGGTGCTGGCCGGCGTGCTGTTCTTCGCCGGTCTGGCCTCGCTGGCGCTGCCCGGCACGGCCCCGTTCGTCAGCGAGTTCCTGGTCCTGATCGGCACGTTCACCGTGCACAAGGCCTGGGCCGTGGTCGCCACTGCGGGCATCATCCTGGCCGCGGCGTACGTGCTGTGGATGGTCCAGCGCACCACCCAGGGCACCCTGAACCCGGCCCTGACCGCGGTGCCGGCCATGCACTCCGACATCACGCTGCGTGAAAAGGTGGTCGTCGCGCCGCTGGTGGCCTTGCTCATCATCTTCGGCTTCTACCCGAAGCCGATCACCGACGTGATCAACCCGGCGGTTCAGGCGACCATGCAGGACGTCGGCGCGCAAGATCCGGGCCCGACGGCGGTCGCAAACGGAAGGACGGCTCCGTAGCCATGGGAGACCTCAAACTGCCCGCGATCGACTACGGCGCCCTGGCGCCCATGTTGATCCTCTTCGGGGCCGCCTGCGTCGGGGTGCTGATCGAGGCGCTCGCCCCGAAGCGGTCCCGTCACCCGATCCAGCTCGGCCTGGCCCTGCTGGCCACCGTCGCCGCCTTCGTCGTGGTGATCGTCTTCCGCGACAAGCGCACCGTCACCATCGGCGGCGCGGTCGCGGTCGACGGCCCCACCCTGTTCCTGCAGGGCGCGATCCTGCTGCTCGGCCTGGTGTCGCTGCTGCTGATCGGCGAACGGACGGTCGAGAAGGGCGGCGCGTTCGTCTCCCAGGCGGCGATCACGGTCGGCTCCCAGAAAGACCTCAAGCAGGCCGGCAGCGAGCCCGGCGCCACCGAGGTCTACCCGCTGACCTTGTTCGCGCTCGGCGGCATGCTGCTGTTCGTCGGCGCTAACGACCTGCTGACCATGTTCGTCGCGCTCGAGGTCTTCTCGCTGCCGCTCTACCTGCTGTGCGCGCTGGCCCGCCGCCGGCGCCTGCTCAGCCAGGAGGCCGCGCTCAAGTACTTCCTGCTCGGCTCGTACGCCTCGGCGTTCTTCCTGTTCGGCGTGGCCCTCATCTACGGCTTCTCCGGGGGCGTGCAGTTCAGCCAGATCCACGACGCGGTGGCCACCCCCGAGCGCAGTCAGGTGCTGCTGTTCGCCGGCCTCGCCCTGGTCGCCATCGGCCTGCTCTTCAAGGGCGCGCTGGCGCCCTTCCACGTCTGGACACCGGACGTCTACCAGGGTGCCCCCACCCCCGTTACGGCCCTGATGGCGGCCTGCACCAAGGTCGCCGCCTTCGGCGCCCTGCTGCGCATCCTCTACGTGGCCTTCGACGGCGTCCGCTGGGACTTCCAGCCCGTCCTGGGCGCGATCGCGGTCCTCACCATGCTCGTCGGCGCGATCCTCGCGGTCACCCAGACCGACATGAAGCGCCTGCTGGCCTACTCGTCCATCGCCAACGCCGGCTACCTGCTGGTCGGCGCGGTCGCCCTGAACAAGAGCGGCCTCTCCAGCACCATGTTCTACCTGGTCGCGTACGGCTTCTCGGTCCTGGCCGCCTTCGGCATCGTGACCCTGGTCCGCGACGCCGACGGCGAAGCCACCCACCTCTCCCGCTGGGCCGGCCTCGGCCGGAAGAGCCCGCTGTTCGCCGGCCTGTTCACATTCATCCTCCTGGCCTTCGCCGGCATCCCGCTGACCAGCGGTTTCACCAGCAAGTTCGCGGTCTTCGGCGCGGCCATCGAGGGCGGACAAACCTGGCTGGTCATCGTCGGCGTCATCACCAGCATGCTGCTGGCGTTCCCCTACCTGCGGGTCGTCGTGATGATGTGGCTGAGCGAGCCCGGGGAGACGACCCCCACGGTGTCCCTGCCCGGCGCGATGACGTCGGCGGCCCTGGCGATCGGCTTCCTGGCCACGCTGGCGCTGGGCGTCGCGCCCGCCCCCCTGATCGACCTCACCAACAACGCGGCGCAGTTCGTGAGATAGCTGCTCGTTTCGCTTACGGAAGGACCCCGGTCGCTCTCGGCCGGGGTTCTTCTGTTTCAAGAGCCTTTTCTGCCCATCGAAACGTAAGCTCGCCGCGCCGTCGTAGCAGCGGCAAAACCGCGCCCGCCCGGCGCGTTGCGACGCGCCGACCGCAGTGGCCATCTCGGCGACGACACGGTCGCACTCGGCGTCGGTGCCGTCGAGCCGGGTGTGGGACAGGCCGACGAGCAGCCTGTCCACTGTGGTGTCAGGTCAGCCCGGCGCGAGTGAGGATGGCGATCACCACGGTGGCCTTGGCGGCTACGTAGTTCGCCATGCTCATCGGGTGGTCGGTGGCCGCCTGTCGTTTCGCGGCGGCGTAGAGCTCGCGATCGGCCGGGTTGGCGCGCAGGTGATCGCGGAAGACGAGATGCCGCAGGTGTTCGTCGCAATCGGGGCCGAAGACGTGCAGGTTGACGTCGTGGGTGGCGGTCCAGAGGGCGCGATGTTCATACCAGTGCGGCTCCCGGGTCGCGAGGCGGTAACCGGCTGCGGTCAGCGCGGGCACGTAGGCGTCCTCGTCGGCGGGATCAGCCACGATCAGGTCGATGTCGACGCGGTCTTTGGCCGCCAATCCGGGTACGGCCGTGGAGCCGACGTGGTCCAGCGCCAGCACGCCGGGGCCGAGTGCGGCCCGGATCCGCTGCTCCTCGCGTTCGAAGCGTGCGGGCCACGACGGGTCGTACTCGCTGACCGTAATCGGCTGGCTGACCTCGGTGGGGCGGTCGCCCACGGCGCGCATGGCCATCTGCTCGGGCGTCAGCGGTGGGACCGGTGTCGGCAGCGGAGGCAGGCGCATGTGCGGCAGGTTAGCGCCCGGGTTCCACAGGCCCGCTCCTGACAGCAGGGCGATACCGCGCTCGGCTATCACCGTGTCGGGCGGTGGTGGGTGCGGGCGGTGTGTGGGCGGCGGGTGCCGTGCTCGGCTACCGCTGTGCCGGTTGGTGGTGGGTGCGGGCGGTGTGTGGGCGGCGGGTGCCGTGCTCGACTACCACTGTCTGGGTGCGGCGCGGAGCGAGGGCGTGACGCGGTGAGGTGGGACGGTGGGTGGGGCGGGCGGCTGGCCGGACCGGTCGGGACAACCCGGCGGCGGGTGGGGAGCGTCACCATCGACCGGCCGGTCTGTGTGGTGAGCAGGGGCTGTGCCCGTACCCATGGAATGATCTTGATAACCCTGGCACGGGAAGTGTCGGAGGCATATGGCATCGTGAAAGCGTGATGAGCACCGGTGACAGTGCGCTCGCGGGGCTCGGCCTGGAAATTGACGCGGGCGTCGACGAGGCCGTGACAGCGACGCTGGCGCGCGTGGAGGAGGCGCTGCGCAGCAACGTGGCCAGCGCTGACCCGCTGGTGACCGAGGCCGCGCGGCACCTTCTGGATGCCGGCGGCAAGCGGTTCCGGCCGATGATCGTGGCGCTGGGGGCGCAGTTCGGTCAGGCCGAGCGGGCCGAGATCATCGATGCGTCGCTCGTGGTGGAGCTCACCCACCTGGCGACGCTCTATCACGACGACGTCATGGATGAGGCGGCCGTGCGGCGCGGGGCCGACAGCGCCAACGCCCGCTGGGGCAACTCGCTGGCCATCCTGGTCGGTGACTATCTGTTCGCGCGGGCGGCCGACATCGCCGCGTCGCTGGGGACCGAGGCGGTGCGGCTGCAGGCGCGCACATTCGCCCGGCTGGTGCACGGGCAGATCGCCGAGACGGCGGGGCCGCGTGGCACCGACCCGATCGATCACTACCTGCGGGTCATCTCCGAGAAGACAGCGTCGCTGATTTCGACGTCGGCCCGTTTCGGGGGGATGTTCTCGGGCGCTGCGCCGGAGCACGTCGAAGCCCTGGCGGGTTATGGCGAGACGATCGGCATCGCCTTTCAGCTCTCCGACGACCTGCTCGACATCGCGTCCGATTCGGTGCAGTCGGGCAAGACGCCGGGCACCGACCTGCGTGAGGGCGTGCCGACCCTCCCGGTGCTGTATGCGCTGGCCGGCGACGACACCGACGCGTCGGCGGTGCGGCTGCGCGAGATCCTGGCCACCGGGCCGGTGACCGACGACGATCTGCACGCCGAGGCTCTGGGTCTGCTGCGCGAGTCGGCGGCGATGAAACGGGCACGGGAGACGGTCCGGTCGTATGCGGAGGAATCACGCGCGAGCCTGGCGCCGCTGCCGGAGGGGCCGCCCCGGGCCGCGATGGAGGCCCTCTGTGACTTCATCGCGGACAGGAACAGCTAAAACCGCGCCAACATCCGGCTGCCGACGAGCATGAGACCGCCCGCCAGCAGCATCGCCACGGCCGCCACCGTCCACATTGTCGGATAGTCGGCCACTGTCGCGACGGCGCCGAGGCCGAGCGGCCCGATGCAGCCGCCGGCGTACACCCCGGTCTGCGTGATCGATGTGGCCGCGGCCGGCGCCTGCGGGTGCAGCCGGACCACCGCGAAATTCATCAGGCCGGGCCAGCTCCACCCCAGCCCGAAGCCCATCATTACGCCCAGCACCAGCGGAATCGTGCCGGGCACGGCCAGCAGCCCGAGCCCGATCGCCCCGGTGGCCAGCAGCACGGCGATCATGCCGACCTGCCGGGCCGGGAATCGGTCGGCCTGCCAGCCGCCGGTGATCCGGGCGATCGCGCACACCGCGCCGCCGAGCGTGAGGGCCAGCCCGGCCGGTCCGGGGGCGATGCCGCGCTCCACCGCCGAGTCGACCAGGAAGGTGCCCAGCGCGTTGGCCGCGCCCGCCGCGAGGGTCGCCGCCAATCCGAGCACGATCAGCGCCGCGGTCGCCCGGTTCCCGCTGTCGCCGCGCGACTTGCGCTTCGCGTCTTTTGCCCGGGGTACGAGCGTGAGCGCACCAATGGCCAACGCCGAGGCGAATACGAACGCCCAGCGCCAACCCACCGTCAACGCGACCGCGGGCACCGCCGCCCCGGCCAGCAGCGTGCACACGGGGATCGCGGCCTGTTTCACCCCGAACGACAGGCCTTGGCGGCGCGGCGGCACGTGTTCGGCCAGGCTGCTGTTGCTGGCCAGCTGGCCCATGGCGTTGGCCGCGGCGCCCAGCGCCAGGATCGCGATCAGGCTCCACAGCGACCGGGCGCCGACGGCGACGGCGAGCAGGGCGGCGGCGGCCAGCACGATGGCCACCCGGGACACGTTCGTGGCGCCGAATCTCTCGGCCAGGGCGCCGGCCGGCACCGAGGCGAGTGCGCTGGCGCCGAAGTAGGCGGACACCGCGAGGCCGAGGCCGGCCGGTGAGAAGTGCAGGTCGCCACCGATCTGCACGGCCAGCCCGCCGACCAGGAACACCGGGATGGAAACGGCGATCGTGGTGGTCAGCGCCCCGACCGCGGCGCGGACGGGCCGCCCTTGCACGAGCGCCGGAGAGGTGGAGGCCATCGATCGCAGATTAAGCCTGTGTGATGCATTTACGCACGGTGAGTGGGAAGGACCACACGGCTTGTGCAAATCGACCACGATCCACACGCTTTTGGCATTCCGTCGGCGGAAGATTATTCATATGGTGTAAGTCCCCGGCGTCGGAGGTGGCTGTGCGCGACCCTCTGGCGGAGCCGTCGGATCTCATCCGGAGCGTGTCACGCGCGTTGCGTGTGCTCGAGTCGGTAGGACGGGCTCCGCGCGGACTCACCGTGAAACAGATCGCTCGGCGGTGCGAGCTCACCGTCGCGACGACGTATCACCTGGTTCGTACCCTCGCCTACGAGGGCTATGTGATCCGTCGCGAGGACGGCACGTACATCGTGGGGCTGGAGATCGCCGACCGCTACCGTGAGCTGGTCTCCGCGTTCCGTGGCCCCCCGGCCGTGGGCGAGGCGTTGCGCCGGGCCGCGGTGGACACCGGTTACAGCCACTACCTGGGCCGGTTCGTCGGCGGCCGGATAGCGGTCACCGCGTCGGCCGACGGCGCCCGCTCGCCGTTCATGGACGACATGGCGCCCGGCTTCGACGAGGGCGGCCACGCGACCGCGCTGGGCAAGGCGCTGCTCGCCACCCTCACCGCCGACCAGCGGGCCCGCTACCTGCGCGACTACGGGATGCGGCCGTTCACGCCGGCCACACTGATCACGGGCGAGGCGCTGGAGGCCGACCTGGCCGCCGGCGAGCGTCGCGGCATGCAGCTCGAGATGGGCCAGTTCCGCCAGGGTGTGGCCTGCGCGGCGGTGACCGTGATCGCCGACCGGGACATGGAACGCCGTCTGGTGTTGGCCTGCTCCCTCCCGGCGGCCGAGATGTTGACCTCGGCCCGGGTCGTCCGGGCCAAGCTGACCGCGGCGGCGCGCAACGTCGCCGAGGCCCTGTCGTCGGGTGGTGACGCGGCTACCGCCTGAGTTTGAACCGCTCCCTCGCCCCACACGTAAGAACGGGTGGAACGCGAGGGAGGGCAAGCTCTTGGACGATCAGGACGCCGAACTACTTCGCGCTCTGCACGACGAACACGGGAATGCTCTCTACGCCCACGCCGTCCGGCTCTCCGGCGGGGACCGGCAGCAGGCGGAGGATCTGGTGCAGGAAACTCTGCTCCGGGCGTGGCGGTATCCCGAGGCGCTGGACCCGGAACGCGGTGCGGTGCGGTCATGGCTGTTCACCACCGCGCGGAACCTGGCCATCGACGCCTGGCGACGCCGGTCGGTGCGGGTGGGTGAGGTGATGACCGACGTGATGCCCGAACCACCACCGGACACGGACGAGGCGGATCGCGCGGTGGAGGCATGGACCGTGGCCGAGGCACTCGGGCGGCTGTCGCAGCAGCATCGTGACGTCCTGGTCGAGTGTTTCTACCGAGGACATTCGGTGGCCGAGGCCGCCGCACGGCTGGGAGTGCCCCCGGGCACGGTGAAGTCGCGCACGCACTATGCGTTGCGCTCGTTGAAGATGGCGTTGAACGAGATGGGGGTGACGGCATGAGGTGCGAGCACGAGCACGACGACGGCGCGTACGTCCTCGGTGCCCTCTCGCCCGCCGAACGGGCCGCGTACGAGCGTCATCTCGCGACCTGCTCGTTCTGTCGGGAGGCGGTCGCCGACATCGCGGTCCTGCCCGGGCTGCTGGGCCGGCTGGACCCGGCGGATTTCGCCAAGCTCCTCGACCCGACCCTGACCCAGCCGGCGCCGCCGCCCCCCAGCCGCACCTCGCATCTGGTCAGCGCCGCGCAGCGGACCAGATACAAGGAGCGCAAGAAGACTCGGGTACGCGTCCTGAGCACCGCCCTGGCCGCGGCCGTGTTGGCGCTGATCGTCGGCGTCGGCGCGATGTTCGTCATGGGTGGCTCGTCGACGCCGCCCGGCCGGCCGCCGGCCGTGACCGTGGCGATGCAGCAGATGCGCCCGGTCGCCGACGGCGTCGCCCTGACCGCGGACGTCGGCCTGACCAAGGCGCCCGGCGGCACGAAGATCGACCTGAAGTGCGTCTACAACAAGAACGCGCCCGACCTGAAGCCGTACACGGTGCGGTTGGTGGCCCTCGGCGCGGACGACGAGCAGGACCAGCTGGGCTCCTGGACGGCCTCGCCGGGCAAGGAGTTCACGATGAGCGGCAACACGTACATCGGCGACGGGAGCCTCGCGCGGCTCGAGCTGGTGCGCGGCGACGGAAAGGTGCTGCTCGCCTACGACGTCCCCTGACGAGGGCCTCCGGCTCCGGGCCTTCGGGTCTTCGTCAGCGTGGCGGCAGGGCGGCGGCCGGTTCGACGGTGGCGGCCGTCGGTTCGGCCGCCGCCCTCTTCGCTCGTGCGGACCGGCGGGCGCTGCGGATGCCGTCCGCCGTGAAGATGATCAGCGCCGCCCAGACCAGCGTGAACCCGGCCAGGCGGGCGGCCGGCATCGGCTCGTGGTAGATCAGCACGCCGACGAACAGCTGGATGATCGGCGCCACGTACTGCAGGATGCCCAGCCCGACCAGCGGCACCCGGTTGGCCGCGCCCGCGAAGAGGATCAACGGGATGGCGGTGGCAATTCCAGACCCCACGATGAGTACGGTGTGAGCCACGCTGACGTGCCCCACAGTGCCCTGGCCGGTCACATTGAGCCAGGTCAGGTATCCGAGGGCCGGGACCGCGAGGACGGCCGACTCGACGAAGAGGCTCTCCGCCGGCGGCAGGTTCAACCGCTTCTTGATCAGGCTGTACGACCCGAAGCTGGCCGCCAGCATCAGCGCGATGTACGGCAGATGCCCGTAGTCGACGGTCAGCACCGCCACGGCCACGGCACCGATCGCCACCGCGACCCACTGCCACACCCGCAGCCGCTCCCGCATGACCGTGACGCCGAGCAGCACCACGACCAGCGGCGTGATGAAGTACCCGAGCGCGGTCTCGACCACCCGCGACGAGTTGACCCCGACGATGTACGTGCCCCAGTTGACGCCGATCAACAGCCCCGCCAGGGCCACGCCGCCCAGCCGCCGCCGGTCGCGCATCAGCCGCCCCAGAAACCGCCAGTTGCGCATCACGGCCAGCACCAGCGCGACGAAGACAACCGACCAGATCACCCGATGCGCGAGGATCTCGAACGGCGACGACGGCTTGAGCAGCTTGAAGTAGATCGGGAAGAACCCCCACAGCACATACGCCGCCAGCCCGTACAGATATCCGCGCCGCTCCTCACCCATGCCCCCACGGTAAGGGCCGTCGGGTCCTCAGCCCCTTGCATATGTTCGACGTCACTGCGCTCACCGGCTGTGTTTACCGGCTGTGTTTACCGGCGTCGCTTCGCTCGCGGCATTTCGCCCCGAGGAGCCGATGAGCTGGGCGCCGAAAAGAACCACGGCTGCGCCTCGTCCTTTTCGGCGCCCAGCTCATCGGCGGGCGAAATGCGAGTGGTTGCGGCCTCTGACGGTGGTGGCCCTGGGCGGTATTCGGGCGCCGGGTGCCGCCCAGACCTACCACTCGTTCTGGTGTTCCGGCGCGCATTCGGGTGTCCTCCTAGCCTGTGCTCGGGTGTCCTAGCCCGCGCCCGGGCGTCCTCCTAGCCTGTTCTCGGGTGACTTGGCCTGTGCCCGGGTGTCTTGGCCTGTGCCCGGGTGTCTTGGCCTGCGCCCGGGTGTCTTGGCCTGCGCCCGGGTGTCTTGGCCTGTGCCCGGGTGTCTTGGCCTGTGCCCGGGTGTCTTGGCCTGCGCCCGGGTGTCTTGGCCTGTGCCCGGGTGTCTTGGCCTGCGCCCGGGTGTCTTGGCCTGCGCCCGGGTGTCTTGGCCTGCGCCCGGGTGTCTTCCCGCGTGGGGGTGTTCTGGCCCGCCCTGGTTCCCCGGACGCCCGTGTGTCCAAGGCCGTTCGAGTGTCCCTGTTCGGTTGGGTGCCTCTGCTCGCGCTCGGGGTCAGTCGTCGCCGTCGGGGACGAGGGCGTTGAGGAGCCAGCTGACGACGCCGACGAGAAGGGCGCCGAGCACGGCCGACGGCCAGAAGCTGTCAACGTGGAAGGGCAGGTCGAACCGGCCGGCGATCCAGCTGGTCAGCAGGAACAGTGCGCCGTTGACGACGATCGCGATCAGTCCGAGCGTCAGAACGTAGAAGCCACAGCCGATCGCCTTGATGATCGGCCGCAGAATGCCGTTGACCAGTCCGAAGATGACTGCCACGGCGAGCAGCGTCCCAACCTTGGCAGGCAGGGAGTCGGTGGTCAGCTCGATGCCACTGATCAGCAGCGTCGCGATCCAGAGCGACACCGCGGTGATCACCAGCCGGATGAGGATTCCCATGGCTTCGGATGGTGTCACGATCGCGCTACCGGTCCAGCCGACACTCCGCGATCTCATCGACGTCTATGCCGCCAACGCCACCGCCCGACGCGCCACTCATCCCCGTGCCGTGTTAGTCCCCGTGCCGTGTTCGTCCCCGCCCCGCCTGTGCTTGTGCTCGCGCCGTGTTCGTCCCCCGCCCCGCCTGTGCTTGTGCTCGCGACGCGCTCGTCCCCGCCTTGCTCATCTCCGCCGCGTTTGTCCCCGCCCGGCTCGTCCTGCTCTGGGCCTGGGCCCGATCGGGTGTGGGGTCAGCCTCGGCTGGGTGGGCCGATCAGCTGGGCCTCGATGGGGGTTTGGGCCAGGGCGGCCCAGCGGACGGCTCGGCGGTTGATCAGGCCGACCATGTCGGGGCGGATGCGGGTCAGCCACTGGGCCGTCTCGCCCAGGCCGATCGCGGTGCCCATCAGGTTGGCCTCGTCGGCGCGGAGTGGCTGCACGATGAGGAGGTCGGCGCGGGAGGCCACGTCGACGTCGGCCGCGCTGAAGTCGTCGCGTACCACCAGTGTCGCCTGCCAGCCGGAGCCGGGGCGCGGGTCGGCGCCGACCGGGCCGACGTCGACGACCACGAGCAGCGGCTGCAGCGATGAACCGGGCGGGATTTCCACCGCACGCCCGGGCGGCACGACGGCGATCGCCTCGCCGGGCACGGCCGCGCCCCGCACGAACGGCTCCCACGCCTGCGGCCGGGCCGTCTGGACCACCACGCGGGCGCCCAGCGCCATCGCCCGCAGCGAGATCAACTGCGCGCAGCGGACCCCGCCGACCAGCAGCGCCCTGGTCTGCTCGGGCCGGAAAAGCCGGGTCACCACCGGGTCGCCGCTGCGGTTGCGGCCGACCATCATGCCGGCCGAGCCGATGGTCAGCTCGAGGCCGTCCATCACGGTCGGCGGCAGCGCTCCGTCGGCGGGCCGCCCGGGCACCTCGACCAGCGGGCCACCGCCCAGCGGCAACGTGGCCGCGAAGCCCTCCAGGTGCTCGCCGTCAAGCCGGCGCACGTGCCCTTTCTCGGCCGCGACCAGCTTGCGCAGCGTCTGCGCGGCGAAGCCGAGAATGGCCTGGTCGGGTGCGGCCAGCCGGACGGTCAGATCGACCGCGACCGTGGGCGCCCCGTTCTCGGCGTGCGGGCCGGCGGTGAGCGAGACCGTGGTCGCCGCGGCGGGCAGCGACAGCATCCGGCTGATCAGGCGCCGCCCGGTCTCGGTGGACAGGCCGGGCCAGCGGACCAGCCGGTAGGTCGCCTGGGCCAGGCCGCCGATCCGCAGCCCGGGCCACATCTCCTGGGCCGGGCCGATCGCGTCGTCGTGGGCCAACTCGCCGATCACCCGCAGCGCGGCGGCCTCGCCCAGCGGCCGGGCCGGCACGTCGCCCAGCCGCCGCGGGATCTTGCGGACCAGCCCGGAGAGCGACCGCCGCAGGTCCTCCTCGGACCAGCCCTCGGAGTGCAGGACCCGGACCGCGATCAGCGCGCGGGTGTGCCCGAGCAGACGGCCCTCGGTGAGCTGCCGGTACGAGTTCGCGGGCGTGCCGTTGCCGGCCCGGACCGATGGGGCCGGCACACCGGTGAACAGCATCTGGATCCGGGTTGGCGGGTGGTTGGCGCCGGCCGCCGGCAGCAGGGACACCGGGGTGGGTAGCCGGAGCAGGTCCTCGACGAGCAGGCCGGCCGGGTCGCCGAGCTCGAGGATCGCGGTGAGCCCGCGACCGTCGACAATCACGGCGGCCAGGTCGCCGGCCAGCTCGGTCTGCTCGATGCGGGCGCCGGGCCGCGCGAACCGGAGCACCGCGGTGGGTGAGCTGTCCAGCGTCACGGTGTGCGTGCGCCCGGAGTAGCGCAGGCCGATGCCGAGCCACTCGAACGCCCACCGGCCACGCAGCCGCAGCCAGGTGCCGGCCAGCAGGATCACCGCGAGCATCGCGGCGGCGGCCAGCGGTATCGGTCCGATGACGGCGCCGACCACCAGCAGGACGAGGGCGATCTGAGTGCAGATCCATTGCCCGATGCGTACGCCGAGAAGCCGGCCGCGACGCTGCGCGCGCACTCGTGGCGGGGTTTGCACTGGAATGCCCGCGCTGAACCCGGGATAGTCACGGCCGCCGGCCAATTCCGCTGTCACCCGCGCCCCTCCCGAGATCGACATATCTGCCAACATGCTCGCCTTGTGCGCCACATCGTATGGCGCGATCCAGTCTCGCAGGGGGCGGGTGGCGGAGCCGAGTTATCCACAGGCAGCCGTTGTCCACAGTTTGAGCAAGCGGGGTTCCGCCGTAACGCCGACTTGGCTACCGTCGTGGCTCGGAAAGCGTCGATGAGCTGCTCAAGGCTGCCCCCCATGGTTCGGCCGCAGGGGTTAACCTGAATGTCGCATCGATGCGCTTGGTTGTGGGTGCGGTCCAGCATGGACGCGTCCGCTCGAGCCCCTCAGATGACCGATACGAGAAAGCGGGGTGACGTCCGGGGTGGCCCAGACGGAAGCACAGTCTCAGCAAATGGCGGATACCGCCAACAAATTCGAGAGCACCAACTCCTCGATCCAGTCCATGTTGAGCACGCTCATGGGGCAGCTGTCCGAGCTGCAGGCAGGCTGGAAGGGCTTGGCCGCCGGCGAGTTCGAGAAGGTCAAGCAGCAGTACGACGCTGACCTCAAGACGCTCAGCAAGGCGCTCACCGACACCGCCACGTCGATCCGTGAGTCCGCCACCAGCTACGACACCACCGACACCGAGGCCGCGTCGTCGGTCTCCAAGACCGGTAGCACCGGCTACACGCTGCCGCTCTGACGGGCGAGGAGGAGATTCGATGAACGACGGTGTGCTTCTCGTCAACTTCGGCGCGCTGCAGAACGCGGCGGCCAACATCCAGTCGGCGGTCAACAAGCTGGACGCCGACCTCGCCGAGCTCGACAGCCAGGGCAGCAAGCTGCTCCAGCACTGGAACGGTGAGGCCCAGGCGGCGTACCACCAGCGTCAGACCACCTGGACGAACTCGGCGAACGACCTCAAGCAGATCCTGCAGTCGATCAGGAACGCGGTCGAACATGCCGCGTCGAACTACCACGAGACCGAGAAGCGGGCGACCAACCGCTTCCAGTGATCTGACGACGGCCGGGACATACTTCGATGCGGGGTGGTCCCGGCCGCAGTCTATCCATTGCTCGAAGCGTCCGAAGCCGCTACCTTCTGTGATGGTTATGGATCGTAGAGTGATCAGTGTGGCGGGCGGGGACGAGCTCTCCGCGCCGGCATACACCCAACTTGGTTGTCTGCCCACTGCCGCCCATTGTGATCGTCGCCTGACCTTGTAGGTTGTACGCGTTGAGATGGTCTCGTTCGCGCGCGTTGGGAGAGTGAACGTGTCCGAGTGGGAGCCGGCGACGGACGCCGAAAAGGCGATGCGCGACGCCTTGCGCACCGACGATCAGGAGTCCTACTTCCGCATCCTCGCCGGTGTCGACCTGCTCCTGCCCGTCTCCGCGGATGCGCTGGCCGGCCTCGCGCCGCTGGGCTGGGGCACGTGGAGCACCGGCGGGCGGACGCACGTGCTCGCTTTCACCTCCCCGTCCGCGCTGCAGGCGTGCCTGGCCGACTACACCGGCTCGGCGCGGCGGGTCGCGTACGCCGAGTTGGCCGAGACGTGGCCCAACCTGGAGTGGTGGCTCGCCGTCAACCCGGGGTTGCCGATCGAGGGCTACCTGCCGGCCTGGTTCGTGGCGCAGCTGTCCCGTGGCGACGTGCGCCTGCCCAAGCGCGGTCCCGGGCGCGAGACGCAGGATCTGGCCGGTGCGGCCCTGGGCGGCAAGTCCGGTTCTAGCCAGCAGGGCGGCCCGATGCCGCCGGCCGGTGGCGCGGGGCCCTCGGGTGCGCTGGCCGACGCCGGGTTCCGGCCTGGTGGTGGGGCCTTCCCGCCGGGTGCGGAGCTGCAGAAACGTACGCCGGGGGCGGCCGCCGCCTTCGGTAACCGGCCGCCGTCGTCGGCTGGTGGCGGCATGGCGCCGGCGACCGGCGGCGCCGCGAGCCGGAGTGGTTCGCCGGAAGCCCTGGGTGGCTCTCCGAGTGGTGGCTCCGGGTCGGGCGCCCTGGGCGGGTCTGGCTTCGGTGGTTCTGCTGGTGGTGGCTCGGGGCCGGGCGCTCCGGGTGGTTCTGGCTTCGGGGGTTCCTCCGGCGGTGGCTCGGGGCTGGGTGCCCCGGGGGTGGGCGGCTCGGGGTTCGGTGGTTCGCTGAGCGAAGGCTCGGGCGGAGCGTCGGCACCGTCGAGTGGCATCACCGGGACCCGGATGGGCGGCGCCCCGAGTGGCCCCGCGCCGACGAGTGCCCCGCCTAACTTCCCGCCCGCCCCGGCCAGTGCGCCGCCGGCGGCGAGTCCATCCGGCGCCCAACTCCCGACGCGGTCCGGGGAGCGCAACCCTTCCGGACAGCCCGGTCAGGTCGGACCGGGTGGTCTTCCGATTCGTACGCCGGGTGCCGTTCTGCCCAGCGGCCTGCCGTCGCGGGTGCCGCAGTCCAGCCAGGTGCCCACCGGCACGGCCGGCAGTGGCTTCGTCCCAGGTGGCTACGGGCGGGGTGGGAGCACGGCGGCCGAGTCCGGCCCCGAGGTCCCGGCCGCTTACAGCACCCCGAACGTGCCCGGCACAGCACCGTCGTCGGCCCCACCGGGCTCGCCGACCAGCGGCCCGGGTGGGCTCGGTGCGCCGACGAGCGGCGCCGGAGCGCTGGGTACGACCAGCGGCCCGGGAAGCCTGGGTACGCCGATCAGCGGCCCGGGTGGGTTTGGTGTGCCGACGAGTGGCGCCGGAGCGCTGGGTACGCCGACCAGTGGCGCGGGAGGCCTGGGCGGTCCGGGAGCGCCAGGTGTCTCCACCGGTGGCCCGAGCACCCAGCCGTCTTCGCTGAGCAACGGTCCGGCCGGCAACCGCAGCCCGCTGGGCTCCGACCAGGCGCCCGGCGCGCTGCCCAGACGCACCGCGCCGCCCAGCGGCACGCCAGCGAGCGGCATCCCAGCCGGCTCAGCGCCGGCAAGCGGCGCCCCGACCGGCGCGACCGCGTCGAGTGGCGCCCCGATGGGCGCCGGCCAGTCGAGCGGCGGCCCGGCGGGCAGCACACCATCCGGCGCCCCAATAAGCGGGCCTCCGGTGAGCGGCGCCCCAATGAGCGGCGCCCCAATGAGCGGCGCCCCAATGAGCGGCGCCCCAATGAGCGGCGCCCCAATGAGCGGCGCTCCGATGAGCGGCGCACCCGCCGGCGCCGGCAGCCGAGGTGCTTCGAGCAGTCCGGCCCCGACCGGCGGCGCCCTGCCACCTTTGCAGGATCTGCGCGGCCCGCTGCCCACTCGTACTCCGATGGCGCACACCCCGCCCGTACCCGGGCATATCACCACGCCGGAAGCTCCGACCGGCCTGCCGCGCCGGCAGCCGGGTGAGACACCGCCGAGCATGGCGGCCGCCGCGCAGGCGCTGACCGGCAACCGCACCACCACGCCGCCGCCGACCGAGACGCCGCGCCCCAACATCATGCCTCCGGTCGTGCCGGGAACCCCGGGCGCCGACGCCGGCCATCCGGCGCGTAACCCGTTCGCGTCATCGGCCACGACCCGCCCGGAGCCCCAGGCCGCCACCCGGCCGGAAGCCCACGCCGCCACCCGCCCGGAGTCCCAGGCCACGATCAGTCCGGAGGCCCAAGCCGGCGCGCGCCCAGGGACGGCGCGGCCTGAGTTCCAGGCCGGCACCCGCCCAGACACGACCCGCCCGGAATTCCAGCCCACGACGGGCCCGGCGTCCCAGTCCGCGCCGCGCCCGGACCTCGCGGTCACGACGCGCTTCGAGTCACCGGCCGTGACGCGACCGGGATCCGTGGCACCGGAGGGCGGCCCGGCGGCGCAGGGTCAGGACTCGGACTTCTCCCCGGCCAACGCCGTCGAGCGTGACCTGCTGGCCGCGGCCGACGAGCACAGCACCGACTCCTTCCTGTCCACGTTGCTGCTGGCCACCGTGCTGGTGCCGGTGGCCGACAACTCGCGGCCGGGCAGCACCCCGGGCGAGTCGGGCTTCGTCTTCCGCACCGAGGAGATGGACGGCGGCACGTTCCTGGTGGTGTTCACCAGCCGGGACCGGATCGCCGAACACCATGATCACCCGGTGCGCACGGCGCCGACCAAGTTCCTCGAGCTGATCCGCAACTGGCCCGACCCGAACTGGTCGTTCGCCGTCAACCCGGGCTCGCCGGTCGGCGCCAAGTATCCGGGTTCGCAGATCATCGCGCTGGCCAGCTGGGCCGACGAGGCCGGTCTGGGCGTCGAGCCGGAGGAGCGGGCCGAGAAGGCGGCGCCGGTTCCGCAGCGGGCCAGCGACGCCGCCCAGCATGCCACGGTCATGCAGAAGACGGTTCCGCCCAGCCAGGTCGACTTCTTCATGGACCGGGGGTACGACCGGGTGGCCGGCTTCGTGCATCGGGCCAACGAGGTCGAGCATCTGCGGACACCGGGTGAGCTGTTTGCCGCGCTGGGGCTGGTGTACGAGGGTTCGCCGTTCGCGCCGGACGCCAAGGAGGCGTTTGTGCTGCGCTGGCCCGCGTACCGGCCGAGCCTGTATCGGATCCCGTACGGCGGGCAGAGTGAGCAGGCGCTGCGGGCGATGGACGGCTGGGTGATCGAGCGGCCGCCGTTCCGGGGCAACGGTTTCGCCCCGGGTGAGGGCCGCGATGTGGTCGCCGAGTTCAAGGTGGACAGTGTCCGGCTGCCGCACGGCGCGCAGCTGTGGCGGATGGACGCGGACGGCACCGAGAAGATGGTCGCCATCTTCGACGCGGACGCCCCGCAGTGGCGCAAGGTCGGTGAGCAGTGATGCGGGACGGCTACGTGGTCAACTGGCAGGGGCAGGAATTCGAGGCCGTGCCGGACGGCGACAACGTGCGGGTGTACGCGCCCGAGCCGGCCGACGGCTTCCATGAGGTGCGCCCGGGGCGTTTCGCCCGGGTGCTGCAGCCGCACGAGTTCGACGAGCTGATCTACGTACGCACCACCTGCTCGTGGCGCGGCCAGCCGTTCATCGTGCTGGCCGAATCCGAGCAGTGGCTGCGCGTCGAATACACCGGCGGCCGCGCCCCGATCGCCCGCCAGCTCGGCCTGGAGGAGTTCGACTACGGCGTCTACCAGGGGTGGGCCCCGCAGCACGAGGTCACTGACCTTTACGAGCACCGGGTCTAGGGCGTCGTCTTCACCCAGCGGAGGATCTCGCCGGTCACCATGGACGGGGCCTCCCGGTGGAGGAAGTGCCCGACGTCGGGGACGAGGCGCCACTCGTACGGCGCCACCACGTAACGTCCCGAGCCCTGCGCCGTGCGCGCCAGGATGGCCGTGTCCCGTTCACCGTGCAGGTGCAGGGTCGGCGTGGTCAGCGGCGTCTGCATCGCCTTGACGAACCGGTATCCCTGCAGCCGCAGCGTCGACCGGAAGACCCAGCGGTACGCCTCCAGCGCGCAGAACGCCGCCTGCGGGATCTGCATCGCCACCCGGCACTTGGCCACGTAGTCGGCGTACTCGGGCGTCGCAGTCCAGGCCGGGCCGCTCCATCGCTCCATCAGCTCGCCCACCTCGGCCGCGTCGTCCTTGGTCAGGGCGTGCTCGTACCGTGGCACCTGGAATTTGAGGATCGGCGCGGTGGCCGCCATCTGGCCGCGCGGGTCGACGAAGAGTGCCGCCCGCAGGCGCAGTGGATGGGCGGCGCCGAGGACGACCATCCGGCTGATCATCTTGGGGTGGAAGGCGGCCGCGGCCCAGCCGATCATGCCGCCGGCGCCCGCCCCGACCAGCATCGCCGAGCGTTCGCCGAGGGCCCGGATCAGTCCGGTGATGTCCGCGGCCAGCGTGTATCCGTCGTACCCCCGTGGCGGTTTGTCGCTTGCGCCGTAACCCCGCAGGTCGATCGCGACCGCCCGGAAGCCCGCGTCGGCCACCTCGGTCATGATGTCGTGCCAGGCCCACCAGAACTCGGGGAAGCCGTGCAGGAAAAGCACGAGCGGCCCGGTGCCGGCCTCGACCACGTGGAACCGGCTGCCGTTGGCGCCGACGAACCGGTGGGTCCAGGGGCCCTCGATCAGCACGGACGTGTCGTCGACCATGCCGAGAAGGCTACGCGCAGCGAAGAGCGCCCGGAGGCCGCAGCCCCCGGGCGCTCAGGAACGAACGGTCAGCTGATGCGGATCTTCATGGTGGTGTCGTTCTGCTCCACGACGCGGATCTTGACGCCGACCGCAGGCAGCTTCACTCCGGCGTACGGAATGGCCGGGTCGAAGTAGGAACGCGTGTCGTCGAACAGCGGCACGGCGGCCTTGCCCCGGATCAGCGACGGCTTGCCGTTGACGTGCAGGGTCATCGAGTCGGCCTTGGTCAGGCTGAACGGTGCGTCGTACAGCATGATCCGGGACCGCCACGGGTTGCCCTCGATGTTGTAGATCGCGTCGGGGTGCGCGTCCACGTAGAGGTTGCGGCCGGAGCCGGGGTGAACGTTGACGTTGTTGTCGCGCCAGGCCGAGTTGGCGTACGAGATCAACAGACCCTTCTGGTACGCGAAGTGCTCGGCCCACAGCGGCTTGGCCGGCCAGCCGAAGTTGTACGGACCGGTCAGCAGGTACTTGCCGAACGACGTGTGGGTTCGGTAACCGGCGATGTAGAAGTTGTCGTACGAGCCGGTGGTCGTCGAGCCGACCGTTGTCCAGCCCTTGGCCGTCCAGGTCAGGGGGCCTTCGGCGCCGTCGACGGACTGCGTCTCGCCGTTGACCTTGATGGTCAGGTCGTCGCCGAAGAAGCCGCCCTCGGCCACCCCGAGGTCGGTGGCGTAGCGCAGGCGCAGCTGGATCTGCTGCCCGAGGAAGGCGTCCAGCGGTACGGACAGGTTGGCCCAGGCCGGGTGCTCACCGGTGATGGCCGGCCGCTTCGAGGTGTCCTTTCCGAATGGCTGCCCGTCGATGGTGCCGCCGACCGGGGCCCAGTTCTTGCCGTTGGTGGACACCTCGACGTACAGGTAGTCGAAGCCGTCCTCGACGTTCCAGCGGCCCTTGAGATCGAACGACGCGCTGGTCGCGGAGGTCAGGTCGACCGCCTTGGTCAGGGTGTTCTGCAGGTTGTCGTCGTTGCCGGAGAACCACTGCTTGGCACCGGCGTACGGCGCTCCGAGGTCCTCGGTCCGCACGATGTCGGGCAGCACCACCACCGCGGCCTGCGCGTTGTCGGTGTTGTACTCCTCCGGGCCGAGGACGATGGTCTTCTTGCGGCCGGCCGGGACGACGTCGTAGGCCAGCCAGCCGAGCTGCAGCTTGTTCCAGGCGCCGAGGTCGCCGGGGCGGCTGCCGACCGGCTCGCCGGCCGCGTTGAGCCGGCTCTGAGCCATCAGCGACCAGTACTCGGTGTTGTTGTTGGCGCCGCCGGAGGTGTCGTAGTCGTCCGGCAGGCCCAGGTCGTGGCCGTATTCGTGGGCGAAGACGCTCAGGCCGCCGTTCTCCGGCTGCACGGTGTAGTCGCCGATCCAGAAGCCGGTGTCGCCGATCTGGGCGCCGCCGTCCAGGTTGCCCTCGGGGCCGGTGCTGCCGCCGCGCAGGTCCTGGAACGCGTACGAGCGGTGCGACCAGATGGCGTCCTCGCCCTGCTGGCGGTCACCGTCGGCCTCGTCACCGCCGGCGTGCACGATCTGGAAGTGGTCGAGGTAGCCGTCCGGCTCGTTGAAGTCGCCGTCGTTGTCGTAGTCGTAGCGGTCGTACGTGTCGAACGAGGCCAGGTCGGCCTTGATCTGCGCGTCGGTGCGACCGGCGGCCTTCTGGTCGGCCACCCACTGGTTGGCCGCGTCCTGGATGAGGAACCAGGTGTACGTGCCGCAGTCGCCGTTGGCGTCGCAGTCGCGGCCGTACCGGGCCTCGTTGTAGCGCACCTTGACCCAGTCGGTGACTTCGCCGTCGACGCTGTAGCGCCCGGACGACTGGGCCTCGTAGAAGGTCTTCAGCGATTCGACGCCGGCACCGGAGCCGAAGTAGAGCTGCTGGTAGTGCTCGCGGTTGTAGTCGGCCTGCCAGATCGTCTTGTTGTCGACCGAGCGGTCCGGGGCCGGGATGCTGTTGTGCGTCGGGCCGTCGAAGGTGGCCGGGCCGGCCGTGTTCGGGTCGGTGTCCACATCGGGGAAGTCCGGGTGCCGCTCGTTGCCGAACTCGGCCAGGATCACGAAGATCCGATCGGTCTTCTCCCGGGCCAGCTCCACATATGTGCCGTCGGCCAGCCTCGCCACCGTGCTGGCGCCACGTTTCTGAGTCTTGAGCTTGCCCTTGAGGACGTCGTTGATCGCCTTCTGGCGCTTGTCGCGACGCTTTTCCTCGAGGGCGTTGGGGTAATCGTCGACCCCGGTCCGCTTGGCGGCCGTGACCGTTCCGTCCGGCGGTGCCGCTGAGGCCACGGTCGGCAGGGTTGCGCCGATCGCGGTGACCACCGCGGCGCCAAGCAGTCCTGCGACCACTTTGCGCACGTCTATACCTCCGTTGACAGGAGCCCCCGGTCAGGGGCTCCCGCCAACGTATGCGCATGTCTCAATCAAAAGAAGACCTGTCAGTCCTCCGACTTGCGATCCTTCATGCCAGAAGAGATGAGTTCCATCACCGCGGAGTCCTGCAGCGTCGTCACGTCGCCGAGGGACCGGTGCTCGGCCACGTCCTTGAGCAGGCGACGCATGATCTTGCCGGATCGGGTCTTGGGCAGTTCCGGTACGAGCATGATCTGTCGCGGCTTGGCGATCGGCCCGAGCTTCTTGGCCACGTGGTTGCGCAGCTC
The DNA here is from genome assembly GCF_043197135.1 of Actinoplanes sp. NPDC049265. Taxonomy (NCBI): domain Bacteria; kingdom Bacillati; phylum Actinomycetota; class Actinomycetes; order Micromonosporales; family Micromonosporaceae; genus Actinoplanes; species Actinoplanes sp. NPDC049265. The sequence goes on along the minus strand of NZ_JBICSP010000005.1, from coordinate 288,799 downwards.
CTTGATCAGCTCCTCGCCGGCGTCGCCCGCGGTGTCCACGTTGCCGCGCGGAATGGTGAACGCCACGATGGCCTGGCCGGTCGTCGGGTCGGTCGCGCCGACCACCGCCGCCTCGGCCACCGACGGGTGCGACACCAGAGCCGACTCGACCTCGGTGGTCGAGATGTTGTGGCCGGACACCAGCATCACGTCGTCGACCCGGCCGAGCAGCCACAGGTCGCCGTCATCGTCCTTCTTGGCCCCGTCACCGGCGAAGTAGATCCATTTGTCGCCGTGCCCTTGGGCCGCGGAGCGGTTTTGGTTCTCCGCGCCGTCCGAAGGACCAGGCGCCGGTTGCGACGCAGCGCCGGCGCCGAAGCGCGACCAGTACGTGTCGATGAACCGCTTGTCGTCGCCCCAGATCGTGCGCAGCATCGACGGCCAGGGCTCGGTCAGCACCAGGAAGCCACCGCCGCCGTTGGGCACCGGCTCGGCCGTGTCGTCGACGACGTCGGCCGAGACGCCGGGCAGCGGGGTCATCGCCGAGCCGGGCTTGGACGCGGTGACACCGGGCAGCGGTGAGATCATGATGCCGCCGGTCTCGGTCTGCCACCAGGTGTCGACGATCGGGCTCTTCTCCCGGCCGACGTTTTCCCTGTACCACATCCAGGCCTCGGGGTTGATCGGCTCGCCGACGCTGCCGAGCACGCGCAGCGACGACAGATCGTATTTGGCCGGGATGTCGTCGCCCCACTTCATCATGGTGCGGATCAGCGTCGGTGCGGTGTACATGATGGACACCTTGTACTTGTCGACGATGTCCCAGAAGCGGCCCTTGTGCGGGGTGTCCGGCGTGCCCTCGTACATCACCTGGGTGGCGCCGTTGGAGAGCGGTCCGTAGACGATGTACGAGTGGCCGGTGACCCAGCCGATGTCGGCCGTGCACCAGTAGACGTCGGTCTCGGGCTTCAGATCGAAAACGGCGTTGTGGGTGTACGAGACCTGAGTCAGGTAACCGCCGGTGGTGTGCAGGATGCCCTTGGGCTTTCCGGTAGTACCCGAGGTGTAGAGAATGAAGAGTGGGTGCTCGCTGTCGAAGGCCTGCGGGGTGTGTTCCGGGCTGGCCTGCTCGACCGTGTCGTGCCACCACAGGTCCTTTTCACCCCAGGTCACGTCCTGGCCGGTGCGGCGGACGACCAGCACGTGCTCGATGCTCGGGCACTGGGCCACGGCCTCGTCCACGGTCGGCTTGAGCGCTGACGGCTTGCCGCGGCGGTAGCCACCGTCGGCGGTGATCACCAGCTTGGCGTCGGCGTCCTGGATGCGGGTGGACAGCGCGTCGACCGAGAAGCCGCCGAAGACCACGCTGTGCAGAGCGCCGATCCGGGCGCAGGCCAGCATCGCGACCGCGGCCTCGGGGATCATCGGCAGGTAGATCGCGACCCGGTCGCCGGCCGTGACGCCCAGCTCGGTCAGCGCGTTGGCCGCCTGGCTGACGCTCTTGAGCAGGTCGTTGTAGGTGACCGTGCGGGTGTCGTCCTCGGGCTCACCGACCCAGTGGATCGCGACCTTGTCGCCGTGACCGGCCTCGACGTGCCGGTCGACGCAGTTGTAGGCGACGTTCAGCTCGCCGCCCAGGAACCACTTCGCGAACGGCGGGTTGGACCAGTCGACCGCCTGGTCCCACTGCTTCGACCAGGTGAGCCGGCGGGCCTGCTCCTCCCAGAAACCGATGCGGTCGGCGGCGGCCCGCTCGTACGCTTCGGCTTTGACGTTGGCCTCCGCGGCGAGCGCCTCCGGCGGCGGGAACTGCCGCGTCTCCGAGTACAAATTCTCCAGGCTCTTGCTCATGAGGGCGGCTCCTCTGCCGTGACCGGGGATTTCTCGTACGACACTAGTTCTGCCGGGCGGACCCGGCGAGGGTGGCTGTGGATAACGCGCCCTGTGGTTGGCCGTGCGCGCCGGTTGGTGGGTTGGTGCGTGTTACTGCTCGAATCCTGCCGTATTCGAGCCCATCGGCGCATCATCCGGGCTGTTCGCCGCGCTGGTTTTGCCCTGAACCGCAGCTCGAACCGGCCGGTGGCCCACCTATACCGTGGTCACGTGCCCACCGATCCTCTCGCGCCCCTGCTCGAGCTCGCCGACGTCGCCCCCGCCCTGGCCGAGGCGCAGGCCCGGGTGGACGCCGCGATGCGGCACCGGGCGCTGCGCCGCCAGGGCGGACGGGTCGCGGCCGAGATCAGCTTGCGCTCGGCGGTGGCTTCCGCTGGTCTCGAGGGTCACGGGTACGACCTGGAGGACGTACGCGCCGGAACCGTGACCGACCCCGTCGTGCAGGGCGCGTTGCGTGTCTACGAGGGACTCGGTGGCCTGGTCGACCTTTGGCCCAGGGCGCCCCGGCAGGTGCTGGCGCGGCTGCACGTGCTGGCCGCCCGCGACGTCGTGCCGCCCGCCGACCTGGGTCGCCCGCTCACCGGCGCCGACCGCATCGACGCACTCACCGCCCTGGTGGCCGGCAACGAGACCACGTCGCCGATGTTGCTCGCCGCGATCGTGCACGCCGAACTGCTCACGGTGCGTCCGTTCGCCGGCCCGGCCGGGGTGGTGGCCCGGGCCGCGGCGCGCCTCGCGCTCATCGCCCGCGGCTTCGACCCCCGCGGTCTGGTCGCGGCCGAGGTGGGTCACGCTTCCCGCGAGCCTGAGTACGTGGGTGCGTCCAACGCTTACGCCACGGGTACGCCGGACGGCCTCCGTTCCTGGCTGAGGCACTACACGACCGCCGTGGGGGCCGGCGCGGACGAACTGGTGGCCGTCGGTGATGGGGTGCTCGCGACGGCCTAACAGGCTAGATGCCACTCACCCGGATGGTGCCGTTCTGCGTCGTTTTCCCGGCGATCGTGTATCGACTTGGCATACTTGCGCGCGTGAACTTTGCCGAATCCGATTCGTGGGTGCGTCCGTACACTCCCGGCAACGGCCGCTGGCTGGTCATCGGCTGGGAGGTGATCGCGCTCGGGATCCTCGGTTGGACCAGCGTCGATACGTTCGGCCTGGACTGGCACGGGATCAGGATCATGGCGTCCGTCCTGGCCATCGTCTGGGTCGTCGGGTCGTGGCGGATCCTGCTGATGGGCGCCTACGTCAGCTCGCGCGGGCTGCGGATACAGGGCCTGGTGCGGTCGCGGACGCTGACCTGGCAGGAGATCGCCCACGTACGCCTGCACAAGGCCACCCACCGCCTCGGCCCGTGGGAGATCGAGAGCGGCATGACCGTGCTGATCGAACGCCCGGACGGCACGACGGTCAACACCGAACTGTGGGCCCAGGGCGTCGACTTCCATTCGCGCCCGAAGGTCTTCAAGGCCGTCTACCACGAGCTCCGCAACCGCCACCTCGCCGCGGTCAACGCCCGAGCGCTTCGCCCCTGAAATTGAAGAACGGCGCCTCGATGGGCGCCGTTCTTTCGCGCGTCCGGACCGGGATATCAAGCGTGCACCTGGGTCGTTGTCGGCAGTCCTGAAGCCGCCTCTCGGTGGCTGAGGTCCCGCCGCAACGTGCCTGCCGTGGCTGATCGCGCGTGGGTTCCCGGTGGCCGTGCACGGGATCCGATCTCTCAACTCCCGCTCGTTCTTTCTACGCCCGCCGCCGCATGATCGCCATGGGTTCGGCCCGCAAAGTTGGACTTACCCTAATCAGTCAGACACTTCGGAGTCACCGAGCGGACCGGGCCTGTCCGGCTGCTCGTGCGCGGGCCCGCGGCTGTCCGGCCATGGCCGCGCGGGCCCTGCGGTGGCGGCCGTAGATGGCCAGGCCGATGGCCACGCCGACGCCGAGGCTGAGGGCGGCCGCGGCCACCGGCACGGCCGGGCGCTCGCGAAGACGGCGGCCCAGCGGGATCGGGTGGCGGAACTCGAGGATCGGCCACGAGTGCTCGATCGCCACCTTGCGCAGGTTGCGGCTCGGGTTGACCGCGCTCGGGTGGCCGACCGTCTGCAACAGCGGGAGGTCGCTGCTGGAATCGGAGTACGCGTAACACTCGGACAGGTCGTAGCCGCGGTCGCCGGCCATCTCGCGTACCCCATCGGCCTTGTTCTCCCCGGCCGCGTAGAACTCGATCTCGCCGCTGTAGCGCCCGTCGACCACACCCATGCGGGTGGCGATGATGTCGGTGATGCCGAGCAGCGCGCCGATCGGGCGGACCATCTCCTCGCCCGAGGCGGACACCAGGACCACGTCGCGGCCGGCGGCCTGGTGCTCGCCGATGAGCGTGGCGGCCTCGGCGTACACATAGGGGTTGATCAGCTCGTCCAGGGTCTCGGCGACGATCTGGCGCACCTGCTCGACCCGCCAGCCCTTGCACAGCGCGGCCAGATAGTCGCGCATGCGGGCCATGGTCTGCTCGTCGGTGCCGCCCAGCCGGAAGATCAACTGCGAATAGGCGCTCTTGACGACATCCTGCCGGCTGATCAGGCCGTCACGATAGAAAGGCCGTCCGAAGGCCAGCGCGCTGGACTTGGCGATGACGGTCTTGTCGAGGTCGAAAAACGCGGCGCTGCGCCCCACGGGCCGAAAGTGTAACGGTTCGCGTCGGCCACGCCGGCCATCCCGCACAGCTGACGCAAAGAAACTGGCAAGAACGGCCTACTCGGTTACACGCGGTACTCGACGGTCGGCCTATGCTGAGGCAGACTTGTGTTGCGACAGAGATTCATGTTGCATCCCTGGCTGAGTCATCTCGTTGAGACTCTCGGTGGTTGCGCCCCCCGCGATCACCGGGTCGATTCGGCTCGACCCCCCCGGAGCCGAATCCAGGGACGACCCCCGTCTCCCCCGACGGGGGTCGTCTTCTCTGCGGCTCAAGCGCCGGTGGCCTCGGTTGCCTCGAACCCGTCGGCGGTGTCATCGCTTTCGGACAGGCCGAACAACTCGGTCAGCCCGGTCACGGCCAGCACCCGGCGAAAACTGTGGGTCGGGTTGACCACGACGAGGCGGCAGTCGCGCTCGGCGGTGGCGTGATAGCCCTCGATCAACGCGCCCAAACCGGTCGAGTCGACGAACGACGCGCCCTCGAGGTCGACATACAGAACGGACGGCCGCAGGTTGGCGACCGCCTCGCGAATGCCGGTGGCGACGTCGTCGGCGTTCGCGAAGTCGACCTCGCCGATCACGGTGACGGTCGCCGTGCCGTCCCCGGCCGAGGCGCTCCGGATCGCGTTCTCCATGCCAATCTCCATCGCTCCAGGTCGGCAACAACATACCCAAGACCCGCGAACTCCACTCTTTCCCGTACGGGTTATCCACAGGCCTGGGAGTTATCCACAAGAAGATGATCTTCGCCCGCCGTGCCCGTCGCGGGCGAGCCACCGTGTGAGCCCACCGCTCACCTGGAGGCCCCTCGATGCCCGCATCGCGTCTTCCGCTCGTGGTCACCGCCGACCCCCGCCTGCTCGACGATCTCCTGCGCCTCGCCGCCGCCGGCGGCACCGAGGTCGAGGTCGCCACCGACCCGGTCGCCGCCCGTCCGCGCTACTCCGCCGCGTCGATCGTCATGATCGGCGCCGACCAGCTCCAGCCGTGCCTGCGCGCCCACCTCCCACGCCGCCGCCGGGTGGTCGTCGTCGGGCCGCACGGCATGCCGCCCGAGACATGGACGCACGCTCAACTGCTGGGCGCCGAGCACGGCGCCGCCCTGCCGGCGGCCGAGCCGTGGGTGGTCGACCGGTTCGCCGCACCCCGGTCCGACGAACCGCCGGGCGCCCGCGTGCTGGCCGTGATCGGCGGGTGCGGCGGTGCCGGCGCCAGCATCCTCGCCACCGCGCTGGCCGTCACCGGCGTGCGCTGCGGCCGGCGGGCCCTGCTGGTCGACGCCGACCCGCTCGGCGGCGGGCTCGACCTGGCGCTCGGCTGGGAACACGAGCCCGGCCTGCGCTGGTCCGCCCTGGCCGGCGCCGACGGACCGGTCGACCCGCCCGCCCTGATGCGGGCCCTGCCCAGCCAGGGCGACCTGGTGCTGCTGTCCTTCACCCAGGACGACGCGCTGGTCCAGGTGCCGGCCGAGGCGATGGCGGCCGCGCTCGACGCCGCCCGCCGGGGTCGTGACCTGGTCGTCGTCGACCTGCCCCGGCATCTCGACGACGCTGCCGCGCTGGCCCTCGACGCCGCCGACCAGACCCTGCTCGTGGTGCCGGCCGAGGTGCGGGCGGCCGCCGCCGCCCGCCGGGTCCGGAGCATGGTCGGCCACCACTGTGACGACCAGGCGGCGGTGGTGCGCGGCCCGGCGCCCGGCGGGCTCCGGCCGGAAGACGTGGCCCAGGCGGTGGGGTTGCCCCTGGCCGGGGCACTCGATCCGGAACCGGCGATGTGCGCGGCGCTGGAACGCGGCGAGCCACCCGCGCTCAACGGCAAAGGCCGGCTCGCCGCACTGTGCCGCGACCTGATCGGTGCGGCATGAGCGCGAAACTGGCCGCCCGGGTGCGGCAACAGCTGGCCTTGGAGGGTACGGAGGCGACACCGGCCGCCGTGGTCACGGCGGTGCGGTCGGAGACGCCCCACGCGGTCCTCGGCGACACGACGGTGCGGCGGCTGGCCGGGCGAGTCCACGACGAGCTGGTCGGGGCCGGGCCGCTCGCCCCGCTGCTGGCCGAGCCCTCGGTCACCGACGTGCTGGTCAACGGCACCGAGGTGTGGGTCGACCGCGGTGCCGGGCTGGTCCGGGCCGCGGTGCCGGTCGGAACCCCCGATGAGGTACGCCGATTGGCCCAGCGCCTCGCGGCCGCGTGTGGCCGGCGCCTGGACGACGGCCAGCCCTTCGCCGACGCCCGGCTGCCCGACGGCACCCGCCTGCACGCGGTGCTGCCGCCGGTCGCGACGGCCGGCCCGTACCTCTCGCTGCGGACCTTCCGCCGGCGCCCCTTCACCCTCGACGACCTGATCGCCGACGGCACCGTGCCGCCCGGCCCGGCCGAGGTGCTGGCCGCGATCGTGGCCGCCCGCCTGGCCTACCTGGTCACCGGCGGCACCGGCAGCGGCAAGACCACGCTGCTCGGCACGTTGCTCGGCCTGGTGCCGCCGACCGAGCGCATCGTGCTGGTCGAGGACGCGGCCGAGCTCCGGCCCACCCACCCGCACGTGGTGACGTTGCAGGCGCGCACGGCCAACGTCGAGGGAGCCGGCGCGGTCGGCCTGACCGATCTCGTCCGGCAGGCACTCCGCATGCGCCCCGATCGCCTGGTCGTCGGCGAGTGCCGGGGCGCCGAGATCGTCGACCTGCTCGGTGCGCTGAACACCGGCCACGAGGGCGGCGCCGGCACCCTGCACGCCAACGCGCCCGGCGACGTGCCGGCCCGACTGGAGGCGCTGGGGCTGCTGGGTGGGCTGCCGCGGGTGGCGCTGCACGCGCAGGTTCTGGCCGCGTTGCAGGTGGTGCTGCAGGTCCGGCGTACGCAATCCGGCCGCACCCTGGAATCGATCAGTGTCCTGGCCCCGAAGGGCGACGACCACCTGGCCACCGTGGTCCCGGCCTGGCACCGCACCACCGGCCGAGGCCCGGCCGCCGAGTCCTTGTCCCACCTCCTCACCTCCCGCGGCGTCAAGGTCCCACCCCTCCTCGCGTCCGCTCCGTCCCTCCCGCGGATTCCTCCTCCTTTGCGTGGGTCTTCTTCGGCGGCTGGCGGTCGGCCGGCCCGACCTTGGGCGGATCTGGTCGAGACCACGGACGACTCGGAGGCTGGGCCGGTCGCCCGGCGGCAGATCGCTCGCGAGGCTTCGGGCGAGCGGCCGGTGCGGCGCCGCCCCGGTGTCGAGGTGCTGGCCGGGATGCAGGCGTCCGACGGCTCGGAGGCGCGGCCGGGTGTGCTGGCGGTGAGCCGGGTATGAACGCGGGCTTCCGAGACTTGGCGCTCCTGCTGATGCTGGTCGCGCTGGTCGCTGTGCCGGCAGCGGCGCTGCGGTTCCGGCGGCTGCGGGTGCCGTTGCGGCGGCTCCGGTCGGCCGGCGGTGCCCCGCCGAAGGCGGCCGGCATCGAGGCGATGCGCCGGCACGTGACCCGGCTCGCGGCGTCGGATCCGCGGCGGCTGATGCTCGGCGGGACGATCACGGCGGCCGGGCTCGGGTTCGTCGCCGGGGGACCGGTTGCCGCTGTCGTCGCCGGCGTCTACGCGGTGTTGCTGCTGCGGGCGATTGCGCGAGGGATGGCGCGGCGGGCGGTGGCGGCCGCGCGTACGTCCAGCCTGGACGAACTGTGCTCGCTGGCCGGAGACCTGCGGGCCGGGTTGCCACCGAGCGCCGGCCGCACCGTGGACCTCGCCGACCGGCGGCTCGCCGAACTGACCGCCGCGGTCTGGCGCCTCGCCGAACGTACCGGCGCCCCCGCCGCCGACCTGGTCGAACGCATCGAGGACGACGCCCGGGCGGCCGACCGCGCCACCGCCACGGCGAAGGCGCAGGCGGCCGGGGCGCAGATGACCGCCCTGCTCCTGGCAGCCTTGCCGCTGGCCGGGATCGGGCTCGGCTACAGCATCGGCGCCGATCCGCTGCAGGTGCTGCTCGGCACGAGGGTGGGCGCCGGGTGCGCCGTGATAGCGGTCATGCTGCAGGCCGGTGGGCTGCTGTGGTGTGACCGGCTGATGGCCGGGGTGGCCCGATGACCGCCGATCGCGAGGTGTGCGGGGCCGAACGCTTCATGCGCAGCAGCGGGCCTTCGCGCGTACCCCTCAGGGCTTGCTGCGCGGCCGCGATCCTGCACGCAGCCGAAGGGGAGGCAACCAGCGCGCCCTTCATCTGCGCCGGACCCGGGCAGCTCACCAGCCGCACCCGGCCGGCGACGGGCGCGCGCCTGGCCGGCACCGGCGTCGCCGAGGCCAAGACCGCGCGCCTGGCCGCCACCGGCGTCGCCGAGGCCAAAGCCGCACGGCCGGGCGGGGCCGGTGATGCCGAGGCCGCGGTCGGCGCTTCCGGTGGGCGCTCATGACCGGGGGCCGGCGGGAGCGGCGGTTGCATCTGCTCATGGCGGTGGCGGTTGGTGCGGGCATTGCCGGGCTGGTCGGCACGTGGTGGGCGGTCGCGCCGGGGATCGGCGCCGGGTTCGGGGTGTGGCGGTTTCTCGGTACGCGGGAGCCCGGCCACGTGCGGGAGGCGCGCCTGCGGGCGGCCGTCGACCTGCCGTTGTGTGCCGATCTGCTGGCCGCCGCGTTGCGGGCCGGGGCACCGGTCGATCGGGCCGTGTTCGCGGTGGCCGAGGCGCTCGGTGGGCCGCTGGGGGAACGGCTGGAGCGGACGGCCCGATCGATGCGGCTCGGTGCCGGACCGGACGAGGCGTGGGCACATCTGTCCGATATAGAGGGCGCGGATCGCCTGGTAGCGGCAGCGATCCGGTCCACTGCGAGCGGCGGTGCCCTGGCCGGTGCGCTGACCCGGCTCACCGACGATCTGCGGGCCGGCCGGGGGTTCGCCGCCGAGGCCGCCGCTCAGCGGGCCGGGGTGCTCATCGTTTTGCCGCTCGGGCTGTGCTTCCTGCCCGCCTTCGTGCTCGCCGGCCTCGTGCCGGTGCTGGTCGCCCTGATCGGCGACGTGTTGTGAACCACCCCACCACAGTAAGGAGATCCATCGTGCGCAGACTCAAGGCCCGCATCGTGAGGTTGACCCGGGATGCGGCCGAGGCCGGGATGAACACGGCCGAGTACGCCATGGGCACGATTGCCGCGGTCGCGTTCGCGGGGCTGCTGCTCAAGGTCGTGACCAGCGCGAAGACGCAGGCGGCGCTGGCCGGCATCGTTGACAAGGCGCTGAGTTGAGCCGGCGCCGGTGGCCCGGTGGCGACCGTGGGTCGTTCACGGCTGAGTACGCCGCCGGGCTGCCGGCGCTCCTTCTGCTGCTCTATGTCGGTGTGTCGGTGGTGACCGTGGTGAGCACGAAGATCCAGTGCGTCGACGCCGCCCGCGAGGCCGCCCTGGCCGCCTCTCGCGGCGACTCCCCGGCCGCCGCGATCGCACGTGTGGCCCCACCGGGCGCGACCTACGACGTGGCCGCGGGCACCGACCTCATCACGGTGACCGTGACGGCACACCCCACCCCACTCGGCGACCTGCCATTACCCCTGACCGTGACCGCCGGGGCGACGGCCGCCCGAGAGCCCGCCGCCACCGACCCGATCCCATGATGCGCCGGCCCGACCTCGGCGGATGCGCGACGCCGGGGCGGCGATCGGGCGAGCGCGGGGCGGCGTCGATCCTGCTGCTCGCGATCGGCCTGGTGCTGGTGGCGGCCGGCCTGGCCGGGGCGATGGTCGCCAACGCCCGGGTCGCCCGGCACGAGGCGCGGGCGGCGGCGGACTTCGGCGCGCTGGCCGGCGCCACCCGGGTGGTCGAGGGTGAGGAGTCGGCGTGCGTCGAGGCCGCCCGTCTGGTCGCTGCCAACGGCGCCGCCGTGGAGTCCTGCCGCCAAGACGGCCTGGAGATCGTCGTCCACGTGACGGTGACGTCGCGCCACTTCCCGAAGCCGGCCCGCGCGGCCGCCCGCGCCGGCCCGCTCTCCGCGCCGGGGCAGGAATCCGGTCCACTGTGGTCTGAGCCTGGCGGGCGAGAGGTGATCGAGGCCCCGGCAAGCGGTGAGCAGGGGGCGGGTGTGGGCAAGCTCTAGGCGGGCAGGTGGGAGAGGACCGCGTTCAGGACGGTGACGGCGGCCGGCTTGTCGAGGGGGCTGTTGTTGTTTCCGCACTTGGGGGACTGGATGCACGACGGGCAGCCGGATTCGCAGGTGCAGGCGTTGATCGCGTCGCGGGTGGCGGTCAGCCAGGTCGCCGCCGCGGCGTAGGCGCGCTCCGCGAAACCCGCCCCGCCCGGATGCCCGTCGTAGACGAACACCGTCGGCGCCTCCGTGTCCGGATGGTTGGCCGTCGACAGGCCGCCGATGTCCCAGCGGTCGCAGGTGGCGATCAGCGGGAGCAGCCCGATCGCCGCGTGTTCGGCCGCGTGCAGGGCGCCGGGAATGTCCGCGGGGGCCACGCCGGCCCGGGACAGCTCGCGCGGCGAGATCGTGTACCAGACCGCGACCGTGCGGAGCTCGCGTGGCGGCAGGTCCAGCGGCGTGGTGTCGATGACCTCGCCCGTGCTGATCCGGCGGCGCTGGAACGACACGACCTGGTTGGTGACGTCGACGTCGCCCAGGAACAGGCCGATCGGGCCGGCGTCCACATAGGAGCGGACCGACACCACCGAGACGTCGGTGATGTCGCGCGGATGGGTCGAGTAGGTGGGGTCGGCCGCGTGCACCAGGGCCACCGCGTCGGCCAGGTCCAGTTCGTCGACGACGAAGCTCGCGCCCTGGTGAAGGTGCACCGCCCCGGGATGCAGCATCGCGTGGGCCGAGCCGGCGTCGACGGTGCCGAGCAGCTTGCCGGTGGCCGACTCGACGACCGAGACGGGCGCCCCGCCGGTGCCGCGCAGGTCGACGTCGGGGGTGCCGCGCTGGGTCCAGTAGTAGCCGGTCGGCCGTTTTCGCAGCGCCCCGGACGCGGCCAGCGCGGAGGCCGCCTCGACGGCGCCCTTGCCGAAAAGCGACAGGTCGGAGGAGGTCAGCGGGCCCTCAAAGGCGGCGCAGCAGAGTTGCGGACCCAGCACGTACGGGTTCGACGGGTCCAGCACGGCCGCCTCGACCGGGCGGCCGAACAGGGCGGCGGGGTGATGCACCACGTACATGTCCAGAGGATCGTCCCGCGCGACCAGCACCACCAGAGCGTCACCACCCGCTCGCCCGGCGCGGCCGGCCTGCTGCCACATCGACGCGCGTGTGCCGGGGTAGCCGCACATCACCACCGCGTCCAGGCCGACCAGGTCGACGCCCAGTTCGAGCGCGTTGGTCGAGGCCAGCCCGAGCAGTTCACCGGACAGCAGCGCCTGCTCCAGCGCCCGCCGGTCCTCGCGCAGATAGCCGCCGCGATAGGCGGCGACCCGCCGGCCCAGCCCGGGCAGCATCGAGTCGAGCCGGCCGCGGGCGAACGAGGCGATCAGCTCCGCCGCCTTGCGCGACCGCACGAACGCCAGCGTGCGGGTGTCGTCCCGTACGAACGCGGCGAGCAGATCGGCGGTCTCCGCGAGGGCCGAGGACCGGACCGGCGGCACGTCGTCCGAGAGTGGCGGCTCCCACAGGGCGAAGGTGACCGCCCCGCGGGGTGACGCGTCGTCGACGACCGCGTGCACGTCGAGGCCGGTGAGGCGGGCGGCCGCGTCGGCCGGGTCGCCGGAGGTGGCCGAGGCCAGGACGAAGGTGGGCGAGGCGCCGTATCGGGCCGCGGCCCGCCGCAGCCGGCGCAGCACGTGTGCGACGTGCGAGCCGAACACCCCGCGATAGGCGTGGCACTCGTCGACCACCACGTACGCCAGCCGGCGCAGGAACGCCGCCCACTTGGTGTGTCCGGGCAGCATCGCGTGGTGCAGCATGTCGGGGTTGGTCAGCACGAACCGGCTGTGCTGCCGGATCCACTCGCGTTCGGCTCGCGGTGTGTCACCGTCGTACGCCGCCGGGCGTACCCCGGGAAGGTCCAGGCCCGCGACGGCGCGCAACTGATCGGCCGCCAGCGCCTTGGTCGGCGATAGGTAGAGGGCGGTCGCCCGCTCGTCGGACCTCAGGCGGGACAGCGCCGGCAGTTGGTAGCCGAGCGACTTCCCGGAACCGGTGCCAGTGGCGAGCACCACATGTAGACCGTCGTGGGCCATCGTGGCGGCGTTGGCCTGATGTTCCCACGGTTGCGAGATTCCGATCCGGGTGTACGCCCGGAGCACGTCGCCGTGCACCCAGTCCGGCCAGGCCACCGTGCGTCCGGCCCGGGCCGCCACCTCTTCCACGTGCGTCACGGCTGATCCGCTGAGAAGGTTGTGGGTGACCGGCACGATCGCACTCTCGCATCGGTATGTGACGAACCCCAAACGGGTACCACGAACGTTGCCACGCGTCTAGGGCTTCCCCACGATGGTTAGATTCGCTGGGGAGATCGGCGGAGGAGGAACGATGGAGTTGTCGCTGGCGACCCGCACCGTCGCCGGGCACACGGTGCTGGAGGTCGGCGGCGAGGTCGACGTCTACACCGCCCCACGGCTGCGGGAGCGGTTGGTGGAGCTGGTCGACGGCGGCGAGCGCAAGGTCGTGGTCGATCTCGGCCGGGTCGACTTTCTCGACTCGACGGGGCTGGGCGTGCTGGTCGGCGCGCTGAAACGGCTCCGGGCCGCGGACGGCACGTTCGGCCTGGTCTGCGCCAAGGAGCCGCTGCTCAAGATCTTCCGGATCACCGCGCTGGACCAGGTGTTCCCGATCTTCGGTTCGGTCGAGGCGGCCACCGGGGCCGGCGGTGACGGCGCCGGTCCTCAATGATGGCGACGGTCCGGCTGTCCTTCTCGCCCGCCCCCGTGCATGTCCGCACGGCGCGGCTGGTCGGCGTGGCCGTGGCCCGGCGCGCCGGGGTGGCCGAGGAACTCCTGGACGAGGTCCGGCTGGCCATCGGTGAGGCGTGCACCCGGGCGGTGGCCCTGCACCGGCAGTACGGCCTGCCCGACCTGGTGACCGTCGAGATGTCGGACGCCGACTCGTACGCGGTCCGGGTGATCGACCACGCGCCCATCGACGCCAGCATCGGCCTGACCAAGCTTCCGCCGGACGAGCTGGCCGACGAGTCGCTGACCGACGAGGCGCTCACCACCGGTGTCGGGTTCGCGCTCCTGGCCGGATTCGTCGACGACCTCCAGGTGCGTCCCGTGGACGACGGGACCGGCACCGAGGTCCGGATGGCGTGGCCGGTAAATAGGCGTTAATCACTCTTAAACCCCGGAACGCCGACTAGCACAGCGGCAAAGATCACCACGACACGGCCGGGCCTGGGTGTGACCACAAACACGGCGGACCTATACAGTACGCGGGTTATCAGCTACTGCTCCTGGTCCCGCGGCCGCGGGACCTAGTCGTCGTCACCCCCGCCGGAGCGGGGAGGCACCCGGTGGCCACGTCCGCCGCCGGGGGTTGTGGTTACAGGAGGACATTGGATGTCCCGTAATTTGGAACTCCTCGCCGCGGAGGGCGGCGGGGCGTCCCTGAGCGGTTCGAACGTCACGTACGTCATCATCGCGATCGCGTTCGCGCTGGTGGCGCTGGCCTTCGCCGCGTATTTCGTCAAGGCCGTGCTCAACAATGGCCGCGGTACGCAGAACATGCAGGAGATCGCCGGCGCGGTGCAGGAGGGTGCTACCGCGTACCTCTTCCGCCAGTTCAAGACGCTCGCGATTTTCGTCGTCATCGCCGTGGTGCTGCTGTTCCTGCTCCCGGTGCACGACACCGACAACGAGACCTGGGTCAAGATCGGCCGCTCGCTGTTCTTCATCGTGGGCGCCGTGTTCAGTTCGCTGATCGGTGGCTGGGGCATGGCCCTGGCGACCCGGGCCAACCTGCGGGTGGCCGCGGCGGCCGGTGAGTCCGGCGGCCGCGAGAAGGCGATGTCGATCGCGTTCCGCACCGGTGGCGTGGTCGGGTTCCTCACCGTGGGCCTGGGCCTGTTCGGTGGCGCGCTGGTCGTGCTCATCTTCCGCACCGACGCACCGACCGTGCTCGAGGGCTTCGGCTTCGGCGCCGCCCTGCTGGCCATGTTCATGCGGGTCGGCGGCGGCATCTTCACCAAGGCCGCGGACGTCGGCGCCGACCTGGTCGGCAAGGTGGAGCAGGGCATCCCCGAGGACGACCCGCGCAACGCCGCCACGATCGCCGACAACGTGGGCGACAACGTCGGTGACTGTGCCGGCATGGCCGCGGACCTCTTCGAGTCGTACGCGGTGACGCTGGTCGCGGCCCTGATCCTGGGCCAGGCCGCGTTCGGGCAGGACGGCCTGATCTTCCCGCTGATCGTCTCCACGATCGGTGTGGTCATCGCGACCGTGGGTGTGTTCATCACCCGCCTCCGGGCCTCCGACAAGAACGGTCTGACCGCGATCAACCGGGCGTTCTACATCTCGGCGGTGCTTGCTGCAGTCATCGTCGCGGTGGTCAGTTTCATCTACCTGCCGGCCACGTTCGCCGGCTTCGACAACGCCGCCTCGATCGACCCGGAGGTGGTGGCCAGCGGCGCCAACCCCCGCTTCGTGGCCATCGGCGCGGTCGTCATCGGCATCGTGCTGGCCGCCGCCATCCAGGCGCTGACCGGCTACTTCACCGAGACCGAGCGCCGTCCCGTGCAGGACATCGGCAAGTCGTCGCAGACCGGTGCGGCCACCGTCGTGCTGGCCGGCATCAGCGTCGGCCTGGAGTCGGCGGTCTACTCGGCCCTGCTGATCGGCGCCGCCGTGTACGGCGCGTTCCTGCTCGGCGGCTCGTCGCTGACCCTGTCGCTGTTCGCGGTGGCACTGGCCGGCACCGGCCTGCTGACCACGGTCGGCGTCATCGTCGCGATGGACACCTTCGGCCCGATCTCGGACAACGCGCAGGGCATCGCCGAGATGTCCGGCGACGTCGACGAGAACGGCGCGCGGATCCTCACCGAGCTCGACGCGGTCGGCAACACGACCAAGGCCATCACCAAGGGCATCGCGATCGCGACGGCCGTGCTCGCGGCGACCGCGCTGTTCGGCTCGTACGTGAACACGCTGCGTACCTCGCTGGCCGAGGCCCAGGTCAAGGAGATCGAGACCGAGGTTCTCAACCTGCTGAACATCTCCAACCCGCGCAACCTGGTCGGCCTGCTGGTCGGCGCCGCGGTGGTGTTCCTCTTCTCCGGTCTGGCCATCAACGCCGTGTCCCGTTCCGCGGGTGCGGTCGTGATGGAGGTCCGCCGCCAGTTCCGCGAGTTCCCGGGCATCATGGACCGCACCCAGCGGCCCGAGTACGGCCGCGTGGTCGACATCTGCACCCGGGACGCGCAGCGCGAGCTGCTCACCCCCGGCCTGCTGGCCATCATGGCCCCGATCGCGGTGGGCTTCGGCCTGGGCGCCGGCGCGCTGGCGTCCTACCTGGCCGGTGCGATCGGCGCCGGCACTCTGATGGCCGTCTTCCTGGCCAACTCGGGTGGCGCCTGGGACAACGCCAAGAAGCTGGTCGAGGACGGTAACTTCGGCGGCAAGGGCTCGGAGGCACACGCCGCGACGGTCATCGGCGACACGGTCGGCGACCCGTTCAAGGACACCGCCGGCCCGGCCATCAACCCGCTGCTCAAGGTGATGAACCTGGTCTCGCTGCTGATCGCCCCGGCCGTCGTGGCCTGGAGTATCGGCGAGGACGCGAACACGCCGCTGCGGCTGATCATCGCGATCGTGGCGGCTCTGGTCATCGTCGCGGCGGTGATCAACAGCAAGCGCAAGCCGATCTCGATGGGTGAGGACGCTCCGGCCGCTCCGGCCTCGGAGAAGGTCAACGTCTGACCGGGTCCGGCTAGATGATCAAGAAAGGGCACCCGGCCACGCGCCGGGTGCCCTTCCTCATGTTGATGACGATGAAAAGCCTGTCGGACCCAACACGTACCCTTTTCGCCATGCGCCCGGCCCGACCGTTGCTGATCGTCGTCTCCCTCCTCATCGGTGTGTCGCTCGCGGCCTGCTCGCACACCAGCGGCCCGCGCACCTGGGCGGTGGCCGTGTGCACCGCGCTCGCGCCCTGGCGGGCCGAGATCGGCACGCTCACCGACCGCACCCAGGAGCAGATGACCGCGGAGACCACGCCGGCGCAGGCCAAGGAAAATCTGGTCCGCCTCTTCGCCGGCGCTGAGACGGCCAGTGAGCAGGCGCGGGCCGGGGTCGAGCGGGCCGGCGTCCCCGACGTCGACAACGGCGAGCAGGTCGCCAGCAGCTTCACCGCCTCGCTGACCGGCATGCGCGACGCCTACGCCCGGGCCCGCGGCGGCATCGAGGGGCTCGCCACCAGCCCCCAGAAGGCGTTCTACGACCAGGTCACCGTGGTGGTGCAAAAACTTCAGCAGGAGTACGAGCGGAGCGAGCTCGACACGGGCAAGCTGAGCTCGGTGGAGCTGAAGCAGGCGTTCGACGAAGCACCGGAGTGCCGCTGACCATGGCCGAGACGGGCTGGCCGCTGATACCGCGCGAGCTGCTGCCCGCGCCGGTTCCGGTTGCCTCCCGCGCCCGCCGGGCGCTCGCCCGCGCCACGCCCGGGGGTCGTCAGCTTCCGATCTTCGGTGCCGAGACGACCGAGTCGTCGCCCCTCGACCTGGCCGGCCTGCTCGTCGGCCCGGGCCGGCTGGACAAGATGGGCGGCACCGCCCGGGTGTCGATCCCGGTGAACGAGGCCTGGCGGGTGCACGTGCTGGCGGCCGAGTTGCTCACCCGCGGCCTGGTGGTGCACTGGCGCCCGTTCGACGAGCCCGAGCGTGAGGTACGCGAGCTCGAGGTCCTGGCCACCCCCGAGGAGCCCGACCCGCCGGTCGCGGAGGGTGAAGAGGCCGCGCCGGTTCCGGTGTCGGTGAGTGACGACGTGGTGGTCGACGAGGCCCTCGGGGGGGAGGTGGAGGAAGAAGAAGAGGAGGAGGCCGGGCCGCGGTTCGAGGTGCGGACGGCGTACTCGAGCAGGTTGAACGCCCTGGCCCGCAGCTGGCCGGCGGCCGCCGACGGCCTCTTCCTCAGCGGACCCCGGCTTCGCCTGTGGGTCGCCGCCGCGGGCACGGCCGGGCCGCACGGTTTCACCCTGGAGCTGAACCCGGAGGTACAGCCGGACATGATCGCCGCCGCGCTGGCCCGGACCGGTCTCGACGGCCGTTTGTCGGATCATGGACGGCGCTACCGGATCACCCGCCGGCGACCCCTCGTCAGGCTGGCTGAGCTGGTCGGCGAGCGTCCCGCGTCGGCACCGGCAGAGGTCTGGCCGGGCGGCGCTGGTGCATGATCTTCCTGGATTGTGTGCGACACGACTCCGGTTTCCCGGTGTACGGTGTCGCCGTCGGACGCATGCGGTGGCCGGACCGTTACCATCCGGCTTCCGGTGCCCCCGGGAATGCGGGACCATCCGGCGCGTTAGTTTGAAACGCAGGAATTGGCAAGAAGTGTGGGAGTGCCGTGCCGAGTGACACCAGGACGACCCGTCTGGTCATCGTCGAGTCTCCGTCGAAGGCCAAGACGATCGCCGGTTACCTGGGGCCCGACTATTTCGTCGAGGCCTCCATCGGCCATGTCCGTGACCTGCCGAAAAACGCCGACGAGGTGCCCGCGAAGTACAAGGGCATGCCGTGGGCGCGGCTCGGCGTCGACGTCGACAACGGCTTCCACCCGCTCTATGTGATCTCCGCGGACCGCAAGCAGCAGATCGCCAAGCTGCAGAAACTGGCCAAGGAGGTCGACGAGATCTTCCTCGCGACCGATGAGGACCGCGAGGGCGAGGCCATCGCCTGGCACCTGGTCGAGACCATCAAGCCGACGGTCCCGGTCAAGCGGATGGTCTTCCACGAGATCACCCGGTCGGCCATCCAGGCCGCGGTGGCCAACCCGCGTGACATCGACCGCGACCTGGTCGACGCGCAGGAGGCCCGCCGGATCCTCGACCGTTTGTACGGGTACGAGGTCAGCCCGGTGCTGTGGAAGAAGGTGATGCCCCGCCTGTCCGCCGGGCGCGTCCAGTCGGTGGCCACCCGCATCGTGGTCGAGCGCGAGCGTCAGCGCATGGCGTTCCGGTCGGCCGAGTACTGGGACATCAACGCCCTGCTCTCGGTGCAGGGCCAGGTCAAGGAGGGTCCGCGCCAGTTCACCGCGACGCTGATCGCGCTGGACGGCGACCGGATCGCCACCGGCCGGGACTTCGAGCCCACCACCGGCAAGGTCAAGCCCGGTGCGGGCGTGGTGCATCTGGACGGTGATGGCGCCCGTGGGCTGGCCGCCCGCCTGGAGGACCGCCCGTTCACCGTCACCCGGGTCGAGGAGAAGCCGTACCGGCGCCGCCCCTACCCGCCGTTCATCACCTCGACGCTGCAGCAGGAAGCCGCTCGCAAGCTGCGTTTCTCCTCGTCGCAGACGATGCGTACGGCCCAGGTGCTGTACGAGAACGGCTACATCACCTACATGCGTACCGACTCGGTGAACCTCTCCGAGACGGCGCTCTCCGCGGCCCGCCGGCAGATCGCCGACCTGTACGGCGCCAACAACGTCCCGCCGCAGCCGCGCCGCTACACCTCCAAGGCGAAGAACGCGCAGGAGGCGCACGAGGCGATCCGCCCGGCCGGTGACAACTTCCGCACCCCGGGCGAGGTGGCCAAGGAGCTGACCTCCGACCAGTTCAAGCTGTACGAGCTGATCTGGCGCCGGACGGTGGCGTCGCAGATGACCGACGCGATCGGCAACTCGATCTCGGTGCGGATCCGGGCCATCTCGACCGCCAACGAAGAGGTCGACTTCGGCGCCACCGGCAAGACGATCACCGACCCGGGCTTCCTGCGGGCCTACGTCGAGTCGTCGGACGACGAGACCGCCGAGGCCGAGGACGCCGAGCGCCGGCTGCCCAACCTGGTCAAGGACCAGCCGCTGACGCCCGAGGAGCTGAACGCGCTCGGCCACCACACCTCGCCGCCCGCCCGTTACACCGAGGCGTCGCTGGTCAAGGCGCTGGAGGAGCTGGGCATCGGCCGCCCGTCGACGTACGAGTCGATCATGCGGACGATCCAGGACCGCGGGTACGTGGTGAAGAAGGGCCAGGCGCTGATCCCGTCGTTCCTGGCCTTCGCCGTGGTCAAGCTGCTCGAGGGCCACTACCCCCGGCTGGTCGACTACAACTTCACCGCGGCCATGGAGACCCAGCTCGACGACATCGCCGGCGGCGACCACCCGGCGGTGGACTTCCTGACCGCCTTCTACTTCGGTTCCGACATCGGCACGGACGACTCGATCGCCAAGGCCGGCGGCCTGAAGAAGATGGTGACCGAGAACCTCAGCGACATCGACGCCCGCCTGGTCAACTCGATCCCGCTGTTCGACGACGACCAGGGCCGGCATGTGGTCGTCCGGGTCGGCCGGTACGGCCCCTACCTGCAGCGGCAGATGCCGGGGCAGGAAGAGGAGCTGGCCGAGAACCGCGCGTCGATTCCCGAGGGCGTCGCTCCCGACGAGCTGACCCCGGAAAAGGTCGACGAGCTGTTCCTCGGCGGCGGGGGCGAGCGGAGCCTGGGCGACGACCCGGCGACCGGTGAGGCGGTCCAGCTCAAGTCCGGGCGTTACGGGCCGTACGTGCAGTCCGGTGACCGTACGTCGTCGCTGTTCAAGACCCAGTCGCCCGACGACCTCACCCTGGAACAGGCGCTGAAACTGCTCCAGCTGCCCCGCATCCTGGGCAAGGACGCCGAGGGCAAGGAGATCTCGGCGGCCAACGGCCGGTTCGGTCCCTACGTGAAGCGGGACACCGACTACCGCTCGCTGGAGAACGAGGACCAGCTGTTCACTGTCACTCTGGACGAGGCGCTGGCCCTGCTGGCCCAGCCCAAGGCTCGCCAGCGCCGGGCCGCCGCTCCGCCGCTGCGTGAGATGGGCAACGACCCCGCCACCGAGAAGCCATTGGTGATCAAGGAGGGCCGCTTCGGTCCGTACGTGACCGACGGCGAGACCAACGCGTCGTTGCGCCGCGGTCAGACCCCGGAGGAACTGACCATCGAGCAGGCCTCCGAGATGCTGGCCGAGAAGCGGGCGAAGGGCCCGGCGCCGCGCAAGAAGGCGGCGGCCAAGAAGGCCGAGCCGGCGAAGAAGGCGGCCAAGAAGACGGCGGCCAAGAAGGCCACCCCGGCCAAGAAGGCGACGCCGGCGAAGAAGGCGGTTGCGAAGAAGGCCGTCCCCAAGAAGGCGACGGCCACCAAGACCGAGGGCTAAGCCCCGAGCACCCGGTCCAGGTATTCGTTCGCGAACACCCGGGCCGGGTCGAGCCGGTCGCGTACGGCCAGGAAGTCGTCGAACCTCGGGTACGCCGTCCGTAGCGACGCCGCCTCCCGGTAGTGCAGCTTTCCCCAGTGCGGACGCCCGCCCAGCGGCTCGCACACCGCCTCCACGGCCCGGAAGTACGGCTCGTACGGGCTCCCGCTGTACTGGTGGACCGCGATGTAGGCGGACTCCCGCCCGTACCCGTGGGAGAGCCAGATGTCGTCCGGCCCGGTGAACCGCACCTCGACCGGGAACTGCACCCGGAACGGCAGGTTCTCGATGATCCGGGGGAGCGCGGCCAGCACCTCGGGCATGGCGGCCCTCGGCACCTCGTACTCCATCTCGGTGAACCGCACCTTGCGCGGCGTGCAGAACACCTCGTCGGAGCGGGCCGTGTAGGTGCGCGCGGTCAGTGCCCGGGCCGAGATCGCCTGGATCGTGGGCACCACGGCCGGTACCCGGCGGCCGAGCCGGCAGACCGCCCCGAGCAGGGTGTTGCTCAGGAACTCGTCGTCCATCCAGCCCCGGAACCGGGACAGCGGCTGGTCGGCCACCGGCACGATGGTGTTGCGCTTGAGCTGGGCGCGGTCGGTGTACGGGTACCAGTAGAACTCGACGTGCTCATCGGCGGCGATCCACTCGTCCAGTCCGGCCAGCACGTCGGTCAGGGCCATCGGGCATTCGTCGGCCCGCAGCGTGAACGCGTCCACGCATCGCAGGGTGACGTCGACGAGGATGCCCAGCGCGCCGATGCCGAGCTGGACCGCGGGGAAGTCGTCGTCCGATTTGTCGAAATGTCGCACGTCACCTGTTCCGGTGACAATGGTCACCGATTCGACGCAGGACGCGAGCGTCGAGTGATTGCGGCCGGTGCCGTGCGTACCCGTCGAAATCGCGCCGGCGACGGTCTGCCGGTCGATGTCGCCCAGGTTGGGCAGGGCGAGCCCGTTGGCGGCCAGGTACGCGTTCAGCGCGTACATCGGCATACCGGCCTGAACGGTGACCAGATGCCCGTCCACGGACACCGGCGACGACAGGCCGGGAAGGAGTACGCGCAGGTCATCGGCCACCGCGATGGCCGTGAAGGAGTGTCCGCTTCCAACCACCTTGGTCCGCCGCCCGGTGTCTGCGGCCTCCTTGACGAGCGCGGCCACCTCCTCGACACTGCCGGGCGTACGCACCTCGCGGGCCACCGCCTGCTGGTTGCCGCCCCAGTTCCGCCATCTCGTGGAGCGCGGGGGAGCGGTGATGTCACTGGTCGTCACGGCAATGTCCCTCCACCGAGCGGACAGTCGCACAAATCTGGTGATGCCATGTCGCGTCGGCGTCCCGTCGATGCTGCTCGCTCGTTGATCCGAGTAACGTTCCGATTATCACTGCTGAGAGGGAGTGGCGACGCGTGTCGACACCAACCGTCACCACCGGGCCGCTGCGGCGGGTCCCGGTGCAGGGCAGAAGCGTTGCCCGGGTCCAGCGCATGCTGGACGCCTGCGCCGAGCTCGTCGATGAGGTCGGCTATGAAGGCCTGACCACCACGCTGCTGGCCGAGCGCGCCGAAGTCGCTATCGGGTCCGTCTACCAGTTCTTCCCGGACAAGCGGGCCATCGTCCAGGCGCTGGCCATGCGCAACATGGACGCCTACCTGCAGGCCCTCTCGGCGCGGTTCGCCAACGAGACGTTCGCGCACTGGTGGGACGGGGTGGACGCGGCTATCGACTCGTTCATCACCATGCACCGCACCGTGCCCGGCTTCCGCACGCTGCACTTCGGCGACGTCGTCGACCTGCACCTGCTGGACGCCGAGCGGGACAACAACGCGGTCATCGCCGAGCGCCTGGCCGGCCTGCTGGTCGAGCAGTTCCAGATCCAGGACCGCGGCCAGCTCCGGTTCGCGTTGCAGATCGCCGTCGAGGCGGCCGACGCCCTGATCAAGATGGCGTTCCGGCGCGAGCTGACCGGCGACGAGTCGGTGATAAGAGAGGCGAAGGCGCTGATCCGGGAATACCTGCACCGCCACGTCTCGGAGTGAGCGAGGGCCTGGCCTACCCGAGGAACGCATGGCCCTCACCCCGGTACGTCGGCGTGGGGGTCGCGCTCTCGCCGTCGACCAGCTGCACCTCGTTCACGTGTTCGCACAGCTCACCGGCCTTGGCGTGGCGGAACCAGACCCGGTCACCCAGCCGCAGCCCGGACGCCGCCGCACCGAGTAGCGGGGTCTGCACCTCGCCGGCCCACTCGTCACCCCGGAACTTCAGACCCTCCGGGAGGTACGGGGTGGGCTGGCGGGACGGCTCCGGCGGCCCGGACGCGATCCAGCCGCCGCCCAGCACCGTCGCGATGCGCGGGGCCGGGCGGCGGACCACGGACAGGGCGAAGAGCGCGGCCGGGGTCGGCTGCCAGTTCGTGTACTGGTCGAACAGGGTCGGACCGTAGAGGCCCGAGCCGGCGGCGATCTCGGTCACCGACGGGTCGGCGGCGGTCTCGGCCATGCTGCCGGTGCCGCCGCCGTTGACGAAGTCCAGGTCGGCGTGCTCGCGGACGGCGGACACGGCGGCCTGGCGGCGTTCGATCAGCTCGGGCAGGGCGAGGCGCTGCATCACCTTGATCATGCCGCCGCGGATGGCCCGGCCGGTGGGTGCGTCGCCCACGCCGGCGATGTGCGCCTCGTACGACATCATCCCGGCCAGGCGGAAGCCCGGGCGGGACGTGATGCGCCGGGCCAGCGCGCCCGCCTGAACGGCCGAATGCACGGGCGAGCGGCGTACCCCCACGTGAATTTGGGTCGCGGGACGCCATGAGGCGTCGAGCTCTATGCAGACGCGCAGCTCGGCCCGCCGGCTCGCGGGCGCGACCTGGTCGATCAGGTCCAGATGGGCCGGGCTGTCGATCATCAGGGTGATCGCGGCGGCCAGCTCGTCGTCCTTCCCCAGCTCGGCGAGGGCCGAGCGATCGGCCGACGGGTACGCGACCAGCACGTCATCGCTGACGCCGGCCCGGACCAGCCAGATCGCCTCGGGCAGCGTGTATGCCATCACCCCGCGCCAGCCCGGCCGGGCCAGCACCCGCTCCAGCAGCGCCCGGACCCGGACCGACTTGCTGGCGACCCGGATCGGCTTGCCCCGGGACCGGGAGGCGAGCGCGGCCGCGTTGGCGTCGAAGGCGGCCAGGTCGACCACGGCGATCGGGGTCTCCAGGTGCGCGGTGGCACGATCCAGGCGTTCGCGCAGGTTGCGGCGTGGGGCGGTCACTTGGGGAACATAACGCCTCCACGCCCAATGCGAAACAGGTTCATCTATGCGCCACCCGTTAGTGCATGTCAACCGGCCGGATACAGTGCTCAGCGGTAATTGACCACGGGAGGTACGGCCATCGACACCGACTCGCGTTCCGACGCCGCGGCGCCGGTCGACCTCTCCGGGGTGGCGGCCCTGCGCTCGGTGCTGCGAATACGCCCGTTCCGCCGGCTCTGGCTGGTGCTCAGCGTCGCGTCGTTCGGCGACTGGCTCGGCCTGCTGGCCACCGCCCTCTTCGCGTCCCAGCAGGTCACCGGCAGTGTCGCCCAGGGTGGCGCGTTCAGCGGCACGATCGCCATCCGGCTCGTACCGGCCCTGATCCTCGGCCCGATCGCCGGCGTGATGGCCGACCGGTTCGACCGCCGCTACACCATGGTCATCTGCGACATCATCCGCTTCTTCGTGTACGGGTCGATCCCCGCGGTCGCCCTGATCAGCGACAACGGCGGCCTGATAGTGACCTGGGCGGTCGTCGCCACCTTCATCGGCGAGACCGTCACGCTGATGTGGATTCCCGCCAAGGAGGCGGCGGTACCCAACCTGATCCCGCGCAGCCGGCTCGAAGTGTCGAACCAGCTGACCCTGATCACCACGTACGGCATCACCCCGATCTTCGCCGCCCTGAGCCTGGCCGCCCTCGACCGCCTGGTCCGTGGCCCGTTCCCCAACATGCCGGCCTGGGCCGAACCGTCCCAACTGGGCCTCTGGGTCAACGCCGGCTCCCGGCTGGCCACCGCGCTGGTCGTCTACTTCGGCATCCGCGAGATCAGCCTCGGCATCCGCGAACGTAAACAGAAGGCCGCCGAGCAGAGCATGCTCCGGCAGTTCCTCGACGGCTGGAAGTACATCGGCACCACCCCCCTCGTTCGTGGCCTGGTGCTCGGCATCTTCGGCGCATTCGCGGGCGCCGGTATCGTGATCGGCACCGCCCGGTTCTTCACCGCCTCGCTCGGCGCCGGCGACGCCGCGTTCTCCCTGCTCTTCGCCACCCTGTTCATCGGCCTGGCGATCGGCATCGGCCTCGGCCCGATGGTGGTCAAGGAACTGTCCCGGCGCCGCTGGTTCGGCCTGAGCATCGTGCTGGCCAGCGGTTCAGTGATGTTCCTGGCGGTCGCCATCCACCTGTCCATGGCGCTGGTCGGCGCGATCTTCGTCGGCGCCGGAGCCGGCATGGCCTTCCTGTCCGGCCTCACGCTGCTCGGCGGCCAGGTCGGCGACGACGTGCGCGGCCGGGTCGTGGCGGTGGTCCAGATCGGCACCCGGATGGTGCTGCTGCTGGCCATCGCCCTGTCCGGCGTACTGGTCGGCCTGGGCGGCTCCCGCATCATCAACGTCGGCCCGGTCGACATTTCGATCTCCGCGACCCGGATCCTGCTGCTGGCCGCGGGTGTCTTCGGCGTGTGGAGCGGGATCAGCGCGTTCCGGCAGATGGACGACAAGAAGGGCGTACCCGTCCTCGCCGACCTGTGGGGTTCGATCCGCGGCCGCCCGCTGTCGCCGCCCGACGAGTTCACCCGGCACGGCGTCTTCGTGGTCTTCGAGGGCGGCGAGGGCGCCGGCAAGTCGACCCAGGTCACCCGCCTCGCCTCGGCCCTGCACGCCCAGGGCCGCGACGTGGTGGTCACCCGCGAGCCCGGCGCGACCGACGTGGGCGCCCGTATCCGCGGGCTACTGCTGGACAAGGGGGACGCGCCCGCCCCCCGCGCGGAGGCCCTGCTCTACGCGGCCGACCGCGCCCACCACGTGGCCACCGTCGTCCGCCCGGCCTTGACGCGGGGCGCGGTGGTGATCAGCGACCGGTACGTCGACTCGTCCCTCGCCTACCAGGGCGCCGGCCGTACCCTGCCGGTCTCGGAGATCAGCTGGCTGTCGTCCTGGGCGACCGGCGGCCTCAAGCCCGACCTGGTCGTGTTGCTGGACGTGGACCCGCAGGTCGGGCTGGCCCGGGTGGACTCGCGCGGGCAGGGCGCGGACAGGTTGGAGAGCGAGTCCCGAGCCTTCCACGACCGGGTGCGGTACGCGTTCCTCGACCTGGCCGCCGCCGACCCGAAGCGTTACCTGGTCCTGGACGCGTCCTCCGCACCGGACGAGATCGCCGAGTCGGTCACCCACCGCCTCGACGCCCTGCTGCCCGCTCCCTCTACCCCGCCCGCCGCTCCTCCGCCGGCTCCCTCACCTGCCCCCAGCCCGCCTTCCACGACCCCCTCTTCCCCGGCCTCGCCTTCCCCGGCCTCGCCTTCCCCTGCCTCGCCTTCCCCTGCCTCGCCTTCGACCACTTCGCCTTCGACCACTTCGCCTTCGACCACTTCGCCTTCGACCACTTCGCCTTCGACCACTTCGCCTTCGGCCGCTTCGCCTTCGGCCGCGACTGCTTCTTCCGCGCCGGCTTCTTCCGCTTCGGAGGTCGCTCAGCCGGAAAGTCCTTCCGAAGTGGTGGAGGACCTGGCCGATACACCGGGCACGAGCAAGAATGGCCGCCGTGAGTGAGGTTTGGGGCGACCTGGTCGGTCAGGACGAGGCAGTCGAGGTGCTGCGTCGCGCCGCCGATTCGGCCGCCCGCATCGTCGCCGGCACGCTCACCGGCCCGAGCGCGATGACCCATGCCTGGATCTTCACCGGCCCGCCCGGTTCGGGTCGTTCGGTCGCGGCCCGCGCCTTCGCCGCGGCCCTGCAGTGCGAGCGCGACGGGTCCGGCTGCGGCGAGTGCCACGGATGCCACACGGCTCTAGGGGGTACGCACGCAGACGTGCGTTTCGTCGTGCCCGAGGGCCTGTCCATCGGCGTCAACGAGATGCGCGCCCTGGTCCTGCGGGCGAGCAGCGCCCCCTCGAACGGTCGCTGGCAGGCCGTCGTGGTCGAGGACGCCGATCGCCTCACCGAGCAGGCCGGAAACGCCCTGCTCAAGGCCATTGAAGAACCGCCTCCGCGAACTGTGTTCCTGCTCTGCACCCCGTCCACCCACCCCGACGACATCTCGGTCACCATCCGTTCCCGCTGCCGCGTGGTCGCCCTGCGCCAGCCCCCCGCCGCCGCCGTGGCCGAGGTCCTGACCCGCCGCGACGGCGTGCGGTCAGATGTGGCCGCCTGGGCCGCGGCCGCCGCGCAGGGTCACGTCGGCCGTGCGAAACGCCTGGCCGCCGACGCTGACGCCCGCAAACGCCGAGAGGCCGTGCTGGCCGTCCCGCGCCGCCTGACCGGCATCGGCGCCTGCTTCGACGCGGCGTCGGCCCTGATCGAGGCGGCTGAGGCCGAGGCCGCCGCCGCGGTGTCCGACACCGACGCTTCCGAGAAGGCGGCCTTGGAACAGGCCTTGGGCGCCGGCGGCACCGGCCGAGGCGCGGCCGGCGCTATGCGCGGCGCCGCCGGCCAGATCAAAGACCTGGAGAAACGCCAGCGTTCCCGGGCCACCCGCTCCCAGCGCGACGCCCTCGACCGCGCCTTGGTCGACCTGGCCGGCTTCTACCGCGACGTGCTGATCACCACGTTGAAGGCCCCCGTCGCCGTCGTCCACACCGACACGTCCGCCCAGTCCGCGGCGGCCGCCGAAAAGTGGACCCCCGAAAGCACCCTCCGCCGCCTCGAAGCCGTCCTGGCATGCCGCGAGGCCATCGACCTCAACGTAAAGCCCAAAATCGCCGTAGAGGCAATGATGGTCCACCTCTGGCGCGGCTGACCCACTCATCCCTTCACCCGGCGCAGCTGCCGTTCCCACCTCTTCGCCGTCCACGTGGCGACCCCGCGCCATCAATGCGATGCCCGCGCCTGACCTCCCGCCCAGCGTTATCTTCGTTGCGCCGCGTCGCGTCCTTATGGCGCGCCTCTTCTTCCCTGCGCCGCGTCTCGCCCGCGCGCCGTCTTCCTGTGGCGCTCGCCCGTGCCGCGTCCTTAATGGCGTGCCTCTTCTTCCTTGCGCTGTGTCTGGCCCGCGCGCCGTCTTCCTTGCGCGGTGTCTGGCCCGCGCGCCGTCTTCCTTGCGCTGTGTCTGGCCCGCGCCGTCTTCCTTGCGCTGTGTCTGGCCCGCGCGCCGTCTTCCTTTGCGCCGTGTCTCGCCCGCGCGCCGTCTTTCCTGCCGCGCGCGCCTCACCTCCGCGCCGCTGTATTCGCTTCGCGTTGATCCTTCGTGCGCCGCACGCCTGTCATCGGTTGCGCCGCTAGGACCACCGGACCTCGGCCAGGGGTTCGGCGGCGGCCATCAGGTCGGCCGCGTCCTCGTAGACGGCGGCGACCGCATCGAGAACCCTGGCCGCGACCTGGGCCGCCGCCTCCGCCTCGCTTGTATCCGCCGGATCAACCGCGCTGCTATGTGCCTGCGCGGCCAGCGGCAGTGCCTCGACCGAAGTCAAAACCTCAGCCAGCGCCACCGCCAGCTCAGCCCGAGCCCGCGCCATCCACGCCGCCAGTTCGTCGGCCAGCGCCGCGGTCGCGGAGAGCCGTCCATCCAGACTCTCCTCGCCACCGCTCAGGTGCCGGACCATACGCCGACGCGACGTCTCATAGGCGTCCGCCGCCGCACCCGACCAGATCCCCGGCGCCGGCAGTGTCTCCGCCAGGCCGGCACAGTCTCGCGCATCGAGGCGCAACTCCGGCCCCGCGTCGGCCAGATCATACGGCCGTAGCGCCGCCACCGCCTGCACGGCATCCCACGGCAGCAGCCGCACCCGCCGCAACGACGGCCACACCGCATGGTCGGCCGGCGCCCCCGCCGCAGCCAACACATCGCCGGCCCGCTTGAGCAACGGCGCCGCCGTCTCCAGCACCACATCGAGCCGATCAGTCATCACGGCCCCAGCCCACGGCACCCCGCAAGCCCCGCTTCGGGAGGCGGTTCACGGTGTCGCGCCTTGTCGAGGGTGCCGCATCACGTCGCGCCGCGTGCATGGCTTCGGGAGGCGGTTCACGGCGTCGCTCCTCGTCGCGGGTCGGGCATCATGGCGCGGCTCGTCTGAACTGGTGGGCGGCGGAGTCGTCGGTGTCGGTGTAGTCGTGCTGGGTTGTGCGTACCGAATCGGCCAGGTCGGTCAATCGCGCAGCCGCATCGGCCGCCTCGCGGGCTCGCGCCGCGAGCACCGCGGCCCAGTGCGCGTGCAAGCTGCGGCCGACTCGGCCCGGCACGCCACCGGCATCCGCACCGAAGGCCGCCGCCGACGTCTCCAGCGCGGGCAGCTCGCGTTCCATCGTGGACAGTGTGCGCGCGGCCGCCGTCAAGCCGGTGGGGATCGCTTCCGTACTCACGGTTCCCCCAGCGAACGGAACGCGCCGAACACCTCGTCGTGCAGCTTTTCCCGCGCCCAGCGGGCCGCCTCGGTCGCGTTGGTCACCACCGCCTGCACCTCCCTTGCCAGGTCTGCGGCTTGGCGATGCTGCAGACTGCCCCGTATCCGCACGTCGGTGATCTCTCCGGCTGCCGTCACCAGGATCTCCACCGAATCGTCCGGGCTGTGCACCGAGACGACATGCGCGGCGACGGCTTTCTCGTACTCCGCGCGTAGCGTGTCGATGCGGCGGTAGCGCTCGATGGCCTCGTCGATCCACGCTTCGTCGATCTCGCGGGGCATGCACACTCCTCACCGGGCGTACCGCCGTGCTTGCGTTCGGTGAACGGTACCGAACAAGGCGATCCGAAGCGAGATCCCCTGTGGACAAAGCGCGCCCTGTGGATAAGTCCTCCTCAGGATTGCGTGAAGCTACAGTGCGGAGAAGTCGCGGCGTGCCCAGGGAGAAGTCGCGGCGTGCCCAGGGAGAAGTCGCGGCGTGCCCAGGGAGAAGTCGCGGCGTGCCCAGGGAGAAGTCGCGGGGTGCCCAGGGAGGAGCGCGGCTTGCGTTGGGGTCAGCGCAGCTTGTTCGGGGGAAGCGCGGCCTGTTCGGGGGGCAGTGCGGCTTGCTTTGGGGAAAGCGCGGCAGCGCCGCATACGGATACCGGTTTCCGTATGCGGCGCCGCCGCCACCTGCACCCCCCGCAGGTCTGAGGTCCACTCAACGCGCCGGCGCCGGGTTTGTCGCCAGGCGCGCGGTGGTTAGGGCTGGACGGTCGACCGAGGACGGCACCATCGGTCAACCGCCCGTGCCCCCAAGCCGATCCAGCTCGCACCGCCCGGCCGATTCCATCGACGGCCATGACAGTGCTAGTGGAAAATCTTCGGCCCCGGACCGATCTAACCGGACGAATGCCGGTACGAACGCCAGCCTACGGCAAATTCCCAGGATGTGAGAGTCAGGCCTCGAACCGGCGCCGACGCCGTCCGAGCACGAACGCGACCACGCCGGAGGCCAGCAGCGCGCCGCCGATGACCAGGATCGCGCCGACGCCCGGACCGGTGACCGGCAGCCCGCCGCCACGGCCGCCGTGCTCCGCGCCGGACACCGCCCCGCCGACCGGTTCGGGGGCGACCGACGCCGACTCGAGTGCGCCGATCTCCATGTCGAGTGCCACATCGGCGTTGCGCCCGTACCCGTCATGGGTTGTGCCGCCCTGCGCGATGCCGACGCTGATCGCCGAAGCCTTCGCCGCGATCGCGCGTCCCTGACTGGCCTGGCGCACCCGGCCGAGGCTGATCTTCACGCTGGTGCCGGAGCTCGGTGCCGGCGCGGACTCCGGCTGAGCCGCGCCGTCGGGTAGCCGCGGCAGGCCCGGGATCGCCGGCACCGGCAGATCACCGAGCGTCTTGCCGCCCATCTCCGGCAGTCTCAACGACTCCGTCTGCCGTTCACTGAACGTCATCTCGATGCTGTCACCGGCCGCATCCAGCTTCGTGGTCTTGATGCCGTCGCCGGAGACCCGGATCGCCGCCGGGACATACGTGACGTCACCCCCCTCCACGGTGGACATGCTCGTCGTGAGGGTCGGCGACCGCAGCACCTCGATCTGCACCGCTCCGTCGAGCAGCTCGAACGACCGCGCACTCATCTTCGCGGCGGCCACCGCGCGGGCACCCTGGGCGGTCCGCTCCAGCGCCGTCGTGCTCACGCTTCGCACTTCCTCGGGTACGGCCACCAGCGCCGCCCGGCCGATCCCGCTCACCTGTGCGGCGCCGAGCGTGGCGGCCGCCCGGGTAATGTCGCCGTACGCTTCCCCGCACGCCATCGCGTCCTGCCACCGTGCGTTGGCGACCAGCGACCCTTCGTCCAACAGAACGGGCCCCGCCTCAGCCGCCGGCGTGTCCCGCTCGCTCGCCTTACCGTTCGGCGGCGCCTGCCGCACCAACGGCGTACTGGCCCGTGACGTCTCCGCGCTGTTGATCATCCGGGTGACGGCCGCGGCATTCGGCCGAGCCACCCCGACCATCGCCGACCTCGCCTCGCCCACATGCACCCCGCTGACACTGACCTCGCGGCGCTCCCTTGTGGACAACTCACCGTTCTTGTCGCTCCGACCCGCTACGTTCGACCCACCCAGTGCCGGGGTGGGGGAGGCGGCGGCCCCCGCGGCCCCGGCCAAGATCGATTGGCCCGCTCCGCCGCCCTGACCGCCCGCCGCGCCACCTGCTCCGGCAACCTCATCCCCGGCGCCGAGCTTCGGCCCTCTGCTCGCCTTGGCAACAGGCGCCGGCTTGGTGACCGAGTTAGTAGCGCCGCGCGACTCAACGGCCGAACCCGCCCCTCGCACGCTGCCCGGCGCCGAGCCCGTCCGATCACGCGCGGCACCCTCGCTCGGCGTGTGATCACGACTGGACGGTCGTTCACCACCGGCCTTCCGGAGCGTCAGCTTGGTGACCTCCAGCAACTCGGCGCCGGACTGGGCCCCATAGCGTTCCGGCTGCGCGCAACCGGGATCCGCCGCGAGGGCCGGCGCCGGCACGGCGATGATCCCGGAAACCCCGAGCGCGGCGAGACTGGCGACGAACGGCTTGGCGGGCGTCATGAACGATGTCCTCCCCGAAGCGGAACAAAACAGCGCGAAATACGGCGGCGAAACGAGCGCCGCAAAGAGAAGCGATGCGATGCGGCACGAAGCAACGAAACGAAGCGAGGCAACGCGTTACGACCCGAGACGAGACGAAGCGACACGAAGATCGCCGCGAGCGAGCCGCATCTACAGGACTCCCCAACGAGGGGCGATCACCGGAGTTGCGTCGGATCAATGCCGCAACCCCCGCGGGTATCCCAAACGTGGACATTTCGCCCGACCCCGAGGTACGACGTAGAGTCAGCGCCATGGGCATGCTGTGCGCGGTCAGCTTCAACCGGTACGGCCGCCTCTACTACCTCGATCCGGGTGAGTTGACGCCCGTCGTCGGCGACCGTGTGCTCGTGCCCACGGACGACGGCCCCGAGGTGGCGGAGTGCGTCTGGGCCGCACAGTGGGTCAGCGAGGACACCAGCGGCTTCCCCAAGCTGGCCGGCCTGGCCGACGACCGTGACCTGCGCCGCGACGAGACGCTACGGAAGCGTAAGGCCGAGGCCAAGGTCGCCGCCAAGAAGCTGATCAAGGCGCATGAGCTGCCGATGAAGGTGGTCGCGGTTGATCATGTGCTGGAGCAGAACGGCAACGGCGGCGCGCGTACGACGATCTACTTCACCGCGCCGCACCGGGTCGACTTCCGGTCCCTGGTCCGCGACCTCGGCGCCACCCTGCGCTGCCGGGTCGAACTGCGTCAGCTGTCGGCCCGTGACTCCGCCCGGGTCCAGGGCGGCATCGGGTCGTGTGGCCGCGACCTGTGCTGCGCGACCTTCCTCACCGACTTCGAGCCGGTCACCATCCGCATGGCCAAGGACCAGGACCTGCCGCTCAACCCGCTGCGCATCTCCGGGGCGTGCGGGCGCCTGATGTGCTGCCTCAAGTATGAGCACCCGCTCTACCAGAAGTTCCAGGCGTCGGCGCCGGCCGTCGGCACCCGCGTGACCACCCCGGAGGGCGACGGCCGGGTCGTCGCGCACAGCGTCCCGCGCGATGCGGTGGTGGTGCGCATGGACGCTGACGGTTCCCGCTGCTCATGCTCCCGCGCATCGGTGTGCGGCCCCCGCCAGGCTCACGACGAGCAGTACGGCGCCAGCTAACGGCACGCGCCACGATGAGGGCGACTATTGCCGGTGCGGCGCCGCCTGGGGTCCGGCGACGCGGATCGGTTCCTCGATGAGGCGTACGGACAACGGCCCGTCCGGCCGGATCCACGAGGCGTCGGGCGCGCCGTCGGGGTCGGCGACCCACTTCCGGCAGATCTTGTCGATGCCGAGCGGGTACACGGTCAGCGTGCCGTCGGGGGCGATGTGCATGCGCAGGAAACTCTTCGCGTCCTCGATGCCCTGCCCCGCGTACAACTCATTGACATTGACCTTGAAACGGCTGGCCACCAGCAGGTAGAGCGCGCACAGCTGGGTCGCCGCGAAGCCGATCACGGGCAGGTAGACGACGGCGGCGACGACCAGCGGGCCGGGCCACGTCCAGTCGCGGAACGGCAGGTGCTGCCACAGCCAGGTGCCGCCGGCGGCCAGCGCGATCTGGAGTCCACCGTGGATGATGCCGAGGATCCAGTGGGCCGCATGGTTGGGCGCGCCGGCCTTCGGCGGCTGGGCGAATGCGATGGTGCCGGCCAGGATCACCACACACATGAGTACGAGCGGGATGCTGAACAGCCGCTGGATCGGCCCGCCGTTGCTGCTGGCCGCGCCGGACATGGCCAGCATCGTCAGCGTCTGCAGGATGCCGAGCATGGTGGCGAAGCCGGGGTTGCGCATGGTGATCCGGCGGAACACGCCCCAGCCCATCCGCCGGGACGTGTCGAAAGACGGGAACGTCGAGGTCAGCGAGTATTTCCGGCTGCGGCTGGCGCTGCGCGTGACGGTCTCCTCGGGCGGGACCGTGAGCTCGGCCGGCAGGGTGTGGGTGCCCAGCAGGTACGCTCCGCCGCCACCGCAGGTGATCAGCTCGCGATCCTCGCCGGTGAACCGGGCGTAATGGTGCAGGTCGCCGGAGACGAGCAGCCGGACGTGCGCCTCGGTCGGTCCGAGGATGGTCCGGATGAAGTAGTCGACCGCGTCGTAGGCCTCGGGCTTGGTCGCCGCCTTGACCCAGGTCGGCGAGGGCGTCATCAGGATCACCCGATCGTCCGGACCCAGACCGGCCGCCGCCTTTTCGAAATACAACAGCTGAGGATCATCGATGTACGCGCCGAACTGCTCGTCGATCGCGAACAGCCACCAGTTCGACGGCAGCTTCACCGCGAAGTACGAGCGACGCTGAGCCGTCCGCCACCCGCCGATGTGGCCGTCCTTGCGCCGCGCGAAGAGCCGGATGAACGCGGTCAGCCCGTCGTACCAGTCGTGGTTGCCGGGCAGCGCGAACAACGTGGGCGGCCGCTCGGCCGGCGCCTCGGGCAACGCCGCGCGGTACGGGCCTTTCATCCGGTTGTCGTAACCGTCCCCGCTGGCCAGCGGGTAGACCTGGTCGCCGCCCATCAGCAGCACCTGGCCGCGGGGCAGCACCTGCCCGCCGGCCTCGAGCCGGGGCTGGGCCAGCAGGTAGGCCACCGAGTAGGTGGCCGGAAACCCGTCGCCCAGGTCGGCCACGTAGTCGAGCCAGATCTCGCCGTTGGTGCCCGGCTGCTCGAAGACGTCACCGGACAGCGCGTTCTGCAGCTCGCGCTTGTCCAGATAGGCGCCGAAGAGGATCGCCAGGAGCGTCCGGATGCCGGTGCTGAGCAGCAGCAACGGCGCCAGCCAGCCGACCGGCCGGGCCGGCGTGAAGCCGATCTCCTGTGGGTCGAGGCTGCGCGGCCGACGGCGCTGAGGACGCTCGGCCTCGGCCGGCCGCGGCCGGGACGTCGGCGGCTCGGCCTCGGGGGTGTGGTGATCGCTCATCACCGATGGACTTTAGACCCGCCGTACGCCGGCCGCGGTAACCCGCTCCGAACGTTGCCCTGACATGCCGTACACTTGCGAACCGGTGCCACTGCCGCCTTAGCTCAGTCGGCTAGAGCGACGCACTCGTAATGCGTAGGTCGACGGTTCGATTCCGTCAGGCGGCTCCACGCGAAGCCCCGGTCGATGACCGGGGCTTCAGTCTTTTCCCAGGTCAGCGCTTGATCAACGATCACGGCAGCAGATGACAGTTCGCCATCTGCCAGGTGGCACATTGAACGGTGGCGATCAGCGACCCGTCGTGCTCTACTGACTGCAGGCACAAACGGGCGGTATATCGAGGGGGAAGAAAAGAGCGGCACCCGGCGGCAACCGGGTGCCGTTACTGCCTCCGCACCCGATCCGCCCGCCGATCAGCGAGGTGGGAATTCTCTCCGTGCCCCCAGCGGCCCTTTTCCTTCCTCGTGTCAGGAGCGAAAGGGAAGGCAATGCTCATTTATTACCGGGGACCCGACGCCTTCATCACCGACGACAAATTCGTGTGGCTCCACGACACCCCCAGAATCGTTCCGGTACGCGCGCTTCGCGACGTCCAGCTCGTCGAGCAGGCGGCCCGCACCCGCTTCGCCGACACCTTCCGGATCGCCGGCGGTGGCCTCGCGGTCTTCGCCGTCGCGGGCTGGTTCACGGCCGGCCCGATGGTCGGCGCGACCCTAGCGATACTCGCTGTGTCGGCGATGCTCGTCGCCGTCCGCAGTCGACAGATCTTGGGTGCGAAGAACTATCGCGTTGTGGCGAACCTCTCCGGAGCTCGGGCGACCATCTACGAGAGCCGTGACGTCCGGGTGTTCCACCAGGTCACTCGGGCTCTACGCCGGAGTGTCGAGAATGGTCGGCGCGACCACTCCGATTACCGTCTGGCACCGGCTTCATGATCACTGTCAGCCCCTGACGTGTGACTGATCTCGGTTCGGTGAACCCTTCGAGCTTCCGCTTCGTTTCCATGTAAAGTGACGCGCGACCTCGCTGCCTGCCAACAGGCAAGCAGCGAGGTGGCAGTTTGAGGCATCTCTTCAACGACGAAGATGAAGGAGTCATGGCCGAGGCCGTTCAGCCAAACGTTTCACCGACCGTCGCGCGCAGGCGTGTGCGGCTGGCGCTGCGTGAGGCGAGGGAGGCCGCGAACCTGACCCAGCTCGAAGTCGCCGAAGAGATGGAATGGTCACTCAGCAAAGTCATTCGTATCGAGAATGGCGATGTCAGCATTTCACCGAACGATCTTCGGCCGTTGCTGAGTTACCTCAAGATCAAGGATCGGACGCAAATCAGTGCGCTGATCGGCGATGCCAAGATCGCCCGGATGCGGCAGCATTTCGCTTGGTGGCAGGACGCCGCCTTCCGTGACATCAGCCCGCAGTTGCGGCAGTTCTTCGAATACGAGTCGGTCGCAGTCGCGGTTCGAAGCTTCAACATCTGGTACATCCCTGGCGGTTTGCAGCTTCCCGAGTATTCGCGTGCCCTTACCGGCCCGTTTACGGACGAGGCGCAACCGGTCGCCGGGGATCCGCTTTCCGCGGACCGGGTCGAGGCCGTGATCGCGGCTCGGCGGTTGCGTCGTGAGGCGCTGCTGAGCCGACTCGGGTCGATGAGCTTCCAGACCCTCCTGGACGAGGGCGTCTTCATGCGCTCCAAGGGTGGTCCGGCGCTGTTCGCCAGGCAACTCAAAGAAATGCGTCGCCTGGTGGACGAAAAGTTGATCCGCATGCGGATGCTGCCCTTTTCGCTTGACGTGCCCATCGCCAACAACGCCAGCTTCGATCTGTTGTCGTTGGGTGGGGTCGGGCCCGGCAATGAGGTCATGTACAGGGAGAACGGGGTCACGGACGAACTCATCGAGGACAAGAACGTGACGACACGTCATCTACAGCGCTTCGACCAGCTCTGGGATGTATCACTCGATGAGGAGAGCACGATCTCGTTCGTGGGACGCCGGATAACATATCTCGAAAGCATGATCAAAGCCGGTGACAAGGCGTAACCTCCTTTTGTAAACACCCTGGCGCCGTGTCCCCGTGTCCCGGCGCCCTCCTGAACCGGAGACCACAGAGTGAACGTTACCGAGCCGAAATGGCTTAAGAGCTCCAGCTGCAGCGGGGGCACCTGCGTGGAGGTTGCGAAGGTCGCGGATGAATACCTGATCCGTGACTCGAAAAACCCGGAGATGGCGCCGCTTCACTTCACGGCGGACGAGTGGGACGCGTTCGTCCAGGGCGTCAACGCCGGCGAGTTCCGCTTCTAGGCTCCACACAACGGGCGTCCGACCTCGATTCACGGTCGGAGACGCGGATCGGACGCCCGCAGAAAAGCGCATAGCGGGTCTTTGTCATAAAGCCTGACAGAACCGTCTATTCATTCATGTTTATCGCTGCTTGATCGGAACTGTGTCGCTTACCGTGGAACGCGGAGTCACGGAGGAGGCACGATGATCGAGTCGCGGCAACATCCTGTCTGGCGTCGGAGCAGGAGATGTACCGGCGGCAACTGCGTCGAGGTGGCGAAGCTCGACGGTCACGTTCTGGTACGCAACTCCGCCGAGCCTGAGGTCGTGGTGACGTTCTCCCACGCCGAATGGGCCGCATTCCTCGCCGGAGTCGACGAGTTCCGCTGATCGTATGCCCGCCTGACGTGCGTCGAACCTGGCCGGACGGCGTACCCGGGACGGCATACTTGCTCTGATGAGAGACGGCGATCGCAAGCCGGACGACTACTCCCGGGTCACTGATCCGGGGCGGTTCGCCGTGCTGCACGAGACGGCGGAAACCTTGCTCGACGAGCTGACCGACCAATACACGGTCGAACGCCGGGAGGCCAAGGAGCCCCTCGGCGATCAGCTGCACCGTACGGTCCGCCTGGTTCCCCGCACACCCGCCGCCGCGCCGCTGGCCATCGCGTTCACCGACTTCCCGAGCGTGCTGCTGCGGTTCGGGCGGTGGTATGAGGAGAGCCTGCCGAACTGCGGGTGCGACGCCTGCGGCGAGGAGCCGGACGCGCTCGTCGGCACTCTCCGGGCGCAGGCGTCGGCGCTGGTCGAGGGCGGTCTCTGGGAGCGGGTACGTCGCGGTGTCGGTGGTTCCTGGTCCGAGGTGCGGCTGATCGGCCCGGACCTCAACCTCCGCCGGGAGACCCTGCTCGACCCGGCCGCGGCCCGTTCGGCGCGCCGCGAGGGCTTCGCCGCCGCCGTGCAGTGGGCGCCATGGCCTCGGCGGTCGTCGATCGCCTGAAATTGTCGGACCCCAGTGCTAAAACCTGACCCCATGGATTGGATACGCGCCACCGCGGTCGATCAACTCGGCTTCTACTGGGACAACACGCTCTGGCCACGATTGCGTGGTCTGACCGACGACGAGTACTTCTGGGAGCCGGTGCCCGGCTGCTGGTCGGTGCGCCCGGACGCGGCGGGCAACCTGGTGTCCGACAACGCGCCGCCCGGCCAGGAGCCCGACCCGCCGCCGGTGACCACCCTGGCCTGGCGCATCAACCACATCGCGGTGGGCTGCTTCCACATCCGGGCCAGCACGTTCTTCGGCGACGGCAGCGGGCCCGCCGACGCCGACATGTTCGACCCGCGGCACGTGCCGGCCTCCCTGCCCGGGACGGCGGCCGAGGCGCTCGACTTCCTCCGGCGCTCCTACGAGTGGTGGCGCGACGGGCTGCTGTCGATGAGCGCCGAGGAGTTCGAAACGCCGCTCGGGCCGCGCGGCTCGTTCTTCGCCGAGCAGCCGATGGCCCAGCTCGCGCTGCACATCAACCGCGAGACGTTCCACCACGGCGGCGAGATCGGCCTGCTCCGCGACCTCTACCGAGCCGGCAACCCCCAGTGGTAGCCCCCGGCGCTGTCCGCCGGTCAAATACCGCCCCGTGCTACCACCGTTGTCGGGGTCGCGGGGCGGGCCGAGGCCCGGTCGGGTAAGCCTTGATGGTAGCCCTGGGCGCTATGCGCGGGGCGGATGCCGCTCGGGGCTACCACTGTTGTCGGGGTCGCGGGGCGGGGCCCGGGCGGTGAGTCTTGGTGGTAGCGCGGGGCGCTGTGCGCGGGGCGGATGCCGCTCGGGGCTACCACTGTTGTCGGGGTCGCGGGGCGGGGCCCGGGCGGTGAGTCTTGGTGGTAGCGCTGTGCGCGGGGCGCTGTGCGCGGGGCGCTGTGCGCGGGGCGCTGTGCGCTGTGTGCGGGACGCTATGCGCGGGGCGGATGCCGCTCGGGGCTACCACTGGGGGTGGGGTCGCCGCCGAGGAGGTTGACCGCGACGCGGATGGGGGAGCGGCGCATGACCTCGGCCATGGTCAGCTCGCCGCGGCAGAAGCCCTCGAAGGCGCGCCAGCCCATCGGCGTGGCCATCGCGGCGTGCACCAGGCGCTTGTGACGGGAGAAGACGTTCAGCAGGCGGCGGCCGGCCTGCATCTCGGGCACCAGATGCTTGCCGATCAGGGCGGGGTAGCCGTCGAGGGCGCCGACGCCCTGCCCGGCGGCTCGGGCGGCCACCTCGCCGGCCCAGGCGCCGGAGCGCAAGGCGTAACTGATGCCCTCGCGGGTCCACGGTTCCAGCAGGCCGGCCGCGTCGCCGGCGACCAGCACACGACCGCGGGCCAGCGGGGCGTCGTCGGTGCGGCAGCGGGTCAGGTGGCCGGAGTCGCGGCGTACCTCGCGGCCGGTCAGGCCCAGCCCGGCCAGGAACTTGGTCAGATAGTCCTTGGTCTCGGCGCCCTTACCCTTGGCCATGATGACGCCGACGGTGAGCTCGTCGTCCGTGGTCCAGCAGTCGGCTGAGGCGCAGTGGGCGCCATGCGACTCGCATCCCTTCATCTTGGGGAAGACCCAGCCGTACGAGCCGGGCTCGGCACCCCAGTCCAGGTGCACCCGGCCGCGCCAGGCCGCCCGGTCTTCCGGCGTCGCCGCCAGCTCCACCTCGAGCCCCAGATCTTGCTGCTCGAAGGTGACGCCGACGTAGCGGGACGAGATGCCGGCCGAGCCGTCGGCCCCGATCACCACCCGCGCGGTGAGCGAGACGCCGTCGCCGAACAGCACGGTGGCCGCGTCGGCGTCCTGCTCGAGTCCGCGTACCTGCGCGTTCTGCAGCACCTTGGCCCCGGCGGCGGCGGCCGCCTCGAGCCAGGCGTGGTCGAAGTCGTTGCGCCGCACCATCGTGAGCAGCGGCGTGGCGGACTGCCGGGTGAAGGCCCGGTGGCCGTCGTCGGTGAAGGTGATCGCCGAGATCGCGTCTCGGCCCGGGACCTGGATGCGCGGCGCGGCCATCGCCAGCGACGTGCCGATCAGGCCGCCGCCGCAGGTCTTGTAGCGGGGGTGCTCGGCCCGGTCGATGACGATCGTGCGAGCGCCGGTGGCCGCCGCGGCGCGGGCCGCCGACAGCCCGGCTGGTCCGGCGCCGACGACCGCCACGTCGAAGTCCGGCTCAGCCATCACACCCGGAGTCTATGGCCCGCTGTCCCGGGGCCGGGAGTCCGGCCCCGGGGGCGGTCGATCATGCGTTGGCGGGCTGCCGGACCTGGTCGAGCAGCGCTTCGCAGAACGCGGGCAGATCGTCCGGTTTGCGGCTGGTGACAAGCGTCCCGTCGACGTACACCTGCTCGTCGACCCAGGTGGCGCCGGCGTTGGCCAGGTCGGTGCGCAGGCTCGGCCAGCTGGTCAGGGTCCGGCCGTCGACCACGCCCGCCTCGACCAGCGTCCAGGGGCCGTGGCAGATCGCCGCCACCGGCTTGCCCGAGTTGACGAAGTCGCGCACGAAGCGGACGGCGTCGGGGTCGGCCCGCAGGAAGTCCGGGTTGGCGACGCCACCGGGGAGCACGAGGGCGTCGTACTCGTCGGGATCTGCGCTCCTGACCTGCTTGTCGACGGGGTACGTGCCGGCCTTGTCCATGTGGTTGACGGCCTGGATCTCGCCCGGCTTGATCGAGAGGAGTTCGGCCGTGCCGCCCGCGGATTCAACCGCCTTCCGCGGCTCGGTGTACTCGACCTCCTCCACGCCGTCGGTCGCCAAAAACGCCACTCGCTTGCCTTGAATCGACGCGGTCATCGAACTGCTCCTCTCCTCGCTTCTCCTGGTGCGTTGCCCGGGAGGAAAGGGCACAAACCTCGTCCTGAGTGGACTCAGGCGCGGCGCGAGGCGCGGGCGAGTGCTGGGACGCGACGACGGTTGGCCAGCTCACCGGCGAACCAGGCGGCGTAGAAGGCGCCGGTCAAGGCCAGGACCTCAACGGCCAAGATGCCCCAGCCGGCCACCCGGTTCGGGGACTGCATGCGCAGCATCAGCACCACGGCGTACAGGAAGAGAACGCCCATGTTCATGAGGTTGCGCAGGATGCCGACGCGCTTGGCGCGCCCGTTGCGGACGAAGAGCACGTCGATCGCGGCGGCCAGGACGACCAGCACGCCTCCGGCCAGACCGGCGAGAATGTTCCAGTAGGCGAGTTGTCCGACGATGTCCGGGCCGCCCAGCACGTTGGCCAGGTCGAAGAGGACGGCGATGGTGAAGAGTCCCAGCGGGAACATCATCAGGACGGGGTGGACAGCCTCGCCGGCGATCCGGAGTCGACTTTCCATGGCTTGATCAGCCTCCCCAGCTGTGGTCGATCCAAGGTCGTCAGTGGCCGTACCCGGGCTCTTCTCTGGCGAAACGCGACGTCGTGTGCCTCACGTATCCATTCTCCTACCGGTCGGCTACCGGTCCGAGAGAATTCACCCGTTCTCGTTTGCCCAGCTCATCTGGCTTACTAGTCGACCGTACGCTTACTTCGCCTGTACGCAATCTGCAATGTGGCAGGTTGATGTGTAGCGGACAGCCGGGTAGCCGTGCTGTACTACGGGTAGACAAGGGGCGGGACTCGAGAGGCAACGACAGCAAAGGCACCCGGCGGCAACCGGGTGCCTTTGTCGCCTCTCAGCACCGTCATCAAGTCGCAACGAGCGAGGCGGGGAATTCTCTCTGCGCCAATGGTGGCTCGCTGTTCCCCCTCCTCGCAAGGAGTCCGGGGAAGGAGTTCGCCATGCGCACCTACTACCGTGGGCCTGACGCCGTGGTGACCAGCGAACTCTTCGTCTGGCGAACCACGCCGACGAGGATCTTCGCGATCCGCGAGCTGCGAAACGTGGGCATCACCTGCACCGTCGTCGACCGCAGCCGGCCGCCCACCGCACCGGCCGCTGCCGGATCGGTGGCCCTGTCCGTGGCCGTCTGGCCCGCGGTCGAGACCCCAGCGATGATCGCGCTGGGCGTGCTGGCCGTCGCCGTGCCGGCCATCGCCATCGCGGCCTGGTGGCGGGTCCGCCCGCGCCGGTGGGAACTGCACGCCACCTACCGGGGCGGCGAGGTCGTCCTCTTCGCCAGCACGAACGCCAGGGTGTTCAACCAGGTTGCCCGCGCGCTGCGGAGATCGATCGAAGAGTCCCATCCACATGGGACCTGGACCGTCTGAGTCGCCGCGGGTGCCCGGAACTCTTCCCGGGCACCCGCCCATGTCCAGGCTGATGCTCCGGAGGTCCACTTCGTACGGCTCCGCCGGCGTCGGTGCTGGCCGGACGTCAGAGGAATTTGATGCGTTCCTGTTTGCCGTCGCGCTCGACGATCAGCACGCCGTCGTCGCTGCCGTTTACCGCGGACAGGACAAATTCGTAGAGCTGGACGGCACGATTGATGGTGTCGGTCTTGTTGAGGTGGACAAGTTTTGCCGCGCTGATGAGTGCGTCCACCGTCTTGGGACTGAACTTCACCGTTACCTTCGTGAAGTCGTCCGGCGCGGGCTCGGCGACGGCCTGGCGCTTGGTGACTGCACGATCGTTGGTCCGGGTCAGAAGTCCCATGAGATCCTCCAACAGATGCTTGCGTCCCGATTCACATCTTAGCTATTCGGCAGGCTGGGAGCCGTGCTGAGGCCATATCAGAGCCAGTTGTGGACCAGCTTCGAGTGCCC
The DNA here is from genome assembly GCF_043197135.1 of Actinoplanes sp. NPDC049265. NCBI lineage: Bacteria > Bacillati > Actinomycetota > Actinomycetes > Micromonosporales > Micromonosporaceae > Actinoplanes > Actinoplanes sp. NPDC049265. The sequence continues at coordinate 245,889 of NZ_JBICSP010000005.1, read as the reverse complement.
GGTTGCGGCGCGGGTGCGATTTGGTTGTTTTTCGTGAGGCCAGCATTCGCGGCGCTACCCTGTTGTCCGGAGCCCGCGACGGAGGTGGCCAGTGGAGGACGGCCTCGCTGCACCGCGTGTACCACCCGAGATCAATCTCGAGGATGAGCCGGCGGTGGACCCCGACTTCATCATCGTCCTGGGACCGCACGAAATTTCGTCGCATCCCGAGCAATGGCGCCAGGAGCAAGATGAGTAACAGGTACGCGGACTTGGACTTGGGTTTCGACCGGCCGTCCAAGCGCGGCGATCGAGCGATCGAGCTTGTTCCGTACAACCAGGATCTCGATCTGTCCTTGGACGAGCCCATCAAGCGTAGTGACAAGGCCATCGCGACAGAACCGTGGAACTCGGCCAAACACCTGGCCGACACGCGCTCGTCGTTCGCGCGCCGCCTGTTCTGGCTTCTCGCGGCCATCCTGGGCGGTGGGCTCCTGCTCGTCGCCACCAACCGCTTGACCGACATCGAGTTCCAGGACGCCAAGGACATCTTTCTGACCATCTTCACCGCCGTGCTGGCGATACTCAGCTCGGTGGTCGGCTTCTATTTCGGCCGCGGGGATCGGAAAGAAGACGCCTGATCAGCGGAACAGGATGCGTTCCTGCTTGCCGTTGCGCTCGATGATGAGCACGTTTTTCTCGTTTCCGTCCACTGCGCTGACCACGAAATCGTAGAGCTGCAACGCGCGGTTGATGGTGTCGGTGCGGTTGAGCTCGGCGAGACGGGAGGCGCGATTGAGTGCGTCGACAGACTTGGAAGTCAGCTTGACCGTCACTCGGGTTGCCGCGTCCCGGTCAGAACCTGACTGGGGGATTTCAGACGTCATGACTGAGGGGGGCCTTTCTTGTTACCGGGCGCAATGATGCTCTCCCACTGTTGCTGATCCTCAACGTGCCGTGGCCAACCGAGCGGCCATATCTCGGCTGCCTTACAGCCATACTCGGGCTGCCCCGAGATGGGTCACCGAAAATGGCTGCGCTCGCGCACCACCAGTCACTTCTCTGGTGATGCGGGTGGGATCAATTCTTACGCGACGGGTCCAAGGGACGGATGGCGTTGGCGAGCATCAGGGCTATGGCTAGGAGCGCGGCCACGGCGATCAGGCCCCGTTGCACGGTGATGTGGTCGCCGAGAAAACCGATCAACGGGGGGCCGCCGAGGAAGGCGCAATAGCCGACCGAAGCGACCACGCTCACCCGGGCCGCCGCCCGGGACGGGTCGTCGGCGGCGGCGCTCATGCCGACCGGGAAGCCGAGAGATGTGCCCAGGCCCCAGAGCAGGGCACCGGCGAAGGCTATCGGGAGGGCCGGGCCGAAGACGAACAGGAGCAGGCCGGTCAGGGCGATCAGGGCCAGGACACGGACTACCGGTACGCGGCCGAAGCGGTCCAGCAGGCCGGGGCCGAACCAGCGGCCGGTGGTCATCGCGGCCAGGAACAGGGCGTAGGTCAGGGTGCCGCTGGTGGCGGCGGCGCCGTAGTCGTCGATGACGGCCACGGCGATCCAGTCGACGCCGGTGCCCTCGGCGAAGGCGAAGGCCAGGACGAACAGGCCGACCAGGAGGGTGCGTGGTTCGACCCAGGCCGACCGGACGGACGGGGAGGACGAGGCAGCGGAGGTAAGAGACGAGGACTCGGTGTCGGGGAGGAAGGAGCGGACGCCGGCGATCACGGATGCGGCTATGGCGACGGCGAAGAAGATCAGGTGGGCGGTGACCGAGATATGCAGGGCGATCGTCGCGGTGCCGGTCAGAGCGCCGGCCACCGTACCCACGCTGAAGCCGGCGTGGAAGCGGGACATGATCGAGCGGCCCAGCTTGCGTTCGACCACGGCGCCCTGGACGTTCATGGCCACGTCCCAGGCGCCCTGGGCGAAGCCGAAACCGAAGAGGCCGAGCATCACCGGCACCACGCCGGCGTGGTAGCCGAGGGCGATGCCGGTCATCGAGATCGCCAGCAGCACGGCCATCGCGGTGATGGTCCGGCGGGAACCCAGGCGGGTCACAATCGTGCCGGCCAGGGGCAGGGCGACGATCGAGCCGGCCGCGATGGCCAGCAGGACCAGGCCCAGGCGGCTGGGGGTGAGCTCGAGCCCGTCGCGGACCTGGGGGATGCGGGTGGCCCAGCTGGACATGGCCCAGCCGGAACCGATGAACGCGATGTAGACGCCGCGGGTCGCCGCTCTCACCCGGGTGTCGTCGCGGACCGTGTCAGCCACGCCTCATCCTCCGCCTTCTTGCGAGCGATGCCGTCCTTACCGTCGTACCGGACGAACTTGGGCAACAGGGCGGCCAGGACGGCCGTACCCACGATGCACAGCGCGCCACCCACCCAGATCGAGCCGCCCACGCCCAGGCCGGTCCGGGCCATGGCGCCGGACCGGACCTGACCGAGCAGCGGACCGGTGGTGTACGACAGCATCTCGATGCCGGCCAGCCGGCCGCGCAGGTGATCGGGGATGGTCTGGCTCCAGATGATGGCCCGGAAGATGCCCGAGATCATGTCCGAGGCGCCCGCGAAGGCCAGGCTGAGCAGGGTCAGCCAGAGCCAGTGGGACAGGCCGGCGCCTAGGATGCCCAGGCCCCAGCAGGCGGCGGCGACGACCACCATCAGGCCGTGCCGGTGGACTTTGCCCGACCAGCGGGACGTGAGCGTGGCCAGCATCGAACCGGCGGCCGGGGCGGCGTACAGCAGACCGAGGATCTTGGGCCCGCCGAGCTGGTTGGCCAGAAACGGGTAGAGCGCCTGAGGCATGCCGAAGAACATGGCGTTGACGTCGATCAGGTACGTGCCGAGCAGCTCGGGACGGCTCTTGGCGTAGCGCAGGCCGGTGACCACCGACCGCAGTGAGGGACGGTCGGCGTCGCCGGGCGGCGGGACCGCGCGCACCAGCGAGATGCAGACCAGGGACACCGCGAAGGTGAGCAGGTCGAAGGCGTACACCCAGGCCAGGTCGACGCTGGCGATCAGGATGCCGGCCAGGGCGGGTCCGGCCAGCTGGGCCACGTTGTACTGCAGCGACTGCAGCGACATGGTGGCCGGGAGCTGCTCCGGCTCGACCAGCCGGGGGATCATCGCGTCCAGGGCCGGCCGGGCCAGGCCGCTGAACGTGGCGGCGAGCGCGGCCACCACGTACAACAGCCAGAGGTGGGGCTCGTCGGACAGGGCGTTGAGCAGGAGCACGCCGCACAGAGCGGTCTGCGCGATCTCGGCCCCGCGGACCAGCAGCTTGCGGTCGAGGAAGTCGGCCAGCGCCCCGCCGACGAAGCTCATCACGATCAGCGGGACCAGCTCGCACAGGCCGAGCAGACCCACCATCAGCGGGTCCCGGGTGATCGCGGCGACCTGGAACGGGATCGTGACGTAGGTGATGAAGGACCCGAAGCCGGACACCGCGCCGGCCGTGAACATCAGCCGGAAGTCACGGGACGTGCGTAGCGGCGACAGGTCCATTCCGAGCATGGGCTACTTGAGCACCAGCTTGCCGGTCGACTCGAAGGTGGCCAGGTCGGCCAGTGTCTCCTCGATGATGAAGGACCGGCCGCCGGGCAGCGCGTCCAGCGGGAAGAAGCCCGAGTCGACGGTCTCGTCGGTGGTCTCGAGCAGCTCGCCCTCCCAGGTGTGGATCCGGAAGGCCATCAGGATCTGCTGGTACGCGTGACCCCAGTCGTTGGTGAACTGGACCCGCGAATAGAAGGCGAACGGGGTCAACGAGGTCGCGGTCAGCCCGGTCTCCTCCCACACCTCGCGAATCGCGCACTCCTCCATGCTCTCGCCCAGCTCCATCGCACCGGCCGGGATGGCCCAGCGGTGGTTGTCGGAGCGCTGGATCAGCAACAGACGGTTCTGGTCGTCGATGATGACGCCGCGGGCGGCCACGAACAGCAGCCGTTCCTCGTCGCCGGCGAAGGCCCTCTGACGGCCCAGGTACGAGTCAGCCCAAGACAATCCCACGCGGCAAGATTAAGCAGACTTCTTGGCCGCGCGCTTGGCGGTTTTTTTCGCCGGCTTGGCCGACGTCTCGCCGCGCGCGGCTTTGGCCCGCTCGACGCTTGCCTTCAGGGCCGCCATCAGGTCGACCGCGGCGGCCGGCTCCTCGTCCGCCTCCTCGGGCGCGACCACCTCACGGCCCTCGACCTTGGCGTCGATGACCTCCTGCAGCGCGGCGCGGTAGTTGTCGGTGAACTCGTCGGGCTTGAAGCTGCCGGCCATCGAGTCGATCAGCGAGCTGGCCATGGCCAGCTCGGCCGGCCGGGTCTCGATGTCCTCGTCCAGGAAGCCGAAGTCGACGCCGCGGACCTCGTCGGGCCAGAGCATCGTGTTGAGGACCAGGACGTCGTCGCGGACCCGCAGGGTGGCCAGCTGTTCCCGCTGGCGGATGGCGATCTTGACGATGGCGACCCGGTCGGCGTCCCGCAGGGCGTCGCGGAGCAGCACGTACGGTTTGGCCGCCTGTCCCTCGGGCTCGAGGTAGTACGCCTTGGCGAACATGATCGGGTCGATCTCGTCGGCCGGCACGAACTGCAGCACGTCGATCGCCCGGGACGTGGTCAGCGGCAGCTCGCTGAAGTCCTCGTCGGTGAGAATGACCATCTCGCCGCCGCCGATGTCGTAGCCCTTGGCGATGTCGTCGTAGGTCACCTCCTCGCCATCGACCGAGCAGGTGCGCTTGTACTTGATCCGGCCGCCGTCGGTGCGGTGCACCTGATGGAACCGGATGTCCTTCTCCTCGGTCGCGGAGTAGAGCTTCACGGCGATCGACACAAGGCCGAACGAGACCGCGCCCTTCCAGATCGCTCGCATGACTGCCACCTAACCTGTTTGGCCTGCTCGGATCAAGGATGGCAGCCCGCTGTAACCGAGGTAAGTGCTTATGGTGATCAGGTGCCCGCTCCGCTTTCGCCCATGCTCGCGACCGCGGGCCCGCTGCCGCGCGGGCCCGGGTGGAGCTATGAGTTCAAGTGGGACGGGGTACGGGTGATCGCGGCGTGTGGCCCGGAACCGCCCCGGCTGTACGCGCGCTCGGGCACCACGGTGACCGTCGCATATCCCGAAATAGCACCTTTACGCCTGCCGCCGGACACGATTTTGGACGGCGAGATGGTCGTGATGGACGCGCGCGGGCGCCCGTCCTTCACCGCGCTGGCCGAGCGGATGCACGTCCGGGACAAGCTCAAGGCGTCCGCGCTGGCGGCCACCCTGCCGGTGACGTACATGATCTTCGACCTGCTCCGGCTGGACGGCGAGGATCTCGAGCGGCGTCCGTACGCCGTCCGCCGCGAGCTCCTCGAGGGTCTGGACCTGGCCGGCCGGAACTGGATGGTGCCGCCGGTCTTCACCGACGGCGAGGCGACCACCGCGGCCGCCCGGGAGTACCAGCTCGAAGGCGTGGTGGCCAAGCGGGCGGGCGGGTCGTACACGCCCGGGCTGCGGTCGCCGGACTGGGTCAAGGTCAAGTTCGAGCACACCGGCGACTACGTGATCGGCGGCTGGCGGCCCGGCGCCCGGCGGCTGGGCGGCCTGCTGGTCGGCTCGCCCGGGCCGGACGGCCGGCTGCGCTACCGCGGCCGGGTCGGTGGCGGGATCAGCGGCGCCTCGGAGAAGGAACTGCTCGACGCGCTCGGCCCGATCGCGGCCGAACGGTCACCGTTTCCGGCGGGAGCGGTGCCCCGGGAGGATGCGCGCGGCGCGCACTGGGTACGACCCGACCTGGTGGTCGAGGTTCGCTACGGCAACCGCACGCCGGACGGGCGGCTGCGGTTCCCTCGATTCCTCCGGTTGCGCCCGGACAAGGGGCCGGCGGACTGCTACGAGGAGGACGACGATGGCTCCTGAGCGGCGGACGGTGTTCCCGGTCACCATCGAGGGCCAGGATCTCGAGCTGTCCAACCTGGACAAGGTGATGTATCCGGCCGCCGGTTTCACCAAGGGTGAGGTCATCGACTACTACACGCGGCTGGCCCCGGTGCTGCTGCCGCACCTGCGCGGGCGGGCGCTGACCCGGATCCGCTTCCCCAACGGTGTCGACGGCGCGCACTTCTTCGAGAAGAACAAGCCCGGGGGTACGCCGGACTGGGTGCACACCGAACGGCTGCCGGTGCCCGGGTCGACCAAGTCCCGCGAGACCATCGACTTCGTCGTCGTGGACAACCTGGCCACCCTGGTCTGGGTGGCCAACCTGGCGTCGCTGGAACTGCACACGCCGCAGTGGCGGGTCGGCGCGGACCCGGACCTGATGGTGGTCGACCTCGATCCGGGGGCGCCGGCCGGGTTGCAGGAGTGCTGCGGGGTGGCGGTGCTGATGCGCGACCGGCTCGAGGCGGACGGCGTGGCCGCGTACCCGAAGACCTCGGGGAAGAAGGGCATGCAACTGTGCTGTCCGATCTCCGGCGCGCAGGACGCCGAGGAGGTCTCCCGGTATGCCCGGAAGGTGGCCGAGGAACTGGCCGCGATGGTCCCGGCGTCGATCACCGCGAAGATGGCGAAGAACCTGCGGCCCGGCAAGATCTTCATCGACTGGAGCCAGAACGCCGCGGCCAAGACCACTGTCGCGCCGTACTCGCTGCGGGCACAGCCCTCGCCCACCGCCTCCACCCCGCTGACCTGGGAAGAAGTCGAGGCGATGGGTACGGGCGAGGCCGAGGCCCGGCAGTTCGGCGCGCACGAGGTGCTCCAGCGGGTCGAGGAGCTCGGTGACCTGCTGGAGCCGCTGCTCAACCGGGGACCCCGGCTGCCCTGACCGGCGCTCGTATCGACCGGGCCCCGCGGTTCGCGGATGGAAACGCCGGTAGGTCGTACTCGGGGCGGAGGGCTGCATCCGGTAGCCGGTACCTTGCGCGGCAAGGTACCCTGTGCGGCATGACCGACGTCGCCCAACTCGCCACCAGCCTGCGCCGCGGGACCCTCGAGTTCTGCGTGCTGGCCATGGTCGAGCGGGAGGACATCTACGGCACCGAGATCGTGCGACGACTCGGCGAGGAACGCAGCCTCGCCACCACCGAGGGCACGATCTACCCGCTGCTGTCCCGGCTCCGCCGCGTCGGCTGGCTGGACAGCAAATGGAGCGAGTCGCCGTCCGGGCCGCCCCGGCGCTACTACTCGCTCACCGACAGCGGCCGGGCGGCGCTGGAGAACTTCCGCACCGAATGGACGTCGTTCCGGCAGACCGTCGACCGACTCGTAGGGGTTGAGGCATGAGCAGCATCAACAAGATCGATGTGGTGGGTGAATACCTGCGCGAGGTCGACCTGCGGCTCAGCGGGCTGCCGCTGCTGCAGCGCCACGAGCTGCTGGCCGACCTCCGGGCCCACATCGACACCGCGCGCGAACAGGGTGCGTACACGGACAGCGAGATGATCGAGGTGCTGCAGCGGCTGGGCAGCCCCGAGGCCATCGCGGCCGCGGCCTACTGGGAGGCCGGGCCGCAGCCGCCGCGCTTCCAGCCCGCTCCGCCGCCGGAGTCCGCCCCGCCGAGCGGTGGTGTGCCCGGCTGGGTGATCGCCACGATCGCCGGCGTCGTCGCCGTCTTTATCATCGGCGGGCTGATCGGCTTCCTCGCCCTCGCCCGGGTGGGCGGCGCGCCGGCACCGGCGACGGCCGTGGTGGACGCTCCCGGCGCCCCGCACGCCCCGGACGCCCCAGACTTGGTGCCGGCCCCGCGACCGACCCAGTAACCGGTCAGTCGACCTGCGGCAGCGGCGGGCCGAGCACGTCGTCGGCGTCCACAATGGTGTACGCGTACCCCTGCTCGGCCAGAAACCGCTGGCGGTGAGCGGCGTACTCGGTGTCGATGGTGTCCCGTGACACCACGGTGTAGAAGTGCGCCTGCCGCCCATCCGCCTTCGGCCGCAGCACCCGCCCGAGCCGCTGCGCCTCCTCCTGGCGTGACCCGAACGTCCCGGACACCTGGATCGCCACCGCCGCCTCGGGCAGGTCGATCGAGAAGTTGCCGACCTTCGACAGCACCAGCGTGCGCAGCTCGCCGGCCCGGAACGCGTCGAACAGCCGCTCACGCTCCTTGTTGGTGGTGGAACCCTGCACGATCGGGGCGTCGAGGTATTCGCCCAGCTCGTGCAGCTGATCGAGGAAGCCGCCGATGACCAGCACCTGCTCGTCCGGGTGCCGCTCGACCAGGGCCCGGACCACGGGCAGCTTGGTGCGGGCGGTGGCCGCCACCCGGTAGCGCTCCTCGGCGTCGGTCACCGCGTACGCCATCCGCTCGGCCTCGGTCAGTGTGACCCGCACCTCGGTGCACTCGGCCGGCGCGATCCAGCCCTGCGCCTCGATGTCCTTCCACGGCGCGTCGTAACGCTTGGGGCCGATCAGCGAGAACACGTCGCCCTCGCGGCCGTCCTCGCGAACCAGCGTCGCGGTCAGCCCGAGCCGGCGGCGGGCCTGCAGGTCGGCCGTGAACCGGAAGATCGGCGCCGGCAGCAGGTGCACCTCGTCGTAGATGACCAGGCCCCAGTCCCGCGCGCCGAACAGGTCGAGGTGGGTGAACGCGCCGCCGCGCCGCGAGGTCAGCACCTGGTACGTCGCGATCGTGACCGGGCGGATCTCCTTACGCTCGCCCGAGTATTCGCCGATCTCGTCCTCGGTCAGCGACGTGCGGGCGACCAGCTCGCGTTTCCACTGTCGGCCGGCCACCGTGTTGGTCACCAGGATCAGCGTGGTCGCCTTGGCCGTGGCCATCGCGGCCGCGCCGACCAGCGTCTTGCCGGCGCCACAGGGCAGCACGACCACCCCGGAGCCACCGGCCCAGAAACCGTCGACGGCCTCCTGCTGGTACGACCGCAGCGTCCAGCCGTTCTCGGCCAGGTCGATGTCGTGCGCCTCGCCGTCGACGTACCCGGCCAGGTCCTCGGCCGGCCAGCCGAGCTTGAGCAGCGCCTGCTTGAGGCGACCACGCTCGGAGGCGTGCACGGCGATCGTCTCGTCGTCGATCCGGGCGCCGAGCATGCCGGCCAGCTTCTTGCTCTTCGCCACCTCGATCAGCACGATCTTGTCGAGGCCGCGGAGCACCAGGCCGTGGCCGGGGTCGTTGACCAGCTGAAGCCGGCCGTACCGGTCCATCGTCTCGGCCACGTCGACCAGCAGCGCGTGCGGCACGGGATAGCGCGAGAACTTGATCAGCGCGTCGACCACGCCCTCGGCGTCGTGGCCGGCCGCTCGCGCGTTCCACAGGCCCAGGGGCGTCAGGCGGTAGGTGTGCACGTGCTCCGGACTGCGCTCGAGCTCGGCGAACGGCGCGATCGCCATCCGGCACGCCTGCGCGTCCGGGTGGTCGACTTCCAGGAGCAGGGTCTTGTCGGACTGGACGATCAGCGGTCCGCCACTCACTTGGCAGCCTTCCCACGGAAGTAAAAGACCCTCAAGTCTACTGCTCCTCCGGGACCGCCGCGGTTATGCGATGCAGCGCGAACGTGTGCAACGTCTCGGTCCGGTCGTCCTCGGCGCGCAGATAGCCGGCACTCAGCGACACCGGACGGACCAGCCGGGACAGCGTGGCGCCGTGCGAGTCGACGTACCCGACCCAGACCCGTGCCTTCTCGCGCACCGCCTTCTCTAGCACCGCCATCGCCTGACCGTGCGCCTGCACCGAGGTCAGACCGGGCACGCCCTGGCCGTTGGCCGCGCGCACACTGACCGGCGCGCGCCGGGCCGCCCGGGTCGCGATGTCGCCCTTGCGGATCTGCTCGACCACCCCGGCCAGGCGGGGTCCGGCCAGCAGCGGAGGCCCGGCCTGGTGGTCGGCCAGCTTCACGGAGAGGGGGGTACGGGAGGGAGCCCGGCGAACCTTCGGCCGGCTCAGCACGGCCGACCCGCCCGCGTCCTCGGCCACCGGCGCGTAGCCGGCATCGCGGAGCGCCCCCAGCAGCCGGCTCACCGGATGCGGGCTGACCAGAACGGTCGGTGCCAGCCGGCGCAACCCCAGGCTGCCCAGCCGCTTGTCGGCCAGCACCTCGGCCACCAGCGCCTCGTCGTCGCTGCGCAGATAGCCACCGGCCGAACCGGCGCGCAGCCCGCCGTGCTTGCGGGCGGCGTCGTCGATCAGATAGGTCAGCGCCTGCGGCACCGGCGTCCGCGAGCGGCGCTGGAAGATCGCGTGCAGGTCGGTCGCGGCGTACCCGACATCCAGCGCCCGGCGCACGCTGGTCGCGGTGACCCGGCGCATCGCCGCCGACTCCTTCTCGGTCAGCACCTCCAGCTCGGCGGCCAGCTCGGGCTCGGGCGGGCCGGGCACCACGACCGACAGGTCGGCCTGCACCAGCACGTGATCGACCGGGGCCGGGAGCAGGCCGTCGAGCGCCCGGACGGCGTCGGTGGCCGGCTCGGCCCCCAGCGGGTCACCGTCCTCCGGGTCGAGGAGCAGCCGGGCGTACGAGGTGAGCGCGTCCCGCCCGACCACCCCGAGCAGCGCCGCGCTCTCCAAAGCGTCCCGGTGCACCGCCTCGCGGCCCCGGGCCCGCCGCGGCGCCTGCCAGAACAGCAGCGCCAGCACGTCCTCGACCGGCGGCGCGGTGCCGGTCGGCAGCGCCGCCAGGGCCATCAGCGCCTCCCGCCGCGCCTGCGGGGCCGCCGGCCGTTCCGCCTCCGGGGACAGCGGGGTGATCGGGCGGTCCCGTTCGTCGCGCTGACCGACCAGGCCCGGCTGCCGGGTCATCATCAGCCAGGCCCGGGCCAGGGCGGTCCAGCGCTGGGCGATGCTCTGCGCCCGCCACAGGTCGTACGCGCCGGTGGGCAGGAAGATCTCGTCGCCGGTGGACCCGGTGCCGCGGCTGATGCCGGAACGGTCGGCCTCGCCGAGCAGGCCGGTCGCGTGCGCCACCTCGAGCGTCAGCGCCGCCGTGCGCTCGTCGACGTTCACCTCGCGGGCCAGGCGTTTCAGATCCCGTACGCCCAGGCCGCCCGCCTTCAGCACCGGCGCCGGATCAGCGGCCAGGGCCTCGAGCAGGTTCTCGGTGACGCTGACCGCCTCCAGGGCCTGACCCGCGCCCGCCGCGTCGGCCACCTTCACGTCCCGTACCGGATTTTCCGGAGCCGGCGGGTGCGGCCGCAGCTGGCCCAGCGGCCCGGTCTCCCGGCGCAGCAGCATGCCCACCTCGCGCGGCAGCTCGACCAGCTCGCCGTCCGGGCGTGGCGCCCGGCCCGCCTCGGACACCCGCACCAGCAGGAGATGGTCGATCAGCCAGCGCACCGGCTCGGACACGATCCCGTCATGGGCGGTGCGACCGCCCAACGCCCCGATCGGCGGTCCCGCGGCCAGCCGGTCCAGCACCTTGCGGGCGTCCGGCGTGGCCTCCATCACGGTCCGCCGCAGCTTGGCCCGGTCGGCGCAGAGCGCGGCCGCGGACGGGTCCAGATAATCGGCGGGCCGGCCCAGCCCCGCCGGGTATGGCGACGTCACCTCGTCGACCGCGCCGACGACCTGCAGCGCTTCCTCCGGCCCGTGCAGCAGGAAGCGGGCTCGCAACCGGCCGATCGCCACCCGCACGTCGTTCGCGGACGACGCCGAAGCCAGCTCCACGATCGCATCGGCCGAGGTCAGAGCCGTTTCCGAGGAACGGGTGAGCCGGGCCGCGTCGAGGATGGCCAGGGTGAACTCGTCCAGCGAGTCCAGGCACCGGGCCACCGAACCCCGGGACTGCGCGCGTACAGCCAGAGCGGACACATCCGAGGGGACCGGCACGACGAGATCGGGGCGCAGCTGAATCAGCGCCCCCAGGGCTTCGTCGGGCAGGGACCGGAGTTGATCGGCGAATGTCGTGGCCATCCCTTCCCAAGTTACTGGCCGTGGGACGATGGTGGCGGGCCCGGGCGTGGCCGGGTTTCGATATCGACCTTCAGGGGGCAGTGGAGTGGCCGAGGAACTCAAGGTGCCGGGCACCGGCGTGCGCGACGGTGGCGCCAATCCGAGCCGGGCGCGGCCGCCCAAGGACGGTCACCTGGCCATCTCCGAAATCACCTCGGACAAGGCGGCGGCGCCCTCGCCGTTCGGTGACGACCAGACTTTCCCCCTGCCGGTTGACCAGCTGACCTACAGGCCGACCCTGACTCCGTGACGGACGCCTCTGCCGGTCGACCAGCTGACCTACAGGCCGACCCTGACTCCGTGACGGACGCCTCTGCCGGTCGACCAGCTGACCTATACCCCGTCGCTCACTCCGGGGGCCCGGTCGGGGCGGTCGGGTTCGACCTGGACATGACCCTGATCGACTCCCGGCCCGGCATCGCGGCGGCCTATCGGGCGCTCAGCGCACAGACCGGTGTGCCCATCGACGCCGAGCTCGCGGTCACCCGGCTCGGGCCGCCGCTGCGCACCGAGATCCGCGAGTGGTTCCCGCCCGAGCAGGTCGAAGAGGCGGTCACCACCTACCGCGCGCTCTACCCCGCGTACGCCATCGAACCGACAGGGCCCACCCCCGGAGCCGTCGCCGCGGTCACCGCCGTGCGCGCCCTCGGCCTTCGCGTGGTCGTCGTCACCTCCAAGCTCGGCCGCCTCGCCGAGCTGCACCTCGCCCACCTCGGCCTGCCCTACGACGAGCTGGCCGGCGACCTCTTCGCCGAGGGCAAAGCGGCGGCCCTGACCGAACACGGCGTCCGGTGGTATGTCGGTGACCACACGGGTGACATGGTCGCCGCTCGCACAGCGGGCATTCCGGGCATCGGCGTGGCGACCGGTCCGTGCTCCGCCGCTGATCTCCGCACTGCCGGCGCCTCCTACGTGCTGTCCGACCTCACCGGTCTGCCCGCCCTCCTGCGGGAGATAACGGTTGGGAGTCGGCCGGGCACCTTGGATAGCCTGGAGTCCTAGTTCTCCCCCCGGCGATTTTGCGATGTGAGTTGAGGTCAGCGGTGCCCACGGGTCGAGTGAAGTGGTACGACGCGGCGAAGGGATTCGGTTTCGTCACCAGCGATGAGGGCGGCGACGTGTTCCTGCCCAAGGGCGCGCTCCCGGCCGGGGTGGTCGAGTTGCGGACCGGCCAGCGGATCGAGTTCGGCGTGGTCGACAGCCGCAAGGGCGCACAGGCGCTGGGCGTGAAAGTGCTCGACGCCCCACCGTCCATGGCCGAGCTGCGGCGCCGGCCCGCCGACGAGCTGCACGGCATGGTCGAAGACATGATCAAGATCCTCGAGGCGAAGGTGCAGCCCGACCTGCGCCGAGGGCGATACCCGGACAAGCGTGCGGCGCAAAAGATCGCGCAGCTCGTGCACGCGGTGGCCAACGAGCTAGAGGGCTAGACCCTTTACCGCAGGAGTGATACCCGCCGCCGCCGCGCGCCCGAGCAGGGCGTCGGCGGCGGCGTATCCTTCTGCGCCCAGGTCGAGGGTGAACTCGTTCACGTACAGGTCGATGTGCTGCTTGACGACCTCGGGCTCCATCTCCTGGGCGTTGGCCAGGACGAACTCCTCGCTCGCGGCCGGATCGGCCCAGGCCATGCTGACCGAGCGCCGGATCCACTCGGTGGCCTCGTTCGGGTCGACGACGCCGCGCTTGGCCAGGATCGCGCCCAGCGGGATCGGCAGACCCGTGTCCCGTTCCCACCACTCGCCCAGGTCCTGGATCGCCTCGAGGCCGTAACGGGGATAGGTGAAACGCGCCTCGTGGATGACCAGGCCGGCGTCGTAGGTGCCGTCGGCCACACCGGGCATGATCTTGTGGAACGGCACGACCTCGATGTTCGCCGGCGGGTTCTTCGCCGACCACAGGCGGAACAGCAGGTACGCGGTGGTGCGATCGCCGGGCACGGCGACCGTGGCGCCTTCGAGATCCGTACGGCCGTTGGTCAGGACCAGCGGGCCGCAGCCCCGGCCCAGGGCGCCGCCGCAGGGGAGCAGCTGGTAGTCGTCGAGCAGCCACGGCAAGGCCGCATAGCTCACCTTGACCAGGTCGTACTCGCCCTTCTCGGCCGCCGTGTTGGTTACGTCGACGTCGGCGAAAGTCAGGTCGATGGGTGGGGCGCCCTGGACTCGGCCGTGGACCAGCGCGTTGAACACGAACGTGTCGTTCGGACAGGGGGAGACCGCCATCGAGAGTGCCACGGTGGCGACGGTAGTCCTCTCCCAGGTGCATCTCCCGGGTCTGTCTACAACGCCACACTCACGGCTGGTTGATGATTGTGGTGGGGGATTTCGGGGCCGGGGATGCTCATCGGGTCACGGCTTCGCTGGGGAAGTTGGCCGCGGCTTGGGACAAGGCCTCCAGGGCTTCCTCGAGGCGCCAGGCCTTGCGGTCCCTTGGGCCGATGAAGTTCGACACGGTACGTAGTTCGGCGAAGGGGATGCCCGCCGCTGCCGCGGCTGTCGCTACGCCGTGGCCTTCCATTGCCTCGGCTATGGCCTCGGGATGTGCTGTGGCCAGTCGTTCGGCTGTTGCGGCGGTGCCGGTCACTGTGGCCAGCGTGAGGATGTCGCCGGTGATCGCCTGAGGGAGGGCCGCCCGCAACGTTTTCAGGAGAGTGGGGTCGGCGGAGAGGGTGTTGGTGCCGAAGCCCAGGGTGTCGATGGGGAGGAAGCCCTCGGAGGACTCGGCGCCCAGGTCGGCGGCGATGCTCCGGGTGGCCAGGACCGTGTCGGCTATGGCCGCTCGGTGCGGGAAAGCGCCGGCTATGCCCGCGGAGATGACTGCCTCGTAATGCTTTGTGGTCAGAAGGCGGGCGGTGCCCGCGGCGGCCGCGGCCGGCCCAGCGCCTACGGCTACGACGTCGACGCCGGGTGGGGCGGCCTGGCGGATGGCCGCGGCCTCGGGCTCGACCGCGGTGATGATCAGGAAGGTCATCGGTCGTTCTTCGCGTCGCCGTTGGGGGTGGGACCGTCGGCGGATGACGGGCGGTAGACGTGGAAACCGGGAGGAGCCACAGCCGGGTCGGGGCGCGCGGGGGGTGGCGGCTCGGTGGGCGGTGGGGTGGATGACCTGGGGGGTTTGGGGGGCTGCTTCGGCTTGCGCTGCCAGGGGCGGCGTTTTGTCTTCGGTTCGTCCACCAGCGTGGGGTTGAGTTCGGTGCTGGGCTCGGCCAAGGGGTGGCGGACGGTGGTTTGGTCGGTGCCCCGGTCGCGGGGATTGGGGATTGCGCCGTCCTGGCGGGGCGCGACGGTGGGAGCCGTGGGCCAGGGGTCGGTGGGGGTCGTTCGACGGGATGTGTCCGACTTGTCGGGCCAGGACGGCCGCCGTGCGGGGGCCGCCGGTCCCGGTGATGGAGATGGTGCCGGCGCCGCGGGCGACGTCGGGGCGGCGGGGTCGGGGGCCGCGTCGGGCCGGCCGTGCAGGCGTTCGGTGCGCAGACGGGTTGCCACCCAGGCCGCGCGCAGGGCGGCGGCCACGGCGATAGCGGCGGCCAGGGCCACACCCAGGCGGCCGGAGAGGGGGATGATGCCGATGGCGCCGCCCAAGACCCAGGCGATCATCAAGACTGTTTCGGAATGGCCGAAGGCACTGGCCCGGAGGCGTTCGGGGACGCGCTCCTGGATGCTGGCGTCGATGGCCAGCTTGGAGATGCCGCTGAACGTCGCCGCGACCAGGGCCAGGAGGGCGACCATGCCCAGGTTGTAGAAAATCAGGGCCAGGACGCCGACACCGGCGGTGATGGTCAGGCCGGCCGACTGCAGGGCGGCGGGACGGCGGATCTGCAGGCGGGTGCCGATCGCGGTGGACAGGAAAGTGCCGGTGGCCAGGGCGCCGCCGACCAGAGCGACCGCGGTGGGGCTGCCGATCTCGCGGCCCAGGAGGCTGGTCTCCAACTGGCCGGCCTTGATGGCGAAGGCGAAGTAAAGGAGCAGGAAGCCGTATAGCAGGCGCAGGCAGGCACTGCCGATCAGAGTGTTGATGACCAGAGCACCGGAGAGCGGGCGGTCGTTGCCCCGACGCAGGCGGAGGACCGTCCGCAACGGGCGCGGCATCTCCTCGGGCGGGTCGGAATCGGCCTTGGCCGGCAGGCGCAGGGCGACGACCATGCCGATGATGAAGATGACACTGGCCACGCGCAGCGACCACTGCGGGCCGAACCAGAAGGCGGCCAGGCCGATCGGTGCCACGAGCGCGCCGGCGAACGTACCGTAAACGCTTGCTCTGGCACCGACCTGCGACAGGCCGACGCCCGCGGGCAGCAGGCGGGGGACGGCAGCCGACCGCGCCACGCCGTAGGCGCGCGACAGGGCCAGAACGCCGAAGGCGGCCGGATACAACCCGAAACCGAGCAGGTTGTCGGAGATCACATAGGCCAGGAAGGCGCGGCCCAGCATGGTCGTGGCCAGGGCGTAGCGGCGGCCGTGCCGCCAGTGGTCGAGCAGCGGGCCGACCACGGGGGCCAGCAGCGCGAACGGGACCATGGTGACCAGCAGGTAGATCGCGACCTTGCTGCGGGCCTCGCCCAGCGGAACGTCGAAGAAGATCGTGCCGGCCAGGCCGATCGCGATCAGGGTGTCGCCGGCACAGGACAGGGCATGCAGGTCGAACAGGCGGACCATGCCGGCCTCGTTGTTGGCGCCGCGGGCCCGGGCGTCGCCCACCCGGCGGGTCGCCCACGCCCCGCCGCGAACCGACCCGCGCACCAGCGCGCGGACGGCGCGAACCCCAGTCGCGAACGTCTGCCCGAGCGTGGGAAGCAGCGGCATGGAACCATCCTGACGGATCGAGGCGACATCGTCGCGCCCCGAGGCAGCCGAATCCGGGGGAGTCGGTGTGCCGGGGCAGTCCCGGTAGGGGACAATGGGGCGCGTGACCACCAGGACCACCACCCGTGCGGCCAAGCTCGACCAGGTCTGTGCCGACGCTGTCGGTGTGGCCCGGGGAGCGATCACCGAGGTCGATCCCGAGGACATCGGCGAACACCTCGAAGCGATCGCCGAGGGCGATCGGCTGGTGACGCACTTCTTCGAGTCGCATCTGGCCGGCTACCGCGGCTGGCGGTGGGCGGTGACCGTGACCCGGGTGCCGCGCAGCCGGCACGTGACCGTGTGCGAGACCGTCCTGCTGCCCGGCCCCGACGCGCTCCTGGCCCCGGGCTGGCTGCCCTGGAACGAGCGACTGCAGCCCGGTGACCTCGGCGTCGGCGACCTGATGCCGACCGCGCCGGATGACGACCGGCTCGCACAGGGCTACGTGCTGAGCGACGACCCGGCGGTCGAGGAGGTCTCCTGGGAACTGGGCCTGGGCCGGTCCCGGGTGATGTCCCAGGAAGGGCGGATGGAGACCGCCCAGCGCTGGTACGACGGCGAGTCCGGCCCGGAGGCGGCGATCGCGACCGCGGCGCCGCGCAACGCCCGCTGCGGGTCCTGCGGCTTCTATCTGCCGCTGGCCGGTGTGATGCGCGGGATGTTCGGGGTGTGCGGCAACCTCTATGCGCCGGACGACGCCCGGGCGGTCAGCGCCGACCACGGCTGCGGCGCGCACTCCGAGGCTCTGCTGGGCAACGCTGCCGAGGTGCCGGTCGAGGAGCTGAACACGGTCTACGACGACTCTGAGGTCGAGGCGGTTGCGGTTAGCCGGCCGCACGGGTCGGTCGAGTCGGGCGAGCCCGCTGAGGAGTACGGCCACTCCTGAGGCGGCCCACGCACGGCGCTGTCCGGCGGGGGCTGTTTGAGTGAACGAAACTGTTTCGTTTCGGTGGGCCTGTTTGCGGCGCTGCCTGGTGAACGAGACCGTTTCGTTTTGGTGGCTCGTGCGGAGCCGCAGCGCCCGGCGTGGGCGGCTGGGTGAACGAAACTGTTTCGTTTCGGTGGCTCGTGCGGAGCCGTGGACGGCGTGGGTGGCTCGGGTGAACGAAACTGTTTCGTTTCGGTCGCTCGTGTGCAGCGGCGGCTGGCGTGAACGAAACTGTTTCGTTTCGCTCAGGCGCGGTGGGTGGCGGGCAGGCGCGACCGGGGTGAGGCGGCTCCGTGCGCGACCACGGGATCAGGTCGTGTGGGGCGGGGCGGTCATGCGAGGAGTTAGGCGTGTGCCGGGCCGGTCAGGGGTGCACCTGGAACTCGGGGTGTGACAGGGCTCGACGGCGGCGGCGGTTGGCGTCGTGTCGCATCATGGTGAGCAGGCCGGGAATGCCCCAGAGGAAGCCGGCCACGCAGGTCCAGAGCCAGTAGGCGGGCGCCCCGGCCAGCCAGACCACGAGCAGGGCGACCGCGAACAGGGCCATGCCGCCCAGCGCGAACGGCACCATCGGCGGGTCCAGAGGATCGGGGCGGGGCTTCGTCACGCGACCAGGGTACGCGGTGGCCGGTTCGTAACATCGGTGATCTTCCACCGTCACAGTGGTTCTGCGACGATGCGCGCATGGCCACGACCTCGCACGATGCGGACGCTCCGGCATCGCGTACGCCTAAGAACGGTTTTGATCGGTTTTTCGAGATCTCCGCGCGAGGCTCCACGGTCGGCCGGGAGGTGCGCGGCGGGCTGGCGACGTTCTTCACGATGGCCTACATCGTCGTGCTCAACCCGCTGATCCTCGGCGGCGGCGTGGACGCGGACGGCAACTCGCTGCCGATCGGCGCCCTGGCCGCGGCGACCGCGCTGGTGGCCGGCGTGGTGACGATCCTGATGGGTGTGGTGGCCCGGTTCCCGTTGGCGCTGGCGGCGGGGCTGGGCGTCAACGCGCTGGTCGCCTTCGAGATCGCGCCCGAGATGACCTGGGCCGACGCGATGGGCCTGGTCGTCATCGAGGGTGTGCTGATCCTGATCCTGGTGCTCACGGGGCTGCGCACGCTGGTCTTCAAGGCGGTGCCGACCCAGCTGAAGACCGCGATCGGCGTCGGCATCGGCCTGTTCCTGATGATCATCGGCTTGGTCGATTCCGGGTTCGTCCGGCGGATCCCGGACGCGGCCAACACCACCGTGCCGGTCGAGCTGGGCATCGGCGGCAAGCTGGCCAGCTGGCCGCTGCTCGTGTTCGTGGTCGGGCTGCTGTTCACCATCGTGCTGTTCGTCAAGAAGGTGCGCGGCGCGATCCTGATCGGCATCCTCGGCAGCACCGTGCTGGCCATCATCGTCGAGGCGATCGCCGGCGCCGGACCGTCCTTCGTGGACGGCAAGCCGAACCCGGGCGGCTGGTCGCTGAACGTGCCGGCGCTGCCGGACCAGGTGGTGGGGCTGCCCGACCTGTCGCTGCTGGGCAAGTTCAACGTATTCGACTCGTGGAGCCGGGCCGGCGTCCTGGTCGTGATCATGTTCATCTTCACGCTGCTGATCACCGACTTCTTCGACACCATGGGCACGATGGTCGCGGTCGGTCAGGAGGGTGGCCTGCTCGACGCCGAGGGCATGCCGCCGCGTACCCGGGAGATCCTGATCGTCGACTCGGTGGCCGCGGCCGCCGGTGGCGTGGCCAGCGTCTCCAGCAACACCTCGTACATCGAGAGCGCCTCCGGCGTCGCCGAGGGGGCCCGGACCGGCGTCGCCAGCCTGGTCACCGGTGGCCTGTTCCTGCTGGCCATGTTCTTCGCTCCGCTGGTGCAGGTGGTGCCGTTCGAGGCCGCGTCGACCGCGTTGGTGCTGGTCGGGTTCCTGATGATGTCGGCGGTGCGGCAGATCGACTGGACCGACTACGAGATCGCGATCCCGGCGTTCCTGGCCATCACGCTGATGCCGTTCACGTACTCGATCTCCAACGGGATCGGGGCTGGGATCATCTCGTACGTGGTGATCAAGCTGGCGAAGGGGAAGGCACGGGAGGTGCATCCGTTGCTCTACGGGGTAGCCGCTATCTTCGTCCTGTACTTCCTGCGCGGGCCCCTGGAAAGCCTGGTGCTCTAGGACATGTTCCAGTTTCGCTTCTCGGGGCGGGACGACGGGACAGAACCTAGAACATGTCCTAGGTCACCGCGCTGATCGATGTCGTTAGCCAAGCTCATTAGCTAGGCTAAAGAACGTGATGGAGCGGTCGGTGACGACAGAGCGCACTACAGCCGATGACCTGGCTGCGACACTGCGTGATGCCATTACCCGGCTGCAACGACGGGTCCGACAAGCCCGCCCGGTCGGCGACCTCACGTTCAGTCAGCTGTCCGCACTGACCAGTCTCCAGCTGGCCGGCGCGCTGACGCCACGTGAACTGGCCGACGTCGAGCGGGTCCAGCCGCCCACGATGACCAAGATCGTGGGCAAGCTGGAAGATCAAGGGCTCGTCGTGCGTACGCCCCACCCCACCGACGGACGCCAGGTGATCCTGGCGCCCACCGAACAGGGGCGGGCGGTCTACGCGCAGTTCGAGCAGGCACGCAACGAGTGGCTGGCCCGGCAGTTGGCCGAGCTGGCCCCCTCCGAACGCGAAGCCCTCGCCCGGGCGGCCGAGATCATGCAACAGGTGGCCAAAGCCTGACCGCCGGGAACCCTCCGGTCGTTCCGTCACACGTTGATGACGCGTACGACCGTTTGAGGGGGCGCACACGAGTGCGGGCAGTCCTGAGCACGACATTCCGGTCCTTGCAGGTTCGTAACTACCGGCTCTTCTCCACCGGGCAGCTGATCAAGCTGCTCGGCACCTGGATGATGTTCACCGCCCAGGACTGGCTCGTGCTCGACCTGTCCGGCAACTCACCCGGGGCGCTCGGCTTGGTCACCGCGCTGCAGTTCACGCCGGTGCTGCTGCTCACGCTCTGGGGCGGCAAGCTGGCCGACCGGTACGACAAACGCAAGCTCCTGATGGCCGCCAACGCGGTGTTCGCCGTCACCGCGATCGTCTTCGCGATCCTGGTCGCCTCCGGCATCGCCGTGCTGTGGCATGTCTTCCTGTTCGCCGCCCTGCTCGGCACGGCCAGCGCGATCGAGACCCCGGTCCGTCAATCGTTCGTCTCCGAACTGGTTGAGATGCCGCTGCTGCCCAACGCGCTGGCGCTGTCCGCGGCCACCTTCAACACCGCCCGGATCGGCGGCCCGGCCCTGGCCGGCGTGGCCCTGGCGCTGTTCGGCACCGGCCCCGTCTTCGTGATCGCCACGCTGTTGTGCATCGCGCCGACCTTCAGTTACACCGCGATGCGGACGGCCGAGCTGTTCACCGCCGAACGACCGGACAAGGACACCAGCACCAGCATCGCCGACGGTCTGCGCTATGTCTTCAAGCGGCAGGACCTGGTGCTGCCGATTGCCCTGATGGCCGTGATCGGCATGATCGGCTTCAACTTCCCGGTGACCCTGGCCTCCCTGGCGAAGATCGACTTCCACGCTGGGCCGTCCACCTTCGGGCTGCTCACCACCGCGCTCGCCGTCGGCTCGCTGTGCGGGGCTCTGGCCGGCAGCGGGCGCCGCGCCCGGCCGGGACCGTACCTCGTGCTGTGGGCGGCCATCGCCTTCGGCCTGTTCGAGATCTCGGTCGGCTTCGCGCCCAACTTCGTGGTGGCGATGATCCTGCTCGTACCCACCGGATTCTGCTCGATCTTCCTCGCCCAAGCGGCCAACCACCGGGTGCAGATGGGCGTCGACGGGTCCTACCGGGGCCGGGTGATGGCGCTCTATGTGCTGGTCTTCCTCGGCACCACGCCGATCGGGGCGTCGCTGGCCGGCTGGTGGGGAGAGCACTACGGGGTGCCGTCCAGCATCTGGGTGGCCGGTGCGGTGTGCGCGATCGCCGGGGTGGGCGCGCTGGTCTGGCAGTTGCGGTCCAGCGGCGATCGACTGCGGGTACGCGTACGGCCACGGCCCTCGCTGACGTTGGTTCCGATGCCCGTCGCCGCGTCCGCCACGCTCGAACCGGAGCTGCGCTCGGCCGCGTGACAGGCCTGGTCACCAGTTGTTCAGGTGATGTTGTCCGTCCTTTATGGTGGTCCGCAGGGTGGAACTGAATATGGGATGGCATGGCGGCTCGGCCGAACAGTCGAGGTTCGCCGGGCGCGCGGCACATAACGTCGCTGGGTGATGACTCCGCACACCGTGGTGCTCATGGCGGCGCTGGCAGCGCTGCTGGGCCTGCCGTGTGCCCTTTTCCGGATGGTGCGGGCCGAGTCGGTGGTCAGGCGCGCCTGGCTGCGGCGGGCACGCCTGGAACGACCCCGGCTCCGCCGGCTGGACAGCCATCTCGCCCACCCGGATCACTCCTGCGACCGGGCCGGGTGCATGTTCTGCGACGTCGTGACCGTCGACCGCGAGCATGCCCGGGCCGTCGACGGCTCCAATTTCGCCACCGACGTCTCCCTCCCGGAAGTCGACGGCCGGCGTGGCTGCCGCTGCGGGGGCGCGACGCCGGGCTGGGGGATGCCGACGTTCGATCAGGTCATGGCCGAGCTGCGGCGACTCGACCGGGAACGTCTGGGCGGGCCGGCGCAACAGTCCGAGGAGTGGGCGCGGGCCGTGGTCAGCGCTTATGACCGGTGGCTGCAGGTCGCGTGCACGTACATGTCTGTCTCGCACCATCTGTCGTGTTTGACGGACTCGATGGATCGTGAGATCGAGCGGCTCCGGGTTGAGGCTGAGCTCATCGCCGCCGGGCTTCCGCCCATCCGCCCCGCCGATCGTTGAGCTGTGGCCGTGGTCGGTCGGTTGCGCTCGGCGATGGGTCAAGGCGGGTTGGCCTGGCCAGACCGGCCCTGGCCAGACGGGGAGGGTGAGCGTTCGTCATGCGGGGCCCGCGGGGGAGGGTGACCGATTACGCAGGTGGAGCGAAGCGACCCGGCGGGAGCAGCGGTCCGCACCACCCACCCAGCTACGACATCCTGCTCTTGACCTGAAGCATCTAGAGGCTCCAGCTGCGCAGCGGTTCATACCCGCCGGCGGTGGTGTGGTGGCTGCGGACCAGGACCAGCTCGGTGGCCGTCCAGGACGGGCCGGCGTAGCCGTCGAGCGCGGCCCGCACCTCGCGGCTGCCCCGGTAGGTCACGGTCAGGTGCGGGGTGAACGGCCGGTCGTCGAGGTTCAGCGCGCGACGCAGGGCCGCCTGCAACCGGAACAGGGCCGGAAGGTCGCCGTCCACGCCCGCCCACTGCGCGGTGCCGAAGCTGCCGCCGCCGGTCAGACGCAGCCGGACCGGGCCGCCCGCGACGGCGGGGGTGATGGCCTGCTCGATCGAGGGCCGGGACGGGTCGGGAATTTCGCCCAGGAAGGCCATCGTGATGTGCCAGTCGTCGGCCGGGGTCAGGCGGACCGGCCTGGTCGTTGCCGTTCGCAGGTGTCGGCGCAGATCGGAGCGGGCATCCTCGGAGGGGAACAGGGCCACAAACAATCGCACGCGGGCGACCTTAACCGGGTAATCTTCGCGGCGGTCCACCCAGGACGGCCCGATCCGGAGGAGAAGGCGTTGGAGTCCCTCGAGTCCTTCCGCGCGCTGGTCGGGAACGCCCGGGTCGTGGGCATCGGTGAGTCGTCCCACTATGTTCGCGAATACACCCAGGTGCGGCACCGGATGGCGCGGACGCTGGTCGAGGAACTGGGGTTCACCCTGGTCACGGTCGAGTCCGGGTTCAGTGAGGGGTTGCTGGTCAACCGGTGGGTGCACGGCGGGGACGCGCCGGTGCGAGAGGTCGCGGCCGAGGGGATGACCTACCGGTTCGGCGAGTACCCGGAGATGCACGAGCTGCTGACCTGGGTGCGTGAGGTCAACGCCGGGGGCGGGCGGCTCACCTATGCGGGGCTCGACCTGCCCGCCGACCTGGCCTCGCTGCTGCCGGCGCTGGACAGCCTGGACGGGTACCTCACCGACCTCGACCCGGACGGGGACGCGCTGGCGGGGCGGGCGCGGCGGCTGGCCGAGATGTACGCCGGACCGCACACGATGCCCGCGTTCGCCGCCTACCGGGCGATGGCGCCGGCCGACCGCGATCAGCTGACGTTGCTGCTGGCCGGGCTGAGCGCGCGCTTTGACGCCATGCGGCCGCTGTACGTCCGCCGGACCGGCGCCGACCGGTACGAGACCACGCGGCACGAGCTGCGGCTGGCCGTCCAGCTGGACCAGATGCTGCGTACGCAGTCCGAGGCGGCCGACGCCGGCCAACCGGCGGTGGTCAACGTCCGCGACGCCGCGATGGCGGGCACCGCCCTGCGCCTGCTGGAACGGGACGGCGGGCGGATGGTCCTGCTGGCCGCCAACACCCACCTTCAGCGGGTGCCCATGCGGCTGGAACAGTACGAGCTGCCGGTGGCCGGCGTCCATCTGGCCGACGCCCTCGGCGACGACTACGTGGCGGTGGCACTGACCTGCGACGGCGGCCGTACGCCGAGCCGCCGGCCGGCCCCGGACGCGCCGGGCGGCGTGGAGTTGGCCGGCGTCGAGCTGCCGGAGCCGGTGGAGGGCAGCATCGAGGCCTATCTGCGTACGCGGCCGGACGGCGACCAGGTGACCGACCTGCGTCCGCTGCGCCGGGCGGCCGGCTTCGGGCCGCGGCGCATCCGGGTCATGGACGGCTACCTCGACGTGCCGGTGGCCCACGCCTTCGACCTGGTCGCCGCCCTCCCCAAGATCACTCCAGCCACGCGCGTCGGACCAGCTCGGCCGCGTTGACGTCCTGGTTGGTCCGGCCCAGGACGGCCGGCGCCCTCTTGGGTCCGGGTACGGTGTGCCCGGCCCCGTGCAGGGTGTAGAGCACGACCGGTGGGTGGCCGGCCTGGCGATATTCGGTCGTCCCGGCGGTGACGGTCGGCGGCTCGGTGATGCCGTTGCTGGTCGCGAAGTAGTGCGCGGTCTCCGGCACCGACAGCATCCGCCCGGCGACCTTGAAGAACTTCCGCATCCACCAGGGCATCTCGCCGCCCTGGTAGCTGACGATCGGGTCCTTGGTGCCGTGGATGAGCACCACCGGCATCGGCTTCGGCTCGGCCCCGGGCAGCAGGAAGTTCTCTGGCGCGGGCATGGTGGCCGCGATCACCGCCGCCCCGGCGAGCAGGTCGGGCACCTCGTGCATCAGCCGCATCACCATCTGGCCGCCGTTGGAGTAGCCGACCGCGAACACCCGCTCGGGCCGGAGCTTGCCGACCACCGCCCGGACGAAACCGACGTCGTCGACCTTCTCGGTCCGGGCCGGGAAGGAGCTGCCCCGGCGGGCGTCGTTCCAGTTGCCGCGGTAGCCGTCCAGGTAGGCGACGGTCGTCCGGCCGTCGGCGGCCAGCGCGTCGAAGATCTGGCCGGTGAACTCGCGGTGCTTGTCCCCGGTCTGCTTGGAGCCGTGGAAGACCAGGATCAGGTCGCGGGCGGGCGGGCCGCCGACCACGGTGAAAGTCCTGGTCCGGCCGCCAACCTCAACACTGTCACGCATGCGGCGACGCTAAACTCTGACATCGTGTCAAGGTCAAGGTCAAGGTCGGGTTCGGGTTGGGGGCAGGGATGCGGATCAGCGATCTGAGTGCGAAGACCGGCGTGAGCCCGCGCTCGTTGCGCTATTGGGAGCAGCAGGGCCTGATCACCTCGGTACGCCGGCCCAACGGCTACCGCGACTATGACGAGGGGTCGGTGCTCACCGCGCTGACCGTACGTTCCCTGCTCGACCTGGGATTCCCCACCGACCTGATCCGCACCGTGCTGCCCTGCACCGACGGCGGCGCGACCGATCAGGCCGTCTGCCGCGACGTCGTGGAACGCGTCGCCACCATTCGCGACGACATCGCCGCCCGGGTGACTCAGCTGGAACGTACCCGTGACACCCTGACCAGCTTTCTCGCCGACCGGTAGGTCCACAAAGTTCCGTCCACTCAGGCCGTGACCGCGATGATTCGTGCCGTCGCGCTCGGTCGACAGGTCGATGGGGAAAGCGCGGGCGCGACCATATTCTGCCGAGCATGAGAATGCGCTCCCGCAAGGCAATCGCCGCCGCCGCGATGGCCGTCGTCGCCGGCGCCGGAATCGGGCTCGCCTCGCCCGCACAGGCCGCCGTTCCGCAATTGCAGTTCACCTACATCGTGTACGACTCGCCCGGTTCGGACACCCGATCCAACGCCAGTCTGAACGCCGAATACGTGCGGATCACCAACAACGGGCCGGCCAACAATCTGAAGAACTGGACGCTCAAGGACGCGTCGGGGCACACCTTCACGTTCCCGAGCCTGCCCATCGGCAAGGGCGCCCGGGTGTGGGTGCACACCGGCAAGGGCACCAACACCGGCTCCGACCTGTACTGGGGTTCGGGCAACTACGTCTGGAACAACCCCGGCGACACCGCGGCGCTGCGCTCGGCGTCCGGGCGGCTGTACGACACCTGCAAGTGGACGAAGGTGGGATCGGGCCACACCGGCTGCTGAGGCGACCGGCTCGGCTTCTAGGGTGGGGCGGTGACTGATCTCGACGAGACCACCGTGCAACCCGACCTCATCGCCACCCACTACCTGACCAGCATCGATGAGGTGACCGAGCACCTCCGGGCGGCCAACCAGCTGGGCCTGGGCGTCCGGGTGCGTAGCTACCTCGAGTCCGACGAGGAGGTCGACGGGCTGATCGAGCGCTGGGAGGTCGAGCTGCTGACCGGTTCGCCGGTGCACGAGGGCGAGGTGGCCGAGGCCGAGGACGGCCCGGCCGCCACCGAGGAGTAGCCGGATGTCGACCGAGCACCTGCGCCGTTGCCTCGAGCTCGCGGCGCAGGCTCTCGCCGAGGGCGACGACCCGTTCGGATCGGTGCTGGCCGGTCCGGACGGCGCGGTGCTGGCCGAGGACCGCAACCGGGAGGCCAGTTCCGGCGACCCGACCGCGCACCCTGAGCTGGCGCTGGCGCGGTGGGCCGCCGAGCACCTGTCGCCCGAGGTCCGGGCCGTTTCCACGGTCTACACGTCGGGGGAGCACTGCCCGATGTGCGCGGCGGCGCACGGGTGGGTCGGGCTCGGTCCGATCGTGTACGCCGCGTCCAGCGCCCAGCTGGCCGGTTGGCGCGCCGGCTGGGGGCTGCCCTCGTCGCCGGTGGTGACGCTGCCGATCGGCGCGGTCGTGCCCGGCGTATCCGTGACCGGGCCGGTGGAGCCGTTCGATGAGCAGATCCGGCAGCTGCACGAGCGCCGAGTCCAGGGCTAATTGGTCCGGAAATGACCTTTTCGAGACTCATGGCTTTTCCTTGACCGGCCGTTCGGACCGATCAACCTCGTTTTGAACACCTCTCGTGTTCTGTGCCGGACCGTCGGTGATTCATATTGGCGTAAATCACTGTGGGCCCGACGATTCGGACAGTAAATCGGGGCAGAAAAGCTGGACCGGCTCGGGTACGTTTTGCCGGTCTGCACGCCGGGGCCACTCAATCGGCACCCGTCGTACCTCTGCAACGGGGAGTTGTATTACATGAATCTGCGCCTCCGGCGTGCCGGTCTGCCCATCGCCGTCAGCGCGGTCGTGGCAGCCGTAGCGGTCACCGGGACCATCCTCGCGAACGGCACCGCCGGCGCTGAGACCGTTCCCGCGGCCGACCACGTCGCCGCCGCCCGCGCGGCCGCGGCCGACATGAGGAAGGCCATGCCCGCCCTGAGCAAGTCCAAGGTGCGCGCCCTGGCCGCCCGTGCGGCGACCAACGAGCTCGACTTCGGTGACCTCACCGGCGACGGCAAGGCCGACCTGGCCGCCATCGACAGCAGCGGCACCATGTACGTGTACCCGGGCAAGCGTCTCGTTTACAGCGGTGGCACCCGGCAGAGCCTGTTCGGCAGCCGCATCAAGGTCGGCACGGGCTGGGGCAAGTTCAACAGCCTGGTCCGGCACGGTGACTTCAACGGCGACGGCCGGCAGGACATCCTGACCCGCGACGCCAAGGGCAACCTGGCCTTCTACGCCGGCACCGGCAACTCGTCGGCCATGTTCAAGAAGGGCACCGCGGCCGGCACCGGCTGGGGCGGCTTCTCCTCGATCACCGGCGCCGGCGACCTCAACGGCGACGGCAAGGACGACCTGCTCGGCCAGAAGACGAACGGCGAGCTGGCCCTCTACACCGGCACCAACAACATCTCGAAGCCGTTCAGCACCCGCGGCACGATCATCGGCACCGGCTGGAAGGGTGACCTGCTCACCGCCATCGGTGACGTGTCCGGCGACGGCCGCACCGACTACTTCTTCCGCAACACCAAGGGCATCATCAGGTTCTACACCAGCAAGTCCGGCACGATGCCGATCGGCAAGGGCGAGGACATCATCGACGACGCTGAGGCCGGCAAATTCTTCAAGGGCATCGTCGGCCCCGGTGACCTGACCTCGGACTCCAAGCTGA
The DNA here is from genome assembly GCF_043197135.1 of Actinoplanes sp. NPDC049265. Lineage (NCBI taxonomy): Bacteria > Bacillati > Actinomycetota > Actinomycetes > Micromonosporales > Micromonosporaceae > Actinoplanes > Actinoplanes sp. NPDC049265. The sequence goes on along the minus strand of NZ_JBICSP010000005.1, from coordinate 217,771 downwards.
CCACGGATGTCGGCCTGCCGGCGCTGCCCGACGTGCTGTGGCAGCTCAAGGACGGCACGCTGCTCATCGCCTCCCCGGACAGCGACATGCACGATGACGAGGTTGTGGTCGGCTCCGGTTGGGCGAACTTCCGCCTGTTCTGATCCACCTCGACACCACCTGACGCCCCGGGAAGCCCTCTGGCTTCCCGGGGCGTTTCGTGTTCGCGGCGGTAATCGATTTTCTAGCGGTAACCGATGTCGATGCGGTCGCCCTTGTCGTCGAAGAAGTGCAGGGCGTCCATCCGGACCGCGACGGCCAACGGGTGGCCCGGGGTGACGGCCGGGTAGGGGGCCAGGCGAACGGCCAGTTCGGCCGGGCGCCGGTGGTGACGGCCGTTGTCGCCCAGGACGCTGGTCTCCTCCGGTTCGCGGACCGCGGTGGGGGCCGAGCCGCGGCCGGTCAGGCGGGACAGGGCGCCACCGATGCGGCGCAGGGTGCCGGATTCGGCCGCCGGGCCCTCGTGGGCGGCCTGGCCCATCTCGTCGACCACGATCGCGGTGGCGCCGATGTCCAGGAACGCCAGCGATTCGTGGCCGTGGTGCTCGAGGTAGCGGATCCGCCCGTGCAGCACGTCGCCGGGAGCGTCGGGGGCCACCGGGGTGAGCGCCTCGGCCCGCATGCCGACCACGATCCGTTCGCCGTGGTAGCGGGCCACGGCCCGGGCCCGGATGTCGGTCCACGGCAGGTAGAGCGCCTGCTCGCCGAAGTTCAGGGCGACGTGCCGGTCGAGGTGCACGTAGACCGACGCCTCGAGCAGGTTCATTCGCGGGGCGCCGAGGAACGCGGCCACGTAGAGCGTCGCCGGCCGGCCGTACACCTCGGTGGGTGTGCCGATGTCCTGCAGGACGCCCTTGCGCATGATCGCCACCCGGTCGGCCATGGTCAGCGCCTCGGCCTGGTCGTGCGTCACGTACATGGTGGTGACGCCGAGCTCGCGGGTCAGGCCGGTGATCTCGGCGCGCAGTTCGGCCCGCAGCCCGCTGTCCAGGTTGGACAGCGGCTCGTCCATCAGGAAGAGCTCGGGCCGGCGGACGATGGCCCGGCCCATCGCGACCCGCTGCCGCTGCCCGCCGGAGAGCTGGCTGGGCTTGCGGGCGAGCACGTCGCCGATGCCCAGCGCGCTGGCCACGTTGCCGACCTGCTCGCCCCGGGCCTGGGTCTCGATGCCGGAGAGTTTGAGCGGGAAACCGATGTTGTCGTTAACGCTCATGTGCGGATAGAGGGCGAAATCCTGGAACACCATCGCGATCTTGCGGTCCCGGGGAGCCACGTCGAGGACCGGTTCGCCGTTGAGCAGGATGTTCCCGTCGGTCGGGTCCTCGAGGCCCGCGATCATCCGCAGAATCGTTGATTTCCCGCACCCGGACGGGCCCAGCAGGACGAGGAATTCGCCGTGCTTGACGTCGAGGCTGACCCGGTCGACCGCGAGTGTGCCGTCCGGCCACACCTTGGTCACGTCATTGATACTGACGGTCGACACCGTCTGCCTCCTGCGGTCCCTGAACTGCGGGCATAACCGTCCGCGATCGGACCACTGTGACCAGCGACATCGATGCTGAACCATCGGTCGAACGTGCCATTCGCCTACCGTGACCGTCCGATTACGCAGGCATGATCCGCCGGGCCACGCGTTCGGCCGCTTTCCCGTCCTCCAGGGTGCAGAAGCGCGCTCGGAAGGCGGCCCATGCCGTCGTGGCCGCATCCTCCGTATAGGAGCCCGAACACATGATCGCCAAAAGTTCCGAATACGTCACCGCTACCGATCCCGGTGGTTGTGCCAGCAGATCCAAATAAACTCCGCGCAATTGCTGATAAGCGGGCCAGTCGGGCGCGAAGATCACGATCGGACGGTCCAGCACGGCGAAGTCGAACATCGCCGACGAATAGTCGCAGAACCGGGGCGCCCGGGCGGTGCCACTCGCGGTGGGTGGGGGCGTACGGGATCACCGCCGGTCGGCCGTCAGGCCGAGTCCAGGGACCGCGCCAGATATCCCCGCACGCCGTGTATCGGCGCCACCACGCTGAGCAGTGTCGTCGCTGCCGAGGTTAGCAAGCGCGCACATCAGGGAACCCCCGTGCTCGAATCTACGGGGATCACCCGAGTGCGGGACTGGCACCGCATTCCTACCGTTGAATCAGGTCGCGGCACCGCGCCGGGGCCGATCTGAAGGAGTGAGTGACCGTGACGACCCGCCGCCTGTCCCGCCCCCGTGACGACCGCTGGATCGCCGGTGTGTGCTCCGGCCTGGGCCGCCGATTCGGCATCTCCAGCGGCGTCATGCGCCTGATCTTCCTGGTCTCCTGCCTGCTGCCCGGCCCGCAGGTCCTGATCTACATCATCCTCTGGGTGATGATGCCCCAGGAGTACTGAGTCCTACCGCAGTGGTGACCCTCCCGCAGTGGTAGCCCAGGCCGGTATCCGCCACGCGGATACCGCTCCTGGCTACCGCTGTCACGGGTTGCCGTAGGCGACAGTGACCGAGGTGTAGCCGAGGCGGGCGAAGAGGGACTCCAGCATCTTCTGGGTGTTGTCTCTCGCCCGCTGATCCAGGCCGCTGCCCCGGGCCGCCTCGGTGATCCGCTTCTGCGCCTCCTGATAGACCCGCTGCTGCTTGTTCGGGTCCTCCTTGAAGGCGTCACCGATCCGGTTGAGCAGGCCACGCTCCTCGGTCACGACATAGCTGCGCTGCATGTCCAGCGCGGCCTGGGACAGCTCCGGCGGCGGCAGCGTGATCTTGACAGACTTGTTCGCCTCGTCGACCGCCAGCGCCTGGTCGGCCAGGGAACCGAAGTCCACGTACGCCTCGACCGACCCCGACCCGACGAAGAGCGTGCGCTGGTTGACCAGGAAGTCGGGAATGTTTTCCTTGTTCTGCTGCAGGTCGACGATCACCTGGAAAGTGCCGTCGGCGGCGACGTAACGGCTCAGGTCGCGCATCGACTGCAGCAGGACCGGCTGGCTGCGGTCGGTCTCCTGATCGTCGAACGGGTTGTCGAAGCTGGGCAGCACATTGAGCGCCCGCATCCCGAAGCAGAGCCCGACCAGCACCGCGAACACAATGCCCATGAAGGCGAGTACGCGGAGGCCACCGCGCCTGCGCTCGACCACAGTCTCCTGGTCGTGCGACTTCGCCGCATCGACAGGCGGAAACTCCTTGGTCGTTTCCTCTACGTCTGCCATACCCAACACGGTAAGGCCGGCGGGGACATTTAGCCCGCGAAGGCGTTCAAGCCGGTCAATGCCTGACCGACGACCAGCTGATGGATCTCCGAGGTTCCCTCGTACGTGAGCACCGACTCCAGGTTGGCGGCGTGCCGCATCACCGGGTATTCACCACTGATCCCGTTGCCGCCGAGGATCGTCCGGCACTGCCGCGCGATCGCGATCGCCTCGCGGACGTTGTTGAGCTTGCCCACGCTCACCTGCTCGGGGCGCAGCGCACCGGCCGCGTCCCGCCGCCGGCCCAGGTGCAACGCCAGCAGAAAGCCCTTCTGCAGTTCCAGGGACATGTCGGCGAGTTTGGCCTGGGTCAGCTGGAAGCCGCCGATCGGCCGGCCGAACTGCTCACGGGTGGTCGCATAGTCGATCGCCGTGTGCAGACAGTCACGGGCAGCCCCCAAGGCGCCCCAGATGATGCCGAATCGGGCCTCGGTCAGGCAGGACAGCGGCGCCTTCAGGCCACGCGCCCCGGGCAGGCGGGCCGCGTCGGGCAGGCGTACCTCGTCGAGGGTGATCTCACCGGTGCTGGACGCCCGCAGCGACATCTTGTGCCGAATCTCCCGGGCGGTGAAGCCGGGCGTGTCGGTGGGCACCGCGAAGCCGAACACGCCCTCCTCGGCCCGGGCCCAGATCACCGCCACGTCGGCCACCGGCGCGTTGGTGATCCACATCTTGCCGCCGGTCAGGATCCAGTCGTCGCCCTCGCGGCGGGCCCGGGTCGACATGTTGGCCGGGTCGGAGCCGTGGTCGGGCTCGGTCAGCCCGAAACAGCCGATCAGCTCGCCCGCCGCCATGCCGGGCAGCCAGCGCTGTTTCTGCTCCTCCGACCCGTACGCGTGAAGAGCGAACATCGCCAGCGAACCCTGAACGCTGACCAGGGAACGGACACCCGAGTCGGCCGCCTCCAACTCCATGCAGGCCAGGCCGTACTGCACGGCCGAAGCGCCGGCGCAGCCGTAACCCCGCAGATGCATGCCGAGCAGACCCACCCGGCCGAACTCACGGGCCAGCTCGCGGACCGGGACGGTGCCTTGCTCGTACCACTCGGCCACGTGCGGGCGGACCCGGTCGTCGGCGACCCGGCGGGCCAGATCGCGGGCGTCGCGCTCCTCGTCGGAGAGCAGGTCGCCCAGGTCGAGCAGGTCGAGCGGGGCCGTCACTGGACCACCAGCACCCGCGCGTGGATCTGGTTGCGCTGCTGGAGCGCGGCCCGGAGCGCGCGGTGCAGGCCGTCCTCGAGGTAGAGCGAGCCCTGGTATTCGACGACGTGCGGGAACAGGTCACCGTAGAACGTCGAGTCCTCGGCCAGCAGCTTGTCCAGCGCGAGCTCGCGTTTGGTGGTGATCAGGTCGGCGAGGCGGATCGGCCGGGGCGGAATCTCGGCCCAGTCCTTCAACGTCGTGTGGTGGTCGGGGTACGGAGCTCCGTCCCGGACCGCTCTGAAGATCACGACGGCACGCTCCCCTCCGACCCTGCCCTTCCGGCCTTATCCAGTCCACCGGCCATGATGCACCACTTCGTCGACCGGGCGATGACCCCGGCGTAGTGACGGTGACCTCTTGTCGGGCGCACGGTAGCCGACAGTGAGCGCCCCGATCGGGGCGAACTCCTCCGGAACCCCGAACGCCGCCCGGAACCTCGGGTGCGATCCGGCCGGCAGCCCGATGAAGCAGGAGGCCAGTCCCTGGTCGACCGCGGTCAGGTGAATCAGCAGCGCGGCGAAGCCGGTGTCGATGTCCCAGTACGGTACCGGCCAGTGCGCCTCGTCCTTGTCGGTCCAGCCCTTGTCCGGCTGGGCGTAGCGCTCCAGATAGACCGACTTGTTGGACATCGGCACGATGATCAGCGGGGCCCGGCTCATCCGCTCGAGCCAGCCGTCCGGTAGGTCCTCGTCCCAGCGGGTCACCGACCAGTAGAGCTCGCGATCGGCCGGCTCCTCGAGCACCAGAAAGCCCCAGCCCTGGGAAAACCCGGCCGACGGCGCCCGCAGCGCGTGGGCCAGGAGCTTGTCCCGCACCTCGGCCGGGACCGGGCGGTCCGGGTCGTACGACCGGACCATCCGCCGCCGGCGGACGACCTCATCAAACTCCATGCGGGCGGATCCCCCACGTCGCCGACCAGGTCTGACCCGGTGCGAGCACGATCAGGTCGCGGCCGGACCGGAACGCGTCCGGTGGGCAGGTCATCGGCTCGATCGCCAGCGACCGGCGGAACCGCTCGCCGTGCAGGGTGTCGCCGGAGAAGACCTGCCACCACTTGAAGCTCTCGTCGGCCCAGACCTCGATCTTGGCCGAGCTGTCGGGCGCGGCGATGGTCACCGCCGAGCCGCCGTCCGGACCGTGGTCGATGTCACCGAACGTGGTGTCGAGCACAAGGTCGCCGACCCGGCGTGGCTCGGTGAAGTCGTACTCACTGCCGGCCACCTTGACCGCGCCGATCGGCAGCAGCCGCTGGTCGGCCAGCACCCGGGTGTGCCCGGGGACCTGGAGCCGGATGTCGTCCACGGCGACGCCGGTGAGCTGCAGATAGGGGTGCACCGAATAGCCCCACGGCGCGTCCCCGTCGCTGGTGTTGGTCACCTGCTGCTCGCAGCGCAGGCCGTCGGCGCTCACGCTCCACCGGGTGCGCAGCAGCAGCGACCAGGGGTACCCGATCTGCGGCGGCAGGTCGAACTCGAGCGTCACCGCGTCGGCCGACTGCTCGGCGGCGTGCCAGCGGGCCCAGTTGGTCAGGCCGTGGATGGCCACGCCGCGGGCCGGCTCGGTGATCGCCAGCTGGTGGCTGGTCCCCTGGAAGGAGTAGTGGCCGTCGCGGATCCGGTTGGGCCACGGCGCCAGGATCTGGCCGGCCGAGGCGGGCGAGATCTCGTCCGGGCCGAAGCCGTCGACCACCTCGCGGTCACCGGCGCGATACGTTCGCAGCACGCCGCCGACCTCGGCGAACACGGCCTGGTGACCGTCCGCCTCGATGGTCCACTGGGTGCCGCTCTTCGCGCGTACGACGCTCGTCATGGATTGGACCCTAGCGGGTGGTGTTTTCCGGCTCTTCGGCCGGAGGTCGATACCTGAGCAGGGCCGGGAAGGCCAGAGCAAGCGCGATCGCCACGCCCGCGGCGGCGAAACCGCCGCCGGCCCAGGACGCGGTCGGACCGGTCAGGTCGGCGGTCGCGCCGGAGCGCAGGTCGCCGAGCCGCGGGCCGCCGGCCACCACGACCGTGAAGACGCCCTGCAACCGGCCGCGCAGCCGGTCGGGCGCGAAGACCTGCAGGATCGACTGCCGGTAGACCGCGCTGACCAGGTCGGCCGCGCCGCCCACGGCGAGCAGCAGCACCATCAGCCAGAGGTGCTGGGCGAACCCGGCGAAACCGACCGCCACCCCCCAGCCGACCACGGCGATCACCAGCGCGACGCCCTGCCGCTGGACCTTGCTGATCCAGCCCGAGGTGAGCCCGCCGACCACCGAGCCGAGCGCGATCGCGGCGAACAGCCAGCCCACGGCCGAGCCGCCGCCGAACCGTTCCTCGGCGATCTCTGGGAACAGGGCCCGGGGCATGGCCAGCACCATCGCCACGATGTCGACCGCGAAGGACAGCAGCAGCACCGGCTGGGTGGCCAGGAAGCGCAGCCCGATGGCGATGCCCCGCAACCCGGCCGACGGCTTCTCCTCGCCCGGGACGTGCTCGACCGGCGGGATCGGCGGCAGCCGCCAGGTGGCCCAGAACGTCACGGTGAACAGCAGGGCGTCGACCGCGTAGGCGACCATCACCCCGCCGTCGGTGGAGTACGCCCCGAAGATCAGCCCCGCCGCCAGCGGCCCGAGCACCCCGCCGGCCGTGGTGGTCGTGTAGCCCAGCGTGTTCGCGGCCGGCACCAGGTGCACCGGCACGATCCGCGGGATGATCGCCTGCCGGGCCGGCGAGCTGACCGCGAACCCGGCCGACTGCACCGCCATCAGCGCCAGCAGCAGGACCGGGCTGTGCACCCGCAGGATCGCCTGGGTCAGGAAGCCGAGCGTGGCCAGCCAGGTCAGGGCCGAGCTGGCCAGCAGCAGCTTGCGGCGGTCGACCACGTCGGCCGCCGCGCCGCCCCACAGCCCGAAGACCAGCAACGGCGCCAGGCCGGCGAGGCCGAGCAGTCCGACCCAGGCCGACGACCGGGTGATGTCGAACATCTCGACCGGTACGGCGACCGAGGTGAACTGGAAGCCGAAGAAGCTGGCGCCGTTGCCGATCCACATCCGGCGGTACGCCAGCACGCGCAGCGGCCGGACGTCGATCACCCAGCTGCGGGTCGCCTTGGCGGTGTCCTCGACCGGCGTCTGGGTGGGTTCCTGGCTCACGGGGCCAGCCGTTCGGTCACCCAGGAGCCGTCCTCCCGCCGGAACCGCAGCCGGTCGTGCAGTCGGCTGGTGCGGCCCTGCCAGAACTCGACCGTGTCCGGGATCACGCGCAGGCCACCCCAGTGCGGCGGGGCCGGCACCGGGGCGTCGGCGAAACGGTCGGCGGCCCGCTCGTACCCCTCGTCGACCTCCGCTCTCGAACCGACGACGCGGGACTGCGGGCTGGCCCAGGCGCCGAGCTGCGAGCCGCGCGGCCGGGACGCGAAATAGGTCTCGGTCTCGGCTCGGCCGACCCGCTCGACCGCGCCGGCCACCAGCACCTGGCGCTGCATCGGGAACCAGGGAAAGACCAGGCTGGCGTACGGGTTGACGGCCGCCTCGGCACCCTTGCGCGACTCGTAGTTGGTGTAGAACACGAAGCCCCGCTCGTCATAGCCTTTGAGCAGCACCGTCCGGGCACTGGGCCGGCCCTGGGCGTCGGCGGTGGCGACGATCATCGCGTTCGGCTCGGTCAAGCCCCAGGCGGCGGCCTCGGCGAACCAGGCGGCGAACTGCGCCGGCCAGGTGGCGGCCAGGTCGTCCTCCAGCAGCCCGCCGTGCTCGCTGTAGTCACGCCGCATCCCGGCCGGTTCCGAGGTCACAGGCCCGCCCTCCTCGATAAGTCACTTATGAACCTAAGTCGCCACCGGTGATCCGTCAGGTCCGTCAGGATGGATGTCGCGGAGAGCACATTCGCGCCGGGTCGCCCCGCGGTTACCCAGCGGGCAAGATGAATCACTTACGGGTCCCATGAATGGCCGGGAGGCGACGTGACCGACTTCAAGCCCGGCCTCGAGGGTGTGGTCGCCTTCGAGACCGAGATCGCGGAACCGGACAAGGCCGGTGGCGCGCTGCGCTACCGCGGCGTGGACATCGAAGACCTGATCGGCCAGGTTTCCTTCGGCAACGTGTGGGCGCTGCTGGTCGACGGCCGGTTCGGCCCTGGCCTGCCGCCGGCCGAACCCTTCCCGGTGCCGGTGCACTCCGGCGACATCCGGGTCGACGTGCAGTCCGCGGTGGCCATGCTGGCACCCTACTGGGGCCTGTCCCAGCTGCTCGACATCGATGACGACCAGGCCCGCTCCGACCTGGCCCGGGTGTCGGTCACCGCACTGTCGTTCATCGCGCAGGCGGCGCGCGGTTTAGGCCTTCCGGCCGTCCCCCAGAAAGACATCGACAAAGCGCAGACCGTGGTCGAGCGGTTCATGAAGCGCTGGCGCGGCGAACCCGACCCGCGGCACGTCAAAGCGGTCGACGCCTACTTCATCTCGGCCGCCGAGCACGGCATGAACGCCTCCACCTTCACCGCCCGGGTGGTCGCCTCGACCGGCGCCGACGTGGCCGCCTGCATCTCCTCCGGCATCGGGGCGCTGTCCGGCCCGCTGCACGGCGGAGCGCCCTCCCGGGTGCTGCACATGATCGAGGCGGTGGAACGCAGCGGCGACGCCGAGGGGTACGTGAAGAGCGCGCTCGACCGCGGCGAACGGCTGATGGGCTTCGGGCACCGCGTCTACCGGGCCGAGGACCCGCGGGCCCGCGTCCTCCGGCGCACGGCCAAAGAGCTGGGCGCGCCCCGGTTCGAGGTGGCCGAGGCCCTCGAGCGGGCCGCGCTGGCCGAACTCCGGGCCCGCAAACCCGACCGGGTGCTGGCGACCAACGTCGAGTTCTGGTCGGCCGTCGTGCTCGACTTCGCCGAGGTTCCGGCGCACATGTTCACCTCGATGTTCACCTGCGCCCGGGTGGCCGGGTGGAGCGCGCACATCATGGAGCAGAAAAAGCTCAGCCGGCTGGTCCGGCCCTCGGCCACGTACGTCGGCCCGGCCACCCGCAAGCCCCAGGACGTCGAGGGGTGGGACCAAGTACCCCACAATGCATAGGATCGGCCGGTGACTGACGCCATCCGGATTCCCGACAATCTCAGGCCGGTCGACGGGCGGTTCGGCTCCGGGCCGAGCAAGGTCCGTCCCGAGGCGGTCGAGGCGCTGGCCGCGGTGTCGCGTACCTACCTGGGCACCTCGCACCGGCAGCCCACGGTCAAGGACCAGGTGGCCCGGCTACGCCGGTCGATGGCCGAGTTCTTCACCGCGCCCGACGGGTACGAAGTGATCATCTCCAACGGCGGGACCAGCGCGTTCTGGGAGACGGCGGCGTTCGGGCTGATCCGCGACCGGGCCCAGCTGGCCGAGTTCGGCGAGTTCGGCGGCAAGTTCCGCAAGGCCGTGGCCGACGCGCCGTTCCTGGCCGCGCCGTCGGTCCGGCAGGCGCCCGGCGGGCAGGCCGCGTTCCTGGCGGCGGAGCCGGGGGTGGACACGTACGCCAGCGTCCACAACGAGACCTCGACCGGGGTGGCGGTGCCGGTGCGGCGGCCGGACGGCGCCGACCCGGACGCGCTGGTGCTCACCGACGCCACCTCCGGGGCCGGCGGGCTCGACGTCGACCTGACCCAGACCGACGTGTACTACTTCGCGCCGCAGAAGGCGTTCGGCTCCGACGGCGGGCTGTGGATCGCGTTGATGTCGCCGGCCGCGCTCGACCGGGCGGCCGCGATCAAGGCGTCGGGGCGATACATCCCCCAGTTCCTCGACCTGGTCACGGCCATCGAGCAGAGCCGGCTGGAGCAGACCTACAACACGCCCGCGCTGGCCACCGTCTTCCTGGCCGCCGAGCAGACCGCGTGGATGAACGCACAGGGCGGCCTGGCCTGGTCGACCAAGCGCAGTGCCGAGAGCGCGGCGGTGATCTACGGCTGGGCCGGTCGGTCGTCGTACGCCACGCCGTTCGTCACCGACCCGGCCATCCGGTCGAACGTCGTGGCCACGATCGACTTCGCCGACGGGGTCGACGCGGCCGCGATCGCCAAGGTCCTGCGGGCCAACGGCATCGTGGACACCGAGCCGTACCGCAAGCTCGGCCGCAACCAGCTCCGGGTCGCTCTCTACCCGACGGTCGACTCGGCCGACGTGGAGGCGCTGACCCAATCCATCGACTATGTTGTCGAGCGGCTCTGAGGCCTGACCTCAGTACCATGAAGATCATCTTGGCTGCTCAGCGACTCGCCCGGCGTGGCTTACCCCCATCGGGTGACCAGGGCGCGTAGCGTGTTCTCCAATCGCGCCCGGGTACGTGAGTCTCGGGAGCACAGGTCAGCGAGCGACGGGACGGAGGCAACGCATGCGGCCGGTACGCTTCGTCGCCCTCTCCGAGGACGGCCAGGCCCTGGTGCTCGCCGACGAGGTCGGCCGGCTCCTCGCCCTGCCGATCGACGACCGCATCAACGGCGCCATCACCGAGGGACCGCACCCGAGCTCGCCGGCCGGGTCGACGGTCGCCGTCGCCGCGCCCGAGACCACGATGGCTGTGCTGTCCCCACGCGACATCCAGTCCCGGATCCGCTCCGGTGAGTCGGCCGAGGACGTCGCCCGCATCGCCGGCGTGCCGGTCGACCGGGTGCTGCGCTACGCCGGCCCGGTGCTGCAGGAACGGGCCATGCTCGCCCAGCACGCCCGGCGGACCAGGCTGAAGACCTCCGACTCCGGCGCACCGCTGGCCGAGGTCGTCGACGGCCGGCTGGCCCAGCACGGCATCGACACCGAGAAGATCTCCTGGGACGCGTACCGCCGCGACGACGGCACCTGGCGGATCGTCGCCACCTGGCCGTCGGGCAAGGCCACGGCCCAGGCCATCTGGGATCTCGACAAGGGACGCCAGGTGGTGTCCCCGCACGACGACATGGCGCAATACCTGTGCGCCGAGCGGCCCACCCAGATCCTCGGCCAGGAGCCGGCGCCCGAGCGCGGTGAGCGGGGCGGCCACGGCCTGCCCGGCCCGTCCCGGTCGGTCGAGCCGGCCCGCGGCGGCCACGGGCTGCCCTCGCCGGGCACCGAGAGCCGGCCGACCCGCGACCCGATCCGCGCCGGCCGCGACGCGCTGCTGGCCTCGCTGGACCGTCCGCTCAACCCGGCCACCGGCCGTGGGCTCGACCCTTCGCCGGCCGACAGCCCGCGCCGCCCGGTCGCGGGTGGTGCGGCGGCGCTGCTCGGCGGCGGTGCCGGTTCGGCCTTCGACGAGGACTCCGACCTTCCCAAAGAGGTTCCGGCCGTGCCGTCGCTGGCGGTGCTGCGTCCACGTCGCACGGTTGGGCAGGGCGGTCAGCAGCAGGGCGCCTCGGCGACCGACGAGTCCGGCGAGCAGAAGCCCCGCAAGCGTCTGCCCAGCTGGGACGACGTGCTCTTTGGCGGTGGCCCCGCCGCCCGCGAATCCTCCTGACCCACCTTCCCCTCGGACACCGCCCTGGGCTACCACTTGGGTCGACGGTGGTAGGTGGGGGGCGCTGTTCGCGGGGCGGATGGCGGCGCCGGCCACCACTGAGGGTTTTGGGCGGGACCACTTGCGCAGGTGGAGCGAAGCGACCCTCGGCGGGAGCAGCGGTCTGTACCACCCACCCCGCTACGACCAGATCTTGAAGTTGAACGTAAAGAGCCCTGTGCCGCCGCCACCGGGCACAGGGCTCGGCTCACTCCGCCACATGAGCCTTTCCGGACGGTAGCGCGCGCCCCACCCTCCATGGGTGATCGATTGCAGCGCGGACCGGCCCCTGCAATTGCACGGGCGGCTATCTCTTTCGGCCATTGATGAGACTGCTTACCGATTGAGTGGATCTGTCACGTGGCGGTACCTTTGCGCCCGTGTCCGCCACGCCGATCCGGGAGCGCACCAGCTGGCTGCTGCGCGTCAACCGGCGGCTGGCCGGTGACCCGCGGCTGCGCGCCGGCAAGGAGTTCGCGGCCGCCTTCCGGGATGCCGGTGAGCGGCCGCTGGCGCCGTCGCAGGTGACCCGGTGGGAAGACGGCACCGTGCTGCCGCGGCGCGAGACCATCCGGCGCTACGAAGACCTGCTCGGCCTGGCCCCGCACGCACTGACCTCGCTCAAGGATGCCGTCGACCGCGCCGCGGGGCTGACCCAGCCCGCCCTTCCGGCCGGTGTGGTGCCTGACCAGCGACGCTTCCACGAGCTGCTGGAACGGGCGACCACCGGCGGGTCGATGACCGGGCAGCGGTGGGGCGAGCTGAGCGAGCTGGTGCAGGCCTGCCCGGGGCTGGTGCTGCACCCGCCGGGCCTGTGGGAGCGGGTCTCGCACCGGCTGCTCGACGAGCTTGTGGTGGCCGAGGACACGGCCTGGCTGTTGCGTCAGGAGGCGATGTCCCGGCTGCTGGAGCATCCGGACGCGGGGGCGCATGCCGTGGACGCGTGCATCAGCCTGGCCGCCGACCGCAGCAGCCCGGTCGTGGTCGAGCCGTTGTCGCTGCTCGACGCGAGTGCCCTCCCTGACGCCAACCGGCACATCTGCCGGACCATCGCGGCCGCCGACGACGGGCGGGCACTGTACGGCGCATTGCTGGCCAGCGTGCGCAAGGTCCGGGTCGGGCACTTCACGCCGGATCAGCTGGGCCGGCTCGGCGCGTCGATGACGGGGCTGCTGGACGACTCGGCGTTGTCGGCGAGCCTGCGGCCGTTGATCGACGAGGTCGGGCGGACGATGAACGGCGGGGCCGAGGCCGAGCGTGTGCCGGTGCCGCGGGTCCAGCCGGTGCCGCATCGGGCGGCGGTCATGGCCTCGGCCGAGCTGCTGCCGGGGCACGGGACCGATCCGATCCTGGCCGGGCTGGTCGACGACGCGCTGCACAACGCCAACCCGGACGAGCGGATGCACGCGGCGATGTTCATCGCGGGCACGCCGTACGCCCCGGTGGTGGCCCGGACGCTGGTCGAGGACCTGGTGACCGACCTGCGGCGGCGCAGTGAGGCGGGGCTGGCGCCGGCGCTGCGTACCCTGACCATCCTGGGGTCGACCGACCACCGGGTGCTGATCGCTCAGATCCTCACCGGGAACGGCTTCAGCGAGGCGGCCCGGCACGCTGCGGCCTGGGCGACCCCGCATTGTGCCGGCCGGTACGACGAGGCCATCTGGCGCCGCATCCTGCAGGTGCAGTTCCAGGCGTGGCGGCGGATGCCGTTGGGGCTGGGCGAGGAGATCCTGTACGCCGTCACCTACGGCATGGGCACCGACGGGCACCGCACGCTGCTGGCCGAGGTCCGGGCCGACGACCGGTTGCCGGCCCGCTCCCGCGCCGCCGCCGCATGGCTGCTGACCGCTCCCGAAGTGATCCGCTCCGGACACTGACGTTCGTCGTTGTTACAAATCCTTGACCTTTGGGTCTATGCTCCCTGGCACGCGTCGGTGCGGTGCCGTATCGACGATGACGTTGCGACCTGTCGTAAGGGGTGAACCGGCGTGGCCAAAGCATCGGGATTGCTGGTTATCGAACGCATCCTCCGGGATAGGCAAGGCATCTGGCAGCAAGTCGTCGAGGACCGTGACCTGACCCGGCTGACCGGCCAGATGCTGGTCAGCTCGGTGGTCGCCCTGGCCGTCTATGGCGCGGTGCTGGGCTCGTTCCACAGTGTGCAGATGGCGCTGACCTCGGCGGTGAAGCTGCCGCTGCTCTTCCTGGTCACCTTGGCGATCTGTCTGCCCACGCTCTATCTGTTCAACCTCGTCTTCGGGGCGCGGCTCAGCGTCCGGCAGTCGCTGTCGCTGGTCATGGTCGCGCTGACGGTCACCGCGATGCTGGCCCTGGCGTTCGCCCCGATCAGTCTGTTCTTCCTGATCACGGCCAACGACTACGGTTTCTTCAAGCTGCTCAACGTGGCCATCCTCGCGCTGTCGGCCCTGGTCGGGCTGAAGTTCCTGACCGGCGGCATGCGAGTGCTGAACGAGCACGGGCTGCTGTCGCCGGCGGTTCCGGCGGAGACCCGCCCGGCGGTCGCGGAGAACCCGGCCCCGGTCAGCCCGGCCGTCCCAGCCCTGGTCGCGGTCGGTGCGCCGGCCGCGCCCGCGCAGAAAGAAGGACCCCAACCCTTCCCGCCGGGTACGCACCACCCGTACGCGCGCCCGCCGATGGCCCCGAAGCCGTCCGCTCCGCCCAGCATGACCCTGCTGTACATCTGGATCCTGCTCTTCGGCTTCGTCGGCACCCAGCTGGCCTGGACGCTGCGGCCGTTCTTCGGCAGCCCGGACATGAAGTTCAGCCTCTACCGCGAACTCGACGGCAATTTCTACGCGGAGATCTTCCGGACGATCGCGCATCTCTTCTGAGTTCGTGTCTGCCACCGGCGAGCGGACCCGCGTAGGCTGCTCGTCGGTGGACGAGACACGTGGGCGACGCCGGGGACTGGACGCAGCGCGTCCGGTGGCACCGCGCGAGCCGGTCGCGCGGGCCGCGACCAGTGACGACCTGTATGACCAGGTGTTCGGGCCCGATGACATCACCGTGATCCGGCACGGCGTCCACGGCCGACTGGTCGACGCCGGGTTCACCGGCGACCGGTTGCAGGCCTTCGTGCTGGCGATCAACGAGATCATCACCAATGTCGTGCTGCACGCGGGCGGCCGCGGGCGGATAGTCGTCTCGCGATCCGGACAATCCATCTGGTGCACGATCACCGACTCCGGCCCGGGCATCCCGGCCCGGTTCCAGCACCCGCCCGAGGTACCCGACACGTTCGACGTCAGCGGCCGGGGCATCTGGCTGGCGCACCGGCTGTGCGACGAGGTGAGCATGGCCACCGGCCCGATCGGCACGACGATCGGCCTGCGAATGGCCTGTTCCGCCGCACACATCACGTCTGACCTGGTCAACGGCGCGTCGTCGGGCGTTTGAAACCTCGGCGCAGCACGCCGGAAACCTGGGGTGCCCCGTTGCGGCGTATCCACACGGCATGACGACTACATTGGGGCGCGTGCTCGGTCTTCCTCCTCACGTAACGGCCTGCCTGTTCGACCTCGACGGCGTGCTCACCAATACCGCCCTGGTCCACAACGCAGCGTGGAAACAGACGTTCGACCTGTTCCTCGAGGACTGGTACGAGAAGCACGACGAGCCGTTCGTGCCGTTCGACTCCGGCGCCGACTATCACCAGTACGTCGACGGCCGGCAGCGCGCCGATGGAGTTCGCACCTTCCTGGCCTCGCGTGGCATCAACCTGCCCGAGGGCAGCCCGGACGACGGTCCCGACGCGGCGACCGTCAACGGCATCGGCAACAAGAAGAACATCCTGGTCCTGGACAAGATCCGGGAGGGCAAGGTGCAGGTCTACCCCGGATCGGTGGACTACCTGCGTGCCGCCCAGGAGGCCGGCCTTCGCCGCGCCGTCGTCTCGGCCAGCGCCAACTGCAAGGACGTCCTCGCAGCGGCCGGCATCTCGGAATACCTCGAGGTCCGGGTGGACGGCGTGGTGGCCCGAGAACGCGGCCTGCCCGGCAAGCCCAAGCCGGACACCTTCCTCTACGGCGCCGAGCTGCTCGGCGTCCCGCGGGAAAACTGCGCCGTCTTCGAGGACGCGCTGGCCGGCGTGGAGGCCGGGCGGGCCGGAGGCTTCGGGATCACCATCGGTGTCGACCGGGTGAACCAGGCCGAGGCTCTCAAGGCGCATGGCGCCGACATCGTGGTTCAGGATCTGTCCGAACTCCTGACGCGGTAGACGCGTACTTTCGCTCAGACTTTTCTCCTTTCTCAGTTCATCGAGAGGCACCACCGTGATCCGTGAACGGGCGTACCCCGTCGATCCTTGGCACATCCGGGAGACCCGGCTGGACCTGAACCTGCTGGCCCAGTCCGAGTCGGTTTTCGCGTTGGCCAACGGGCACATCGGGGTACGCGGCAACTTGGATGAGGGCGAGCCGCACGGCCTGCCCGGCACGTACCTGAACTCGTTCTACGAGCTGCGCCCGCTGCCGTACGCCGAGGCCGGCTACGGTTTCCCGGAGTCCGGCCAGACGATGGTCAACGTGACCAACGCCAAGCTCATGCGGCTGCTGGTCGACGACGAGCCGTTCGACGTCAGGTACGGCGACCTGCGCTCCCACGAGCGCATCCTGGACATGCGGGCCGGCACGCTGGAGCGCGTGGCCGAGTGGGTGTCGCCCTCCGGCCAGGCGATCCGGGTCCGCACCGTCCGGCTGGTGTCGTTCACCCAGCGCGCCGTCGTGGCGATCATGTACGAGGTCGAGCCGCTGGAGCAGAGCGCCCGGCTCATCCTGCAGTCCGAGCTGGTGGCCAACGAGCAGCTGCCGATGAGCAGCAAGGACCCGCGGGTAGCGGCCGTGCTCGACCACCCGCTGCAGGCCGAGGAGATGCTGGAGCAGAAGACCGGTGGCCTGCTCGTGCACCGGACCAAGGCCAGCGACCTGCGGATGGCCGCGGCGATGGAGCACCTGGTCGAGACGCCGGGCAAGCACGCCATCACCACCGAAGGGCACCCGGACTGGCTGCGGACCACCGTCGCCTGCAAGCTCGAACCGGGCCAGAAACTGCGGGTGGTGAAGCTGGCCGCGTACGGCTGGTCCAGCCACCGCTCGCTGCCCGCCGTCCGCGATCAGGTCGGCGGCGCGCTGGCCAGTGCCCGGCTGGACGGCTGGGAGGGGCTGGTCGACGCACAGCGGGAATACCTGGACGCGTTCTGGGACCACTCCGACGTGCAGGTCGAGGGTGACCCGGAGGTGCAGCAGGCGGTCCGCTTCGGGCTGTTCCACACGCTGCAGGCCGGTGCCCGGGCCGAGCAGCGCCCGATCGGGTCCAAGGGCCTCACCGGGCCCGGGTACGACGGCCACACCTTCTGGGACGCCGAGACGTTCGTGCTGCCGGCGCTGACCTACACCCAGCCGGCGGCGGCCGCCGACGTGCTGCGCTGGCGGCACTCGACGCTCGATCTGGCCCGGGAGCGGGCGCAGACGCTGGGCCTGCAGGGTGCGGCGTTCCCGTGGCGGACGATCCGCGGGCAGGAGTGTTCGGCGTACTGGCCGGCCGGCACGGCGGGCTTCCACATCGGCGCCGACATCGCCGACGCGGTCCGACGGTACGTGCAGGCCACCGGCGACTACGACTTCGAGCGTGAGGCCGGCCTGGAACTGCTGGTCGAGACGGCCCGGCTGTGGCGGTCGCTCGGTCACCACGACCGGCATGGGCGCTTCCACATCGACGGCGTCACCGGGCCGGACGAATACACGGCCGTGGTCGACGACAACATCTACACCAACCTGATGGCGCAGCAGAACATGTTCGAGGCGGCCGAGGCGGCCAAGCGCCACCCCGAGGTGGCTCGCCGGCTGGGCGTCGACGACGAGGAGATGGCGTCCTGGCGGGACGCGGCGGCGGCCGTGCACATCCCGTACGACCGGGAGCTGGGCGTGCACCAGCAGTCGCAGGGCTTCACCCGGCTGCAGGAGTGGGACTTCGAGAACACGCCGCCGGAGGCGTACCCGCTGCTGTTGAACTACCCGTACTTCGATCTGTACCGCAAGCAGGTGGTCAAGCAGGCCGACCTGGTGATGGCCATGTACGTGCGGGGCGACGCGTTCACCCCGGAGGAGAAGGCGCGCAACTTCGCCTACTACGACGCGCGTACGGTCCGGGACTCGTCGCTGTCGGCCTGTGTCCAGGCGGTGCTGGCGGCCGAGGTCGGCTTCCTCGAGCTGGCCCACGATTACCTGGGCGAGGCCGCCCTGATGGACCTGCACGACCTGCACCAGAACGCGCGGGACGGCGTGCACGTGGCCTCGCTCGCCGGTTCGTGGATCGCGCTGGTGGCCGGCCTCGGTGGCATGCGTGACTTCAACGGTCAGCTGTCGTTCGCGCCGCGCCTGCCCAGCCGGATCACCAAGCTGGAGTTCTCGCTGCTCTGGCGCGGGCTGCGGCTGCGGGTGAGCGTGACCGCGGACGAGGTGACCTACTCGCTGCGCAACGGGCAGGGCTCGTCCCGGCTGCAGCTGGTGCACCACGGCAAGGATCTCGAGGTCGTCCAGGGCAAGTCGATGACCGTGCCGATCCCGCCGGCCACGCCGACCGGGCCGCCGCCGGAGCAGCCGGCCGGACGGGCCCCGGTGCGCCGGGCGACGAGCGGCTAGAACGGAAGAACCCCGCCTCCGATCGATGGAGGCGGGGTTCTTCGCTGAGGCTCAGAGCATTGACACGTGTACGTGGTCCTCGTGCGTGCTGGGGCCGTGGTAGTTGCTCCAGCCGCGGGTCGGGAACCAGATCTGTTTGTTCCAGATCACGTAGAGGATGCCGAGCCGGTCGGCGTTGCGGACCAGGAACGCCATCAGATCGTTGCCGTACTTCAGTGTGTCGTTGTTGTGGTGCTTGCGGAAGCCCGACTTCTCCAGGGACCAGTCGCAGGCCCGGCCCTTGGGATGCTCGAACGGGCCACCGTCGCGGTGGCAGCCGACGAAGCGGTTGAAGCCCGCCTTCTTTACCTCTTGGTACATGTGCAGGGTGCGCGCGGTGATGCAGCCGCCGGTCGTCGGGTCGTCGACGTTGCAGCTCTGCGGCCCGAAATCGCCGTTCTTGTCACGCGGGGCGGGCGCGGCGACCTTGGACGTGGCGTCCACGAAGCCGCCGGTCAGCGGGCCGCCGACCAGGGCCAGCGCCTTGTCCGCGGCCTCTTTCTGCTTCTGCATCAGCAGCACGTTGTTCTTCTGCTGCTTGACCTCTTGATCGAGGCGCGCCTTGGTCCGGGAGACCTCGTCGATCGCGTCGTTCAGCTCGCGCAGCTTGTTGTCGTTGAGCGCGTTCAGCTCCTCGAGCGAGATCGCCCGGTCGAGGAAGCCGCCGGCGCCGGGGCTGTCGAGCAGGAAGCTGGCCGTCGACAGGCCACCGTTGCGGTACTGCTGGCCGGCGATCTTGCCGACCTGCGGGAGCAGCAGATCACGCCGGGATTCCGCCTGCTTGACCTGGACAGCCAGGTCGAGCTGGGTCTTCGAGGACTTCTGGATCGCGTTCTTGGCGGCCAGGTAGCGGCGACCGGTCGACTCGAGCACGTCCTCGAGCAGGGCGTCCTGCTTGCCCTCATCGGGCGCGGCCGATCCACTCTTGGTTGTGCTGTTTTCGTCACCCGGCTCGGCGCTGGCCGGTGACGCGGGTGCGAAAACCGACATGGTCACAGCGACGAGCGGTGCCAGGGCGAGGACCAGCCACCGGCGTGGGCTTGCCGTCATGCATGTTCCTTCCGTGTATCCACCGGCCGAGTTAGCTGACGGGTTCGGGAGGGAAGCGCTCCCTACCGCGATGGCTCGCGGATTCACCCCAGAGAACGTGGTTCCCCGGCTCGCCTTTCGGGCGATTAGGTGGTGTCCTGCCGGCAACCTGGGGGAGTGCCTCCTGGCAGTGACCGGCGGCCAGCTTACCTGACGAAACGCCCCGCTTCAGCGTGGCGAAGCCGGAAAAGGTGTTATCGGACAACGACTTTACGTGACATTGACTGGTCACGTCCTATCAATGTGAGTCGTTACATTCTCACCATAGTCGAAATAACCGATGGTGCTGGAATGGTGGCGCAGAGTGCGAGGTGGCGAATATCTGATTCGTAGGTATCGTTCCTGTCGGTCAGCGTTATCAAACGGTGATCGCCGCCTAATCGCCACCCGGCGAGCCGGGGACCCAAACCCCAGGCAATGGGGTGAATCCGCGACGGCCCCCCGTCGCGGTAGGGAGCGCTTCCCTCCCGAACCCGTCAGCTAACCCGGCCGGCGGCCGACGGAAGGATGGGCATGAGGCAGAACTCTGTCCGGAGGCGATTGGCGACCGGACTGGCGGTCCTGATCGCGGCCGGCGGGCTCGCGGCCACCACCATGGCGGGCCCGGCCGTCGCCGCGCCGGGCGACAACGGCGACGACGGCGAAGGCGGCTCCAAGTCGCTGATCCAGAAGGTCGAGGACGCGTCCAAGGGCTATGTCGAGGCTAAGGAGGCCCTCGACACCTCGAAGGGGCGGCAGGCCAAGCTGGTCCTGGTGATCAAAAATCTGGACCAGCAACTCGGGCCGAGGCAGGCCGAGCTGGACAAGATCGCCGCACAGAGCTACCGCACCGGCCGTCTCGGGACGATGGGCGCGCTGATCAACGCGTCCGGCGACGGTGGGGCGAACGGCATGCTCGACCGGGTGCAGACCCTGCAGACCGTGGCGATCAAGCAGGATGCCGCGCTGCGGGACCTCAAAGACACCCGGGACCAGCAGGTGCGGGCCAAGACCTCGATCGACACCGAGATCGCCGACCAGCAGAAGCAGCTGACCGTGATGGCCAAGCGCAAGAGCCAGGCCGAAGCCGCGCTCAAGGCGGCCGGGCAGGGTCAGGACGCCGGCTCGCCGGGCGGCGGCGGCAAGAGCGCCAAGGCCAGCCCCGGCGGCAACCTCAGTGGCGGCTGCACGGTCAACGACCCGACCAGCGGCGGCTGCATCACGCCGCGTCTGCTGCACGCCATGAACGAGGCCAAGAAGGCCGGATTCACCCACTACGTGCACTGCTGGCGAACACAGAACAGCGGTGAGCATCCGAAGGGCCGGGCGTGCGACTTCGCCGCCGACAAGGGTGGATTCGGCGGCGTCGCCTCGGGTAGCAGCCGGACGTACGGCAACAATCTGGCCAACTACTTCATCAACAACTCGAGCACGCTCGGTGTGTTGTATGTCATCTGGTTCAAACGGATCTGGCTGCCCAGCAGTGGCTGGAAGTCGTATTCCGGCGCGGGTGGCGACCCGTCCAGCGACCACACCAACCACGTGCACCTGTCGGTGAAGTAACACCGGCCCCCGAAGGGGTACGGAGCCTACTTACTCATGTAGGCGCCGTACTCCTTCAGCACGTCCTCGGTCGGGCCGTCCGCCCTGATCACGCCCGACTCCAGCCAGATGCTGCGCTCGCAGGTGTCCTTGATGGTTCCCTCGCTGTGCGAGACCAGGAACACCGTGCCGGCGTCGGCGCGCAGGTCGCGGATGCGCTGTTCGCTGCGCCGGCGGAACCGGGCGTCACCGGTGGCCAGCGCCTCGTCGATCAGCAGCACGTCGTGCTTCTTGGCCGCCGAGATGGAGAACCGCAGCCGGGCCGCCATACCGGAGGAGTAGGTCCGCATCGGCATCGTGCTGAACTCGCCGCGCTCGTTGATGCCGGAGAAGTCGACGATCTCCTTGACCTTGGCCTTGGCCTCGGCCGGGGACATGCCCATGGCCAGGCAGCCGAGCAGCACGTTGCGCTCGCCGGACAGGTCGTTCATCAGGACCGCGTTCACGCCCAGCAGCGACGGCTGCCCGGCGGCGTAGACCGCGCCACGCTCGGCCGGCATCAGCCCGGCGATCGCCCGCAGCAGCGTGGACTTGCCGGAGCCGTTGCTGCCGACCAGCCCGACCGCCTCGCCCTTGTAGGCCACGAAGCTGACGCCCTTGATCGCGTGCACCTCGCGGATGTTCGCCATCTTGGTCCGGGTCACGATCCGCTTGAGGCTGGCGATCGGCGAGCCGGTCCCGGAGGCCGGCGAACCATGCACCTTGTAGACCACGTGCGCGTCGTCGACGATGACGGTGGGAACGCGCTCCCCGGTGGGGTCAGCCACGGCCGTAGCCCTTCTCTCCGCGCCAGAAGTAGACGATGCCGACACTGAACATGACCGCGGCCCAGACCAGGGCCTCGATCCAGAGCTGGGTCAGCGGGCTGGCCAGCTTGACGTCTTCCATCAGCGAGTGCCGCATCAGCTCGATGAAGACGAGCATCGGGTTGGCCTCGATGATCCACAGCTTCCACCCGTGCAGATGGTCGGTGAACCGCTGGACCGGGTAGAGCACGGCCGAGCCGTACATCCAGACCCGGATGAAGAACGGGACCAGCTGGCGGATGTCGGTCAGCTTGGAGCCGATCCGGGCCCCGGCCAGCGCCAGCCCGCAGTTGAACGTGGCCAGCAGCACGAGGATCACCGGGACGAACAGCCATTCGACGGTGATCGGCTCACCGGTGAGCAGCACGATGATGACCAGCACGGTCATCGAGGCCATCATGTTGCGCACCTCGATCAGCAGGATCGAGATGGGCAACGCGGCCCGTGGGAAGTGCAGCGCCCGGATCAGTCCCAGGTTGCCGTGGATCGAGCTGATGCCCGCCTGCGTGACCGTCTGGGTGAATCCGAAGAGGAAAACACCGGTGCAGAGGTACGCGATGAAGTTGGAGACGTCGCGACCGTTGGTGTTGAGCAGGACGCCGAAGATCAGGTAATACACCGCAGCGTTCAGGATCGGTGTCATGACCTGCCACAACGTGCCCAGCTTGGTCTGGCCGAACGACGATGTGATGCGGGCGGCCGAGTAGGCCGTGATGAAGTGCCGGTACGCCCAAATTTCCCGGAAGTACGCCGGGAGGCTCGGCAGGGCGGCGGCCGAGTGCAGGCCGTGCCGCGTTGCCAGCTCCTTGAGCGAGATGCCGGTGCCGGAATCGGCGACCGCCGTCTGGGGCATGAGGTGGCGCTCCGATCTGGATGGTCCCGCGGATCGCCGGGACCAGGGGGATTTGCGCGACAACACGATAACCAGTATCCGCCGACGAAACGCATTCGTATCGACGTACGAACGACGCTATCCGACCTAACGGCGGAACGCAACCGTTCCGTCGTAGCGCTATAGTCACTGTGTGGCGACAGTCAAGCGTGCACCGGCCGGGGCGGCGGTCCTCCGTGGGGACATCACGGTGGCCATCCGCAACGCGGTGATGAGTGAACTGGCCGAGGTCGGTTACGGCCGCCTGTCGATCGAAGCGGTGGCCCGACGGGCCGGCGTCGGTAAGACCGCAATCTACCGCCGGTGGAGCAACAAGCTCGAGATGGTTCTCGAGATCGTGTCGGATGTCGCAGGTCGTGCGGTTCCGCTGCCCGACACCGGCAGCTTCGCCGGCGACCTCGAGCTGCTCATGATGATCGTCAGTAAGGCGTTGCAACACAAGATCGCCTCGCAGATCATTCCCGACCTGATGGCCGAGGCGTCCCGCAACCCGCAGATCGCCGCGACCCTGGAGAAGGCGCTGCGGACCCACCAGCAGGCGGTCGGCGACAAGCTGGTCGGCCAGGCGGTGGCCCGGGGCGAGCTCCCCGCCGGCGCCGATCCGGAACTGGCCGTCGACCTGATCCTCGGCCCGCTCTACTGGCGGCTCGCGGTCGCCCGCACCGAGCTCAGCGACGACTACCTGGAAAAGCTGACCGTGGCCGTGCTGGCCGCGTTGCGGAGCAGCTCGGACAGCTGATCCGCGGGCATCGGGCGGGCGAAGTGGAAGCCCTGGGCCCGGGTGTAGCCCAGGGCGGTCAGCCGGTCGGCCTGCTCGGGCGTCTCGACGCCCTCGGCCACCGCGACCACGCCGAAGGCCCGGGCCAGCTGCACCACCGCTGTCGCGATGGCCTCGGTGCCGGGTGGCGGCGTGAACGACCGGTCCAGCTTGATCTCGTTCACCGGGCAGGTGGCGAGCAGGCTGAGGGTGGAGGCGCCGGTGCCGAAATCGTCCAGCGACAGCCGTACGCCGATCGCGCGCAGCTCGGCCAGGGTCTGCTGGGTGGCGCCGCCGCCGACCGCCGTCGACTCGGTGATCTCCAGGGTGAGCAGCCCGGCCGGTAGCCCGCTGCCGGCCAGCGCCGAGGCCACCTCGCCGGGGAAGCCCGGGTCACGCAACTGCCGGGCGGAGGCGTTCACCGAGATCGAGATCGGTTCGCCGGCCCCGGCGGCCCAGACCGCCGCCTGCCGGGTCGCCTCGCGCAGCACCCAGTGGCCCATCGGCACGATCAGCCCGGTCTGCTCGGCCGTGTCCACGAACGCGCCCGGGCCGAGCAGCCCGCGCTCCGGGTGCTGCCAGCGGACCAGGGCCTCGGCGGCGACGATCCGGCCCTCCGGCAGGGTCACCTCCGGCTGGTAGTGCAGCACCAGCTGGTCACCGGCGATCGCGGCGCGCAGCTCGGCCGCCAGCCGGCTGCGCTCGGCGCCCCGGGTCTCCATGCCCGGCTGGTAGATCTGATGCCCACCCTCGCCGCGCTCCTTGGCCTCGTACATCGCGATGTCGGCCCGGCGCTGCAGGTGGTGCGGGTCGTCACCGGGCCGGCCCTGGACCACGCCGAAGCTGGCCTTCACGCTCAGCAGTTCGCCCTCGATCACCGCCGGTTCGAGCAGGATGTTCGAGATCCGGGACAGGACCGTGCCGATCCGGTCCTGGGTGACGCCCTCGAAGAGGATGGCGAACTCGTCGCCGCCCAGGCGGGCCACGGTGTCGGACGGGCGTACCCCCGCGGTCATCCGCTCGGCCACGTGCACCAGCAGCGCGTCGCCGACCGCGTGCCCCATCGTGTCGTTGACCGCCTTGAAGTCGTCCAGGTCGACCAGGACCAGGCAGAACGGTGCGTCCCGGCCGGCCGCGGCGGCCAGCCGCCGGGCGAACAGGGTGCGGTTGGGCAGGCCGGTCAACGCGTCGTGGGAGGCCTCGTGGCTGAGCCGTTCGCGCTGGCGGCGGTTCTCCTGGAGCAGGGCGTCGTTCTGCCGGAAGGCGATCAGCTGGCGCAGGATGACCAGGGCGATGATCGCCACGGCGAAGCCGACCACGATCAGGTGGTCGGGGGCGCGGGTCAGGGCGGTGACCGCGAGCATGACCGACACCACGGCTACGGCGACGTACGGCATCAGGCTGTACCCGCGCCGTGGCCGGGGCAGCTCTGGCTGCTCGGCGTCGACCATCTGGAACCGGGCGCTCAGCGCGATCGTGTACGCCGCGAGCGGCAGCAGCAGCACCATCGGGTTGATCGGCAGGCCGAGCGGCAGCAGCAGGCCGACCGCCGAGCCGAGGCCACCGATGACCGCCGACGCGCCGACCGCCGCCAGCGAGCGCCGGGACATGGTCGCCACCCCGGACAGGGCGACCGTGGCCGCGGTCTGCACGGTGCCCATCCCGGCGGCCATCAGCACGATCGCGGCCAGCAGGTCGAACAGGGTGATCCGGGCCGCCTGCAGCAGCGGCAGCACGGCGAAGTGGAAGACCAGCACGCCGGTGGCCACCATCAGCGTGCCGACGTCCAGGGTCACGGTCAGCCGGGAGGACCGGGACCGCGCGCCGAGCGGCAGCTGGTTGAGCGCGGCCATCATCGTCAGGCCGCCGACCACGTGCAGGACGGTGGCGATCGGGACCAGCGCCGACCCGCCGCCGGCGGCGGCGTCGATCGCCCGGAGCGCCATGGCCGCGCCGAAGATGATCAGGCCGGCCACGTTGAGCCGCCAGTACCGGCGCAGCTCGGGCGCGGCGTTCCGGTCGGCCCGGGCGGCCAGGAGCGCCGCGAGCAAAATGATCATGGGCAACGGGAGCCAGCTGAGTGCGGGCGGCCATAGCCGGCCCAGGGCCACGGACAGGCCGAAGGCGACCGTGTTGGCCAGTACCAACACGGTCATCAGTCGGAACGTACGGCCGGACCACTGATCCACGAATGGTCAGATCGGCGGCCCGGCCGTCATTTTGAGTAGTCAGTTAGTGACGTTGAGCAAATCAAGGACGCTGTGCTGACAGCTGTGGTTGGTCGCCACCCGGGGTCCGGCCCAGTGGCTGCCGTACGCGTCGATGCTGTCCCGGTTGTTGGCGTAGTTGCTGTCCGCCTGCCGGCGCAGGTAGGTGTTGTACGCCCCGCCGGCGGCCGCGTTCAGCACGCCCAGCCCGCGCACCGCCGCACCCTTGAACGAGGCGCCGTCGCCGGCACACTCGCTCTCGTTGGGCTCGGTCAGGATCCCGTTCTTGTTCAGATACGTGCTGCTGGTCAGCGCGTCGCCGATCCGCCGGGCGGTGGCCAGCGCGTTCGCGTCCCCGGTGAGCCGGTTCAGCTGGACCAGCGCGTTGATCAGCACGCCCTGGTTGTAGGTCCAGGTCACGTCGCCGTTGTTGCGGCAGGTGCTGAGGTTGACGCCGTCGTTGACGAGGTTCGAGCCGTTCAGCATCCCGGTGGTCTGGAACCAGCTCCACCCGGCGGCGGCCCGGCCGCGGTAGACGGTGTCACCGGAGATCCGCTGGGACAGGGCGGCGTTCAGCTGGATGTAGAGGCTGTTGGAGATGGCGTTCTTGTACGTCTTGGCGGTGCTCCACCAGATGCCGCCGCCACATCGGGTGTCCCAGTAGTTGAACATGTGGTCGGCGTCGGCCCGGGCGGTGTTCAGATAGCGGCTGTCGCCGGTCAGGTCGTACGCGGCCACCCAGGCCAGACCCCACCAGCCGGTGTCGTCCAGATACTCGTTGCGGAACTGGCCCAGCCGCGAGTTCACATTCTTGTCGTAGGTGCCGGCGATGGCGTACCGGTAGCTGTTCATGCCGCTGACCCGGGCGTTCTCGATCACCGCGGTGATCGCGTTGGCGCCGGTCCACCAGCCGTTGCCGTCGAACAGGCCGGTGCCGCGGTCCCAGCGCATCATCAGCGCGGTCGCCGCGGCGGTCCGCCGGTCCCAGGCGTTCCAGTTGCTCCGGGTCCACGCCGTGCACGCGATCTCGGCCCGGTCACCGGCCTTGCCGCAGGCTCGCAGCGCGCCGACGCCGCTGGTGTTCCAGTCGTCGACGTTGAACTGGGTGGTCCGGGCCGAGGTGGCACCCGTGGGGATGCGAGTGTCACCCAGCTTGCTGTTGTCGGCCCAGCTGCGGCCGCCGTCGAAGGACCGGTCCAGCCACACCTCGTCGGTGGCCTGGCCGCCCTCGATCGTCGCCCACGCCATGGCGTCGGTGTCGTTGAGGTGCATGCGGAAGGTGCGGCCGTAGATGCCGGCGTTGACCGTCGGCCGGTCGCCCGGCGCGAGGCCGGCGTCCCGGCCGTCGCAGTACTTGTTGCAGACCGTGGCGGCCTGCGCGGGGGATGAGGGGATGAAGGGGATGGGGATGAGAGCCGCAGCGACGGTGACGATCGCCAGCCGACCCAACCTGCGCTTGGACATAGTTGTAAATAAACCGTAAAGATTGTCGAACTTCAATGACTTTGTGACAAGCAACCGCTTTGCCACAAACGGAGTTCTTTCCGATCCGCCGCCCCGGCCGAACGAAGAGGCCATGCGCATCGACACCACCATCCTCGGCGCCACCTCGCTGCTCGCCATCGCCATGGGCGGCGGCACCGGTGGGTCGGCGCTGGCCGTCGCACCGCCGCCGGCCGTGGTCACCGAGGCCACCGAGCCGCCCTCGATCGCCGGCACCTGGCGCAGCCTGGACGGCGTGGTCACGCTGGTGCTGCGCAACGACCTGAGCTACGACCTCACGGTTCAGGGCCGCGACCGCAGAGCCCACGGCTGGTACGCGGTCGACGGCGCCGACGTGCGCCTGCGCGACGAGGACGGGCTGCGTACGCCGGCCCGGGTCACCGGCGACGGCCTGATCGAGATGGCGGGACACGAGCTTTTCCCGGTATAGACGTCGCGTTCCTCACCCTCTGCGTCCTCGGCCCCGGGTATGCCGGCCCGACCGGTACCCGCTGACCGCCGACGAGGGTGTCCCGTTCACGCAGGACCGACTGCGCGGCGGCGAGGCGATCCGGGGCTGGATGACCGGGCGCTTCCGCGAGGAACCGCGGGCTTCGGGCGTACCCCAACCGGGAACTGACCGGAAGCTTCGCCGAGCGTCTCTCGCGCCGCGATCAGCGCGACCGGCGACCTGATCGCGCGAGGTTGGGCCGTCAAGGCTCCGCTAAGACCTTCGGGGTAGTGGCCGAACCTGCTGGCATGCGGAAAACGGTGCTGGGTGTGGTCGCGTTGCTGGTGCCCGTGTTCCTGAGCGGATGCGCGGCGCTCGGCCTGGACATGTCGATGCACCCCAACACCGAGGCCAGCCCGTCGACCGGCCCGGTCAGCGGCTCCGGCTGGATCGTCGGCGAGACCGGCAAGGCGACACCGAGCCCGACACCGACCCGGGGCAACGGCAAGTACGCCGGCGCCTCGCTGCCGCCGGTGTCGTTCCTGCCGGTCGACCCGTCCTGCCCGCGGAACTGGACGGCCGAACCGGTGCTGATCCCGCTGACCATCGTCGCGGGCGCCGGGTCGCTGACCGTGACGTGGCCGCAGCAGAACGGCTCGAACTACCGGATCACCGCGGTGCCGCAGCCGCTGGTCTCGGGCAAGCAGCCGGACCCGGTGTGGCAGGACGTCGCGCCGGCCGGCGGGTGCACGGTCACCACCACGATCTCCGGGCTGGCTTCGGGCACGCCGTACGTCGTCTGGCTGGACGCCCCGAAAACCGGTCACTGGCTCGACGGCGCCCGGCACACGTACGCCGGCGAATCCGGCGTGGTCTACCCCAACTGACAGTGGCAGCCCAGGGCGCGGCCGGGCGTCCGGGCGCCGCCCTGGGCTACCACTGGGTTCAGGCGGCGATGGCGTTGCGGCCACTCCACTTGGCCGCGTAGAGGCGGTCGTCGACCGCCCGGAACAACGCCTCGGCGGTCATCCCGTCGGTCAGCTCGGCCATGCCCACGCTGACCGTGAGCCGCACCCCGGCCAGGATCTCGGCCCGCGCCACCGACTGCCGGATGCGTTCGGCCACCTCACGGGCGCGCGTCCCGTCGCCCCGCAGGAACACCACGAACTCGTCGCCCGCGTAGCGCACCGCCTCGTCGCCGGGGCGGCAGTGGCTCACCAGCAGCGTGGCCACCTCGCGCAACACCCGGTCGCCGGCGCTGTGCGAGTACGCGTCGTTGACGGCCTTGAAGTGGTCCAGGTCGACCAGCAGCAGGGTGAGCGGCCGGCCCATCTCGCCCGCGTCGACCTGGCCGAGCAGCAGATCGAAGCGGCGCCGGTTGCCCAGCCCGGTGAGCGCGTCGCGGCGGCTCTGCAGTTCCGCGTCGGCCCGGGCCGCCTCCAGTTCCTCGCGCTGCCGGGCCTGGCGCAGCATGCCGACCCGCTGCAGCCGGAGCTGCCACAGCTCGCGGACCTGGTTGGCGACCGCGGCGAACAGGTCCTGGCTGGGCTGGCCGCCGTCCAGCGCCAGCGCGGTCAGGCCCATCTCGTAACGGATGATCGGTCGCTCGTCGGGCAGCGGCGGCTTGATGTCGCAGAGCTGACTGGCGGCCAGGAACTCGCGGCGGGACTCGGCCAGCCGGCCGGAGGCGCGCAGGCTGATGCCCAGGGCCAGATGCGCCATCCGGGCGAACTCACCGCTGTCGCCCTGTCGCAGCGGCATGATCGCGGAACTCGCCAGCTTTTCGGCCACGGCCGTGTCACCCAGCTTGGCCAGGGCCAGCGCCTGGACCGCGGTCATGCACGGGTCGCCGGGGTGCTGGTCGAGCCAGCGGCGGGTGATGTCGGCGGTACGCCGGAGCCGGGTCGCCGCCTCGTCGCACCGGCCGGCGTGGCCGAGGCGGATGCCCCAGTAGAGCAGGGTGCGCGAGTAGACCAGGTCGAACGAGGTGGTGCGGCGGCCGCGGGCGTTGTCCTGGGCGGTCAGGTGCTCGTACGCGTCGGCCGCGATCTCGTACATCTGCGCGGCCGCGGCCGACTGGGCGAACGAGCACATCGCCGACCGGTGGCGGTCGGAGCGCGGGCAGGAGTCGAGCAGCATGCCGGCGCGGGCCAGGTTGCGCATGCCGTCGACCAGCCGGCCCTGGAACACGCGCAGCCGGGCCAGGTCGCACAGCACTTTGGCCTCGCCGACCACGTTGCCGCTCTGCTGGTGCAGGGTGAGCAGGTGCTCGCCGGCCGCGGTGGCCTCGTCGATCTGGCCCATGTCCAGGTACGCGTACATCCGGCCCTGGTGCAGGAAGGCGACGCTTTTCTGGTCGCGGACGGCCTGGGCGATCATCAGGAACGCGTTGGCCGCCTCGATCGCCTCGGGCGCCCGCCCGGTCGTGGCCAGAACGTGCACTCGGACTGCGAAAAGCTGAAGTGGGCCGTAAGCGGTTACCGGCACGGGTAACCGGTCATCCGGCTCGATCCACTCCGACATGACCCCAGTATCGGCAGTTTGCTGCTCGTGCCAATACCCGAGACCGAAACGCCTGACTTTTCCCTTTGGCGAAAATGCTCGCCGCACCGGCAAAGTTGATCATGTGGGACGCCGAAGGTGCAGGTACACGACCGGAAGGGGCCGGTCGCCGCATGCGGAAACGGAGTGGTTCATGGCTACGAAGCGCAGTGCCCAGGAGCGTCGCAGGTCTCGCCGGCGTGCCGCAGTGGTGCTCGTCCCGACCGTCGCCGGCGTCTTCGTGGCCGGCACCGCCTTCGCGTACTGGACCACCTCCGGTGCCGGAACCGCCACCGGGGCCAGTGGCACATCGGCCTCAGTCACCGTCACACAGACCGGTACGGCACCGTCCGGCCTGGCCCCAGGTGGCACCGCCCAGCCGATCGCTTTCAAGATCACTAACCCGAAACTCAGCCCGCAACACATCGCCAATGTCACGATTGCCGTGACCGGAGTAACGGGCAACGACCCGAACTCGGCGTTCCCGTGCGACGCCAGTGACTTCGACATCGTGCAGCCCACCGCGATCAACGCGGACCTGCCGAACGGCGACACCAACTACGCGTCGTCCGGCGCCACGATCCGGATGATCGACAAGCCGAACCAGAACCAGGACGACTGCAAGAACGTCACGGTCAACCTGAGCTTCTCGGCGGCCTGATTCCGCCAGGAGGGAGCCGGAGGTGAAGCGGGCAGTGGCGGTGGGAATCGCCGCGTCCCTGCTCGCCTCCGGCTCCGCCTACGGCTTCTGGAGCACCTCGGGCAGCGGCTCGGGCACCAGTTCGGTGACCACGACCGCCCCGCTCACCCTGTCGCCCGGGACACCGGCCACTCGCGTCTACCCCGGAGGCACCGCCAACGTCGCGGTCACCGTCGCCAATCCGAACAGTTTCGGCGTACACATCGGCGCCCTGTCCTTGGACAACGCACAGGGAACCGGCGGCTTCGCGGTGGACGGGGCGCACTCCGGCTGCGGGGTCGGCGTGCTGTCCTTCGCCGCACAGACCAACGCGGGCGACGGCTGGACCGTACCGGCCGGCGGATCGCTCGGAATCACCCTGGCCGGGGCGCTGAGCATGACCACGGCAGCCGCCAACGCCTGCCAGGGCGCCACCTTCACCGTCTACCTGGCCGCCGACGTCGACGCCTACACGCTGGTGCGCCGCACCGCCGGACTGGTCAGCCTATGGCGACTGGGCACCGGGCCGACCGCCTCGGACAACTTCACCGGCTCGACCACCTTTTCCGCGGGCGTGGTGACGCCGGCCAACCGGTTGCGCCGCAACACCATCACGGTGACCTCGGTCGCGGCGAGCTCGGCCGGCCAGGCCGTGATGACCGACATCGTGCCGGTCACGCTGGTCACCGGCGACGCCCTCGGAGTGGCCGCCCGGATCAGCGGCAACTCCTACTACGCCGCGCGCTACCAGACCTCGGACACCACCTGGCGGCTGGTCAAGGTGATCAACGGGGTGGAGACCGGGCTCGGCTCGGCCGCCGCCACCCTGACACCGGGCAACACTTACCGGCTGCGGCTCGAAGCCACCGGCACGTCACTCCGGCTGTCCGTCAACGGGACCGTGCTCACCACCGCCACCGACACCGCGCTGTCGGCGGCCGGCCGGGCCGGTCTGGCCCTCGGCGTCACCGGGTCGCCCGCGATCACCGACACCACCGGCCTGCACGCGGACAACTTCCGGATCTACCCGGTGCCCTCCTCCGGCGCGGCCGACGTGGCCGGCCCCAACAGCGGCACCTACCAGGGCACGGTGGTGCAGAACGAGCCCGGCGCGCTGGCCGGTGACCTGAACGGATCGGTCACCCTGGACGGTGTCGCCGGCGCCATGCGGGTGGCCGCCCCGACCGGTCTGCCGGTCGGCGCCGGGCCGCGGTCGGCCGAGCTGTGGTTCAAACGCACCGATACGGGCCCGGCCGACCTGTTCGGGTACGGCTCGGCGAGCTCCGGGAAACTCTTCGCCGGGCGCCTCACCTCGGCCACCGGACTGCGGCTGGACGCGTTCTCGGCGGTGCGCGACTGGACCCTGCCCTACGGCACGAGCGACGGCGCGTGGCATCACGTGGTGCTCGCGTACGACGGCGGGACCGTGCAGGCGTACCTGGACGGCACGGCGCTGGGCGCGCAGTCGCTGGTGCTGAACACCGCGCTGGACGGCACCGGGTTCACCGCCGGGACGTTCGCCGGATCACTCGACGAACTGGCCGTGTACTCGGTCGCGCTGAGCGCCGGCACGGTGCTGGACCACTACCGCGCCGGGCACGGCTCGTGATGCTGCGGCGGCTGGCGATCCTGGTGCTGGTCGCCGCGGGGCTGAGCCTCGGCGGTGCGGCGGCCTGGGCGTACTGGGGCGCCTCGGTCAGCCCCGGCGCCGCCGGCGGTGGGCTCGCCGCCAGTGTCAACACGGCCACCACTCCCGTCGCGAACCGCGTTTCGGCGACCAGCGTCGCCCTGAGCTGGTCCGCCGTCACGCTGTCGAACGGCGTCGCGGTGGACGGCTACGTTGTCAAACGGTACGACGCCGCGACGCTGCTGACCCAGACCGTGCTGGGCGGCTGCGCGGGTACGGTCGGGGCCACCACCTGCACCGAGACCGGCGTACCGGTGGGCAACTGGCGCTACTCGGTCTACCCGCGGATCGGCGCCAACTGGACCGGCACCGAGAGCGGCCTGACATCCGCCGTGGCCGTCACCAACCCGGTGCTCACCCTGGCCAAGACCGTCTACAACGCGGCCGCCTCGACCACCGGGACACTGACCGGCTTCGGCGTCAACGAAACGGTCACCTACCGGCTGGACGCGGCGACCACACTGACCGGCTTTCCGGGCGTCGTCGACACCAGCGGCTCGGCGCCGATCTCGTCGCTCGCGATCCCGGCCACCACCCAGGGCACGCACACCGTCTACGCGATCGGCGGCAACGGCTCGACCGCCTCGGCCACGATCACCTACGACAGCGTGGCGCCGACCGTCAACGCCGTCCTGTCGCCGGTCGCCGTCAACGGCTGGAACGCCACGTCGCCGGTGCAGGTCACGCTGTCGGCCGCCGACGTGACCACCAGCGTCGCCTCGGTCCGCTACACGGTCGACGGATCAGACCCCACCTTCTCGGGTACGGCGGTGACGTACAGCGGTCCGTTCACCGTCGCCGCCACGACGACCGTGCGGTACTACGCCACCGACACGGCCGGCAACAGCTCGGCGGCCGCGTCACAGGCGGTACAGATCGACACCGTGGCCCCGGGCTCGTCGCTCGCCCTCGGGTCGGCGTCCAACTCCCGGCTCAGCGGGTCGACAATCTGGTACCGCGGATCCGCCGGCGGATCGTTCACGCTGGTCGACAGCATTACCGACGCCGGGTCGGGGCCGGCCTCCTCGACTACGTCGGCGTTGACCGGCACCACCACCGGCTGGTCGCACACGCCGTCGACGGTCAGCTCCGCCCCGTACACCTCGAATGCCTTCACCTGGACCGCCGCGGCCGCCGGAACCGTCGCCGAGACCGTGACCACCAAGGACGTGGCCGGGAACACGACCGTCACCGCGCTGTCGTTCGTCAACGACTCGACCGGCCCGTCCGGCGGCGGCGTTACCGCCCCGGCCGGCTTCACCACCTCCACCACCCTGGCCCTGACGACCGCGCGTGGCACCGACGCCGGCGTGGGACTGGCCGCGTCCGGGGCCCTCCTGCAGCGGGCCACCGCCTCGCTGACCGCGGGTTCGTGCGGCACGTTCGGAGCCTTCGCGACAGTGCAGACCGACCCGGCCGCGTCGCTGAACGACGTCGTATCCGACCAGGCCTGCTACCGCTACCAGTTCGTGGTGCCCGACCTGCTGGGTAACACGACCACCTACACCAGCGCGGACGTGAAGGTCGACACGACCGCCCCGGCCACGCCGACACTGTCGTACTCGGCGCTGACCAACGCGTACGCCACCGGCAGCACCGTCTACTACCGCGGCTCCACCACCGGTTCGTTCACCGTCACCGCCGCGTCATCCGACGCCGCCTCCGGGATCACGTCGTACACCTTCCCGCCGCTGGGCACCGGCTGGAGCTCGGTGGCGGGCGGCCTGGGCGTGAACACGTACTCGTGGACGGCCTCGCCCGCCGCGCCCGGCGCCAAGCAGGTGAGCGCGACCAACGGCGCCGGGCTGAGCACCGCCTCGGCGTCGTTCACACCGGTCGACGACTCGACGCCGCCGACCGGGGGCTCGTTGACCTACAACGCCGGCTACACCTCGAGCAACTCGGTCACGCTGACCTTCGCGGCCGGCTCCGACGCGGCCTCCGGCCTGAACGCCTCGGCGACCGTGCTGCAGCGCCGGTCGGCCTCCCTCGACCTGGGCGTCTGCAACGCCACCTGGAGCGCCTGGACGACGATCTATGGCAACGTCTCCTCGCCGCGCAACGACACCACTGTCACCGGCGACAACTGCTACCAGTACCAGCTGGTCACCTACGACAACATCGGCAACTCGGCCGCCTACCCGGCCAACAGCAACCCGATCGTCAAGGTGCCGATGTACTACACCTGCCAGGCCGCGGCCGTCGGCAGCGCGGCGCTCGCCTACTACAAGCTGACCGAGGTGTCCGGGACGACCGCCGCCGACAGCTCCGGCAACGGCAAGAACGGCCAGTACGCCAACGTCTCGGCGTACAACGTCAGCGGCCCGTGCGGCGGCGGTGGCGTCACCTTCAACGGCATCACGATGGGCCACGTCGCGACGCCGCTGGCGGCCACCAACCCGACCCTGTACAGCGAGGAGATCTGGTTCCGGACCTCGTCGGCCAACAGCATGCGGATCATGGGCTTCGGCGATCAGTCGACCGGCGCCTCGACCAGCTACGACCGGCTGGTCTACCTCGACGCCAACAACAAGCTGGTGTACGGCTACAACGCCGGCTTTCTCACGTACCGCACCCTGACCACGAGCGCCAGCTACAACGACAACCTCTGGCACCACGTGGTCGCGACCCAGTCGACGACAGGCGGCATGCGCCTCTACGTCGACGGCGCCCTGAAGGCCTCCGACCCGGCCTCCATCAGCCCCCAGAACTACGCCGGCTTCTGGCGCGCCGGCTCCGACAACATGACCGGCTGGCCCAACCTCACCGCGCTGAACAACAGCTACATGAACGGTTCCCTGGCCCACGCGGCCTTCTACGCCCGCGAGCTGACCGCCCAGGAGGTCTATGACCACTACGTGGCGGCCCAGCTGACGTCGTCCGGCATCCTCACCGCCCCGTCGAGCATCGCGGCCGCCACTCAGTCGGCGTCCTCCACCGCCCGCCGCCCGTCCACCCGCCCCCCGTCGTCGGTGCCCTCCACCCCTTCGTCAATTCCGTCCTTGCCGTCCGCGCCGTCGTCCGCTTCCTCGGCGGCCCCGTCCAATTCCCCGTCGCTGACCGGCCGCCCGTCCTTCTCCGGCATCCCGTCCTTCTCCGCCGTGCCGTCGTCCTCCACGGTGCCGTCGTCCTCCACGGTGCCGTCGTCCTCCGCGCCGTCGGCGTCGTCGTTTTCGTCCTCGAGCCCGGATCCGTCCGCGCCGATCAGCCCGCCGGTGATGCTGCCGTCCTGTCCGAGCGGTCCACCTTCTTGCCCCTCCGAGCCGCCACCCTCGCGACCTTGACCCCTTTGCTCTGCGCACCAACCGCACCCGCGTGCTGACCGCCTTGACCCCTTTGCTCTGCGCACCAACCGCACCCGCGTGCTGTCCGCCTTGGCCCCTTTGCTCTGCGCACCAACCGCACCCGCGTGCTGTCCGCCTTGGCCCCTTTGCTCTGCGCACGGCGTCGACGATGAGGAGACCGGTTCGGCCTCCGGCGCCCTGACCTCGGTGCAACAGCTGGGCGGCGCGTTCGGCATCGCGGTACTCGGCACGGTCTTCTTCGGCCTGCTGCCGGGCGGGGTCACCACGCACGTCGACGACTCCGCGGCCAAGCTGACCGCGGTGCTCACCCAGGCCGGTGAGCAGCCCGGCGTCGCGGCCGCCATCCGCTCCTGCCTGCGCGACCGGGTGGCCGAGGACGACCCGGCCGTGCGGCCCGCCTCCTGCCCGGCCGCCCCCGCGGGCCCGACAGGAGGCGAGATTGAGAGGTACGCGCAGGGCGTCGTCCGGGACGCCTTCCGCGACTCAGCGGTGCGCAGCCTCGGCGGTGCGTTCCTGATGATCCTGGCCGCCCTGGGCACCGCGTTCCTGCTGCCGCGCAAGGCCCGCCCCGACGCCGGCCATTGACCGGCCCCGGCCTGCCCCGACGCCGGCCAGCGGCCCGACCCGGTGCGCCCCGACGCCGGGCTCGGGCCCGCCCGCGTCGTCGTCGGCGGACGGCGGGGCGGGCCGGTCGGCCGTCAGGCGGAGCGACGAGCGCCGCATCAGCCGCCAGGCCATCAGCGCGGCGGCCAGCACTCCCAGTCCACAGTGCACGAACAACACGCCGACCAGAGTCGGGCCGCCCCAGTCGTGCCGGTACGTCGACGGATCACTGAAGTCGATCACGAACGGCTCGATCAGGGCACGAGCGACGCAGTAGGCCCCGGCGATCCACAGGAGTGCAGCACCGATTCGCTTCATGCGGACAAACCTAAGGGCGCGGGCGTGGCCGAGGGGTGGTGCTAACACCACCAGATCCCCTGAGATCTCCCCTACTCCGGACCCGGAGAGGGTGTCATTTCGTGGGGAGCCCGGCCGCCTTCCAGGCGGCGAAACCGCCGGCCAGATCGGTGGCCCGGCGCAGGCCCAGGTCCTGCAGCGACGCCGCCGCCAGGGAACTCGTGTAGCCCTCCTGGCAGGTGATGATCACCTCGAGGTCGTAGTGGGTCGCGAAGCCGAGGCGGGCGTCGCTGCGCGGGTCGAGCCGCCACTCCAGGACGTTGCGCTCGATGATCAGAGCGCCGGGGATCTCGCCGTGCTCGGCCCGCTGGGCGGCCGGCCGGATGTCGATCAGGACGGCTCCCCGCTCGACGGCGGCGGAGGTCTCCGGCGCGGACAGCCGGTGCAGCCGGGAGCGGGCGGCGGCGAGCAGGTCGTCGATGCCGGTCGAGCCGGGCGGCGGCGCCACGAAGCTCGGCCCGGTACGCAGGACGGCGGTCACCACTGCGCTCCCGCCCGCTCGACGGTCTCCACGGTCAGCCCGCCGGCACCGATCCGGTAGCGGGTCATCGTGGTCAGGGCCGGCCCGTAGGCGTGGATGCTGATCGCGGGGCGGTTCGACCGGTTGACGATGCGGTGGATGTGCTGGGTGCCGAACCGGCGACCGGCGCCCTCGCCCAGTTCGCGGGCGGTGATCCGGGGTGGGCCGCCGGTCGGCTGGGCCACGGTGTCCTCGGTCAGCGTGCCGGCGTACACGTGGAAGGCGCCGGCCGAGCCGCCGTGGTCGTGCAGGTCGGTGCCCTGGCCGGGGAGCCAGGTGAGCAGCCAGACCTCGTGGTCGTCGGCGACGTGCAGGCGGTGGTACCAGCGTTCGGACGCGTCGAACCGTGGCGTGACCGCCCAGCTCGACGGGTCGGTGGCGAACTGCCGGGTGATGGCGAGGTGGTCGAGGCGAAGGTCGACGGCGGTCACGGGGAGCTCCTCGGTTTGCATATATTGCCTATCAACTCTATAGGTTTACCGCTACATGACGATCAGGATAATGCCGACGCGCGGCCACAGGCCGCCGAACACGGCCTTGCAGGGGAAGAAAAGCGCAGGTCAGCGCGGACAGCGTGCGCTGGAGCAGCGCGCCAGGTCGATCGCCAGGCGGGCGGTGAGGAGGATGCCCTGCCGAGTCATGCGTCCATGGTCATCGGGCGCCGGGTGACCGGTCAATCCCGGTACCACCATGTGAGAGCGGCGTGAGGGTGGCCACGATCTGGTCCACGAGGTGGTCGTTCGGGCCGCCGGTGGTCCGGTCCACCGCGTACCGGCCGCCGCTCGCGGTCACCCGCAGCGACCGGGAGCTGCCCGGATCGCGGAAGCAGGCCGACCGCCCGTCGGCCGCGCGGGTCCAGCCCGGCGGCAGCGCCAGCCGGAAGCCGAGGGGATCGTCGTGCGGCACCCAGCCGGTCGGGAGATAGCCGGGCCGGGTAGGTGAGGGGTCGAGGTACGCCCCGGCGACCGCCGCGTCGTCGCAGAGGTCGGCCGGGGGAGCGGACGCGCGTACCGGGGGAGCGGGGTTGACCGCGTCGCGGGCCAGAGCCGTCCCGGCCGTCCCGGCCAGCAGCACCGCCGCCAGCGCCACCCCGACTTTCGTGCTCCGCGCCAGCCCCCGCCGCGCCCCCGTCGGCCTCGAAAGGACGCCGGTCGGCGCCAGCAGGGCGCTTGTCGATGCCGGGAAGACGGCCGTCGGTGCCGGGGCAGCGCCCGTCGGCATGGGGACGAAGCCCATCGGCCGTGACGCGATCCGGCGCAGGAGGGGTTCCAGCTGGTCGGCGGTCAGCCGCGCGGCCGGATCGGAGACCAGCAGCCGCTCGATGACCGGGGTGAGCGGCCCACGCCGGGCCGGCGGATCGGGCGGCCCGGTGAGCACCGCGTGCAGCGCGCCGATCGCGGTGTCCCGGGCGAACGGCGACCGGCCCTCGACCGCCGCGTGCAACGTCACACCCAGCGACCACAGATCGGTGGCCGGCCCGGACGGCTCGCCCCGGACGCGTTCGGGGGCGAGGTACTGCGGCGAGCCGACCGCCGGATCGGGCCCGGTGTTGTCCACTGTGGCCTGACCGAAGTCGGTGAGCACGACCCGGCCGTCGTCGGCCAGCAGCACGTTCTGCGGCTTGACGTCACCGTGCAGGACCCCGGCGGCGTGCGCGGCCCGTAGCGCGTCGAGCACGCCGAGGCCGATCCGCGCCGCCTCGCGATGGGCGACCGGGGCGGCCTGGTGCAGGGAACGGGACGGCACGTGCTCCATGACGATCCAGCAGCGATCGGGCGCGTGGAGGACGTCGTAGACGCGTACCACTCCGGGGTGGTCGAGGCGGGCGGCGGCCCGGGCCTCCCGCAGCACCGCCGCCGAGCCGGGGGCGATCTCCTTGATCGCCACCGTGCGGCCGAGGAGTTCGTCGGTGGCCAGGAAGACGCGGCCCATCCCGCCCGCGCCGATCCGGTCGAGCAGGCGGTACCGGTTGTTGACCAGGTCGTCCATGACCTGGATTCGGAGCCGGGGGGCCCGATGATGGCTACCATCAGCCGCGGCGTTTGGCCCAGGTCAGCAGCAACGCCGACATGATGACCATGACGATCAGGACGCCGATCAGCGCACCGAGGTTGGTGCGGTCGTTGACGATGATGTTCATGCCGTAGATCGAGGACAGGGCCGTGATCGGGAGGGTGACCACGGCGATGACGGCCAGCCGTTCGGCCGCGATGGTCATCTTGGTCTCGGCCCGGGCACGGTAGAACTCGATCACGCCCTGCAGGTACTCGCGTTCGCCGTCGGCCAGGCCGCGGATCCGGTTGAGCTGGTCGACCACGTCGTTGACCAGCGGCAGGTTGACCTCGGCGTCGGGGCGGCGGCTGCCCAGGGTGGCCATCCGGCCGTAGACCTCGGCGCCGAGCGCGCCCATCGTGCGTACCGCGAGCAGGCCGTGCCGGGCCTGGAACAGCTCCTCCAGGAACTTCTCCGGGTTGCCCATGTGCCCGCCGGTGACCCGCTGCTCCAATCGCCACACCTCCCGGGTCATCTCCTCGATGAACTGTTCCAGGCTGTGGGTCAGGGCGTTGACTATCGCGTACGAGAGCTCGATCGGCGTGCGCGGCCGCAGCCGGCCCGAATCGATCCGCCGCCGGACCGCGCTCGTCTCGCGCAAAGCGACCTCTGGGTCGACAGCGGGATTGATCGGACCGTGCACGGTGACGACGTACTTTTCCCCGATGATCTGGTCCAATTCGATGTAGTGGACATGTCCGGAAGGACCGCGTTCGGGGCCGTGCAGAATGAGCAATTGTTCGTGTGGATAGATCCGAACCCGGGGCACTCGATTTCGTTGCAGACAATCGCGCACCGCGAGGGGATGCAACTCCAGGACATCGGTGAGCAGAGTGACCGCCTCGTCACTGCACTCTGGAATGTCCACCCAGATCAGGACTTCTTCGTGCAAAAGTAGCGCCGCCACGTCGGTGATCGCGTGCTCCTCGACCCCGTCCGCGGTGAGAGCGAGAACGCGCACGCCGGACATGGATCTCACGCTAGACCCGAAAGAGTCTCTCGGCAGTTTGCCTCTTTCTGAACGGTGGCTGAAGTCGGCGTTCAGCGACGATGCCGACACTCTCCGTCGACCACTGTGGTCATGCCATCACCTGATCGGCCCACACGCGCAACCGTCAAGGCGGAAAAGCAGCTCAGAGTGCGGCTGCGCAATCGAGGAAGCTATATGGTGAGCCTCGCCGCTCAAGCCGGTGCCGGAGGTTCCTCGCAAACCCCGCCTCCGATCCCCCGATGAACGAGGACGGACACGTGTCGATTCCCCGCCGCGG
Source organism: Actinoplanes sp. NPDC049265 (assembly GCF_043197135.1). Classification (NCBI taxonomy): domain Bacteria; kingdom Bacillati; phylum Actinomycetota; class Actinomycetes; order Micromonosporales; family Micromonosporaceae; genus Actinoplanes; species Actinoplanes sp. NPDC049265. Next base: position 176,852 of record NZ_JBICSP010000005.1, on the reverse strand, counting down.
TTTATTAGCCGCCGGCTTAGCCGCAGCCGTAGCCGGTTCCTTAGGTGCTCTCACCGCGGTGAACGCCGCCGCCGAGGAGGCTCCCGCCGCGGCTCAGCCGGCCCCGGCCGTCGCCGATGACGCGCCGAAGCCGCCGCCGCTGCTGCCGTGGGGCGACAAGCCGGAAGCCGTGAAGCGTGGCACGCCCGGAGCGACCAGCGCGCAGCTGGCCGCGACCGGCGCCGACATCGCACCGGCGAGCACCAAGCCGTCGGCCGTGCCGACCCCGGAATACGGCCCGAAGGGCTTCACCGGCAAGAAGCGCTGGCTGCGGAAGGGCCGGACCGCCGTGCCGCCGAAGCCGCCGCAGGTCGGTGGTGGCCCGCTCCGCGCGCCCGAGCCCGGCACCCGCGACGTGAACTACCACTACGCCACCGGCTACCAGTACGCCGTGGCCGACGGCACCTCGGCCAACCTGGTGATCGGCAAGCCCTACCTGGCCGCCGAGGACTACCACACGTTGGCCGAGGTCGCCGTGGAGGACGCCGACGGTCAGCAGATCATCGAGGTGGGCTGGACCGTCAGCCGCAACGTCAACGGCGACGAGGACCCGCACCTGTTCGTGTACCACTGGGTCGACGGCGTGGGCACCTGCTACAACGGCTGCGGCTGGAAGCAGGTGAGCACCGACGTCGTCCCCGGTGACACGCTGCCGACCGGGGTCTACAAGAAGTTCGGCATCCAGCAGTTCGACAGCGTCTGGTGGGTCGCGTACGACTCGGAGTGGATCGGCTACTTCCCGAACGGCCTGTGGCGCGGCAAGTTCCAGAAGAGCGGCCTGATCCAGTGGTACGGCGAGGTCGCCTCGTCGAAGGTGGCTCCGTGCACCGACATGGGCAACGGCACCGACGCCAGCAAGGACTCGGCCGCCCGCTTCAGCAGCATCTCGCTGGTCAACAACCCCGACCTCAAGGTGACACTGGAATCGAAGAGCCCGGAAATGCCGCCGGGTAAGGGCATCTATCCCACGGTGTTCGCCAAGGAACGAGCGTTCTACTTCGGCGGTGCCGGAGCCTGTTGACGCCTGAGCGGCGTCCGTCCCTGACGATGCCCGGTCCCCGGCGAGGGGGGACCGGGCATCTCCTTTTGTGCGTGTCCTGACCCGGGTCGAACCGAATCCAGGTTCACGGTGTACAAGAGGGTGGCCGGGCCGAACGCTCAGGAGGGAACCGGGCGCGCGATGAAGAGACGGGTGAATCCCGACGAGGAGCTGATGACCGCGCTCTACACCGAGCACTACGCGGTCCTTCTCAGCTTCGTCTCGCGTTACGTGCACGACCGGCACAAGGCCGAAGACCTGGTGCAGGAGACCCTGCTGCGGGCCTGGAAGCACATCGACCACCTGGACACCGATCCCGGGCGTACCCGGTCGTACCTGCTGACCATCGCCCGCAACGTGGTCACCAACGCGTGGCGGGCCGAGCAGCGCCGGCCGCATCTGGTCGCCGACGAGGCCGCGGTCAACGCGGTGCCCTCCGCCGACAACGTCGACCAGCTGGTCGAGGGCTGGCTGGTGGCCGAGGCGATGGAGCGGCTGTCGGACGAGCACCAGGCCGTGGTCCGCGCCATGTACTACGAGGGTAAGAGCGTGGCCGACGCTGCCCGCAAGCTCTCCGTTCCGGAGGGAACGGTCAAGTCGCGGGCCTACTATGCCGTCCGAGCGCTCCGAACTGCTTTCGAGGAGATGGGGGTGCTGCGATGAGTACGAGCGATCACGACGAGCTGCGGCGGCTCCTCGGCGGGTACTTGCTCGGCGGCCTGGACGAGGCGGACACCGACCGTCTGGACGCGCACCTGCGCGACTGTGACGACTGCCGCGGCGAGCTCGACATCCTGGCGCCGGTGCCGGAGCTGCTCCAGCGGCTGCCCGAGACGGTACGCGCGAACGGCGGCCCCGACCCGGCCGGCCCGGCGCTGGCCATCGGCACCCGGCCCAGCCCGGAACGCATCGAGGGCCTGCTCCGCCGGATGCGCGCCGAGAAGTCCCGCACCCAGCGGCTGGCCCGGGTTCGCTGGCTCGCCGCCGCGGCCGTGGTGCTGGTGGCGGTCGCGGTCGGCTTCGGCGTGATCACCGCCGACCGCAGCCGCCGTCAGCCGCCGACCGTGCTGCCCAGCCCGGAGCTGATCACCGCGCAGTTCGAGTCGGAGGCGGGCAGCGGCCTCTCCGGTCAGGCCGTGCTCACCCCGAAGACCTGGGGTGTCTCGGTGTCGCTGGACGTCTCCCGGCTGCCCGGCGAGGGCCCGTTCATCTGCCAGGTCCGCAACTACGGCGGGCAGATCGAGCAGGCGGCGGTGTGGGGCCCGACGCCCAGCGGCAGCGCCAAGGTGATCGGGGCCAGCTCGATCCAGCTGCCCAACGTCAGCGCGGTGGCCATCGCCGACCGGCAGGGACATGTGCTCGGCACCGCCCACCTCAACTGATCAGGCCCCTTTCACCCGGCGCAGATCCCAGGCCGCGCTCAGGGTGCGGTAGATGTCGGCGGCGGCCGGGTCGCCGGCCTCCTCCAGCGCCGAGCCCAGCTCCGGGACCCGGCCCACGGCCCGGTAGTGCTCGGCCGCCTGCCGGGCGTGCTCCGGGTTGCCGGTCCGCAGGGTGCGGATCCGGGCCGCGGCCGCGAACGCCCGGGCCGGCACGGTTTCCGCCGCCGCCTCGTCGGCGCAGGTCGCCGCCGCGATCGCGGCCACCTCTTCGTTGCCGACCGAGCGGGCCAGCCGGACGATGTCGGGCAGCCACTGGTGGCGGAGCATCAGCGGGGCGTACGTCGGCTCCCACAGGGGCGCGAGCACGGTCAGCGCGTCCTCCGGCCGGCCCTCCTGCACCAGGGTCAGCGACCGGGCCATCAGCAGGAAGTCGCAGGCCTCGCGCTCGGCGATGGTGGTCGGGAGCTGGGCCTCGGCGGCGTCCAGATGCGCCTTGGCGGTGGTCAGGTCGCCGCGCCGGCCGGCGATCAGCGCGGCCACCCCATGCAGCAGCATCGCGACCGCCGGTGGTTCCCGGGTGCCGTGAAACGTGATAGCCGGATCCGTGTCGATTACCTCGCGAATCTCGGCCAGGGCCTCGTCCCAGCGGCCCTGCCAGTAGTACTGCACGGCCGACGCCACCTGCAGGTTGGCCGGCAGGCCGTAGCGGCGGGCCACCTCGGCGCCCGAGCGGATGGTCTCCCCGGCCTCGGTCAGCCGGTCCAGATTTTGCAGCGAGAACACCCGGTTGTCCATCAGGTCGCAGAGCAGCGCGGCGTCCTCGTCGCCGACCGTCTCGATGGCCCGGTCGATGTGCTGCAGGGCGGCGAGGTGGTCGCGCCGGATCGAGTCGATCAACCAGCGGGACTGCAGGGCGAAGGCCGCCTCGTAGGCCGAATCGGCCAGCTCGTGCATCTCCAGCGCGCGGTGCTCGGCCTTGTCCAGGTCGTCCAGGCTGCCCCGGCTGAACTGGGCGCGCAGGATCCGGTGCCGGGTACGCCACAGCTCCGGCACCCCGGGCTGTTCGAGCGCCTCGTTGAGCAACGCGATCGCACCGTGCTCGTCGCCGCGGCGATAGCGCATGGTGGCGAGCAGGTGTCGCATCTCCTCCCGGTCGGCCACCTCGGTGGCCATGCCCAGCGCCTCGCGGGCCTCCGCCTCGGGGAACTCGTCCAGCCGGAACAGCAGCTTGGTGGTGGCCACGAGCAATACCACCCGCTGCTCGCGGGCCGGCACGTCGGTGGCCAGGACCTGACGCAGCAGGTCGCCGGCGACCTCGGGCGCGGCCTTGATCAGCCGGGTCAGGTTGCCGGTGAGCCAATCGACCACCCACGAGTCGATCACCATGCTCTCGGCGGCCAGCTGCTCGGCGATCCGGTTGACCGGGCTGCCCGCGCGGGCCAGCGCCTCGGCCGCGTGCCGGCGCAGAGTGGACCGCAGCGGGACGGGGATGGCGTCGTGCAGGGCCTGGCGCAGGAACGGGTGGCGGAAGGTCAGGAACCGTCCGGCCTCGACGATGACGTGCGCGGCGACGGCCTCGTCGAACGTACGCACCAGCAGCACCGGCGACCGGCCGGTCAACGCGACCACGTCGGCCGCCGCGAACTCCATGCCCAGCAGCGCGGCCAGCCGCAGCACCTCCTGGGTGTCCGGGGTCAGCGACTCCAGGGTGCGCTGGACGGCGCCGATCAGCGAGGCCGGCATCCGGTCGGCGACCGTACCGTCCACCTCGGCGATCCCGTCGACCACCGTGACCGACTGCTGTCGGACCAGGTCGGCGGCCATCTCGCGGGTGTAGAGCGGGTTGCCGCCGGTCCGCGCGGCCAGGAACCGCAGCCCCTCGCCGGGTGAGCCGCCGACGATGTCGCCGATCAGCGTTTCCACGTCGGGTGGGCTGAGCGGCGTGAGGTCGAGCAGGTGGGCCTCGCGGCTGATCAGGGCCCGGCGGAGCTGCCCGAGCCGGGTGTCCGGGCGGGCGGCCGCGACGAGCAGCAACGGCAGGCGGCGGACCGCGCTGGCCAGCCGGCCCCAGACGAGCACGCTGGACTCGTCGGCCCAGTGCATGTCGTCGACGATCAGCAGCAGCGGCGCCCGCAGGCAGGCCTCCCGGATGAAACCGAGTAGCCCGGTGTCGCCCTCGCCCTGCAGCCGCTCGGCCTCGGCCGCCAGCCGCGGGTCGCTGGAAGTGGTCTCCAGGCCGAGGGCCTCCATGAGCACCTGGAACGGCACCCGCTGCCCGAGTTCGTCGGCGACGCCCCAGGCGACCTGGCAGCCGGCCGCGGTGGCCCGGGCGAACGCCGCGGTGAGCAGCTCGGACTTGCCGATGCCGGCCTCGCCCTCGATCCAGACCGCGTTGCCCTGCCCGGCGGCCAGGTCGTCGACGAGCTCGGCGAGCAGGTCGAGTTCGTCGCGGCGGCCGACGAAGGGTACGCCGGATCGGGCCCGGGTGACGTGCGCGGGCACGATCTGCAGCCGGGGCAACGCTTCCGGCCGGGGTGGCGGCGGCGTGGCGGCGGCCGGCGGCGGCGGGGCGACCACCTCGCCGGCCAGCAGGTCTTTCTGCAGCTTGCGCAGGGCGGTGCCGGGCTCGATGCCGAGTTCGTCGACGAGTACGCCGCGGGCGGTTTGATAGACCTCGAGAGCTTCGGCGGTACGCCCGGACGTCGCCAGTGCCCGCATCAGCAACTCGTAGAGTGCCTCATGCAGCGGATGATCGCGGACGAGGCCCTGCAACTCGGTGACCACCTCGCCACCGCGCCCCAGCTCCAGAATGGTCCGGGCCCGTTGTTCGAGCATGCCCAGCCGCATCTCGCCGAGCCGGCGCCGTTCCTGGTCGACGTATGGCCCGGTGACATCCGCGTACGGTTCGCCGTGCCATCGGGCCAGCCCGTCGTCGAGGGCGGCGATCGCCCCGGCCCGGTCGCCGTCGCGCAGCCGCCGGTTCGCCTCGTTCCGGCCGTTGGTCAACGCCTCGACGTCGACCGATGTCGCGGTCAGTTGATAACCGCCGGCCACGGTGGACAGACGTTCGGCGGCCGCGCCCAGCGCACGGCGTAACCCGGACACGTAGGTGTGCAGGCTGCCTCCCGCGCTGGCCGGTGCGCTGTCCCCCCAGACCGCGTCGACCAGTTCGTCGCGGGTCATCGCCCGTCCGGCCTGCGAAACCAGTACTGCGAAGACGGCACGCTGGCGAGATGGTCCCAGGGCCACGTCCGCGCCGTCGACGACGGCGCGTAATTGGCCCAACACCTCCGCGTGCAATTCTCCGCTCATCCGCCCCCCTCGACGCCTTCCCCCGCGTCCCCCTGAATACTCGCCCCTTCAAATAATGCCCTGTCATCCGACCGAGGTCAGATGCCCTTCATCCGGCGCAGGTCCCACGCCGCGCCGAGCGAACGGTAGATCTCGGCGGCCGCCGGGTCGCCGGCCTCCTCCAACGCCGCGGCCAGCTCCGGGATCCGCCCGACCGACCGGTAGTGCTCGGCCGCCTGCCGGGCGTGCTCCGGATTTCCGGTGCGCAGCGTGCGGATCCGCGCGGCGGCGGTGAACGCCCGGGCCGGGACGGTCTCGGCCGCCGCCTCGTCGGCGCAGGTGGCGGCCGCGCTCGCGGCCACATCCTCGGCGCCGACCGACCGGGCCAGCCGGACGATGTCGGGCAGCCACTGGTGGCGCAGCATCATCGGCGCGTAGGTCGGCTCCCAGAGCGGCTTGACCACGGCCAGCGCCTCCTCGGGCCGACCGGCCTGCACCAGCATCAGCGACCGGGCCATCAACAGGAAGTCGATGGCCTCCCGTTCGGAGCTGGTGGCCGGCAGCTGCGCGTCGGCGGCGTCGAGGTGAGCGCGGGCGGTGGCCGTCTCGCCCCGCCGGCCGGAGATCAGCGCGGCCACCCCGTGCAGCAGCATGGCGACGGCCGGAGGCTCCCGGGTGCCGTGGAAGGTGATGCCCGGGTCGGTGTCGGTCACCTCGTTGATCTCGGTCAGCGCCTCGTCCCAACGGCCCTGCCAGTAGAACTGCACCGCCGAGGCCACCTGCAGGCTGGCCGGCAGGCCGTGCCGCCGGGCCACGTCGGCGCCGGACCGGATGGTCTCGCTGGCCTCCTTGAGCTGGTCCAGGTTCTGCAGCGAGAACACCTTGTTGTCGAGCAGGTCGTAGAGCAGCGCGGCGTCCTCGTCGCCGATCGTCTCGATGGCCTGGTCGATATGGTGCAGGGCGGCGAGGTGGTCGCGGCGGATCGAGTCGACCAGCCAGCGGGTCTGCAGGGCGAAGGCCGCCTCGTAGGCCGAATCGGCCAGGTCGTGCGTCTCGATCGCCTGGTGTTCGGCCTTGTCCAGGTCGCCGAGGTCGCCCCGGCTGAACTGGGCGCGGAGCACCCGGTGCCGGGTACGCCAGATCTCCGGCGTGTCGGCCACGCCGAGCGCTTCGTTGAGCTGGGTGATCGCGCCGTACTTGTCGCCGCGGCGATAGCGCATGGCCGCGAGCAGCTGGCGCATCTCGGCCCGGTCGGCCGGATCGGTGGCCACGCTCAGCGCCTCGCGCCCCTCGGTCTCCGGAAACTCGTCCAGCCGGAACAGCAGTTTGGTGGTGGCCACGAGCAGGGTCTCGCGCTGGTCGGCGGTCGGCACGTCGGTGGCCAGCACCTGGCGGAGCAGGTCGGCCACCATGGCCGGGGCCTGCTCGATGAGCCTGGCCCGGTGGCTGAGCAGCCAGCCGACCACCCAGGCGTCGATCACCATGGGCTCGGCCGCCAGCTGCTCGGCGATCCGGTTGACCGGGCTGCCGGCCTGGGCCAGCGCCTCGGCCGCGTGCCGGCGCAGGGTGGCGCGCAGGGGAACCGGGATGGCGTCGTGCAGGGCCTGGCGCAGGAACGGGTGGCGGAAGGTCAGGAAGCGGCCGGCCTCGACGAGGACGTGCGCGGCGACGGCCTCGTCGAATGTACGCACCAGCAGCACCGGCGATCGTCCGGTCAACGCGACCAGGTCGGGCGCGGCGAACTCCATGCCCAGCAGCGCGGCCAGCCGCAGCACCTCCTGGGTGTCCGGTGACAAGGACTCCAGGGTGCGCCGGACCGCGCCGATCAGCGAGGCCGGCAGCTGGTCCACAATCGACTCGTCGACCTCGGCGATGCCGTCGACGACCGTGACCGACCGCTGCCGCACCAGGTCGGCGGCCATTTCCCGGGTGTAGAGCGGGTTGCCGCCGGCCTTCGCGGCCAGGGACCGCAGCCCGTCACCGGGCGAGCCGCCGACGATGCCGCCGATCAGCGTCTCGACATCCGGCACGCTGAGCGGCGCCAGCTCGAGCAGACGGGCCTCGCGGCCGATCAGCGCCCGCCGTAGCTGCCCGAGCCGGGTGTCCGGTCGCGTCGCGGCCACCAGCAGCAGCGGGAGGCGCTGCACGGCGCTGGCCAGCCGGCCCCAGGCCAGCACGGTGGCCTCGTCGGCCCAGTGCATGTCGTCGACGATCAGCAGCAGCGGCGCGCGCAGGCAGGCCTCGCGTACGAAGCCGAGCAGTTCGGTGTCGCCCTCGCTCTGCAACCGCTCGGCCGCCGCGGCCAGCCGCGGGTCGCTGGAGGTGGTCTCCAGGCCAAGGGCCTCCATCAACACCTGGTATGGCACGCGCTGCCCGAGTTCGTCGGCCGTGCTCCAGGCGACCTGGCAGCCGGCCGCTGTGGTGCGGGCGAAGGCCGCGGTGAGCAGCTCGGATTTGCCGATGCCGGCTTCGCCCTCGATCCAGACCGCGTTGCCCTGCCCGCGGGCGAGGTCGTCGATCAGGCCGCCGAGCAGGTCGAGTTCGTCGCGGCGGCCGACGTAGGGCACGCCGGACCGGGGCCGGGTCACGTGCGCGGGCAAAATCTGCAGCCGGGGGACGGGTTCGGGCTCGGGTGCGGCCACCGGTGGGGCCGGCGCGGCCTCGGTGACGTCGCCGGCCAGCAGGTCTTTCTGCAGCTTGCGCAGGGCGGTGCCGGGCTCGATGCCGAGTTCGTCGACGAGTACGCCGCGGGCGGTTTGATAGACCTCGAGAGCTTCGGCGGTACGCCCGGACGTCGCCAGTGCCCGCATCAGCAACTCGTAGAGTGCCTCATGCAGCGGATGATCGCGGACGAGGCTCTGCAACTCGGTGACCACCTCGTTGCCCCGGCCGAGGTCGAGGAACGCGCGGGCCCGCTGCTCGAGCATGCCCAGCCGCATCTCGGCCAGGCGCCGTCGTTCCTGTTCCACGTACGGTCCGGTGACGCCCGCGTACGGTTCGCCCCGCCAGAGGGCGTTTCCCGAGTCCAGCGCCGTTATCGCCCCGGCCCGATCACCTGCGCGGAGTAGCCGTCCGGCTTCGCCGCGCCAATGTGTCAGCTTTTCGACATCGACCGAAGTCGCCGTCAATTGATAACCGCCGGCGACCGTGGAAAGACGCTCCGCAGCCGCGCCCAGCGCACGGCGTAACCCGGACACGTATGTGTGCAGGCTGCCTCCCGCGCTGGCCGGTGCGCTGTCCCCCCAGACCGCGTCGACCAGTTCGTCGCGGGTCATCGCCCGTCCGGCCTGCGAAACCAGTACTGCGAAGACGGCACGCTGGCGAGATGGTCCCAGGGCCACGTCCGCGCCGTCGACGACGGCGCGTAATTGGCCCAACACCTCCGCGTGCAATTCTCCGCTCATCCGCCCCCCTCGACGTCTGCCCGTTTCAGCCCCCCGGCCCGGACATTGTCGTCCATCTCTACAAGGAGTGTTATGCGGGTCCCATCACGCGGTTGTTGATCCGGATGGAGGATGTGTGAAGAATCCCTGGAGCCCCCCTCCCCAGACTGAGAAGTGTCGATTGGTCGTGAGGAGAGAGACCGCCGTGAAGATCGTCTTGCAGGCGCAGGATCCACTGAGCCACGCCGGGCTGGCCGGGTTGATCGAGAAGGACCCGGCCGCCGAGATCGTCGAGGAGTGGACCGAGTCGGACGTCGCCGTGGTGGCCACCGACCGCCTGCGCCACGACGTCGTGTCCAACCTGCGCCGCGCGGCCGAGGCCACCGGCAAGCCCGTGGTGCTGGTGGTCAGCGAGCTCAACGAGGGTGAGCTGCTGACCGCCGTCGAGTGCCGGGTGGTTGCCGTGCTGCCCCGGTCGGCGCTGACCGAGGACCGGTTGCGCCACTGCATCCGTACCGCCGTGGCCGGCGGTGGGGTGATCCCGCCGAGCCTGGTCGGCGAGCTGCTCAAGCACGTCGACCGGCTGCAGCGCGAGGTGCTGGCCCCGAACGGGCTGAACGCCTCGGGTCTGACCGCCCGGGAGATCGACGTGCTCCGGCTGCTGGCCGACGGCAAGGAGACCCCGGAGATCGCGGCCGAGCTGTGCTACTCGGAGCGGACGGTGAAGAACGTGCTCTACGGCGTGACCCACCGCCTCAACCTGAAGAGCCGGTCACACGCCGTGGCGTACGCGATGCGCGCCGGCGTCTTCTAGTTTTCCCAGTGGTGGGGGGGCGGCGGGCCCCCCCCCCCCCCGCCCCCCGGGGCCGCGGCCCCCCCCCCCGCCCCCCCCCCCCCCCCCCCCCCCCCCCCCCCCCCCCACTGCCGCTTCTACAGGAAGCGGAACGTCGTCGTCACCGCGTCGAAGAGATCGTGCATCTCGGCCGCCAGCGGTAGCGCCGGGCTGGTCCCGGTGATCAGCGCGACCCGGGCCTGACCGGCCCCCGGGAACGGCACGAACGTCTGCAACAGGGCAGTACGCACCCAGCCGGCGCCGTCCGGCAGCGGCACGTCCTCCACGCCCCGGGTCCGGGTGACCGCCCCGATGTGCGGCAGCTCCACCTCCTCGACGACCCGCCACGGCTTGCCCGCCCCGCGCTCGGCGATCGGGCGCAGGTGCCGGCCGACCGCCGTCACCTCACCCGGCGCGGCCACCACCGAGACGGTCATCGTGGCGGTCAGCAGAGTCGCGTCGAAGCCCTCGGCCAGCACGCCGCAGAACACCGCGCCGTGCGCGTGGGCGGTGCGCGCGGCCCCGCGCAGCGCGTGTGTCAGAGCGGCACGGTGAGGCTCGAGTTCGGGCACTTCGGTCAACCGGTCCTGGATCAAGGCGGTGATCGAGGCGTTACGGGTCTGCGGGTGCAGGTCCAGCTCGTACCAGCTGGGTGGCACGGAGAGCGCGAAGCCGGTGGGCGCGACCGCCACCATCATGCCTCGGACCGCCGTAAGGCCCGGCCGGCCAGGTCGCTCAGCGTCTTGCAGTTCTCCTGCACCTGGACGCGGCCGTCGGCCCACCCGGACTCGAACTGCCGGATGGCGACGTCCACGGCCGGATCGCCGACCGCGCCGGTGATCCACTCCGGAGCGGTCCACATCGCCGCCGACACGTCCTGAAGGGTCCGGGACAACCGGCTCAACCCTTCGACCTCGAGGTGTTCCACGCAAGCACTGTGCCAAAGCCCTGGCCGGGGTCCCGGTGGATCGGGGTGAACGGACCTGACATGAGGTCTGTTCGCCCCAAGTCATTCCGTCCGCGCGGGAGCGTGCCCACCATTTGCAGCGTTGTGTACTTGGAGGAGGACCGCATGTCTCGCCCGCACGACTGGTGGGTCCTGGACCTCGAGTCGGACCCGGCGCCGGGCTCCTGCGACGAGGCGGAGGCCCTGGCCGGCCGGTTGATGCGGTTCGCCGACGACGCCGAGGCCGCGAGCCGGGCGGTCCGGGCGATGGGCGCGGAGGCGGTACTCGCCTGGACCGGCCTGTCCACGGACCGGTTCGCCGACCAGTTCGGCGACTTCGGCGATCAGATCCGGCAGGTGTGCGCCTCGCACCGGATGGCGGCCGACGCGTTGACCGCGTACGTGCCCAAGCTCCGGGCCGCGCAGGCCGACGCCGACCGGGCGCTGGCCGACGCCCGGATCGCCCGCAGCCGGCTGGAAGCCGCCGTGGACGGGTCCCTCGCGGTGGAACAGCCCGGGCCGACCCACCTCATGACCGCGGCCAAGGCGCTCGCCGAGCAGGCCCGGCAGGTACGCGAGGACGCGGCCGCCACCTGCGCCAGGGAGATCGGCGCGGCGTCGGCGGCCGGCATCCCGCCCCGGTCGTTCTGGGACAAACTGGCCGATGGCTTCCAGATCCTGTGGGAGGAGACCTGCGAGTCGGCCAAGTGGGTGTCGGTCGGCACCGGTGCGGTCGTGCTGGCCGCCTGCGCCCCGGCGTCCTGGCTGGCGCCCGCGGTCGGCGGCCCGATGCTCGGTGCGGCCCTCACCGGCCTCGCCGCCGGCCGGGGCAACGTCTGGGGCGTGGCCTTCGGGGTGCTCGGCGGGCTGCCCGGGGTGGTCGGCATGACCACGGTGGCCGGGCTGCGCGACGCGTGGCGGCCCGAGCCGGCCGACTTCGCCGGGGTCAAGGTCGAACGGCCCGGCCCGGCCGCGACGGTCATCACCAAGAGCCTGAACGCGACCGGCCGGCGGTTCAACGAGGCGCCGTACGCCAACGCGAAGACCGTCGCCCAGTCGCCGACGGCCGGCCGGGTCGACGTCAGCACCGGCCGGGTCCTGATCACCGCGACCGACCTGGAGCTGCCGGGCGAACTGCCGGTCCGGCTGACCCGTACGCATCGCTCCGACCTGCGACTGGGCCAGTTCCTGACCGATGGCTGGACGTCCACCCTGGACATGCGGGTGCAGGTCGAGAACGACGGTCCGCACCTGGTGCTCGAGGACGGCACGCTGCTCAGCTACCCGGAGCCGGCCGGGTCCGCCGCCGCCCACCCCCGGCAGGGCCCCGACCGTCCGTTGTCGCGTACCCCCGGGAACGGTTTTGCCGTCGCCGACCCGGAGAGCGGCTGGACGTGGTGGTTCGCCGCGCCCGACGACGAGGGGGCGGCCTGGCTGACGGCGATCACGCTGGGTACGCATCGGATCGACGTGGTGCGCGACGGGCTGGGCGTACCGACCGAGATCCGGCCCAGCCGCGGCCCGCGGATCGCCGTCGAGACGGTGAACGGGCGGGTGATCGCGATCGGTGCCACCCGTTTCGACTACCAGGGGGACCGGCTGGTCCGGGCGGACGGCGCGGACTACGACTACGACCCGGCCGGCCGGGTGGTCCGGGCCGGTGACGAGATCTTCGGGTACGACCAGAGCGGCCGCTGCGTCCGCTCCGGTGACCGGAACTTCGTCTACGAGCACAGCCGGACCCTGGTCACCGACGGCGCCGGCCACACCACCACGTACACCCTGAACGACCACCGCCAGGTGACCGGCGTCGTCGACCCGGTCGGGGTGACCGTGACGACGCAGTGGGACGCCCAGCACCGCCCGATCCTGCACACCGACGCCCGCGGCGGCCGGACCAGCTGGGACTACGGCACGTCGGCGCGGCCGGTGGCCCGCACCGACGCCACCGGCGGGCGGCGCTTCCTCGGCTGGGACCGGGACCACCGCCCGCTGACCGTCACCAACGAACTCGGGCAGACCTGGCAGTTCCGGTACGACGCGGCCGGCCGCCCCGAGCGCGAGATCGACTTCCAGGGGCGGGAGCGGACCTTCGGCTGGGACGCGGACGGGCGCCTGGTCCGGGACGACGGGATCGGGTACGGCTACGACGACCAGGACCGGCTGACCGAGGAGCGGGCCGGCGACCGGGTCACCCGCTACTCCTGGACCGGCCACGGCCGGCTGGGCGCCGCCGTCACCGAGGGTGGCGTCGCCGTGGAGGTATGGCGTGACGACGCCGGCAAGTTGATCGCCGAGAGTGTCGACGGGGCGGTCACGGGCCGTGGCCGAACCCCGTCCGGAGTGGACATCGTCTGGGACGGTCCGACCCGGGTCCGGGTGGCCGGCACCGAGCTCGTCCTGGCCCCGAACACGATGCGGATGGGCGCCTTCGAGCTGGTCGTCGAACGGGACGCCGCCGGCCGGCTGCTGGCCCAGAACCTCGGCTCCGAGCGCCGCGACTTCCACCGTGCGCACGGTGACGTGATCGCGATCGAGGACCGGCGCGAACGCCGCGAGATCGACCGGGACGCGCTGGGGCGGGTGACCGGCTACGGCACCGAGCGGTACGCCTACGACCCGATCGGCATGCTCACCTCCCCCGCCACCGGCGACCAGCAGGGCTACGACGCGGCCGGCCGGCTGATCAGCCGGGTCTCCGCGGACGGCCGGCACTGGTACCACGAGTGGGACGACGCCGGCCGGATGACCGCGGTGGTCACGCCCGGCGGGGCTCGCTGGACCTACCGGTACGACGGCCTCGGCCGCCGCGTGGCCAAGGAGTCGGCGCGGGAGCGGTACGAGTTCAGCTGGCTCGGCCACCGCCTGGTCGAGCAGCGGCACACCGTCGGAAGCGGACCGGTCCGGGCGACCACCTGGGTGCACCACCCGGTCACCGGTCACGTGATCGCGCAGGTCGAGGACGGGCGGGTGTGCGCGGTGGTCACCGACGAGGTGGGTACGCCGACCGACCTGTTCGACGCGTCCGGCGAGCGCATCTGGCAGCGCCGGGCCACGCTGTGGGGCCTGGACCCGACGTGGGCGACGCCGCTGCGTTTCCCCGGCCACTATCGCGACGCCGAGACCGGCCTGCACTGCCACCGGGACCGCTACTACGACCCGGGCATGGCCCGTTATCTGAGCCCCGACCGTCGTGGCCTGCGCGGCGGCCCGAACCCGTACGCCTACGTCCGCGACCCGTTCACGGCGACCGGCCCGCCGCTGCCGCTGACCCCACGCACGGTCTACGCCGCCCAGCAGGTGGCCGCGACCCGGGCGGCCCTGGGCTGATTCGTACCCGCGGCACAGCGTCCCGATAGGTGCGGAGCGCACCGTCGAGGACGACAAGCGCCTGCCGCACGAGAGGTACACCGAATGACCAGCGAGCCGCCCACCCAGCAGCTGAACCCCGCACCCGCGGAAGCCCACCCGCCCTCAGCGGCCCAACCACCCGCGACGGCCCACCTACCCTCGGCGGCCCACCCGCCCTCCGCAGCTGACCCGTCCTCCGCAGCTCAGCCGCCCTTCTTCGGGCAGTCGCAGGCGGCCTCCGCCCCTCAGCCGGCCCTCGCCTCCGATCCTTGGGCGCGGCCGGTCGCCGACGACCCGCCGGTGATAACCGGGGAGGTCTGGGCCGGGCCGGCGCCCGCACGGCCCGGCCGTCCTCGTGCCTGGACCGGCCGCAAGGCCGCCGCCGTGGCCGCGGCCGCCGCCGTGGTCATGGGCGGTGCGGGCTTCGGCGCCGGCCTGGCCGTCGGCAACTCCGGCGGCGGGACGGTCCAGCCGGCTCCGGGCGGCGGCCAGTTGTCTGGTGGCGGCCCGGGCGGCGGCCAGTTGTCTGGTGGCGGCCCGGGTGGTGGCCGGATGGGCGGTGGCGGAGGCTTCGGCGGACCGGGCGGCTCCGCTCCCGACGGCGCCACGCAGGACGGGCAGGGCGGTACCGGGCAGGGCGGTACCGGGCAGGGCGGAGGGGACGGCAGCGTTCAGTCGGGTGGCGGCACCACCACCTGATCGGGCGGTCAGGCGGCCGCTCGGCGGGCCAGCCGCTCGACCACCTTGCGCATGTAGGGGCCGAGGAACAGTTCCAGCACCCAGCCCGTCCCTCGCAGCCTCGGCTCGAACGTCGCGTGCCATCGGATGTGGGTGCCGCCCGACTCGAGCGGCGTCAGGTCGACGGTCGCGCGGTAGTCGCGGGAGAACGGCTCGTCCACCCCGATGTAGCTGACCCGGCGGCCGGGGACGAGCTCCGTTATCCGCAGTCGGGTCTCGGTGCCCCGGTCCCGGACCACCCACTGGGTGCCGACCAGGTCGGGGCGGTCGTCGTCGGTACCGGCCGGGGCGATCGAGTTGATCAGCTGCCAGTCGGCCCAGCGCGGGACGTCAGCGATGACCGCGTACACCTGGGCCGGTGACGCGCTCGCGTCCAGGCCGGCGTCATATCTCGACATGACGGAGAAGCGTCGTGGGCCGCGGCGGAACAGGCAAGCGCCGGCCGATCACACCACAGTGGTGAACCAGCCGGCCCCGCACACGTCCCCTCGCGTCACGTCACGCGGCGTGGTTCACCGGGGTCGGGAAGGGGCGGACCGGGCAGCCGGACGAGCCACTTGCGCCGGACGGCGTCCTCGATGTCGATGCCGTGGTGGCGGGCCAGCAGCAGGGTCTGGCAGAGCACGTCGGCCAGCTCGGCCCGGAAGCCGGCCTCGATCTCGTCGGCGGTCAGTCCCTTGGTGCGCGCCTGCCCGCTTCGCATCAGGAACGCCTGGGTCAACTCGCCGACCTCTTCCTGCAGCTTGAGCACATACCAGGCGTCGGTGCGGTCGATGTCGTGCACCTCGGCGTACCGGTCGGAGACGGCCGCGACGTCATCCGACAGGCTGCGCAGATCCATCCGGCCACCTTAAGACGGCCGGCGGGACGGTCGGGCGCGGGCGGTAGAGGTCGATGCTTAAGAGTGGCTAAAAGAGTTGACCACGGTTGAGCCGTGATCGCCGCGCGGTCGTACCTCTATGTAGGACCGTCCATGAAGGAGTCAGCTTGAAGTCACGTCGCACGATCATCGAACCGTAGCCCTGCTCGTCGCGGCGGCTGTGTTCGCGGCCGTCGGAGCCGTAACGCTGGAGGCGTCGGCCAGCGAGCCTCTGGACGCCGAACAGTTCGTGTTCTTCAAGGGGTAGTCGTTCGTAGCGTGCGCCGGGTCGGTGACGGCGCGGCCGTTGTCGAATCGGCGCACGCAGCCCTCGGCGGGCCCGCCGTTCACGTCACGCGGCGTAGTTTGGCCAGGTAGGTCTGCGCGACCACGACGACCGCCAGGAAGGCGCCGCTGATCACCTGCTGGTAGCTGGACTGCACGTTGCCGACCTGGTTGATCATGTTCTGGATGACGCCCAGCAGCAGCACGCCGGCCACCGTGCCGGCGATCGTGCCGGCGCCGCCGGTCAGCAGCGTTCCGCCGATCACCACGGCGGCGATCGCGTCCAGTTCCATGCCGGTGCCCAGCACTGTCACGCCGGAGCCGAGCTTGGCCGCGTTGATCGCCCCGGCCAGGCCGGCCAGCAGCCCGCTGAGGACATAGACCCAGATTTTGGTCCGCCGGACCGCGATGCCCATCAGCCCGGCCGCGTCCTCGCTGCCGCCGATCGCGTAGACCGCGTGCCCGAACCGGGTGCGGCTGAGCACCACGATCCCGATCGCGACCAGCGCCACGGCCAGCCACACCGGCCAGCCGATGCCGAGGAACGACCCGGTGCCGAAGGACCGGAACGCGTCGCTCTTGACCAGGTAGGTCTGTGAGCCCTCGGTGCTGATCGCGCGCATCAGACCCCGCGCCCCGAGCAGAGCGGCCAGGGTCACGATGAACGGCGCCATCCTGGTGTACGAGATGAGCAGCCCGTTGACCACGCCGACGGCCCCGCACACGAGCAGCGGCAGCAGGAACGCCGCGAGCAGCCCGTACTGGGACGCCCAGGCGGCGGTCACCCCGCCGAGCACGTAGAGCGAGCCCACCGACAGGTCGATCCCGCCGGTGATGATGACGAAGGTCATGCCCAGCGCGATCAGCATCGGCGGCGCCGCGGCGACCAGGATCGTGCCGGTGTTGTCGAACGTGCGGAAGTTCTCCCAGGTGATCGACGCGATGATCACCACCACGACGAGGACGGCGAGGGCGCCCTGGCGCTGGATCAGGCCGACGATCCGGTCGGTGCGTTCGGCCCGGCGTACGTCGGCCGCGACCACCGCGGGGACTTCGGGTTCGGTTGCCAACTGAGTCACCGGGTCTTCCTCTCGCGGGCGACGTATACGGCGATCAGGATGATGACGGCCTGCACCATCTCGGTGGTCGACGGCTGCAGGTTGTGTTTGATCATGGTTGCCACGACCAGTTGCATGAGCAGGGCGCCGGCCACCGTGCCCAGCACCCGCACCTTGCCCCCGGTCAGCGGGGTGCCGCCGACCACCACGGCGGTGATCGCCGAGAGTTCGATCAGCAGGCCGACGGCCGAGGCGTCACTGGACTGGATGCGGGCGACGGCGAGGACACCGGCGATCGAGGCCAGGACCGAGCAGATCACGTACACCGTGATCAGGACTCGCTGGACCGGGAGGCCGGCCAGCTCGGCCGACTTGCGGTTGCCGCCGATGGCCAGCAGACGGCGGCCGAAGACGGTGCGGCGGACCAGGAACGCGACGATCAGCACCAGGACGGCGGCGATCCACACCAGTACGGGCAGGCCGAACAGGTCGCCGGAGCCGAGGAAGATGAAGTCGGCGTTGCGGATGTCCTTGAGCTGGCCGCCGGAGATGACCAGGGCGAGACCGCGGCCGCCGACGAACAGGGCCAGCGTGGCGACGATCGGTTGCAGGCCGACCCGGGCCACCAGGGTGCCGTTGACCAGCCCGACGGCCAGGCCCGCGACCAGTGAGATCAGGATCGCGCCGGCCACGCCGTACCCGAGGTAGAGCGGGATCAGCGCGGCGGCGAGGGCCATCACCGAGCCGACCGAGAGGTCGATGCCTTCGGTGCCGATGACCAGCGCCATGCCCAGCGCGACGATCACGATCGGCGCCACCTGGATCAGCTGGATGCGCAGGTTGCTCCAGGTCAGGAAGTTCGGAGTGAAGACGATGTTGAACAGGATCAGCAGCGCGATCGCGACGTACACACCGTACGTGGGCAACCAGCTTTTGATCTTGGCCAGATCCACGCCCCGCGCGGGTGTTTTGGCGAGTGTCGTCATGCCTGGCCTCCGGCGGCGGCGATGGTGTCCAGCAGGTCCTCGGTGGTGACCTGGTCGCCGGTGAGCGTGCCGACGACCACGCCGTCGCGCAGCACCACCACCCGGTCGGCGCCCTCGATCAGTTCCTCGGCGTCCGAGGAGACCAGCACGACGCCCAGGCCCTCGGCGGCCAGTTCGTCGATCAGGCTCTGCACCTCGGCCTTGGCGCCGACGTCGATGCCGCGGGTCGGCTCGTCCAGCAGCAGCACTTTGGGCTGGGTGGCGAGCAGCCGGGCCAGCAGGACTTTCTGCTGGTTGCCGCCGGACAGGTCACCGACCCGCTGATCGGGGCTGGACGCCTTGATCCGCAACCGTCGCATGTAGATCTCGACGACCTTGTCGATCTTGGCCTCGGACACGACGCCCAGCCGGGACAACCGCGGCAGGATGGCCAGCGCGATGTTCTCGCGTACGGACAGGCCGGCGATGATGCCCTCGGCCTTGCGGTCTTCGGGCTGGATGGCGATGCCCGCGTCGAGCGCTCGCACCGTGGTCAGCAGGCCCAGAGGCCGGCCGTCGACCTCGACCTCGCCCGCGTCCAGGGGGTAGGCGCCGCCGATGGCCTTGATCGTCTCGCTGCGCCCGGCGCCGAGCAGCCCGCCCAGCCCGACCACTTCGCCCGGCCGCACCTCGAAGCTGATGTCGTGCAGTTTGTGCCGGCTGTTGAGCCCGGTCGCCTTGAGTACGGGCGGGGCCTGCTCCGAGCCGGTGTGCTCGCCGGAGAACGCGGTTGCGCCCTCCCGCCGCACCTCGGACATGTCCCGGCCGAGCATCAGCGACACCAGCCGGATGCGTTCCAGGTCCTTGAGCTGCCCGGTGTGCACCAGCTGGCCGTCGCGCAGGATCGTGACCGCGTCGCAGATCTGGTAGAGCTCGTCCAGCCGGTGGCTGACGTAGACGATGCCGATGCCCTGGGCGTGCAGGTCACGGATGACGCCGAACAGCGTCTCGACCTCGCGCGGCTCCAGCGACGAGGTCGGTTCGTCCATGATCACCACGCGGGCGTCGATCATCACCGCCCGGGCCAGCGCGACCATCTGCTGCGCGCCGAGGGCCAGGGTGCCGAGCTGCCGGCGGACATCCGTGGTGACGCCGTAGCGCCGCAGGATGTCCGCCGCCTCGCGATTCATCCGTCGCTCGTCCAGCGTGCCGAATCTGGTGCGCGGCTCGCGGCCGAGGAAGAGGTTGTGGGCCACGCTCATCAGCGGGATGAGGTTGACCTCCTGATAGATCGTGGAGATCCCGGCCTTTTGCGCGTCCATCGGCGTGCCGAAGGACACCCTCTGGTCGCGGAAGCGCACCTCGCCGTCGTCGGGCTGGTAGACGCCGGTGAGCACCTTGATCAAGGTGGACTTACCGGCGCCGTTCTCGCCGACCAGAGCGTGTACTTCGCCTTCGTTCAGCGTGAACGAGACATTGTCCAGGGCGCGTACGCCTGGAAATGTCTTGGTGACGCCGGCAACCTCTAACAACGGCATGAACGCATTCACTCACTTCTCAACATATTCCGTCAAGGTTTGACATCAACCCAGTGGAGCCGCGTTGTTCCACGTGGTGTCGGCGGCATATGAGGACGGGTTGTCCCACGCGTTTCCGCCGCCGCTGCCGGCGATGTAGACCGCCTCGCCGTAATGCCGCCAGTAGTAGCCGGGGTAGTTGATCGACTCCAGCGAGACGTTCCCCGCGCCGCCGTTGAGCGGTGGCTGGGCGCAGAAGGTGGCGTCCTGCTGGAACACCGTCGTCCCGTCGCTCGTCGCCTTCTGCAGCCGGTAGTTCGCGTGCCGCAGGTACTGGCCTGGGAAGTTCGCCGACTCGAACGAATAGCAGCTGCCCTCGGCCAGGCCCGGCTTGACGATGAAGGTGGCGTCCAGCCGGTCGGTCGACGAGCTCGACGTGGTGATCACGTCGGTGCGGGCGAGCCCGTCGCGGTGCCTGAGGTAGCGGGTGTCGAACCCGGCCGTGGTGACCCGGAACGAGCGCCGCTGCCCGACCGCGAGATCCGCGCCCGAGCGCCACCAGCCGGTGTTGGCGGCCCAGGTGGCGTCGTCGTTGTACGAGCCGCCGGTGCCCGCCTCGACCCACACCTCCTCCGAGCGGTGCCGCAGGTACTGACCGGGCAGGTTGGCCGACTCCAGCGACGTGCCGCCCCCGGAGAGCCCGGGCCGGGCACAGAACGTGGCGTCGGCGTTGAACGTGCCGCCGTCGCTGGCCTCGCTGTACACCCGGTTCGCACGGTGCCGCAGGTAGCGGCCGGGGAAGTTGCGCGACTCGAACGAGTAGCAGGCGCTGTTGGACAGGCCGGCCCGTACGAGGAACGTGGCGTCCTGCTTGTCGCCGGTCGAGCTGGCGGCGTTGATCACGTCGGTACGCGCGGCGCCGTCCCGATGCCGCAGATAACGGTCGGTGTACCCGGCCGTGGTCACCCGCAGCGAGACCGGCTTGTTCAGCGACAGCGTGGTCCCGTTGGCCGCGCCCAGCACCCGCAGGTGCACGTCCCGGACCCGGGCGAAGTCCATCTTGCGGATCTGCCGGTCGTACGTGAAGAAGCCGTTGAGCTCCTCCTCCACGTCGGTCGGCTCGGTGTAGACCGATCCGGACAGCCCGTTGCCGTTGATCAGGTCGATCAGCCGGCCGGTGATCTGGATGTAGCGGTTGGTCAGGGCGTTGCTGTCGGGCAGCCACTCGTAGGCGAACTTGCCCGAGGTCGGCCACTCGTGACCGTTGGTACGCAGGCCGAGGCCGCCGTACTCGCCGTTGACCGAGATCCGGGTGGCGGTCGGTGAGCGGCTGATGCCCGGGCCGACGTACTGATGGTCGTCGATCACGTCGCCGTTGCCCGGGTCCGGGTCGGAGTCGCAGCAGTTGGAGCCCGAGTTGTGGTTGACCAGGCGGGTCGGGTCCCAGCTCTTGACCAGATCGGCAATCCGGCCGGCGTCGTACTCGCCCCAGCCCTCGTTGAACGGCACCCACTGCACGATCGAGGTGATGCCCTTGTGCTCGTCGACCATCTCGCGCAGTTCCTTCTCGAACCGCTGCCGCCCCACCGTGGACGGTTCCCGGCCGCTGGCCAGCGCGGGCATGTCCTGCCAGACCATCAGGCCGAGCCGGTCGGCGTGGTAGAACCACCTGTCGCTCTCCACCTTGATGTGCTTGCGGACCATGTTGAAGCCGAGCGCCTTCTGCTGCTCGAGGTCGAAGGCCAGCGCCGTATCGGTCGGCGCGGTGTAGATGCCGTCCGGCCAGAAGCCCTGGTCGAGGGTGCCCAGCTGGAAGACGAACTTGCCGTTCAGGGTGGGCCGCAGCGTGCCGCCGAGCATTGCCTTGCCGACCGAGCGCATCCCGAAGTAGCCGCCGACGGCGTCACCGCCGGCCATGGTCACTTTGAGGGTGTAGAGGAACGGATCGTCGGGGGACCACAATCGGGCGTTGGGTACGGGAATCCGGAAGCTGCCGCCGACGGTGCCGCTGGCCGTGCCGACCACCGTGGAGCCGTTGAGGACCTGGGCCGTTACGGCCGCGCCGGCCTGCGTACCCTGCACGATCAGGTCGAGGCCGCCGGCGGCGACGTTGGGCGTGGTGTCCAGCCGGGTGATCCGCTGGGCCGTGGTCGGCTCCAGCCAGACCGTCTGCCAGATGCCGGAGGACGGCGTGTACATGATGCCGCCGCGGTTGATGCGCTGCTTGCCGACCGGGATGTCCTGAGCCTCGACCGGGTCCCAGACGCCGACGATGACCTCGTTGGCGCCGGAGCGCAGGGCGCCGGTGATGTCGTACGAGAACTTGTCGTAGCCGCCCTCGTGCGTACCCATCAGGGCGCCGTTGATCCAAACCTTCGACTGCCAGTCCACGGCGCCGAAGTTGAGCTGCACGTTACGGCCGGCCCACCCGGCCGGGACGGTGAACGTGCGCCGGTAGTACATGAAGTTCTCGTGCCGCATGATCCCGGAGAGAGCGCTCTCGATCGGGTACGGAACGAGCGCCTCCTCGGCCAGGGTCTGGCCCACCGGCGGCGTGTTGGTGTTGCCCGCGCCGGCGAACTGCCAGATGCCGTTGAGGCTCTGCCAGTCCGGGCGGGTGAGCTGCGGGCGGGGGTATTCCGGCAGCGGGTTGGTGGTGGAGACCTGCCCGGTCCAGGGCGTGGTCAGCGGGGGAGTCTTGGGTACGAAGGCGGCGGCCGGCGCCGCGGTCGCCACCACGGTGCCAGTCGTGGCGATCAGTGCCGAAGCCAGTGCGGTGAGCCATCTTCGCGAGCGGGGATGTTCAGTCACGTTCTCTCTCCTTCGAGAAAGTGCGCTGTTGGGGGAAACCATCGTGTCCCGCCGACCCATCCGCTGGCAATAGACCAATATCTATATGTCCAGGCCCGTGCATTCCCCACAGTGGTAGCCCAGCGCGCTGTTCGGGGGTCTGACACCGCGCTGGGCTACCACCTATGGGTGTGTGTGATCAGTAGGCGCTGCCGAGGTCGGTCTTGGCGTTGCTCTCGTCGTACTGCCGGTCGGAGATGATGATGTCCGACGGGATCGGCTCGCCGTTGAAGAACTTCGTCGCGGTCTCGAAGGCCAGCGGGCCGAAACGCGGGTTGGACTCGATGACCGCCGAGGCCCAGCCATCGGCCACGGCCTGCACGGCGCCCTTGGTGCCGTCGATCGACACGATCTTCACGTCGCCGGCCTTCTTGCCGGCGCCGCGCAGTGCGACGATCGAGCCCAGGGCCATCTCGTCGTTCTCGGCGTAGATGCCGTTGATGTTGCCGTTGGACTGCAGCAGCTGCTCGGAGACCTTCTGGCCCTCCTCGCGGGAGAAGTTACCGGTCTGCTCGAACGTGATCTTGATGTCCGGCGCGACCTTGGCGATCTGGTCCTTGAAGCCCTTGGTCCGCAGTGTCGTCACGTTGTTGCCGGGCGCGCCCAGCAGGATCGCGACCTCGCCCTTGTTGCCCATCGCCTTGGCCATCTCGTCGGCCGCCCGCTGACCCTGCTTCTCGAAGTCCGACCCGATGAAGGTCAGGTAGTCGGTGCAGGACTTGGCATTGATCTTGCGGTCGATGGTGATGATCGGGATCTTCTTGGCCGAGGCCTTGGCGAAGACCGAGTCCCAGCCGTCGGAGTTGAGCGGCGCGATGACCAGCAGCTGCACGCCCGAGTCGATCATCTGCTCGACGTCGCTGATCTGCTTGTTGAACTGCGAGTTGGCGTTCGCGCTGGTGAGATTGGTCTTCGGGATGCCGATCTTGGCCGCCTCGTCCTGGATGGACTTGGTCTCGGCGATCCGGAACGGGTTGGCCTCCTTCTCCGACTGCGAGAAGCCGACCTTGGCGGTCTTCAGGTCCACCTTGGTGCCGCCGTACTGCTGCAGTGTGCAGGTGGCGACGCCGGGGGCGGCCGACTCGATCACCTGCGCGCCGGCGGACGATCCGGTGGACGGTGTGCCGCCGGAGTTGCTGTCCTCCGACTTAGCACACGCACTGATCGCCAGCAGGGCAACGCCGAGAGTGACTATCGCGGGCCGCAACCGGCCGTGACGAGCGCTCATCAACATGGGCTCCTTAGAAGGGGCTTCGGGCGAGTGACATCAGGGGGTAATCACCCGGAAACACATTCACCCACCATCGAACTTTTGTTGTCAAGGTCGCACGCGGAAAGGTTTACGGGTCCGTGATGGAGCGCTCTCCCGCAGGTCAGGGGGCACTTGCGGGGGTGCGGCACCATCGAAACCCGTACTCGCGCCTTTTGGGCAGACGTGCCTGCTCGGGCGGGCACTCCCAGCATCACGGGGTCGCGCCGAAAGCCCGACACTGTTGAACTTGTGGCATGTCCGAGGAACAGCCCTTCGCCGGCGACGTCTTCCTCGATCTCGCCGGTGACGGCCGGCTGACGATCGACGCGAACGAGGCCGACCGCCTGGTGGACGCACTCGAGTGCACACTTGCCGCGGTCAGCGAACGACTGCGGGTGATCCGGTTGTGGCGCGAACTCGACTCGCCCACCCTGGACGGTCTGCCCGGACCGACCGCCCAGATCGTCGCGGACGCCGTCTTCCAGGACCAGACCGTGCCCGGCCGGCTCGAGCAGGCCGCCAATGAGCTGCCCAAATACATCTCCGCGCTCCGGCAGGCCCGCCGCCTCTAGCGTTCTGGAGCGAGTCTGGAGAGTTCGTGAAGGGTCAAGCTTTTAACTCTTCGGCATGGAGAAGATCGCCCTCGCCGTCCAGTCGTCCGACCCGCTCACCCGCGCCGGTCTGCTCACCCACCTCCAGGACTTCACCGAGCTGAACGTGCTGCCGGCGGACCGCTGGACCGAGGCCACCGTCCGGGTCGTGGCGACCGACCGGCTGCGCCCCGACTCGCTGACCGCGCTGCGCCGGTCGGCCGCGGAGAGCTCGGCGCCGGTCGTGCTGATCGTCGAGGAGGTCTCCGAGGCCGACCTGCTCACCGCCGTCGAGTGCCGGGTGGTGGCCGTCCTGCCGCGCGCCGTGGTCTCCGGCGAGCGTCTGGTCCGGGCCGTCCAGGCCGCCGCCACCGGCGGCGGGGTGCTGCCCCCGGCCCTGGTCGGCGAGCTGATCAAGCACGTCGAGCGGCTGCAGCGCGAGGTGCTCAACCCGACCGGTGGTGCCGGTGGCCTGTCGCCGCGTGAGGTCGACGTGCTCCGCCTGATGGCCGACGGCCTGGACACCAACGAGATCGCCGGGCGCCTCTGCTACTCCGAGCGCACGGTCAAGAACGTCATCTACGGCGTGACCCACCGCCTCAACCTGCGGAACCGCTCGCACGCCGTGGCCTACGCCCTGCGCGCCGGCGTGATCTAGATCTTTGGGGCTGACCGATCCAGTCGATAAAATTCGACAGTGACGTTGACCCGCAAAGGCCAGGCGACCAGGGAACGCATCCTCGAGGCGGCCGTCGAGCTCATCGCCCAGCGCGGTGCGGCCGGCACCAGCACCGAGGATGTGCGCAAGGCGGCCGGCATCAGCGGGTCACAGCTCTACCACTACTTCGACAGCAAGCAGGCCCTGATCCGGGCGGTCATCACCCGCCAGGCCGAGGCGCCGCTGGTGCCCGGCCAGCCGATCATGGGCGCGCTGGACAGCCTTGACGCGCTGCAGGCCTGGGCTGACGCCGCCGTCGAGAACCAGCAACTCAATCAGGGTCGGGGCGACTGCATCCTGACCTCGCTGGCCGGGGAGCTGAGCCCGACCGACGAACAGACCCGCGAGGATCTGTGCAACGCCTTCCAGCGCTGGCAGGGCCTGCTGTACGACAGTCTCCAGGCCATGCGCGACCGCGGCGAACTGCGACCCGAGACCGACCTGGACGAGGTCTCGATGGCCATGCTCGCCGCGCTGCAGGGCGGCAGCCTGCTGAGCCAGACCCTGCAGACCGCCGAACCCATGCGCGCGTCGATGAAGGCCGCCCTCGCGTACGTCCGCTCCTTCACCCCCGAGTCCTGACCCGGGCGGCCGGGGCGGCAGTCAGAGTTGCACCAGCAGGCTGCTCTGACCCGGGACGGGACGGTCCGGGTGGCGGTCAGAGTTGCACCGGCCGGCTGCTCTGACGCGCGACGGGGACGGTCGGGTGGCAGTCAGAGTTGCACCGGCAGGCTGCTCAGGCCGCGGATGAGCACGCCCGGGCGCCACGTCAGGTCGGTGGCCGGGACGGCCAGGCGGAGCTTGGGGAAACGGTTCAGCAGCTTGTCGAAGGCAACCATCGCCTCCAGCCGGGCCAGCGGCGCACCCAGGCAGTAGTGGATGCCGTGCCCGAAGGCCAGATGCGCGTTGTGCCGGCGGTCGAAACGCAGCTCGTCCGGGTCCTCGAAGCGCTCGGCGTCGCGGTCGGCACCGAGCAGCGACACCATGACCACGTCGCCGGCGCTGATCCGCTGCCCGCCGAACGAGAAGCTCTCGGTGGCCACGCGGGCGGTGGACATCTCGACCGGTCCCTCGTAGCGCAGGAACTCCTCGATCGCGTTCGGCAGCAGGGACCGGTCGGCGCGCACCCGTTCCCACCGGTCGCGGTCGCTGAGCAGCAGGTAGGTGCCATTGCCGATCAGGTTGACGGTGGTCTCGTGGCCGGCGATCAGCAGCAGGAAGACCATCGAGATCAGTTCGGTCTCGGTGAGCCGGTCCTCGCTGTCACGCACCGCGATCAGGCCGGAGAGCAGGTCGTCGCCGAGCCGGTCGCGACGCTCGTCGAGCAGTGCGCGAATGTAGGCCACGAGCGCGCCGAGCGCCGCCTTCATCCGCTCGGCCCCGGTTACCTCGGAACCGGCCACGATGTCACCGGACCAGGACCGGAACTTGTCGCGGTCGTCCACCGGGATGCCGAGCAGTTCGCAGATGACCTGGATGGGCAGCGGGAACGCGAACGCGTCGATCAGGTCGACGTGGTCGTGCGAGCTCATCTCGTCGAGCAGCCCGTTGGTGATTTCCTCGATCCGCGGCCGCAGCCCCTCGATCCGCCGGGTGGTGAAGGTGGCCGCCACCAGCTTGCGCAGCCGGGTGTGGTCGGGCGGGTCGGCCGCCAGCATGTGCTTGCTGATCGCGGTGTTCACCGAATACGACTGCGGCCCGCGCGGCGCCTTGGCCAGCCGCGGATCGGTCAGCGCCTGACGCGCCTCCTCGTAGCCGGTGACCACCCACGCGTCGATGCCGCGCGGCAGGGCGACCCGGCGCACCGGCCCCTCGGTGCGCCACCTGGCGTAGGTCGGATGGGGGTTGGCCAGGAACAACGGATCGGCGAGGTTCTCCTGCGTCACGGCGTGCCCTCCGGGAGAAGAAAGTAAACGGCTGTTTTCAAGCTACTCGTTCCAGAGTGGAGCGGCGGCGCTGCCGTGCTGTGGGGGCCTGTGGATAACCAAATTCGATTGCGGGCGGTGATCGCGTACGGCATGGTGATCGGCATGACGTTCTGACCTCGCCACCGTGTCCACGCCCACCCTCTCCCTGGGAGAACGTCGTCTTGTCAGTGCATGTCCTGGCGTCCGGATCGAGCTGGATCGAGTCCGACGCCGTCGCTCAGTGTCACCAGGTGGCGGCCCTCGACGGCATGCTTCACGTCGCCGGGATGCCCGATCTGCACCCGGGCAAGGGCGCCCCGATCGGCGCCGCCATGCGGTCCCGTGTGCTCTACCCGTTCCTGGTCGGCTCGGACATCGGCTGCGGCATCGCCGTTTTTCCGGTCGCCCTCAAGAAGGCCGTCCCCGAGCGGCTCGCGGCCCGGTTCCCCGACCTCGACCGGGCCGTCGACCCGGCCGAGGTGGACGAGGAGATCCCGGCCGGGCACACCGACAGCCTGGGTACGGTCGGCCGCGGCAACCATTTCGTCGAGCTGGCCCGGGTCGACGCCGTCCTCGACGACGGGCAAGCCACTCGGGCCGGTCTGGCCCGGGGCGATCTGGTCCTGATTGTGCACAGTGGCTCGCGCGGGCTGGGCGAGAGCATCCTGCGGGCGCACACCGAGACCCACGGCGCCGGTCCGGCCGAGGACGCGGCCGCCTACCTGGCCGCGCACGACGACGCGGTCGGCTGGGGCTCGCTGAACCGGCGGCTGATGGCCGCCCGGGTCGGCGCGGCGATCGGTGCCGACGTCGGCGCGGCCATCGTCGACGAGTGCCACAACCTGGTCGAGGTCCTCGGCAACGGCGAATATCTGCACCGCAAGGGCGCGGCGCGTGGCGACGGGCGGGACGTGCTCGTCGCCGGCACCCGTGGCACGCGCTCGTTCCTGGTCGCGGCCCACGCCGGGCCGGAGGCGAACTGGTCGGTCGCGCACGGCGCCGGCCGCAAGATGTCCCGGGCCGACGCGCTGCGGCGGGGCAAGGCCAAGCACACGGTCGCCGAGCTGCGCCGCACGCCGGTCGGGTCGCTGGTGGTGTGCGGCGACCGGCAGCTGCTGTTCGAGGAGGCGCCGACCGCGTACAAGAAGATCGAGCGGGTGATCGACGACCTGGTCGCCTTCGACCTGGCCACGCCCGTCCTGAGCACGGTGCCGCTGGTCACCTACAAGACGGCCGACAAGGGGCGCCGGCGAGACCTGGGATCGACGTAGCGGCTACCGAAGAAGTTCACGTTCGCGCTGGTGATGATCATCATGCGGAAACAGCGGTCGGCGGACTCCAGAATGGCCACGTGGAACTTGATCCCCGCAGTGTGCGGTTCGGCGCGGCGATGAGCAGCATCATGCTGGTGGTTGTGCTGCTCACCGGGTCCGGCTGGATCGCGTTGGCGCAGGCCGCGGTCTTCGCGCTGACCGCGGTGGCTCCGTCCTACGGCCCCTACTCGGTCGTCTACCGCCTTCTGGTCCGCCCTCGGCTCGGTCCGCCGGCCGAGATGGAGCCGGCCGCCCCGCCCCGGTTCGCGCAGACGTTGGGCCTCGCCTTCACCGTGGTCGCGGCGATCGGCTACCTGACCGGCGTCCCCGTCCTGGGCCTGATCTTCGCTGCCTTCGCCTTGATGGCGACCTTCCTGAACGCCGCCTTCGGGTTCTGCCTCGGCTGCCACATCTACCTGGCGGTCAACCGGATCGTGGCCGCACGCGGCGTGTGATCGCCGGGCCGTCGCCGGCCGCCTTTGAGTGCCCGGGGCCCGCCGGTCAGAGCAGGCGGGCGAAGTAGTCCATGTAGGTGGTCATCACCGCGGTGAAGTCCATCGTCTTGTCCTTGGCCGCGATGCTCAGCGCCCCCTCGCGGCAGGCGCACATCATCCGGGCGATCTCCGCGCAGTCCGCGCCGGCGGAGACCAGCCCCCGGTCCTTCATCCGGACCAGGCACCGCTGGACGAACTCGCGCTGCTTGTCGTGGAACTCGACGAAGTGCTCGGCCATGAAGTTGTTCTGCCGGGACATGTACGCGATGTTCGAGAAGACGTCCTCCAGGTCGACCGCGTGCTCGCCCAGCCGCGCGTCCATCCGGGCCTTCACCCGCACCGTCAGGTGGGTGAAGAAGTACAGGATGTCGTCGAGTGACTCGGCGCCCCGGGCGGTGAACTCGTCCACCGCCTCGGCCACCGGCCGCAGGTAGCACTCCTCGAAGCAGGTCTGCAGGAACTCGTCCTTGGACGTGAAGTAGTAGTAGAAGGCCCCCTTCTTGACGTCGCTGTACTGCAGGACGTCCTCCAGGGCCACGTGGGCGACGCCCTTCTTGATGAACAGCGAGAACCCGGAGACGACGAGTCGCTCCCGGGTCCGTTTTCCCTTCGCGCCCAGCTCAGTGTTCGGCACAGGAAAAATGTACCACCCGGTATATTCCGTTGGCTGCCCCCTGCGTGTTAACTTGAGCGCCATATTTGACCGACTGGTTGGTAAAAACTGGAGGTCCACCGATGCCCAACCGGAATCAGGCCGATCGGGCCCAGCAGGGGATCCGGGTCTTCTCCCGGGTCGGTCAGCGCGACCTGCTACCCGCACCGGCGATCGAACCCACCGCCCGCGGATGGCTGATGTTGCTGCGAAACCCCTGGTACACCGGCACGTTCCTGTCGACCGTGTCCGTTCTGCGGATCACCTTCAACGGTCACGTGGTGCCCGAGGAACACACCTTCCTCGCGCTGCGCGGGCAGCTGATCCCGGCCGCGTACGCCAAGAACCTGCACGAGACCTGGTGGGGAATGGGCGAGGTGGCCGAGGTCCACCTGACCGACCCCGCGCTGGCCGGCGTGCTGACCCCGGTCAACGAGGTCGGCGTCGACCTCGACATGCGCACCACCTTCAGCTACGGCTTCCCCAACGACACCCTGCCCTACCGGCTGACCGGCGCATTGGAGCTGACGCGAGCATGAAACTGGGACTGAGCCTCTACAGCTTCGGCGCCGACATCCACTCCGGGCGGATGACCACCCAGGAGGCGATCCGGCAGGCCGCCGCGCTCGGCTGCGACGGCGTGGAACTGGTCGCCGAGCAACACATCCCCGGCTGGCCCGACCCCAGCCTGGACGATCTGACCGAGATCCGGGACCTGATCACCTCGCTGGGGATGGAGCTGTTCTGCTTCAGCTGCTACTTCGGCAAGAACATCCGCAGCGACCGGCCGCAGACCCAGGACGAACTGCACGCCACCGCACGCAAGATGATCGCCATGGCGGCGTACATGGGTGCGCCGATCATGCGGCCCGCGTTCACCGCCGACCCGGTCGACGAGCTGATCGACTTCGTCCGGGCCATGCTGCCGACGCTGGAGAAATACGGGGTGATCTGGGGCGTCGAGGTGCACGCGCCGCACCCGCCCGGCTACTACCAGAAGGCGCTGGAGACCGTCGACTCACCGTGGTTCCGGCTGGTACCGGACTTCTCCTGCTGGCAGGGACCGGAAGCGCCGGGGCAGATCCAGAGCAACGAACTGTCCACGTTCGAGCCGCTGCTGCCCTACACCGTGCACTGCCACGCCAAGGCGCACTTCTTCGACGAGAACGGCGAGGAACCCAACACCCCGTACAAGGAACTGCTGGGCATGCTGCGCGATTACGGCTTCGAGGGCTCGGTGGCCGGCGAATACGAAGGCTGGTTCCTCGACTACAAACCGTCGGTGGAGACCACCGGGACGATGTTCCGGCTGCTCGAGAGGTACGGCCGGGGATGAACGGACCCAACTTCGTCGGACCGGGCACTGGGCGCCCGATCCCAGCCCAGGTCGACGTGCTGATCGTCGGATCCGGACCGAACGGCGCCGCGTACGCCCGGGTGCTGAGCGGCCGGCACCCGCGCGCCCGCATCCTCATGGTCGACGCCGGACCGCGCCTCACCACCATCCCGGGCCGGCACACCCGCAACCTCACCGACCCGGAGGAGCGCCGGCGCGCCGTCCTCGGCTCCCAGGGCGGCGACAGTCCGGGCGCGGCCGCCGCCGGGACGTTCTTCGTCGACGCGGACGCCGCCGCCCGCAACGATCCGGGCACCCTGGCCGCGGCCGCGATGTCCACCAACGTGGGTGGCATGGGCCGGCACTGGGCCGGCGCGACACCGACCCCGCACCCCACCGAGCTGCCGTCCTTCATCAGCGCGCCACAGTGGAGCGAGCTGTTCGCGCGTAGCCGGCACCTGCTCGCCACCGACCCCCGGCCGCTGACCGGCGCGGCCCACTGGCGGGAGAGCCTGGAACGGCTGGCGGCTGCCTTCGGCGGGGTCCGGGACATGCCGGTCGCCCGGACCACCGCGCCCGACGGCACGGTGACCTGGTCGGGCACCGACACCGTGCTCGGGGCGCTGGCCACCGAGCGGCGGGAGACGTTCGCGATCGCCGCCGAGACGGTCTGCACCGAGCTGATCGGCAAACGCGGCCGGATCGAGGCGGCGACGATGCGGTCGCAGGTCGACGGCTCGACCACGACCGTGGCCGCGAAAGTGTTCGTCGTGGCGGCGGACTCACTGCGTACCCCCCAATTGCTCTGGAAATCCGGGATCCGGCCGTACGCGCTCGGCCGCTACCTGGGCGACCACCTCGTCGTCGCGGGCCGGTTCACGCCCGACCACCTGGCCGAACCAGCCGACCCGGACACGCTGCTGGGCGCCGGGCGGACCCTGAACAACACCACCGGCACACCGTCGAACGGGCTCGGCACCGTGCCCTACGACCCCGGCGATCACCCCGTGCACACCCAGTTCGGGCAGGTCGCGGACCGGGGCGAGGGCCTGATGATGTTCGGCTGCATGCTGGCCAAGGACGCCCAGGACTCCGACCGGGTGTGGTTCCACGACGACCGGACCGACCGCTACGGCATGCCGGCCATGGCGTTCGACTACGAACTCACCGGCCGCGATCGCGAGCTCCGGGCGTACGCCGAAGATTGTGTCGGCCGGGCCGCCGACGCACTCGGCGCGACCGGCGTGCGGACCGTGACCCAACCGCACGGCATGTCGCTGCACTACCTCGGCACGGTCCGGATGGGCGCGGCCGACGACGGTGCCTCGGTCTGCGACAGCGAATCCCGGGTCTGGGGCCACGACAACCTCTTCGTCGCCGGCAACGGCGTCATCCCCGCCGACCTCAGCTGCAACCCGACGCTGACCAGCGTCGCGATCTCGGTACGCGGAGCCCGTGCCGCCGCCGCGACCTTCGACTCGGCCTGGCGTGCCCCCCTGATCTCCATCTAGGAGCGTCCGATGTCCATATCCTCATTGGAGCCGACCCAACGCCCCAGCCTGCGCGACCTCCGCCTCACCCGTCTGCTCGTCACCCTGGTGATCAGCTCGACCGTCCTGTTCCTGCTCTGGACGGCGCTCCAATCGGTCTTCCTGGCCCTGCAGGTTCAGCGGATCGCCCCCGGTGGCGCCGCCGGCGGGCTGGCCCTCGTGGTCGGCGTCGGTGCGATCGGCGCCCTGGTCGCGGCCCCGGTCGCCGGGGCGCTGAGCGACCGGACCCGCACCCGGATCGGCGGCCGCGCACCCTGGATGCTGGCCGGCGCCGTCGCCACCCTCGTGCTGGCGGTGCTGCTGGCCCGGTCCACCAGCATCGCCGAACTCACCGTCTATTGGCTGCTGCTCCAGCTGAGCACCAACTTCGTCTTCACCCCGATCACCGTGCACATCCCGGAGCGGGTGCCGGTCGCCCGCCGCGGCATCTTCTCCGCCGCGATCGGGCTCTGTCACCTGGCCGGCGTCCTCCTCGGCCAGTCCTTCGGCGCCGCGTTCTCCCAAACCCTCATGCTGGGGTACGCCCTGGCCGGCGCCCTACTGCTGGTGAGCGTGCTCGCCTTCGTCGCAGTGAACCGTCGCTCCAACCTCGACGTTCCGCGGCCGCCGTTCCGGCTGATCACCGTGCTCCGCACGTTCTGGGTGAACCCGGTCCGGTATCCGGCCTTCGGCTGGACGTTCCTGGGCCGGTTCCTGTTCTTCACCGGCTACTTCCCGCTGACCGCCTACCTCCTCTACATCCTGCAGGACTATGCCGGCCTCGGCGGGTCGGCGGTGACCCGGATGCCGGCGATGGGGCTGGCCGGCATGGTCGGTTCGGTCATCGGTACGCCGGTCGCGGGCTGGCTGAGCGACCGGCTCGGCGTCACCCGTCCACTGATCTACGCCTGCGCCGGCGTGATGGTGGCCGGCATCCTGGTGCCGCTGATCCACCCGTCGTTCGCCGGGATGCTGGTCTACAGCTTCCTGGCCGGGGTGGGCTTCGGTGGCTACGGTTCGGTCGACTACGTCCTGGTCACCAAGGTCCTGCCGTCCGAGGACGACGCCGGCAAGGACATCGGCATCATCAACATGACCACCACCCTGTCCCAGACTCTCGGCGTGGCCGTCGCCGGCGCCCTGGTCAGCGCCCTGCACAGCTACTCGATCCTGTTCCCGCTGGCGGCCGCGCTCATCGTCCTGGGCACGGTGTGCATCGCCTTCATCCGCGACGTCCGCTGACGCCGGGACCACCCACCCGCGGATCGCGCCCTCAAAACCAGTGGTAGCCCAGAGCGGCATCCGGGCCCCGGATGCCGCTCTCTGGCCTACCACTGGTTTTGAGGCGCGGACGGTTGTCGCCGCGCGGGGCTATCACTGGTTTCGGGGGTGGTAGGGCCGGGCGGAATGCGCGGCCTGGATGCCGCTCTGGGCTACCACCTGTGAAACTGGGCAACCGGGCGATCGAACTAGCGGCTGCCGGGGACGACCAGGCCGGACTCGTAGCCGAAGACCACCGCCTGGACACGGTCGCGCAGGCCGAGCTTGGCCAGGATGCGGCTGACATGGGTCTTCGTGGTCTGCTCGGCGATGAACAATTCGGCCGCGATCTCGGCGTTCGACCGGCCCAGCGCGACCAGCCGGAGCACCTCACGTTCGCGGTCGGTGAGGCCGTTGAGCTGGGTCGACCCGGTGGTCGGGCGGGGGCGGGCGGCCACGAAGTTCTCGATCAGGCGGCGGGTCACGCTGGGCGAGAGGAGAGCCTCGCCGCCGGCGACCACGCGTACCGCCTGCAGCAGTTCGTCCGGTTCGCTGTCCTTGAGCAGGAAGCCGGACGCGCCCACCCGCAGCGCCTCGTAGATGTAGTCGTCCAGGTCGAACGTCGTCAGCATCAGCACCCGCGGGTGGTGGCCCTCGACGCGTTCGGGGCCGAGCAGCGCGCCGGTCGCAGCCAGGCCGTCCAGCACCGGCATCCGGACGTCCATCAGCACCACGTCGGGGCGCAGGCTGCGGGTCTTGTCGACACCGGCCCGGCCGTTCTCGGCCTCACCGACCACCGTCATGTCGTCCTGCGACTCGAGGATCGCCCGGATGCCGACACGGATCATCGACTGGTCGTCCACGACCAGGATCCGGATCACGCGACACCTCCCACCGGCAGTCCGGCCGCGACCCGGTAACCGCCCTCGGCCAGCGGGCCCGTCTCCAATGATCCACCAAGCATGCGTACCCGCTCGCGCATGCCGTGGATGCCATGTCCACCCGGCGCCGAATCCGGCTTCTTGTCGGTCGCGCTGTTGGTGATCACCAGGGCGAGCGCGCCGTCCTCGAAGGTCACGGAGACGTCGGCCGAGGCGCCCGGCGCGTGCCGGATCACGTTGCTCAGCGACTCCTGCACGATCCGGTAGGCCGCCGCGGACACCGTCTCGGGCACCTCGGGCAGATCTGAGACCCGCAATGCGACGGGTACGCCGGCCAGCCGCGTCGATGCGGCCAGCTCCTCCAGCCGATCCAGCCCCGGCACCGGTGCCAGGGTCGCGTCGCTGCTCTCGTCACGTAGCACCGACAGCAGCTGGCGCATCTCCCGCATGGCCGACCGGGCGTTGGCCGCGATCCGGGCGAACTCGGCCTTCGACTCGGGATCGGCGTTCTTCAGCCGGTACGACGCCGACGTCGCCTGCATGTGGATCACCGACATGCTGTGCGCGACCACGTCGTGCAGTTCCCGGGCGATCCGAGTGCGCTCCTCGGCCACCGCCCGCTGGCTCTGCTCGACCGCGACGTCCCGGCGGGCCTCGGCCAGCTGCTGCCGGATCCCCGACCAGTGCCGCACCACCATGGCCGCGATCAGCAGCAGCAGCGAGTCGGTGGTGTAGATGATCAGCGTGACGTCGGCGTTGCGGGCGCCCATCCCGCGCGAGTCGAGCACTCCGATCAGGATCAGCAGCAGGGCGCTGGCCCACCACGAGATCATCCCGGCCCGCCAGCTGTGCCGGGCGCCGACCACCCCCACATGAAGGATCAGCGCGATCATCCCGGGGATGGTCAGCGGCCAGGTCAGGTCCGGGTGAAGGGGCATGGCCAGGGCGAACGCGGCCACACCGGCGAACTGGATCAGCGTCGCCTCGACCGGCCGGCTCAGCGCCAGCGGGATGGCCACGCCCTGCGCGGTGGCCGCCACGAACGAGATGAGCAGCGGCACGTCGTACGCCGACGCCGCGATCGGCACCGAGACGACCAGGACCACCGCGCCCAGCGTGCCGGTGACGAACCACCAGAGCAGCGTGGGCGACGGTCGTCGCATCCGCATGTCCACCACTACCTGACCGTACCTAGGGGTTCGGCCGCCCAACGTCACTCCGCGGTACGGGGGCGGATGGAACCACGGAGGGACGCGACGGGTACGACCGCACTCCCACAGTCATCGCCATGGATGTGGCACAGGTGCTCTGGAACGCGGTGGTCGACCACCCGTACACCCTGCTGGGGCCGCTCGTGCTGGCCGAGGGGCCGGCCGCGACGGTGCTGGCCGGGTCGCTGGTCGGCGCCGGTCTGGCCGCCTTCTGGCCGATCCTGCTGATCGTCGTGGTCGCCGACGTGGCCGCGGACAGCGTGCTCTACGTCCTCGGCCGGTTCGGCACCCGGCCGAGGATCGCGCGCCTGCTGCGCAAGCTCGGCATGACCGAGAAGCGGCGGGTCCGGCTGACCGCGGCCGTCCAGGACAACCTGCCCAAAGTGGTCGCTGGGGCCAAGGCGATCGATCTGGCCGCGATACCCGCGTACGTGGCCGCCGGGCTGGCCCGGATCCCGTACCGCCGGTTCGTGGCCTGGGTCAGCGCGGCCAGCCTGATCCGGGCCGGCGTGCTGATCGGCCTCGGTGTGATCTTCGGCCGGCAGGCGGCCGAACTGCTCAAGTCCCCGGGCACGGCCATCGCCCTGACGGCCGGCCTGGCCCTGCTCGTCACCTCGGTCCACCTTCTCGTCCGGCGGTGGGCCGGACGTCGATTTCGAGTAACACCGGCTCTCTGAGGGGTTAGAAGTCATGCGCATTCTCATCGCCGCCGACACGTACGCACCGGACGTCAACGGCGCCTCCTACTTCGCCCAGCGCCTCGCCCACGCGCTCGTACCCACGCATGAAGTGCACGTCGTCGCGCCGGCCACGTCGGCCGAGAGCCGCACGGTGTTCGTCGACGGCGTGGTCGAGCACCGGGTACGGTCGCTGCCGGTCCTGCGGCGCAAGGGCTTCCGGTTCTGCGCGCCGGTCGGCCTGGTCACCGCGGCCCGCCGGATCCTCGAGTTCGTCCGGCCCGACGTGGTCCACGCGCAGAGCCACATGCTGCTCAGCCGGGCCGTCATCGCCGCCGCCAACGAGCTCGGCATCCCGGTGATCGCGACCAACCACTTCATGCCCGAGAACCTGTCGCACTACCTGCCGGTCAAGGGCGCGCTGCTGGAGAGGGTGGAGGCGTGGGCCTGGCGGGACTGCGCCCGGGTGTTCACCAAGGCCGACGTGGTGACCGCGCCGACGCCGTACGCGGCCGCGCTGGCCGAGCGCAAGGGTGTGCCCGGTCCGGTGCTGCCGATCTCCTGCGGCATGGATCTGTCCCGGTTCCGGGCCGGCACCCCGGCCGCCGCGTTCCGGCTCAAGTACCGGGTGCCGCAGCGGCCGACCATCGCGTACGTCGGCCGCCTGGACAAGGAGAAGAACCTGGATGTGCTGGTCCGGGCGCTGCCCGCGGTCCGCCGGAGGATCGCCGACGCCCAGCTCGTCCTGATCGGCAAGGGCGACCAGCAGCACCGGCTGGAGGCGCTGGCGCAGCGGCTGGGCGTCGCCCAAGGCCTGGTCTTCACCGGTTTCGTCGACGACGCCGACCTGCCCGCCGCCTACGCCGCCGCCGACGTCTTCGTCAACGCCGGCACGGCCGAGCTGCAGAGCCTGGTCGTCCTCGAGGCGATGGCGTCCGGCCTGCCCGTCCTGGGCGCCGACGCGTCCGCGCTCCCGCACCTCGTGCACCACGGGCACAACGGCTTCCTGTTCCCGCCGGGCGACCACGACCGGCTGGCCGAGCACCTGGTGACCGTGCTGGCCGACCACCACAAGGCAAAGGAGATGGGGGTACGCAGCCGCGCCATCGCCGAGCGCCACGACGTCGCGACCACCGTGAAGGAGTTCGAGCGCCTCTACAGCCTGCGGTCGCGGCCGGTCCCCGTCGTGGAGGCGGCATGACCCCGCTGGTAGCGATCGGGCTGGCCGTGGCCGTGGTCGCCGGGATCAGCCTGCACCTGGTCGCCCACCTCGACCCGGTGAACGAGATGCTCAGCGACGCGGTCGTGTCGGTGCCCGGGACGATCCTGCTCGGCGTGGCGTGTGCGGGGCTGATCGTGGTGGCGGGCGCGCTCGCCGTCACGGCCGCCCGGCACGGGCCCCGGCGCAGGCTCGTGCCGACGCTGCTCGGCCTGTGGTCGGCGGCGCTGGCGACGATCGTGGTGTTCCCGACCAACCTGCCCGGGATGCCGCTGACCACGGCGGCGGTGATCCACCGGTACGGGGCGGCGATGCTGGCCGTCGTACCCCCGATCGTGGGTCTGCTCGTGGCCCGCACCCGCCGCCTGCGCCGCGCGGCCTGGACCACCGCCGCGGCGGCCGCGCTCTTCGGCCTGCTGCACGGGCCGGCGGTGCTGCTCGGCCAAGACGTCGTCCCCTACGCCGGCCTGACCGAACGTGTCCTTTTCATCATGATCCTGATCCTGTTGGCTCTGACCGCCCGCGAACTTCGACCGCTTTCGGCCGTCTCCGCGTCGCCTCGCGGCGAACGTCCGGTAACCGCGCTGTCGCCATCCGCCACCACGATGGTGCCGAACGCACCCCCGACGATCGCCGAGGTGGCGTGATGGTGGACCTGCTCGCGATGATCGAGCCTTGGATGACGTCGCCGCTGATCTATCCGATCACCGCGGGGATGGCGGCCGGCGACGTGCTCTTCCCGGCCATCCCGGCCGAGGGGGCGGTGATCGCGGCCGGGGTGTTCGCCGCCTCCACCGGCACGCCGAACCTGTGGCTGGTCATCGCCGCGGCCGCAGTCGGGGCCATCGTGGGCGACCACATCTCGTACGCCATCGGCCGCAGTGTGCTCGGTCCGCGCCTGCTCCGCCGCTCCCGCCGGCTCCGCACGGCCGTCGCGCACATCGCCCGCCAGCTCGACCGGCGCGGCGGAGCCATGATCGTCGCGTCCCGATTCATCCCCGGTGGGCGCACCGCCGTCACGCTGGCCAGCGGCACCGCCGGCTACCCGCTGCGCCGCTTCACCAAGGCGACCTCGCTCGGCGGCGTGATCTGGGCCCTCTACAGCGGCGGGATCGGCCTGCTCGGCGGCAAGGCGTTCGCCGACCACCCGATCGTCGGCATCCTCGCCGGCGTCGGCCTGTCCCTGCTGATCACCGGCACCGTCGAGGTGCTTCGCGTGCTGGCCCGGCGCAGGCGCCCCACCGAACCCACGGATCTCATTGAGCACAACGCCTCAGCGGATTTCGGCGAGCTGCCGAACAGTCCTGCTGTACGGGCCGGATCGGGGAGGTAGAGCCGTGGCAGTAGTAATAGTGGCCGACGACGATGCCGACCATCGTGAGCTGATGGCGCTGTCCCTGCACCGGTTCGGCCACGAGGCGGTCGAGGCCACCGACACGCGTACGGCGTCCGTGCTGCTGGCGGCCGGCGGCATCGACGCGCTGCTGCTCGACGTCCGGATGCCCGGCGAGTCCGGCATCGACTTCTGCCGGCACCTGCGCTCCCAGCCCGACACTGCCGCCCTGCCCATCATGTTCGTCACCGCCGACGTCAACGACCACCGCATCATGGCCGCCATGGAGGCCGGCGCCGACGACTACCTGACCAAACCGTTCCACCGCTCCGAGCTGGCCACCCGCCTGGAGAACCTGCTGCTGCGGCGGTCGGCGTCGCCGGAGCGCTCGGCGTCGGCGGCCACGGCCGCGATGCTGGCGGCGCGCCACGCCATCCACCGTCCGGCTCCGGTCGCCGCGCGCCCCGGCCTGCGGATCGCCTGAGCCCCCTACTTGGAGGACCAGCCGCCGTCGGAGGTGATGAGCAGCCACGATGATCGCATCTGGTTGTCCACAGCCCCTGTGGATATCGGCGAACATGCAACGTCGGGCGGGGCCGGCTCGCTCTAAGGGAGATGAGACGGACGATTTTCACCGCGGCGGCCGCGGTGGTGCTGCTGGGCACCGGGGCGCCCCTGCCCGCGACGGCCGGCGCCGGGCCGGCGCGGTTCTACGCCCAGCCGGTGGCCTGGGGAGCGTGCCCGGCGGACTTTCCGGACTGGGTGCCGGGGGTGACCTGCGCGGTGGTGCTGGTGCCGCTGGACTACCGGCGGCCCGACGGTCCGACCGAGACGGTCGACATCTCGCGAAGGCCGGCCAGTGATCCGGCGGGGCGGCTCGGCGTTTTCGTCCCGATCCCGGGCGGGCCGGGCGGCAGCACCTTCGAATCGACCGGGTACGGGGGGTACGAGGGGCTGTCCACACGGTACGACGTGATCGGCATCGCCCCGCGCGGCGTCGGTCCGTCACAGCCCCTGCTGTGTGAGGGGGAGTCGGTGCCAAAGTGGGGCCACACCCGGATGGACGACGCCCGGATGCGGGCCTACGCCGAGGAATATCGCCGCCACGATCAGGAGTGCGAGCGGGCCGGAGGGGCGCGGCGGCCCTATTTCACCACCGCGAACAACGCCCGCGACCTGGACGTCGTACGGGCCGCGCTGGGTGAATCCCGGCTCAACCTGATGGGCCATTCCTACGGCACCAAGGTGACCGCCGCCTACGGCACGCTCTTCCCGGGCCGGCTCAACCGCAGTGTGCTGGACTCCGCGATGCATCCGGACTGGACGTTCTGGGAGGCCTGGAAGCAGCAGCCGATCGCCCAGCGGCGCAACACCGACCGGTGGATGAGCTGGGTGGCTCAGCGCAACCGGACCTACGGCCTGGGTACGACCCGGGACGCCGTGCACGCCACCGTCGAACGCCTCCGGGCCAGGCTGGAGGCGGATCCGATCGGCGGCGAGTTCGACGGTGACGGGCTCGACCAGACCGTCGGCGCGACGGCGGCCCAGCCGCCGGACTGGGACTACCTCGCCGGAGAGATCCGGGGACTGGTCGACCGGACCGGGACGACGGACCTCCGGTCACGCAGGCTGCTCGAGGATCCGCCGCCGACCAGCAGCGGGGTGCGGGAGGCGGTGCAGTGCGAGACGGACTGGCCGCGTGACCTGAACGTCTACTACCGCGAGGTGCGTTACTTCTCGGTGCATTACCCGTACGGCTGGGGTGCTGCCAACGCCGCGCCGCTGGAGTGCGCCTTCGGGTCGGTGGAGCAGGTCGAGCCGCCGGTCGCGGTGCGCCGGGACGGCTATCCGACCGGGCTGGTGGTGCAGGAGGAACTCGACGCGCAGACGCCGTACCAGGGCGGCGTCGCGATGGCCGCCCGGCTCGGACATCGGCTGCTCACCGTGCCGGCCGACGGCGAGCACGTCGCCTACGGCTCGAACGCGTGCGTCACCGCCACCGTGGACGACTACTTCCTGACCGGGCGGCTGCCGCGACCGGGAGCGACCTGTGCCGGTCGGCCCGTCTCCGACGTTCCGCCCGACAAGTAGGTGCGGAGGGCCGGCCGCGGATCGCGGCCGGCACGCTCATGATCACCATGTGACCACTGGGCTGGGTGTGATGCCCACTCGCTGACACCGTAGTTACTTGCACCGTTGTCCAAATCCGATCCGACTGTGATGGAACGGCCCGGCCGGACAGGTAGGGGGCATGACCGACAACGAGAGGGCCGAGCGGTTCCGGCTGCTGCACACGCGGCACTACCCGGATCTGTTGCGGTTCGTGGAGCGGCGGGTGCCGTCGCACGAGGCGGAGGACGTCATCTCGACGGTGTTCATGACCGCGTGGCGCCGGTACGACGACCTTCCCGAGGACGCGCGGCCGTGGCTGTTCGCGGTGGCCCGCCGGACGATGGCCAACCAGACCCGGGGCTGGCTGCGGCGGCGGGCTCTGGACGTACGCCTGCTGGGTGAGAGTGACCCGGCCACCGTGGCCGATCCCTCCTCCGCCGCGGCCACCCGCGTCGATCTGGAACGGGCCTGGCGCGCGCAGCGCCCGGCCGACCGCGAGACGCTCGCGCTGGTCATCTTCGACGGGTTGAGCGTGGAGGAGGCGGCCGTCGTGGCCGGCTGCCGCCCGTCGACCTTCGCGATGCGGCTGAGCCGCGCCCGCAAGCGTCTCTCCGACGCGATGACCGAAAGTCCCCTGCCGCAACTGATCCTGAGGGAGCAGTCATGAACGACCTGAAGCAGCTCGACCCGGCACTGAACCGGGAGCCCAGCCCGGCCGAATGGTCCCGTTCCCGGGCCGCGCTGGAGCGGATCATGGCCGAGCCGGGCCGCCGGCCGCTGCCCGTACGCCGATGGGCCGTGGGCGTCACCGTGGTCGCCGCCGCGGCCGTCGCCGGCGTCCTCGCCGTGCCCGCGCTCCTGCCCAGCGCGGCCGACCAGGCGGTCGCGTCGTGGACCCCGGCACCGGGCACGCTGAGCGGCGCCGACGTGCTGCCACAGGCCAAGAGCTGCGCCAAGGCGGGCATCCTCGGCTTCGACCCGGACACGCTGACCTCGGCCGACGTGCTGCTCGCGGACCAGCGCGGCGCGGCCACCTCGCTGATCCTGCGGCGCGGCGAGAAGCTGGTGGAGTGCATGCTGGTCGGCGGGGACGACGCCTTCGCCACGATGGGGCTGGCCGACGGGCCGCTGCCGCCGGTCGGGCCGGAACACGCCACGATCGAGACGCAGAGCTCGGTCGGCGAGGGCGACGGGCAGTATTCCCAGATCGCCGGCCGGGTGGACGAGTCGGTCACCGGGATCGACCTGGTCCTCGAGGACGGCATGACGATTCGGACCAGCAGCAAGGAGGGCTGGTGGACGGCCTGGTGGCCGGGCCCGGCGGGCGGTCAGGTGGACAAGTTCCTGATCAACGTGCACACCGCCGCCGGCACCAAGAGCTATCGCCAGTCGCAGCTCTGAGTCAGCCGGTCACGGTGAACGTCCGGCGGTACTCGCTCGGTGTGACCCCGGTCGCCCGGCGGAAGTGCTGCCGGAAGTTCGCCGGCGTGCCCAGCCCGCAGAGCCGGGCGAT
The DNA here is from genome assembly GCF_043197135.1 of Actinoplanes sp. NPDC049265. Lineage (NCBI taxonomy): Bacteria > Bacillati > Actinomycetota > Actinomycetes > Micromonosporales > Micromonosporaceae > Actinoplanes > Actinoplanes sp. NPDC049265. Next base: position 134,320 of record NZ_JBICSP010000005.1, on the reverse strand, counting down.
GTGGTCCACGGCGGCGTCGGTCGTCTCGAGGAGTTCGCGGGCCCGGTCGATGCGAGCCGTGTTGAGCCACTTGAGCGGGGTCACGCCGGTCTCCGCGGCGAAACTGCGGGCGAAGGTACGGGTGGAGAGCCGGGCGTGGGTGGCCAGCTCGGTCACCGTCAGGGGCTGGTCCAGCCGGTTCAGTGCCCACTCCAGCGTCTTGCCCAGGCCGACCTTGTTCGGTGGGTTCGACGGCCGTTCGATGAACTGGGCCTGGCCGCCCTCCCGGCGCGGCGCGGCGACGATCTCCCGGGCCACCGCGTTCGCGACCGCCGCGCCGTGGTCGGTGCGCAGCAGATGCAGGCAGAGATCGATGCCGCTGGACACGCCGGCCGAAGTGATGACGTCGCCGGCATCGACGTAGAGCACGTCCGGATCGACCGCCACCCGCGGGTAGTAGTTGGCGAGTTCCTGCGCGTGGCGCCAGTGCGTGGTCGCGCGTTTTCCGTCGAGCAGGCCGGCTGAGGCCAGGGCGAACGCTCCGGTGCAGATCGAGGCGATGCGGGCGCCACGCCGGTGGGCGCGGGCCAGCGCGGCCGACACGTCCGCCGGGGGCGGCTCGGAGAACCGGCGGAAGGCGGGCACGATCACCGTGTCGGCCGTGTCGAGCGCCTCCAGGCCCTGGGTGACGTTGACCGACCAGCCGTTGTCGGTCTCGACCGGGCCCGCGGCGCGGCCGCACAGCGTCAGGTCGTAGGGCAGCCCCCGCTGACCGAAGATCAGGAACGGCATACCGACTTCCATCGGCAGCACCTTGTCGAGCGCCAGCACGGCGATGCGGTGGCGGGGCGAAGCGTCCATGGCAGGAATCTATCGCAAGACGCCGCTCCTGCCACTTGTTCCTGTCCTCCGGGAGATCGCAAAATCGCTCTATTGGAAACAGCAATTTCTCATTTCGAATACGGGGCCGGGCTGCGAATACGCTTCAGGAGGATTCATGATGACCGTGCGCCTTTACGCGGCGTTATCGACGCCGATTCTCGTCCTCGCCGGTTTGTCCGGATGCGCCACCGACGACACGGCGGTGGGCAGCTCACCGGCCTCCGGGGGCACGAAGCCGCCAACGGTCCAGTTCATCAATCCGCTGCCCAGTTATCCGACCTGGCGGCAGATCGGTGACTGCATGAAGGACGAGGCGAAAAAGCGCGGCGCCGACCTGAGCGAGAGCGGTTCGACCGGTCAGGCGATCGACGCCAACGGCATGATCCAGCAGGTGCGGCAGGCCACCGCGAACAAGAAGGACATCATCATCACGTTCCCGGCCAGCGAGGGTTTCACCCAGGTGCTCAAGCAGGCGCAGGCGGCCGGTGTGGTGACCGGGACGATCTACGGCGCCGGCGGCCCGGACAGCGGATCCGACTACAACATCGGCCCGGACTTCACGGCGATCGGCGAGGCGGTGGTCGGCGGCGTCGGCGCGTTGCCCGGTAAGCACGTGCTCGGGCTGGTCGCGGCAGCCAACACCGGGCTCGGCAAGTCCTGGTTGGACGGCGTCAAGGCCGCGGCGGCCAAGACCAGCAACGTCACCATCGCCGGAGAGGTGTACACCGGCGACGACGCGGCCAAGGCCCTCCCGCAGGCCAACGCGCTGCTCACTGCCCATCCCGACATCACCGAGATCGTCACCCACATGGGTACGACGACGCCGGGCGCCGTCTCCGCCATCAAATCCAAGAACCTCAAGGGCAAGACGTTCCTGCTCCCCGTCGGTCACGACAACGGTGGCTCCGAGGCGGTCAAGGACGGGTTCGCCAACCTGATGTTCCTGCAGGACGTCTGCTCGCTCGGCAAGCAGCTGCTCGACGGCGCGGTCGACGTGCACGAGGGCAAGACCGCCCCGGCGGTGCCGGTGCAGGTCAAGGTGGTCGGCCCGGACGAGGTGCAGGGCATGCTGGACAAGGGCTGGGTCTGATGGCCGCCGCCGCGGCCTTGCAGCTGCGCGGTGTACGCAAATACTTCGGCTCGGTGTCCGCGCTGGAGGATGTCCGTCTCGACGCGTACGCCGGCGAAGTGCACGCGATCGTCGGTGACAACGGCGCCGGCAAATCGACCACGATCAAGATCGTCACCGGCATCCACCGCGCCGACGAGGGCGAAGTGCTGGTCAACGGTGGCATCGCCGTCGTCTACCAGGATCTCGCGCTGGTCGAATGCCTGGACATCGCGCACAACATGGCCCTCGGCAACCTGCCCCGCCGGTTCGGCATCGTGCTCGACCGGCGCCGGATGGAACGCGAGGCGGCCGAGGTCCTTCGCGACCTCAAGGTGCGGGTCGGCAACGTGCGGACCCCGGTCGGTCTGCTCTCCGGCGGTCAGCGTCAGGTCGTCGCCGTCGCCCGCGCGGTCCGGATGGACAAGCCGATCATGCTGCTGGACGAGCCGACCGCCGCGCTCGGCGTCCAGGAGACCGCCCACGTCGGCGACATCATCGACGAGCTCCGGGCGGCGGGCAAGGCGGTCATCATCGTCAGCCACGACCTGGACTTCGTCTTCGCGCACGCCGACCGCGTGACCGTCCTGCGGCTCGGCCGGACCGTCGGCACCCGGACGGTCGCCGACACCGGGCGCGAGGAGATCGTCGGCATGATCACCGGAGCGATCAAGGGGGAGCTCTGATGGCGTTGACCGTCGCATCCGGGGCGCGCGACCACGGCGGCCCACGGGACAGCTGGCTGACCAAGATCCTGGTCCGCCAGGAAACCACGCTGATCGCGGTCATCATCGTGATCGGGGTGTTTGCCTCGACCCGCTCCGACCTGTTCCTGTCGACCAGCAACCTGACCGAGATCGTGCGCAGCAGCGTCATCTACTTCGTCATGGCCTGCGGCGCCGCCCTGCTGATCATCGGCGGCGGCCTGGACTTCTCGGCCGGGGCCGTGTTCACCCTCGGCGCCCTGTCGACCGGCAAGCTGCTGGTCGGCGGTACGCCCTGGCCCCTGGCCGTCCTGGCCGGCCTCGGCATCTGCTGCGTCCTCGGGGTGCTCAACTTCGCCGTCATCACCTACCTGCACGTCCCGCCGATCATCGCCACCATCGGGTCGTTCTACATGCTCACCGGCCTGGACAACCTGGTCACCGGCGGCAACGACGTCCTGCCACTCCCGGACGCGTTCCAGCGGATCGCCCAGGGCGACATCGGCGGCATCTACAACGACGTGCTCATCGCCGTCGCGGTCGGCCTGGCCTTCTGGTTTCTGCTCGAACGCACCCGGTTCGGCGTCAACGTCCGGGCCCTGGGCGGCAACCGCAAGGCCGCGGTCGGCAACGGGCTGCGCGTGGTACGCCTCGACCTCGCGCTCTATGTCATCGCCGCCGGCACGGCCGCCCTGGCCGGCATCGTCTATGCCTCCCGGGTCGGCGCCGCGCAGGTCACCGCCGGCGGCACCTCGATCACCCTGAACGCGATCACCGCGGTGCTCATCGGCGGCGTCAGCCTGTTGGGCGGGCTGGGCAACATCCAGGGCATCGCGGTCGGCGCCGTCCTGCTCTCGCTGATCGACAACGCCCTGGTCCTGACCGGGATCCCGCCGCAGTACAACAGCATCGTGATCGGCGCCATCCTGGTCGGCGCGGTGGCGGTCGACTACCTGCGCCGAGCCCGGATCTACCGGAAGCGATAACACCCAGCCGCAGCGTCCGCGGGTCCGCCGGCCGGGCCTGGGGACCGCTGTGCCCGAAACCTGGAAAGGGCCACATGAACGAGACCCCCATCGACCCCGACATCATCGAGCTGCTCGACGAACTCGGCCCGGCCGGAAACGTCCGCGCCGCCGACCAGACCACCGGCGAGCTCCGCCAGGGCATGCGCGACGCGATCGCGGTCTTCACCCGGAACGCCCGCGCGGTCGCGGTGCATCAGGTCACCGACGACAAGGTGCGGGGGATTCCGGTACGCGTCTATCGTCCCGAACGACCCACCGCGGTCATCGTGTACCTGCACGGCGGGGCGTGGACCACCGGCGACCTCGACACCCACGACCTGGTCACCCGCCGGATGTGCCGGGACACCGGGGCGGTGGTCGTCGCGGTCGACTACCGGATGCTGCCCGAGCACCCTTTCCCGGCGCCGTTCGACGATGCCTGGGACGCCATGGTGTGGGCCCGCGCCTTGCATCCGGAGCTGCCTTTCCTCATCGCCGGGGACAGCGCCGGCGGCACCCTGGCCGCCTGTGTCGCGTTGCGGGCCCGGGACGAGGGCGGCCCGCGGATCGACGCGCAGATCCTGATCTACCCGGCCATCGACGACGACCTGGACCGGCCGAGCATGAAGGCGTTCAGCGACGGCAAGCGGGTCGCCATCGAGGATCTCCGGTTCTTCCTCGGGCAGTACGTGGCCCCGGAGGCGGCGGCCGGGTCGGCGTACGCGCTGCCGGGCCGGGCCACCTCGCTGGCCGGGCTGCCGCCCGCGCTCCTGGCCATCGCCGGCCACGACCTGCTGCGGTCGGCCGAGGAGGACTACGCCCGGCGGCTGCGGGAGGCCGGAGTCGGAGTGACCGTTCAGCTCGACGCCGAACAGGTGCACGGCTGGATCGACTACGCGGCCCGCGTCCCGTCGGCCGATCAAGCCTTCGGGCGGCTGATGGAGCACGTCAACGACCTGATCAGCCGGGTCACCGTCGCGGCGTGACGACCTACGACGTGGTGCTCCGGGGCGGGCGGGTCATCGACCCGGCGAGCGGGCTGGACGGCGTACGCGATGTGGCTCTGACCGGCGACAAGATCGCCGCCGTGGCCACCGCCGGCCTGAACGCACGAACCGAGATCGACGTGCATGGGCTGGTGGTGGCGCCCGGCTTCATCGACCTGCACAGTCACGGGCAGGCCATCGGCGAGGGCCGGCTGCAGGCGCTGGACGGCGTCACCACGGCCCTCGAACTCGAGGCCGGTGCCGCGCCGGTGGCGGCCGCGTACGCCCGGGCGGCGGCCGAGGGCCGGCCGGTCAACTACGGGTACGCGGCCTCGTGGTCGCTGCTGCGCCGGCACGTCGTCGGTGGCCTGCCCCTCCCGGACGAGACCGCCGGCCCCCTCGACGTGCTGGCCTCGGACGCGTGGCGTACGCCGGCCTCACCGGTTCAGCGGGCCGAACTGCTCGGGCAGGTGGAACGCGAGCTGGCCGCCGGAGCCCTGGGCATCGGGATCCTGCTCGGGTACGCCCCGGCGACCGACCCGGCCGAGCTCGTCGAGGTCGCCCGGCTGGCCGCGGAGGTGGGCGTGCCGACGTTCACGCACGCGCGACCACTCGTCGAACAGGACCCCGGGGTGATCGTCGACGGCGCCGAGGAGCTGACCCGGGTGGCCGCGGAGACCGGCGCGCACATGCACTACTGCCACATCAACTCGACGTCGACCCGGCACCTGGCGCGGGTCCAGGCGCTGGTCGAACGGGTGCGCGCCGAAGGGGCGAGGGTGACCAGCGAGGCGTACCCGTACGGATCCGGGATGAGCGCGATCGGCTCCGACTACTTTCATCCCGACCGGCTGCACGTCCTGGGCGCGACCGGCACACCGCGCGACGTGATCTACGCGCGGACCGGGGAGACCGTCGCCTCGGCCGATCGGCTGCGCGAACTGCGGGCCACCGACCCGTCCGGCCTGGCCTTCATCACCATGTTCGACGAGGACCGCGAGCCCGGCCGTGTCGCCGGGATCTGCGCGCTGCCGGACACCGTGGTCGCCTCCGACGCCGTTCCGTTCGTGGTCGAGGACGGTCACGTCTACGACCCGGTGCGGTGGCCGCCGCCGGCGTTCGTCCGTACCCATCCGCGCAGCGCCGGCACCTTCGCCCGCACGCTGCGGGTGGCGGTACGCGAGACCGGGATGCTCACCCTGCCCGAGGCCATCGCCAAGTGCACCGTGCAACCGGCCCGCGTCCTCGAGCGGGCCGCGCCGGCGCTGCGGCGCAAAGCCCGGATCCAGCCCGGCTGCGACGCCGACATCGTCGTCCTCGACGCCGACCGGGTCACCGACACCGCCACCTATCAGCACTCGACGAGCCCCTCGACGGGCTTCCACCACGTGTTCGTCAACGGCGAGGCGGTCGTCCGCGACGGCCGGTTGCACGAGCACGTCCTACCCGGCCGGCCGATCCGCGGCCACCGGTGAGCGGAAGGAGCAGTGACATGCAGGTCGCCATCGTTCTCTACCCCGGGTTCACCTCGCTCGACGTGATCGGGCCGTACGAGGTGCTGGGCCGGCTGCCCGACACCGAGGTCGTCTTCGTGACCGAGCATCCCGGCCTGATCACCAACGACCTGAAGAGCGTGTCGATCAACGCCGCGGCGAAGCTGACCGACGTGCCCGCGCCCGAGGTGGTGCTGATCGGCGGTGGCCCCGGCCAGCAGGACCAGATGGCCGACGGCCCGTTGCACAAGTGGCTGCGCGCGGCCGACCGGACCAGCACCTGGACGACGTCGGTGTGCACCGGCTCGCTGATCCTGGCCGGCGCCGGGCTCCTGGCCGGCCGGCGGGCGACGACCCACTGGGGTGCGATCGACCAGCTCGCCGGCCTCGGCGCCGAGCCGTCGACCCAGCGGGTGGTCTTCGACGGCCACTACGCCACCGCGGCCGGGGTGTCGGCCGGCATCGACATGGCCCTCACTCTGGCCGGGCGGATCGCGGGCGACGAGGCGGCGCAGATCGTCCAGCTGATCGTCGAGTACGCGCCCGAGCCGCCCTACCAGGCCGGTTCGGTCGACACCGCACCGGAATCGATTGTGGCCGGTGCGATCCGGAAGCTGTCCGGGCGGTTCCCTTCTTGACTTGAAGCCAGGTTCAGGTGTGAGCCTCGCTCCATGATTCTGGTAACGGGAGCCACCGGGAACGTGGGGCGGCACGTCGCGGCCGGGCTGAGCGAGGCCGGCGCCCAGGTTCGCACGTCCAGTCGCAGTGCCGGCGACGTGCCCGCCGACCTGGGCGATCCGGCCTCGCTCGACGCCGCCCTGGCCGGGGTGGACGCGGTGTTCCTGGTCTGGCCCGGCCCCGGCGTACCCGGCATCGACAAGACCGTCGCGACGATCACCCGGCGGGTACGCAAGGTGGTCTACCTGTCCGCGGCCGGCGCCGAACACGGCTTCTGGGGTGAGGTCGAGCAGGCGGTCGAGCGCAGTGGCGGCGACTGGGTGTTCCTGCGGCCCGGCGGCTTCGCCACGAACACACTGGGCTGGGCCGGCATGATCCGCGACGAGGGGGCGGTGCGGTGGCCGTACGGCGCCGCCGCCCGCTCGCTGATCGACGAGCGTGACATCGCCGACGTCGCCGTCACGGCGCTGACCAGCGATGTCCTCGACGGGCAGAGGCCGCACCTGACCGGGCCGGAGAACGTGACCCAGGCCGAGCAGGTCCGGCTCATCGGCGAGGCGATCGGGCGGCCGCTGCGGTGGATCGAACTGGCGCCCGAGACGGCGCGGCAGCAGCTGCTGGCCGAGTGGGGTGACGCCGGGTTCGTGGACGCCTCGCTGACCTACTGGGCGTCGCTGGTCGGCACCGGCGAACCGGTCACCGACACTGTCGCGCGGATCACCGGCCGGCCGGCTCGGGCATTTCGGGACTGGTGCCACCACCACGCTGCGGATTTCCGGTAACAAGGAGGGCATGGATCAAGGTCTTGTCCGGTACGGCACCCCGGCCGGTCGCTGGGTGCTGCTGGCCACCGTGCTCGGGTCGAGCCTCGCCTTCATCGACGCGACGGTGGTCAACATCGCGTTGCCGGCGATCGGCCACGACCTCGGCGCGGGCGCCGCCGATCTGCAATGGACCATCAACGGGTACGCGCTGAGCCTGGCCTCACTCATCCTGCTGGGCGGGTCGCTGGGTGACCGGTACGGGCGCAAACGCGTGTTCATCGTCGGTATCAGCTGGTTCGCGGCCGCCTCGCTGCTGTGCGGCGTGGCACCGAACGTCGAACTGCTGATCGCCGCGCGGGTGTTGCAGGGCATCGGGGGAGCCCTGCTCACCCCCGGGGCGCTGGCCATCCTGGAGGCGTCGTTCGAGCCGGGCGACCGATCACGGGCGATCGGCGCGTGGTCCGGGCTCGGCGGGATCGGCGGCGCCCTCGGGCCGTTCCTCGGCGGCTGGCTGGTCGAGGCGGCCGACTGGCGGCTGATCTTCCTGATCAACGTACCCGTCGCCACCCTGGTGTTGATCGTCGCGATCCGCCACGTGCCGGAATCGCGCAACCCGGCCGCCGCCCGCCGCCCCGACCTGGCCGGTGTGCTGACCGGGGCGGCCGGGCTGGGCGGACTGACCTACGGCTTCACGGCCTGGCCGGAACACGGGCCGGGCAGCGCCGCGGTGCTCGCCCCGCTCGCCCTGGGCGTGGCCGGGATGATCGCGTTCGTGCTGGTCGAACGCCGGTCACCACACCCCATGCTGCCGCTCGGCGTCTTCTCGGCCAAGGCGTTCACCGGCGCCAACATCGTGACCTTCCTGGTGTACGCGGCCAACGGCGGCGTCTTCTTCCTGGTCGTGCTCAACCTTCAGGTGGTGGCCGGGTTCAGCCCGCTCACCGGCGGCATCGCGCTGCTGCCGGTGACCGGGCTGATGCTGCTGCTGTCGTCCCGGGCCGGTGCTCTGGGCCAGCGGATCGGCCCGCGCATCCCGATGACCGTGGGGCCGCTGATCTGCGCGGTCGCCCTGGTCCTGCTGTCGATGGTCGGCGCCGGAGCCTCGTACCTGCTGAACGTCCTGCCCGCGGTGATCATCTTCGGCCTGGGCCTGTCGCTGCTGGTCGCCCCGCTCACCGCGACCGCCCTCGGCGCCTTGGAGGACCGTTTCGCCGGCATCGCCTCGGGCGTCAACAACGCGGTGGCCCGGGCGGCCGGCCTGCTCTCGGTGGCGGTGCTGCCCCTGGCCGCGGGCCTGGGCGACGGCAACCTGACCGACCCGTCGACGCTGCACCCGGTCTACCGCCACGCGATGCTGATCTGCGCCGGGCTCCTGGTGATCGGCGGCGCGCTGGCGTTCCGGCTGATCCCGGCTCGCCTGCCGGCCCACGAGGAGCCGTGCTCGTTCTGCGACCCGGCCGCACCCCCGGCGCGTCCGCACGCACGTTCCCATTCTGAATGATGTGCACGTACCTGCACATCGGCCGGCGCGAACCGTGCACTCCTTGACCGGGTGCATTCGGGAAACGTTCCGGCCGCGATGAACCACACCGAGCTGATGGCGTTCTTGGGCGCATGGATGGATCACGTTTCTGCCTCGGTGCCGGCCGATCCGTCAGCGGTGGCGGTGCTGCTGGTCGCGCCGACCGCGTTGTTGTGTCCGGCCGCGGTTCCGGTCCGGGTGCGGCCGGTCACGCACACCCGGTCGGCCCGGCGCTGCTGGGCCGCGAGCGGCGACGCCCGCGGCGGGTGCCGGCGGCCTGGCGGGAGTATTTCCGGCGGTCGGATTCTGGCTGAGGTTGTCGCGAGGGCAATCAAGTGCGCAACTTTGGGCGCATTCGTTGACGTCGCTTGGTTGATGCCGGATATTCGCACCTCATGGTTTTGCGCCCGAAGCTTATGGTTCTTTCGCTCCTCGCCGCGACCGCGGCGGCTCTCACCCCCTCAGCCGCCGCGGTCGCTGCCCCCGCGCCGGTGACGGTCGATTACGTCGCGCTCGGTGACTCGTACGCCGCCGGTGTCGGCGCCGGCACCGAGACCGGCGCGTGCCGGACCACCGCCGGTGCCTTCCCGGTGTTGTGGGCCGCCGACAAGGACAAGGTTCACCTGACCCTGGCCGCGTGCAGCGCCGCCACCTCGGCCGACGTCATCCGGACTCAGCTGGACAAGCTGACCGCGGACACCGACCTGGTCAGCGTCACCGTGGGGGCCAACGACCTCGGTCTCACCGATACGCTGCGCCTCTGCGCCACCGCCCCGCAGGGTGAGGCGTGCACCACCGCGCTGGCCCGGATTCCGCAGGCCCTCGCGACCACCGTTCCGGCCGGCGTCGGCGAGTTGCTGACCCGGGTCCGGGTCAAGGCGCCGAAGGCCAAGCTGGTCGTCACCGGCTACCCGGTGCCGTTCGCCGACGCCGCGCAGTGCCCGGGGCTTCCGTTGCCGGCGGCGCTGCGGACCGCCGGCACGGCCGCGATCACCGGCCTCAACCAGGTGCTGGCGGCCACGGCGGCCGCGGCCAAGGCGACGTTCGTCGACGTGTCGGCCGCCTTCGCCGGGCACGCGCAGTGCACGCCCGAGCCGTGGCTGGTCGGCGCCGAGGGCCTCGGCAACGAGACCGTGTTGCACCCGACCCTGGTCGGGCAGACCAAGGGCTTCCTGCCCGCGTTCGTCGCGCAGGCCGGCTCGGTTGACGAGATCATCGCCTGGATTCAGGAGCGGGACGGCGCGACCACGCCGCCGTCGGGTGACCCGACCACGTCTCCGTCGCCGACCAAGACGGCCGGCGGGGCCGTGGCCGCACCGCACCAGGGCGGCGGGGGTGGCGGCCTTCCGGTCACCGGGCCGGGCGTCGGTGTCATCGTCGGCGTCGGGCTGCTGCTGATCGTGGCCGGCGTGGTCGGGTTCACGGTGTGGCGTCCGCGCCGGGTCCGGGTCGTTTCCGAGTAGAGAGCCGAATGCCGCTCCCGGCCGTCGAGGCCGGTGGTGGGACGAGATCAGTGGTAGGCGAGGGCGGTATCCGCGCAGCGGATACCGCCCTTCGCTACCACTGGGAAGACGACGACGGCCGGGAGCGGCTCACCCACGGAAGCGGGTCGGGCTGACGCCGAACTCCTTGCGGAAGGCGGCCGCGAACTGCCCGGCGCTGCGGTAGCCGCAGATCCCGGCGATCCGCGCGACCGGATGAGCCGTGGTACGCAACAACTCCGCCCCGGTCCGCATCCGGATCCGGCGCAGGTACTGGTAGGGCGTGTGGCCGGTGCTCCGGGCGAAGACCCGGATGAAGTGGAACCGGCTGACGTCGACGAGCGCGGCGAGCTCCTCGACCGTGATGTCGTCCGCCAGCCGCTCGCGCATGTAGGCGGTTATCTGCTCAACCTGCTGTCGTCTCACCACCGCGACGACTCGCCGGCGGCCCCGAAAGCTGACCGGTTGCCCGCGATGACATCGAGCCGGGGTAGGAAGGGGAAACTCAGCCGGTCGTCACCGGGGTGTTGGCGACGGTCGAGCGGATCAGCTCGGCCACGCCCTCCATCGGGTCGCCGTCGTTGGTGCCGAGGTGGTTCTTGAGGCAGGCGACCGACAGGTTGAGTTCGGGGTACATGCCGGCCAGGCTGCCGCCCATGCCGGCCCAGCCGCAGCGCCGGCCGTCCACGTCGAGGCCGTAGCCGAGGGCCTTGGGGAAGTCGCCGCCGAATGACCAGTCCGGTCCGTGCGTGGCCACGCCGGTGATCTGCCGCAGCCGCTCGGCGGAGATCAGGCGGACACCGTCGACCTCGCCCATCAGGGCCGCGTACATGCGGGCGAGGCCCTTGGCACTGGCCGTGCCCGATGCGGGGATGTCGGTGCGCAGGATGTCGCGCCGGTTCGCGAGCGTCGCTTCCGGGCGTACCCCCGCGGGTGCGATCTTCTCGAAATTGGGCAGGTTCTCACTGAGGGTGTCGAGCGAGGCGGACCAGTTGCGGTCGGTGAGGCGCGCGAGGTGACTCAGCGGGATCTTGTCGGGTACGCCGAAGAAGAGCTCACGCTCGGCGTGCAGCGGGCGGGCGATGTCCTCGGACAGCACCCAGGACAGCGCCCGGCCGGTGGCCCGGCGCACCGTCTCGCCGACCAGCCAGCCGTACGTCCAGGCGTGGTAGCCCTGTTGCGTGCCGGGTTCCCAGAGCGGGGCGGACATCGCGATCGTCCGGCACATCCGGTCCCAGTCGAGGAAGTCCTCGGGCATGGTGTACGACGGCAGTTGCGGCACCCCGGCCGAGTGGGTCAGCACGTGCCGCAGTGTGGTGCCGCCCTTGCCGTGCCGCGCGTACTCCGGCCACACGTCGGCTATCCGCAGGTCGTAATCGATCTTGCCTTGCTCGGCCAGCACGTGGACGCAGGCGCTGGTCAGGGCCTTGCCCGCGGTGCAGAAGCTGTGGAACGGGGTGTCCGGGGTGACCTTGTTGCCGGTGGAGGCGTCGGCCAGGCCGGACACCGCGTTCACGATCAACCGGCCGTCCAGGTAAGCGGCGATCTGTACGCCGACCTCGCGCCCGGACCCGACCAGGCTGTCGATCGTCTTCTGCACCTGCGTACGCAGGTCGATCCAGTCTTCCATCCGATTACTCCAGGTTCGTCCCCGATCAGGCTACCGCCGGGTTGAGCATGGAGTCGGGTTATCCCTACTCTCGGTCGGGCGGTCAGCGGGATCGGCCGGGGAGGCTGCGGTGCCTAACGTCGGACGCATGAACGCAGGACGCTTCTTCCGCCGGCTCGGTCTGGACACGCAGTACGTGCTCGTCGGCTTTCCGCTCGGCCTGATCGCGGTCGTGCTCTCGATGGCCCTGTTCTGGGCCGGTGTCGGGCTGGCGGTGGTCTGGGTCGGCGTACCGCTGCTCGCGGTCACCTTCTTCGCGATGCGCGGCCTGGCGATCATGGAACGGGCCCGGGTCGGGCCGGTGCTCGGGCACCGGCTGCCCCACGTGGCCTACAAGCGGGCGACCGGCGGGGGTTTCTGGCGGCGCGCGGTCACACCCCTCACCGACGGGCAGAGCTGGCTCGACCTGCTGCACGCCATGTTCCGCTTCATCCCGGCCACCATCGCCTTCTCCGTCGTGCTGACCTGGTGGACGGTCGCCATCGCCGGGCTGGCCACGCCGCTGTACGACTGGGCCATCACGAACAGCCCCGACTCGCACGGTCTGCCGTACCTGCTCGGCCTGGGCGACAGCATCGCCATGCGCTGGGCCTTCAACATCGCCATCGGGCTGTTCTTCGCGCTCACCCTCTACCCGGTCGTGCGCGGCATGGCCCTGCTCAACACCGCTTTCGCGCAGCTGCTGCTGAGCCGGTTCGGGGAGCTGCGCGAGCAGGTCGCCCAGGCCGAGCTGGCCCGCGACACCGCCCGCGCGCAGAAGGACGCCGCCGTGTCGGCCGAGGCGGTCGCGCTACGCCGGCTCGAACGCGACATCCACGACGGCCCTCAGCAGCGGCTGATCCGGCTGGCCATGGACCTGGGCCGGGCCGAACAGCAGTTCGCCCAGGACCCGGAGGCGGCCCGGGCCACGGTGACCGAGGCGCTCACCCAGACCCGGGAGACCCTGGACGAGCTGCGTGCGCTGTCCCGCGGCATCGCCCCGCCGATCCTGGTCGACCGCGGGCTCACCGCCGCGCTGACCGCGGTGGCCGGGCGCTGCACGGTGCCGGTGGAGCTGGTCGCGCCCGGCATCGAGCGGCTCGATCCGGCGGTCGAGTCGGCCGCGTACTTCGTGGTGGCCGAGTCGCTGACCAACGTGGCCAAGCACAGCCAGGCGACCGCGGCCCGGGTGACGGTGCGGCAGTCGGCCGGGCGGCTGCTGATCGAGATCCTGGACGACGGGGTCGGCGGCGCCGCGATCGACAAGGGGCACGGCCTGGCCGGGCTGGAGGATCGGGTCCGGGCCGCGGGCGGCGAGTTCGACGTGTTCAGCGCGGCCGGGGAGGGTACGGCGATCCGGGTCGCCCTGCCCGTCTGAGTCGTCCGCGACCTGGCAGGATGGCGGCATGCGGGTTGTGATCGCCGACGACGCGGTGCTGCTGCGTGAGGGCCTGGTGCGGCTGCTGGAAGAGAACGGGCACACCGTTCTCGCCGCCGTCGGCGACGGCCCCGCGCTGGTGTCCGCCATCACCGAGCACCTTCCCGAGGTGTCCATCGTGGATGTCCGGATGCCGCCGTCGCACACTGACGAGGGCCTGCGTGCGGCGGTCGAGGCCAGATCGCTGGTTCCGGGTACGCCGATCCTGGTGCTCTCGCAGTACGTCGAGGTCTCGTACGCCGACGACCTGCTCGCCGACCGCGCCGGCGCGATCGGCTACCTGCTGAAGGACCGGGTCTCGGAGATCGCGGAGTTCCTCGACGCGCTGGAACGGGTGGCCGGCGGCGGGACCGTGCTCGACCCCGAGGTGGTGTCTCAGCTGCTCGTCCGGCGGCACCGGGACGACCCGCTGCGCAACCTGACGCCACGCGAGCGCGAGGTGTTGTCGCTGATGGCCGAGGGCCGGTCGAACAATGCGATAGCCCGCCGGATGGTGGTAACCGACGGCGCCGTCGAGAAACACGTACGAAACATCTTCACAAAGCTCAGCCTGTACCAGGACGACGAGCAGCACCGCCGCGTCCGAGCGGTACTTGCATACCTGCAAAGTTAAGGTCATTCGCGATCGGCAGGCATTCTGCCGATTCGGCGAATGGAGACTTTCGGACCTGTCTAAGTGGTTGTCCGCACCAACCTGGGCGCCTCTCCATGGACAGCCCGACACCTCGACTGCCACTCTGACCCGAGTGCGGCCCCCCCATGATGTCAATGCGCAGCGCCCGGACGGCGCCATTCCGGGGCGACCCGGTGGCGAATTGTCCAGCGACGACGCCGCGTTGCGCCATCTGCAGCAGGTGCACGCCCCGGTGCTGCTCAGCTTTTTGATCAGGCTCACCAACGGCGACGTTCACCAGGCCGAGGACATCGTCCAGGAAACACTCCTGCGGGCGTGGCGGAACCCGGAGGCCCGCAACGCCGAGGGGCGCTGGAACCGGGCCTGGCTGTTCACTGTGGCCAAACGCATCCTGATCGACCAGGTCCGCTCGGCGGCGGTCCGCCCGGCCGAGCTGCCGATCGAGTACATCGACGCGCATCCGGCGTCCGAGGACGCCGTCGAGCGACTGCTGGACGCGCGCGAGGTGCGGGCCGCCCTCGACTCCCTGCCCGAGCGGCTCCGGATCACGCTGGTCGAGATCTTCTTCCGGGAGCGGTCGGTGTCGGAGGCGGCCGACGTGCTCGACGTACCGGCGGGCACCGTCAAGTCCCGCACCTACTACGCCATCCGGGCGCTGCGTGAGGCCCTGCACAGCCGCGGCTTCGAGTTCGGCCCCGAGCCCGGCGGCGGCGACGAAAAAAAGTCGGGGCCGTCGTGAACCCAGGCGCGCGTTCCTGCGTCATGTTCGCAGGTTTCCCTTTGAACCGACCGAGTCCTGAACCGACCGAGCCAAGAGTGAGCCGATGAAAGCATCAGCAATCGTCCGGGGCCGTCCATGGCGACGGCTCCTGTCGTCGACCCGCCGGCGGGTCGAGATCGTCGCCCTGGTCGTGATCATTCTGTCGTCCGGAGGTGTCGCGTTCGAGATGGCCGCCACGGCCGACCCGGACACCCTGAAAGGTGAGCCGGTTCCGGCGTCGGACGTGGCC
The DNA here is from genome assembly GCF_043197135.1 of Actinoplanes sp. NPDC049265. Classification (NCBI taxonomy): domain Bacteria; kingdom Bacillati; phylum Actinomycetota; class Actinomycetes; order Micromonosporales; family Micromonosporaceae; genus Actinoplanes; species Actinoplanes sp. NPDC049265. Next base: position 118,986 of record NZ_JBICSP010000005.1, on the reverse strand, counting down.
GCGGTGGTCGAGTCGGCCCTGTCCTGCCCGTCCCTGAACCCGTCGAAGGTCGCCGCGCAGATCATGGCCGCGTCCGGCTTCAAGGGCAACGCCGACACGGTCGCCGGCCTGGACAAGACCGCCTGGGACAAGTGGCGCCCCTCGTCCGACGCCAACCGCGGCGACCGGCGCGCCAACATCGTCGCTCTCGGCCACCGGACCTGCGAGAACGTGGGCCAGCTGCGGGCCGCCGGATTCGACGGCGACCTGTGGCCCACGGCCGTCGCGGCCGAGCGCGGTGGCCTCAAGTCCGTGCTCGCCGCCCACGGCATCCCCAAGGACACGAAGACCTACGTCGACAAGGTCAAGGGCTACGCCGCCTGGTACTCCGAGCAGCCTCAGTTCTCGGCCAAGGCCGGCACCCCGTCGGCCGACCCGAAGGCCGCCGACGCGGTCGAGGTGCCCGAGGACCTGGTGCAGCCGATCCAGGCGGCCGGCCGGATGTGCAAGGAGATCACCCCGGCCCGGATCGCGGCCCAGCTGCGGGCGGTGTCCGGCTTCGACGTGAACCGGCGGACCGCCGACCGGCAGGGTGTCGCCCAGTTCACCCCGGCGATGTGGGCTCGGTACGAGCCCGGCGCGGACACCTCGGTCTGGCGGCCGGCCGACGCGATCCCGGCCCTCGGCGTGGCCATGTGTGACATGACGCAGCAGCTCTCCCACCTCAACGGCGACGACCCGTACCGGATGGCGCTGGGTGCGTACCAGTGGGGGATCGACGCGGTACGCCGGGCCGACGGCCTGCCGCGGGTCAACGTCAGCCAGCTGGCCGACGTGGTGCCGGCCCACGTGGCCGAGTACGACAAGGACAAGCGGCTGAACGCGCCGGCCCCGAAGCCGAGCGCCGCACCGTCGACGAGCAAGCCGGCCAAGCCCGAACCGTCGGCCAAGCCCGAGGCCGGGAAGCCGGACGAGCAGAAGCCGGCCGACGAGAAGCCCAAGGGGCCGAAGCTGTTCGCGTACGACCCGAACGCCAAGTACCAGATCTGGAACGCGTGGGCCGACGCGATCGTCGAGCTCCCCGGCATCAACGAGAACACGAAGCCGGGCAGCCGGGTCCACATGTGGAAGAACGAGAAGTACGACGACCAGTACTGGAAGCTCCAGCCGGCGCCGGACAAGAAGCATGTGATCATCGCCAACGCCTGGAACAACATGGCCCTGGCCGTGGAGGACGGCTCCACGCAGGAGAACGCCAAGATGGCGGTGTACGCCCGCGACGACAACGACGAGAACCAGCAGTGGCTGCTCGAGGACGTCGGCGCCGGTCGGGTCGTCATGACCAACCGCCATTCGGGCCGGGTGATGGAGCTGCTCGGCGAGGACCTGGGCCCGCCCAAGGACAACGGCACCACCTGGAATGGATACTGGGTGGAGCAGCTGAGCCGCCATGACAACCAGAGGGACCAGAAGTGGCGTTTCGTGAAACAGTGACACCGGCCCGGCGGGGACACTGATCGACGTGCCCGACGCCGCCGCCCAGGACGACCATGTAACGGACCTGCTGGGTCCGCACTACATGGACGCCCTGACCCCGGCCGAGAGTGACGCCGTCGACCGGCACCTGCGCGACTGCGCGGAGTGTCGGTCGGCGGCTGAATCGGTTGTCGAGGTGGTGGCGGCTCTCGGCCTGCTCCTCGAGGACGACGGCGCTCCATCGGGGGCGCAGAAGGCCGCGCCGTCCACGCCGGATGTGGTCCGGCCCGGTCCGGTCCGCGCCGCCTCGGTTCGACCGTCCGGCCGTACCGCGCCGACCGGGCCGGCGCGGCGGACCCGGAGCCGCCGGCAGCGGCTCGCGCTGGCCAAGGCCGGCCTCGCGCTGGCCCTGGTGCTGGTCGTCGGATTCGGTGCCCTGACCCTGCTCAACCGGCTGACCAGCGACGGCGGACGCGCCGTGGTGACGGTGGCCGCGACCGCCTCGGCGGCCGCCGGCGGCCCGTCCGCGTCGGTACAGGCGTCGGAGACCGGCGACGGCGTCCACGTCAAGGTGGCCGCGGCCGGGTTGCAGCTCGGCACCACCTACCGCCTGGATGCTGTCACCTCCGACGGCACGGTCCACGAGGTGGACCAGTGGTCCGGCGCACCCACTGTGCAGGAGGTCGCCGGTGATCTCCCGGTCCCGTTCGACCAGCTCGCCTTCGTCACGATCAGCGAGGTCGGCGGGCCGCCGGTGCTGACGGTGTACCTTCGCGGTCCGGGCGCCGCGACCCCGCGGTGAAACGCGGCCCCGGCCGGTCGGCCGTCAGTCAAAGACAGAGGGATTGAGATGCGCTGGATCGTGCGGTCGGTTCGCGGTGCCTGCGTGGCGGTCGGTGTCACGGTCGTCGCGATCGCCGGGGCCGCACCTCCCGCGTCGGCCGCTGACGAGTTCGTCAAGTACTACGCGGTGACGTCGGCCTACCAGGGCAAGCCGGAGAACCTCACCGAGATCGCCACCCGCTTTCTCGGCGACGGCGCTCGATCGGCCGAGATCCTCAACCTGAACAGCGGGCGCGAGCAGCCGGACGACGGCCGGCTCACCGACGCCGCCCAGGTGCGCGCCGGATGGCTGCTGGTGCTGCCCTGGGATGCCCTCGGCACCGGCGTCCGCTACGGCATCCTGCCCGACGACCTGCCGTCCACCCAGGTCCAGCCGCGCCCGGCCGACAAGCCGAAGAAGAACGACTCCCGCCCCGGTGTCACAGTGCCGCCGGCCCAGGTCGCGGGGGCCGGCACCGTGCCGGCGCAGCGGCCGAAGCCGGCCTCGGGGTCCAAGAGCGGGGGCGGCAAGTGCGCCACCGCGGCCGTCTCGAGCAGCCATTCCGACTGGGCCGGCCTGCGCCTGGCGGCCGACCAGGCCTGGCCCCAGAGCCGCGGCAAGGGCCAGTTGGTGGCCGTGGTCGACTCCGGTGTGGACGGTGCCCAGCCCGTGCTCAACGGCCACATCGCGGTCGGGATGGACATGACCACCGGCAAGGGCCGGGGCGACGCCGACTGTCTCGGCTCGGGCACCGCGATGGCGGGCCTGATCGTGGCGCAGGCGGGCAAGGGCGACACCGTGAAGGGTGTCGCGCCCGATGCCACGGTCATGCCGGTCCGGATCACCGGCAACGACTCCAAGGCGCCGCCGGTCGGCGCGGCTCCCGCCATCAAGGCCGCGGTCGAGGCCGGCGCGACCGTGATCGCGCTGGGCAACCTGGTCGACACCACGCAACCCGAGGTGGCCAAGGCCATCTCCGAGGCGGCGGAACGGGACGTCGTGGTGGTGATCGGCGCGTCCCTGGGGTCGGTACCGGTCAACCCGGGCGCGAAGATCGGGGCCGGCGTGCTGCGCGTCGGTGGCGTCGGAGCCGACGGCCAGCGGGTCGCCGACTACCGCAGCGGTGGCATCGACGCGGTCGCTCCCGGCATCAACGTGAGCAGCGTGGCCGCCGGTGCGACCGGTTCGATGACGGCCAGCGGCACCCAGTACGCCGTCGCCCTGGTGGCCGGCACCGCGGCGCTGGTGCGGGCCGCGTACCCGGATCTGACCACGGAGCAGGTGGTTCACCGCATCGAGGCGACCTCGGAGAAGATGGGCGACGCCGCCCAGCCCGACGGCGCCTACGGCTGGGGCATGATCAATCCGGCCGCTGCGGTCACCAAGGTGCTGCCCGAGGAGGCGACCTCGGGTGATCTGGAGCAGCCGGGCAAGCTGGCCTCGAGCAGCCCGGGCGGCCGGTCGACGCTGCTGGCGGCCGTGACCCTGGTCGCCCTGGGCGCGGCGGTCCTGCTCGTCTTCCGGATTCGGCGGCTGCTCAAGGATCAGCCCGGCGACGAGGACGACGACGGCGAAGACGAAGAAAAAGACGCGGCCGACGCCGATGCCGAGGAGGCGTTGACCCCGGCCGCGGCCGACCCGGCCCCCAAGTAGGCCCTACCTCGTCAGCGCCGCCGCGACGAGCAGGCCGGCGCCCGCCGCGGCCAGGCCAGCCACGACGCTCAGGAGCACGTTCAGGAGGGCCAGGCGGCGGGGCAATGCCACGGTTTCCCAGCCGAACGTCGAGTAGGTGGTCAGCGCCCCGCAGAACCCGGTCCCGAGCAGCGCCGCCACATCGCGGCCGACCGGCAGGCCGACCAGGAAGCCGAGCAGCAGCGACCCGGCGACGTTGACGGTCAGCGTCCCCCACGGGAACCGCGACCCGGTTTGTGCCTGGATCAGCCGGTCGGTCAGATAGCGCAGCGGCGCCCCGACGGCCGCGCCGAGGGCGACGAGCAGGACCGTCACCGGGTACGCCCCAGAGCCACCAGCGCACCGCCGGCCCAGGCCGCCACCAGCGCACCGGCCAGGGTGCCACCGGCATAGAGCACCGCCACCCCGGGTCGCGACTGCAACGTCTCCACCGCCCAGGCCGAGAACGTCGTGTAGCCGCCCAGCACCCCGGAGCCGAAGAACGGCCGGAGGTATCGCTGGGCCGGCCACCGCCTCGCGATCAGCGCCATCAGCATGCCGATCAGGAAGCACCCGGTCACGTTGATCGCCCAGGTCGCCCACGGGAAGTCACCGGTGTGGTGCGGCCACGCGCTCTGCAGGAGGAAGCGGGCCAGCGCCCCGATCACCCCACCCGCGGAGACGGCGCCGAGCACCCGGAAGTCGAGATCCACAGGCTCAAACTACGGCGGCCGGGGCAGACGTGGCGGCGTCCACCCCGGCCTGTCCGGGTGATGGGTTCGGTCATTGCCCGGAATGCCGAGTGGCAAACTCCAGAGGACGACCACAGTAGATGATCATCATGGTTGATGATCAAGAGGGATCATGCGTGAGGGTGAATCGTTACGCAGTCATACATCTGCGTGACGACTCGTTCACTCGAACAGCAGCTGGTCCATCGCGTCCGAGGTCAGCGGCTCGGCGAAGTAGTAGCCCTGGCCCAGCTCACAGTTGCCGTCGGTGAGCTCGGAGAGCTGCCCGGCGTCCTCGATGCCCTCGGCGATCGTCGACAGCCGCAGCGCCTGGCCGAGCTGGATGATGCCCAGGGTGAGCGCGGCGGCGGTCGGCTCGTCGCCCACGTCGTCGACGAACGATTTGTCGATCTTGATGATGTCGACCGGGAAACGCCGCAGGTAGGCCAGCGACGAGTAGCCGGTGCCGAAATCGTCGATGGCCAGGCGTACCCCCATGGCCTTGACCGCCTCGAGCTGCTCCAGCGTGCTCGACCGATGGTCGACCAGCAGGCTCTCGGTCAGCTCGATGACCAGGCACTGGGCCGGCAGCCCGGTCTCGGCCAGGACCGAGGCGACCAGGCTCGGCAGCACGCCCTGGTCGAGCTGCACGGCCGAGAGGTTCACGCTGACGGTCAGCGGGACGTCCCGACGGCGGTTCCACTCGGCCGCCTGCCGGCACGCCTCGCGCAGCACCCACTCGCCGATCGGCACGATCAGGCCGGTCTCCTCGGCCAGCGGAATGAAGTCGAGCGGCGGGATCGTGCCCCGCTCCGGGTGCTCCCAGCGGACCAGGGCCTCGAGACCGGAGATCTGCTGGGTACGCAGGTGCACGATCGGCTGGTAGCGCAGCCGGAACTCGTGCCGGACGATGGCCCGGCGCAGGTCGGCCTCCATCTGCAGGGCGGCCTGGAACTCGGCCTGCATCGCCGGCTGGAACACCTCGTACCGGTCCTTGCCCTGCTTCTTGGCCTGGTACATGGCCAGGTCGGCGCGCACCATCAGATCCTGCGCGTCCTGTCCGCCGGCCTCGCCGAAGGCCACGCCGATGCTGCAGCTGACGAAGGTCTCCTTGCCGCCGAGCACGAACGGCTCGCGGATCGCCTCGAGGATCCGCCGGGCCACCGGCATCACCTCCTCGACCGAGCCGACTGAGGGCAGCAGCACGGCGAACTCGTCGCCGCCGAGCCGGGCCGCGGTGTCGTCCTTGCGCAGGCACCGTTCGATCCGCGCGGCCACCCCGGTGAGCAGCTGGTCGCCGGCCGCGTGCCCGAGCGAATCGTTGACCACCTTGAAGCGGTCGAGGTCGACGAAGAGCGCGGCCACGCCGTGCGGTTCGCCCTCGAAGGCGCTCTCCATCCGGGTCATGAACAGCGACCGGCTGGCCAGCCCGGTCAGCGAGTCGTGGAACGACTGGTTCATCGCCTCGAGCGTCCTGGCGTCGGTGATGGCCAGGCTCACGTGCTCGGCGAAGGCCTGCAGGATGTCCCGCGACGCCTTGTCCCAGACTTTCGCGGCCTGGTAGGTGCCGACCACGAGACTGCCGACCACGCGACCGTCCTCGTGCACCGGCACGGCCATGACCGCCTGCAGACCGTGCCGGGCCGCCTCCGGGACGGCGATCGGGGACTGCGTGTAGTTCTCCACCGCGACCAGTTCGTTGCCCATAACGGCGAGCCCGGCGACGCCGGCGTTGGCCAGCGGCAGCCTCTTCAGCCGAGCGGCCACGGCCGCGCCGGGGCCGTGCCCGGCCGTCACGGACATCACCGTCGGGTCGTCCGCCTCGAGCATGTTGAGAGAGGCGCTCTCGACGCCGATCAGGTCGCTGGCGCTCTGGGTCACCGTGTCCAGGATCTGTTGCAGCGGCGCGCGCCGGCCGATCGCCCGCTGGATCGCCGACAGCTGCTCGAACAGGCGCTCGCGCTCCTGCAGCGAGTCAATCCGCTCGACCGCGACCATGTTCAGCGCCTGCAGGCTGAGTTCGAGCACCCGGGCCATGCCGCGGAGCAGACAGACCTCCTCGGCGCTGAACGGCGACGAGCTCCGGGCCAGGATCAGCACGGCCGGGGCGCGGCCGTCGATCTCCGCGTGGGTGATCGCGTAGGGGCCGCCGGGCAGGTCGAGGTGGCTGCGCCGACCGGCGGCCACCTCGCCGACCTCGTAGGCGGAGACGTCGTCGGCGGACACGCCGATCGTCGCCACCACCGCGCCGTCGATCGCGAGCACCGCCAGGTCGGCCTCGAGTGCACGGGCCGCGCACTCGACGGCAGCGTGCTGTGCGGCCGGTCCCGGGGGACCGTCGGCCACGACGGAGAGGAATTCCGTCAGTTGCTGGGTTGCAAGCGCCACGGTGAGGAAGGTCGGCGGGTCAGGCCCGGATCTGAGCGGTTTCCCGTTCGGTCGTCCGGTGCCCGAAACCACACGCCGGGACGGGCACTCCCACACGGCGGGCAGAGATCGGGCACCTTTTCTGCCCAAACGGTCATGACCTTGATCCGCCTTCGTGCCGGTCTGATGGGATTCTATTGGCCCTGGAGTTACCGGGAAACGGTCAACGACACAGACAAGTCGCCTAGCCTGTGATGGGGACCACACGTTTCGCCGGTGTTAAAAAGAAGCACGGCAGGGCGGGAGGTGCACGGATGAATGCGGACGAGCGGCAACACCAGATCGTTGCTCTCGCCCGGCGGCAGGGCGAGGTCGACGTGGCCAAACTCTCCGCCGAGCTGACCGTTTCGGCCGAGACCATCCGCCGCGACCTGCGCCGGCTGGAAAAGCACGGACTGCTGCGCCGCACACACGGCGGCGCCTATCCGGTCGAGACAGCCAAATTCGAGACCGATCTGGCCATGCGGACCACCCGCGGCGTACCCGAGAAAAGACGGATCGCCGCGGCCGCGGTGGGTCTGATCGGTGACGCCGAGACCATTTTCATCGACGAGGGCTTCACCCCCCAGCTGATCGCCGAGGCGCTGCCCATCGACCGGCCGCTGACCGTGGTGACCGCCTCGCTCAACACAGCCGCCTGGCTGTCCACCAACTCGCCGGTCACCGTGCTGCTGCTCGGCGGCCGGGTGCGGGGGCGCACCCTGGCCACCGTCGACCACTGGGCCAGCACGATGCTCTCCGGCTTCGTGCTCGACCTGGCGTTCGTCGGGGCCAACGGCATCTCCCGCGAGGTGGGGCTGACCACGCCCGATCCCGCGGTGGCCGACGTGAAGGCGCAAGCCGTTCGCGCGGCGCGGCGGCGCGTCTTCGCCGGCGTACACACCAAGTTCGGCGTCCGTACGTTCTGCCGGTTCGCCGAGATATCCGATTTCGAATCACTGGTCACGGACACCGGGTTGCCGGCGTCCGAGGCGCAACGTTATTCCCGGCTCGGGCCCCAGGTGCTCCGAGTTTAGTAATCCCGATTTTGCAATTGAGTGCGCATTTCGACGGAGGATCAACCGTGCAAAAAACAGGTAGGAAATTGTCGATCGCGCTGGCCGGAGCGTCGGCCGTCGCGCTCGTACTATCCGGCTGCTCGGGCGCCGGTTCCACCGGTGGCGGTGGCGAATCCGGGGGCGACAACACCATCACCGCGCTCATGGTCGGCAACCCGCAGATGGAGGACATCCAGAAGCTGACCGCCGACAACTTCACCAAGCAGACCGGCATCACCGTGAAGTTCACGATCCTGCCGGAGAACGAACTGCGCGACAAGGTGACCCAGGACGTGGCCAACCAGGGCGGTCAGTACGACGTCGCGACGGTCGGCGCGTACGAGGTGCCGATCTGGTCGAAGAACGGCTGGCTGCACGAACTCTCCACGCAGGCCGCCGCGGACAGCTCGTACGACCAGGCCGACCTGCTCAAGCCGATGGTGCAGTCGCTGACCGGCGAGGACGGCAAGATGTACGCCGCCCCGTTCTACGGCGAGTCGTCCTTCCTGATGTACAACAAGGACATGTTCGCCGCGGCGGGCATCACCATGCCGGAGAAGCCGACCTGGGCCCAGGTGGCCGAGTACGCGCAGAAGCTCAACAAGGACGGCGTGGCCGGCATCTGCCTGCGTGGTCTCCCCGGCTGGGGCGAGGTGTTCGCGCCGCTGACCACCGTGGTCAACACCTACGGCGGCACCTGGTTCGAGAAGGACTGGACGCCGAAGGTGAACGCGCCGGAGTTCAAGGAAGCCACCAACTTCTACGTGAACCTGGTCAAGAACTACGGTGAGAAGGGCGCTCCGCAGGCCGGCTTCACCGAGTGCCTCAACACGTTCAGCCAGGGCAAGTCGGCCATGTGGTACGACGCCACGTCGGCGGCCGGCACGCTGGAGGACCCGAGCGCGTCGAAGGTGGCGGGCAAGGTCGGTTACGCGTACGCCCCGGTCAACAAGACCGAGTACTCCGGCTGGCTGTGGACCTGGGCGTGGGCCATGCCCAAGACCACCAAGAAGGCCGATAACGCCTGGAAGTTCATCTCCTGGGCCACCGGTAAGGACTACGAGAAGCTGGTCGGCTCCAAGCTCGGCTGGTCCCGGGTCCCGTCCGGCAAGCGCACCTCGACCTACCAGATCCCGGAGTACAAGGACTCGGCCAAGGCGTTCGCCGACCTCACCCTGAAGTCGATCGAGAATGCCAACCCGCAGAACCCGGGCGTGCAGCCCCGGCCGGCCCTGGGCGTGCAGTTCGTCGGCATTCCCGAGTTCGCCGACCTCGGCACCAAGGTCTCTCAGGAGGTCAGCGCGTCGATGGCCGGCAGCAAGACGGTCGACCAGGCACTGAATGACGGTCAGAAGCTCGCCGAGGGCGTCGCGAGCAAGTACAAGTAGTGCCCCGCGGCGGCGCCGCCCTCCCTGGGGTGGCGCCGCCGTACCGACCGGAAGGCAAGCCCATGACCGACGTCATCACCCGGGCGGAAGAAAAGAAGGCCTCACCCCCGGCAGTACCCCCCAAGGGCGGTGCGAAGGAGCGGTGGTCGCGCCGCGCTCCGCTGCTGCCCGCTCTGATCTTCGCGATCATCATCACGCAGGTTCCGTTCCTGTTCACGATCTATTACTCGACCCTGAGCTGGAACGCGCTGCGGCCGGGCTCCAAAGACTTCGTCGGCGTCGAGAACTACGTCACCGTTCTGACCGACGACCGGCTGCGGTCCGCTCTGCTCAACACCGTGCTGCTCACTGCCGGCGCGGTCATCTTCTCGATGATCCTCGGCCTTGGCCTGGCCATCCTGATGGACCGCAAGTTCTTCGGCCGCGGCGTCGTGCGTACCCTGCTGATCACGCCGTTCCTGATCATGCCGGTGGCGGCCGCGCTGCTCTGGAAGCACGGCATCTTCAACCCCGACTACGGCCTGATCAACGGTCTGTTCGGCGGGGACACGGCGTGGACCACGTCCTTCCCGAAGACCGCGATCATCACCACGCTGGTCTGGCAGTGGACGCCGTTCATGATGCTGATCCTGCTGGCCGGCCTGCAGTCGCAGAGCAACGAGGTCCTCGAGGCGGCCCGGGTCGACGGCGCCGGATCGTGGCGGATCTTCACCACGATGACGCTGCCGCACCTGCGGCAGTACCTGGAGCTCGGTGCGCTGCTGGGCTCGATCTACCTGGTCAACACCTTCGACGCGATCTTCACGATCACCCAGGGCGGCCCGGGTACGGCCACCACCAACCTGCCCTACGAGATCTACCAGACCATCTTCAGCAAGTACGAGTACGGCGAGGCCAGCGCCGCCGGTGTCGTCGTCGTGATCCTGACGATCATCGTGGCCAACTTCGCCCTGCGGGTCATCTCCGGCCTGTTCAAGATGGAGGAGAGCCGATGACCGCGGTAGCCGTGACCACCCCGGCGGCACGCAAGCGCCGGCTGGGCAACTCGGTCTGGGGCGTGGTGGCCTGGATCGCCGGGATCATCTTCGTGTTCCCGGTCATCTGGATGGTGCTGACCGCGCTCAAGCAGTCCAAGGACGTCACCACCAACCCGCCGGTGTGGTTCTTCACCCCGACGTTCGAGCACTTCAGCAACGTCCTCGGCGGCAACATCACGCCGTTCCTGTTGAACTCGCTGATGGCCAGCGTCTTCTCCACCCTGCTGGTCGTCGTGCTGGCCACCCCGGCGGCGTACGCGCTGTCGCTGCGACCCGTACGCAAATGGACCGATGCCCTGTTCTTCTTCATCTCGACCAAGATGATGCCGCCGGTGGCCGCCGTGCTGCCGGTGTATCTGCTGACCGTGCAGATCGGCATGAAGGACAACATCTGGACGATGGTCATCCTTTACACGTCGATGAACCTGCCGCTGGCCATCTGGATGATGCGCTCGTTCCTCCTGGAGGTGCCCAAGGAGGTCCTCGAGGCCGGTGAGGTCGACGGCGCCGGGCTGATCACTTCGATCCGCAAGCTGATCCTGCCGATCGTCGCGCCCGGCCTGGCCGCCACCGCGCTGATCTGCTTCATCTTCACGTGGAACGAGTTCTTCCTGGCGGTCAACCTGACCGACACGGTCGCGTCGACCGCGCCGATCTACCTGCTCGGCTTCATCTCCGGCCGCGGCCCGTTCCTGGCCGACCTGTCCGCGGCGGCCACCCTGCTGTCGCTGCCGGTGCTGATCGCCGGCTGGGTGGCCCAGAACAAGCTGGTCCGCGGCCTTTCCATGGGAGCCGTCAAGTGAAGATGGGAGCCGTCAAGTGAAGGCAGCCGTCGTCGTCACGCCCGGCACGATCGAGATCCAGCAGCTTCCCGATCCCGCGCCCGGCCCCACCGACGTGGTGGTCAAGCCGGCCGCGGTCGGGATCTGCGGCACCGACCTGCACATCATGGAGGGCGAGTTTGCGCCCGCCTTCCCGATCGTGCCGGGCCACGAGTTCGCCGGCGAGATCGTCGCGGTCGGGTCCGAGGTCAGCGGGTACGCCGTCGGCGACCAGGTGGCCGTCGACCCGTCGCTCTACTGCGGGTATTGCTATTACTGCAAGCGGGCCCGCGGCAACCAGTGCGAGAACTGGGCGGCGATCGGGGTGACCGCCGGCGGCGGGGCGGCCGAGCTGGTCCTGGCGCCGATGGCCAACCTGTTCAAGCTCCCAGCTCACCTGGAGGCGCGGAACGCGGCCCTGATCGAGCCGCTGTCCTGCGCGGTCCGCGGCTTCGACGTGCTGCCGCGGAATGTGGCCGACAACTTCCTCATCTACGGCTCGGGCACGATGGGCCTGATGATGATGGAGCTGGCCAAGCGGGCCGGGGCGGCCACGGTGTCGATGGTCGACCTCAACCCGCAGCGGCTCGAGACGGCCACGCGGCTCGGCTGCACCGCCGCCGTGACCAGCGCCGACGAGCTCGACGCCCCGCGCGGCTGGGACATCGTCATCGACTGCACGGGGGTGGCCGCCGCGATCCGGGACGGCCTCACCCGGGTCGGCCGGGGCGGTACGTTCCTGCAGTTCGGGGTGGCCAACACCGGCACCAAGGTGGAGATCGAGCCGTACGAGATCTATCGGCGCGAGATCACCATCGCCGGTTCGATGGCCGTGCTGCACAGCTTCGACCGGGCCGGTGAGCTGATGGCGGCCGGCGTGCTCGACCCGGAGGTGTTCGTCAGCCACCGGTTCCCGCTGGCCGACTACGCGGCGGCCCTGGAGCAGTTCAAGAACGGCGTCGGCCGGAAGATCCTGATCGAGCCCTGACCCCTCCTCCCTCGCCGGCCGGCCCGTGGCGACCGGCGAGGGAAGAAAGTGTGCCCTGGCGTACCGGCCGCCGGTGGTGGGTCGAGGTGGTCTCGTACGGTATCGGCCGATGCTGTCGTACATTTTGGATCTGGTCGGGGTCTTCGCCTTCGGCAGCTATGGCGCCTATCGCGCGCTGCAGGCGCGGATGAACCTCTTCGGAGTCGTGGTCTGCGCCGGTGTGGTGGCGATGGGCGGCGGCACGGTCCGTGAGTTGATCCTGCACGGGACCCCGGTCTATCTGGTCGACTACTCCTACGTCGGGGTGGTGCTGCTCGCCGCGACCCTGGCCGTGGTGTTCTTCCGCCGGTTCGACCGGCTGGAATCGGGCCTGGTGGTGCTGGACGCCGTCGGGCTCGGCGCCTTCGCGCTGTTCGGTGCCATGCGGGCCGCCGACGCCGGGTTCGGCCTGGGCGGGATGCTGGTGGGCGGAACCCTGACCGCCGTCGGTGGTGGTGTCCTCAGCGATCTCCTGGTCGGCGAGCGTCCGAAGCTCTTCCACGGCGATCCGGCGATAGTGCCCACCGTGCTGACCGTGGTCGGCGCGTGGCTGCTCGGTGAGCATCGGGCCAGCCCGGTCGTGGTGGTGCTGCTCGTCGCCGGGGCCGCGCTGATCCGGGTGATCTCGGTGCGCCAGGGCTGGCGGGTGTGGACGCCGCACGGCCGGCCCGAGGTGCGGCCGTCGCCGGGTGCGGCCCGGCTGTCGCACGCGATCGAGTTTCCGCCGGATGATCCGATCTGGCACGAGAAGACCATGCGGCTGGAACGAAGATCATGATTGAACCGTGACTCATGCCATTCATCTCACTTTGAGTTAGGCATGCGTCACTACGGGTTGTCAAAGGCCGACTCGTAGGTCTCAATGGATCTATGCCCCCGCCCGCGACGCATCCCCTCGCCGCCGGTCGCCTCGGTGCGCCGGCACTGATCTTCGTCGCCCTCGCCGCCGCCACACCGCTCTCCGTCGTCACGACGACCATCCCCATCGCGTACGCCGGGAACGACGTCACCTTCGTACCCCTGCTCTTCCCGGCCGTCGCCCTTGTCCTGCTGCTCTTCGCGGTCGGCTACGCCGCCATGATCCGCCGCTCGCCCAACGCCGGCGCGCTCTACTCGTTCGTCGCCCGCGGCCTCGGCCGGCCCACCGGCATCGGGGCCGGCTGGCTGGCCCTGCTCTCCTACAACGCCCTGCAGATCGGCCTCTACGGCGCGGCCGGGCTGCTCGCAGCGCCGATGCTGGACAGCTGGTTCGGCCTGAGCGCCCCGTGGTGGACCGTCGCGGCCGGCTGCTGGCTCGTCGTCGCCCTCTGCGGCCTGCTCCGGGTCGAACTCGTCGGCGCGGTGCTGGCCCTGGTCGTGCTGGCCGAGGTCGCGGTGATCACCGGCTTCGGCGCGGCCAACCTGATCGATCCGGCCGGCGATCGGATCACCACCGACACGCTGGTGCCGGCCGGGGTCGTCGACCGCCCGGCGCTGGGGCTGCTCCTGGTGGTCGCCGCGTTCGGCTTCGTGGGTTTCGAGACGGCCGCGGCGTACGCGGAGGAAGCGTCCCGTCCCCGCCGATCCGTGGCCCGGGCGGCCGCGCTCTCGATCCTCGGCCTGACGCTCCTCTACGCCTTCTCGGCCTGGACCACCAGCGTCGCCGCCGGCCCGGACCGGATCGCCGCCCGCTCGCTGGACGGCGGCGAGCTGCTCTTCGAGCTGATCGGCGACCGCCTCGCCCCGTGGGCCGTCACGCTCGGTCGGGTCATGCTCCTGACCGGACTGATCGCGGCGATGATCTCGCTGCACCACACCATCGCGCGGTACTCGTTCGCCCTGGCCCGCGAGGGTGTTCTGCCGAACCGGCTGGGACGTACCGGTGCCCGGACCTCGGTGCCGTTCACCGCGTCGATCACGCAGAGTGTGGTCGCGTTGGTGGTGCTGAGCCTGTCGTACGTGGCCGGCTGGGAGCCGTACACCGAGCTCTATCCGTGGCTGACCACCGCCGGTGCGCTCGGCGTTCTGCTCCTGCTCCTCGGGGCCGCGCTGGCGACCATGCTCTTCCTCAACCGGGCGCCCAACCACGAGGGCGCGTGGCGTGCCTTCGTGGCCCCGGTGCTGGCCACGGTCCTGCTCGGCGCCCTGCTGTACCTGGCCGCGAGGAACCTTCCGGCGCTGCTGGGCGTCCCGTCCCGGCACTGGCTGGTGATCGCCGTTCCGGCCGCCTTCGCCCTGGTCCTCGGCTCCGGTGCGCTGTTCGGGCTCGCGCTCAAGACCCGGAGCCCGATCACGTACGCGGGGATCGGGCTGGGCGGGACGGCGGTGGTGGTGGCTCCGGCCGTACCCCAGCAGCGGTCTCCCGGCGCCCATCGACCCGAGCGGATCCAGAAGTCGGCCTGATGTTCTGTCGTACCCGCGAGCTACATTCGCCGGTGCTCGACAGGACGGGGGAGGGTCGATGGCGCGCGCCGGTGGGGTGTTCTGCGTTGAGGGTCAATGGGACGACGATCTGACCAGGCAAGGCTCGGTGCTGCCGCTGCTGGAGCTGCTCGAGCGCCTGGGCCGGATCCGGTTCATCCATCGCGACACCGCCACCCCGGATGAGCTCCACCACTACCTCGAAACCTGGCTGACCAGGCGGTACGCCACCTTCAAGGTCGGCTTCTTCGCCATGCACGGCAACCCGAGCCAGCTCTGCCTGAACAGCCGGCAGACGGTCGAACTGGACGAGGTGGCCGGCTGGATGTCGGGCAAGTGCGAGGGCAAGAAGCTCTACTTCGGTGCCTGTTCGATCCTCCGCGCGCCCAACGGCGATCTGCAGGAATTCCTGCACGAGACCGGCGCCACCATGCTCTGCGGCTACACCAAGCAGATCGACTGGATCGAGAGCGCGGCCCTCGAGACCCTGGTCCTCGACACTCTGGTCAACGGCGGCCGGGTCGACAGCCTGGAACGCCTGATGCGCTCGGCCCGCTGGCAGGCCCTGGCCGACCATCTCGGGTTCCGGGTGATCTATGCGAGTTGATCCGGCCGGCTGGCGGCCGCGGCCCACAATCAGCTGATGCCCTTCACGCTGAGCCATCCGGCGGTGATCCTGCCGCTGAGCCGCCGCCCGCTGGTCGCCTCGGCCCTGGTCGCCGGTGCGGTCGCCCCCGACCTGCCCTACCTGTTGCCGCAGGCCACCTCGGCGGCGTGGGGGCCGTACGGCGACTACAACCTGACCTACACCCACGAGTTCGGCACCGGGATGGTCGCCGGGACGATCGGGGCTCTGGTCCTGCTCGCTCTGTTCCACCACGTGCTCGCGAGACCGCTGATCGCCCTGCTGCCGGGGGGCGCGGCCGGGCGGCTGGCCGACCCGGCGACCCGGTTCCCCTGGTCGGGGCCGGCGCGGGTCGCCTGGATCACCCTGTCGGCGGCGGTCGGCGTGCTCAGTCACCTGCTCTGGGACGCCGTGGTGCATGAGAACGGCTCCGGGTCGTGGTCGCCGCTCCCGGGCTCGCCGCGGGTCGCCGACGCCCTGTGGTGGGTCAGCACGCTGGCCGGGGCGCTGGTCCTGGCCGGCCGGCTGCTCTGGTGGTGGCGTCACCAGCCGGACCGCCCGGAGCGGCCCGGCATCGCACTCGGGCCGGTCGCACGCCGGTGGAGCATCGCGGCGATCATGGCCGCCGGTGTCGTCGCCGCCGTGGTGCGACCGGCGCGTCACGGCTACAGCGTTCTCGACGCGGTCCACTCGGCGGTCGTGCTGCGTCTGGTCGTGACCGGCGCGATGACCGGCGTCGCCGTCGGAGTGCTGGTCTACAGCGTGGTGTGGCTCAGGTCACACCCGCGTGAGAACCGGTAGCGCGGCCCGGTCGTCCTTCTGAGCATGAACGCCAATCATTCCCAGACCGGGGCCGGCCGATGATGCGCGTCGTCGGAGTCGAGCTGCGCCGCTCGGCCGCGCCCGCCACGGCCGTCGCCCTGCTGGTGATCGGTACGGTGCTGATGTTCTTCGCCGAGGGCATCGGGTTCGCCGCCGGGCGGATGCAGATCGCCATGACCCAGCGGCTCTACCTCGCCATCCTCTGGCCGCTGGCGCTGGCCGCGGGCGCCTGGCAGACCCGCCGCGAGTCGCGCTCCAAGGTGGCCGAGCTGTTCGCCACCACGCCCCGCCCCCGGATGCAACGGGTGGTGCCGACGATCAGCGCGATGGCCGTGGCGGTGGTGTGCGGCTACCTGGCCATGAGCGTCGCCCCGCTGCTGTGGATCGCCGGCACCGCGCGATACCTGCCGATGGCGTTCTTCGTCGTCACCGCGGTCGGTGTGCTGGCACTGATCGCGGCGGTCTGGCTCGGCCAGGCGGTCGGGCGGCTGCTGCCCTGGCCGGTGACGCCGCCGCTGCTCGCCGTGGCCGGCCTCGCGTTCCTGTTGCTGATCCCCGGCTGGACCCGGCCGCGCGGATGGCTGGCCCTGGTCTTCTCGCCGATCTACGAGATGAACATGCCGGACGCCTACGCGACAGTGCCCGGCCGGGCCAGCGCCGCGCAGGCCATCTGGCTGGGCGCGCTCGCCGTCGCCGCCCTGATGCTGCTGGTCGGCGACTGGCGGCTGCGTACCGCCGCGCTGCTGCCCGCGGTGCTGGGCGCCGTCCTGGCCATCGGCGTCATGCCGCACCAGAGCCGGGTGGTCATCGGCGCGGTCGACCGGGCCGCGAAGGAGTTGGTGTGCGCCGACGGCGAGCCGGTCGTCTGTGTCAGCCGGGTCCATGCGGGGTTGCTGCCCGAGGTCGCCACCCGGGCCCGCGCGGGCCTGGCGATCGTGGCCAAGATGCCCGGTGCGCCGACCCGGGTACACGAGGACACCACCACCTATTACCCCGACGTCTATCCGGAGTGGCATGACGACGTAGCCCTCCTGAGCATCGACGTCGGCCCGGACGGTCACCTCAGAGACACCGCCGATGTGGCCGCGGACGTGGCGGTCGCGGCCTTCGCCAGCCCGCCCGCATGCGAGAAGTCCGTGTCCTTCCGGGAGAGGCTGGCCGCCGCCTACTGGCTCGTCGGCCGCGAGCCGAAGCCCGACCCCGAGGTCGTCGGTGCCGACCCCGCGCCGTTCACCGAGGCCGCGAACCTGCTGCGGGACCTGCGGCAGTTGCCCGCCGGCGACGCGATGGCCCGGGTCGCGAAGCTGCGCCAGGCCGCGATCACCTGCTCGGCCGAGGACGGCATGCTGACCCGGGGCGCGCGGTGAGGTGGGCCGGCCTCTACCTGCGCTCCCGGCACGTCCCCGCGGCACTGGTGATGGCGATCGGCGGCGTGGTGCTGATGTGGTCGCTGTGGTCGATCTTCTCCAACAGCCGTGACGTAGGACTGCCGATGGTCATCCTGACCGTGCTGGTCGTGGTGGCCGCCCTGACCACCACGCTCGGCGGTCCCGACACGGCCCTGGAGCTGACCGGCTCGTTGCCGGTGTTCCTGCGCCGGGCCGCGCATCTGTTGGTGGCGTTCCTCGTCGTGGTGCTGCCGTTGCTGATCACGCTGGCCACCGAGGCCCGCTTCGGGCCGGCCGGGCTGGTCGTGCGGGACGCGGCCGGACTGCTCGGGCTGACCGCCCTGGGCGCCGCCGCGATCGGCCCGGCGCGGGCGTGGTTCCTGCCGCTGGGGTGGACCCTGGCCGCGGTGATGTTCCCCCACGCGGAGCCCCTCCTCGGCCGGGTGCTGACCTGGCCGGCGCAGGCGCCGGAGAGCACTGCCGCGGCCGTCACGGCCGGGGTGCTGGCGGCGGCCGGGCTGATCGCGTACGCGGTGGCCGGCCCGGCCAAGCGCGCCGCCGCCGATCGCTGATCCTTATCCGGGGCCGTCCGCCCGGATGCCGTTCACCAGCAACTCGATGTAGCGGTTGGCCCGCATGTCCCAGTCGTCGATGGCGGGCAGGGGGCGGGCCAGGACCGCGGACGTGACGATCACGTCCTCCGGACTGAGGTCGGGGCGGATCTCACCCGCGGCCTTCCCGCGGTCGAGCAGCACCTGTAGGACGCCGCGGATCTCGCCCTGCAGCTCGCGGATGGCCGCGGTGAAGATCAGCGGGCCCCCCTGCAGCGGCAGGATGAAGCGGTCGCGGTCGCGCACGATGCCGGCCAGGTAGTCGCGGATCGCCTCGCCGGCCGGGCCCGGGTGGGCGGCGGCCGCCCGGGCGTGGCTGAGGGCCATGGTGAACGACCGGTGCACCATCGCGCCCATCAGGTCCTCGCGGGTGGGGAAGTGCCGGTAGACGGTGCCCACACCGACGCCGGCGAGGCCGGCGATGTCGGCCATCGGCACCTTTTCGCCCTCGCGCCGGACCAGATCGGTGGCGGCGTCGAGCACCCGTTCGCGGTTGAGGGCCGCGTCCCGGCGGGGCTGGCGTGCGCTGCGCTCTGGCACGCGAGTGATGATGGCACAAATGGTCGGACGATCTTGCCATTGCGCCAGCTCAAAGCGGACGGTATCGTCCGCTACAACCGATTGCAAGGCTGTCACTGGCTCGAGCTCAGCCCCATGATGCCGACGAAACCAACCGGATCGTGGCGCTCGGCCCCAGCGGCGAGACAAGCGTCACGAACACTGGTTGCTTCGAAATTGAAGCAGTACCTTCAGTTGAAGAGATGCTTCATCTTCGAAGCACCTACATCTCCAGAGGCGAGGCTCTCCGATGAAGGCAGTGCGTTTCCACGAGTACGGCGGCCCCGACGTCCTGCGCTACGAGGACGTGGAGCAACCCGTCCCCGGCGCCGGGCAGGTACGCGTCCGGGTCGCCGCGACGTCGTTCAACGGCGTCGACGCGAACATCCGCGCCGGCAACATGCGCGGTCCGATCCCGGTGGAGCTGCCGCACACGCCCGGCTTCGACCTGGCCGGCACGGTCGATGCGCTCGGCGAGGGCGTGACCGCGGTCGCGGTCGGCGACCGGGTGGTCGGGTTCCTGCCGATGACCGGGGTCGGCGCGTCCGCCGAGTACGTCATCGCCTCGGCCGACATCCTGGCCGCGGCACCGACGAGCGTGCCGCTGGCCGACGCCGCCGCCCTTCCGGTGGTGGGCCTCACCGCCTGGCAGGCACTGTTCGAGCACGCCGAGCTCACGGCCGGCCAGCGGGTGCTGGTCAACGGGGCCGGTGGCGCCGTCGGTGGGTACGCCGTGCAACTGGCCAAGGACGTCGGAGCGTACGTGATCGCCACGGCCAGCCCCCGCAGCGCGGACGCGGTCAAGGCGGCGGGCGCCGACGAGGTCCTCGACCACACCACCACCGACGTGGTCGCGGCGGTGACCGAGCCGGTCGACGTCGTGCTCAACCTGGCGCCGGTCGACCCGGCCGTGCTGAACCAGCTGGCCGGCCTGATCCGGCCGGGCGGGGTGCTGGTGAACACGACGGTGTGGATGCCGGCCCCCTCGGACGCCGAGCGCGGCGTACGCGGCATCGACCTGTTCGTCCGCAGCGACGCCGGGCAGCTGGGCCGGCTGGTCGAGCTGGTCGACCGGGGCGAGCTGCGGATCGACGTCGGGCAGCGGGTGCCGCTGGCCGAGCTGGCGACGGTCCACGCCCGGATCGGCGCGGGCGAGACGCTCGGCAAGGTCGTCGTCGTGGCCCCGGCGGCCTGACGGCCGGACCCGACTCGGCGGAAAGAGTTCGTTCATGCCCGGCCGCGACGGTGCGTCGAGTCCGTTCGGCGTCGCGCTGCGCGGCTGGCGTGAACGCGCCGACCCGGTGCGGTTCGGCCTGCCGGTGCACCGTCGCCGCCGGGTTCCCGGGCTGAGCCGCACCGAGCTGGCCCGGCTGTCCGGCTTGTCGGTCGACTACGTGAAGCTGCTCGAGCAGGGGCGCGGCTCCACGCCGTCGGCCCAGGTCGTCTCCGCGCTGGCCCGGGCCCTGCGGCTGTCGTCGTGGGAGCGTGAGTACCTGTTCCGGTGCGCCGGCCAGCTGCCGCCACGGGGTGATGTGCCCCTCGAGGTCGATCCGGCGGTGGAACGGATCGTCGCGGGGCTGTCCGACCGGCCGGCGTTGATCGTGGCCCCGGACTGGACGGTCCTGGGCTGGAACGACATGTGGGTCGCGGCGGCCGGTGATCCGGCGAAATACGACTGGCCCTTCGACAACCTGATCGCGGCGGTGTTCCTGAACTCCGACGGCCGCACCGTCGAGGAGATCGGACCGTGGCCGGTCCGGGTCGGCGAGGGGCCCGCCGCGACGGAGACCGCGCTGGTCGGGGACCTCCGGTTCGCGGCCGCCACCTATCCCGCCGACCGGCGGCTGGCCGCGATGATCGAGCGCATGCTGGCCGGTCCGCGGTTCGCCGAGCTCTGGCGGACCGGCACCGGCAACGGGCGCGGCGGCCGGCCCGGCCGGATCGAGCACCCGGTGGCCGGGGAGATCCGGGTCGAGGGCGAGGTGATGATGGCGCCCGGGTCGGACCAGCGGATCCAGACGCTGATCCCGCCGCCGCGCACCCCGGACGCCGCCCGTTTCGACCTCCTGCGGCGGGACATCCGGCCCGCCGGTGCGCGCCGCGTCCACCGCATGCGTCCGCGGGAGGCGGGTGACCCGGGCACCAATTGAGGACGCCGTGAACCAGCAACCCTCGCCTTTCGTCGTAGGAGGGGTCGAAAGCGGCGGCGAATGAGGGTTCGCGGACATGGTTGATCCATCGACGATGCTGGCCGTCGCCGTGGTCGCGCTCGGCATGGCCGTGACGCCCGGCCCGAACGTCATCTACCTGCTCTCGCGGAGCATCGAGGAAGGACGCCGGTCCGGTCTGGTGGCCCTCGCCGGCGTCGGCATCGGTTACGTACTGCACCTGACGGCCGCCGTCTTCGGGCTGTCGGCCGCTCTCACCGCCGTGCCCCGGCTGTACCTCACGTTGCAGCTCGCGGGTGCGGCCTATCTGATCTGGCTGGCCTGGTGCGCGGTACGCAGGAACGGGCCGTCGTTCGCCGCCGCGCGCCGACCGGGAACCGCCGTGAAGAGTCCGTCGTCCGGGATCCGCCTGCTGCTCATGGGCACTCTGACGAACGTGCTCAACCCCAAGGCCCCGCTGATGTACGTCTCACTGCTGCCCCAGTTCATCCGCATGGAGCGAGGTCACCTGGCGGCGCAGGCGGCCGTGCTCGGCGGTACGCACATCGCGGTCAGCCTGGCCACGCACGTCGGCCTGGTGTGTGGGGCGGGAAGCATCGCCGCCTTCCTGGAACGCCGGCCGTCCTGGCTCCGGATCCAGCGTTACGCGACGGCGGCCCTCCTGTTCGTGTTCGCCGCGGAACTGGCGGTCAACGCGGGTGGTCTTTCCTACCAGCGACCGGCCCCCGCACAGGCGGTCGAGGCGGCCGGCCCGCCCACGCCGGCCAAGTACTACATCGTCGCCCGGCCTCCGCATGGCCAGAGCGAAGGCCTGTTCACGATCGCGGCCAAGACGCTCGGCGACGGTCGCCGGCATCGTGAGCTCTTTGCCCTCAATCGCGATCGGCCGCAACCGGACGGCGGGCGGATGACGAACTCGTCCACTGTCGAACCCGGCTGGATTCTGCTGCTGCCGCCGGACGCGCACGGCCGCGGCGTGCTGACCGAGGCTCCGCCCGGGGCGGAGCGTGCTCCGAGCCCACCCGCAGCACCGGCCGCTTCTCGGGGGGACACCGTACGGAGCCCGGCGACGCGCGGTATCGCGTTGGCCCTCGCCGCGATCCTGCTGGTGGTCGAAGTCGTGCTGCTCAGCGGCTTCTCGCTGCGACGGCGCACGCGTCCGCGCGACCCGCCGGCGGCGGAGACCGGCTGACCCGTTCAGCCGGCCAGGGTGACGCGGTTGCGGCCCTCTCCCTTGGCCCGGTAGAGGGCGCCGTCGGCCGCGTCGACCAGGTCGGTAGCGGTCGCCGCCGGTGCGGGGACCGCGGTGGCCACACCGGCGCTGACGCTGACCGTGGCCGACGGACTGTCCTCGTGCGGGATGGCCAGGTTCTCGACCGCCTGGCGGATGCGTTCGGCCACCGCGGCCACCACCGCCGTCTCGCGGACGTCGGACAACAGCACCACGAACTCCTCGCCGCCGTAGCGGGCGACCACATCGGACTCCCGGACGGCGCCCGAGATCGCCTCGGCCACCCGGCGCAGGCACTCGTCGCCGGCCAGGTGGCCGTACCGGTCGTTGAAGAGTTTGAAGTGGTCCACGTCGATCAGGACGAGTCCGACACACTCGTGCGACGAGACCGCCCGCTTCCAGGTGGCGTCGATCCGGCGGTCGAACAGTCGGCGGTTGCCGACGTTGGTCAGGGTGTCCATCAGGCTCAGGCGTTCGACCTCGTCCTTGGCGTTCTGCAGTTCCCGGGTACGCCCGGCGATCCGGTCCTCCAGGGTGCGGTAGAGGATCGCGTTGGCCACCGACACCGCCAGCTGACCACCGAGCAGGCGGACGGCGTCGGTCCGGTCACCGGTGAAGGCGCCGCGGCTATTGGTGTTCTCGAGCACCAGCAGACCGGCCGCGATCGGCACGGCCAGCACCGAACACAGCTGCCGCCCGGCGAAGTACGGGTCGCGGGCGAAACGTTCGTCGCCCAGGGCGTCGTCGAGGACGAGCTGGGTGTTGGTGCGTTGGACGTAGCGGACCACGGACAGCGGTGCCTCGGCCGGCGCGGGGGTGCGTACGTCCCCGGTGTCCCCGTCGACCAGGTCGAGCCGGCCGGTCACCTCGTCGCGGACGAGCAGGGTGACCGCGGTCGCGCCGGCCACCGCGCACAGCTGCTCCTGCACCGCCGCGTGCAGATGGCGCAGGCCGACGGCCGAGCTGATGGCCTGGGACGCGGCCAGGATGGCCAGCAGGTCGACGTCGGAAGCGAGCATCCCGACCGAGGTTCCGGCGGTGTTCACCGCGCGGCGGCGGCCGACTCGGTCACGCAGCCTGCGGACCTTGGCCGTGGCGCCCCACGCCTCGTACTCGTCGTAGGCCTCGGCCAGCAGCAGCTGGGCGGTGGCGGGCAGCCCGGACGACCGGTGGAACTCGGCCGCCCGCTCCAGTGTGAGCGCGCGGTGCCAGGGCCGTCGCACGGTGTCCAGAGCGGTCAGGGCCTCGTCGTACGCCATCCGGGCGGTGACCTCGTCGC
Source organism: Actinoplanes sp. NPDC049265 (assembly GCF_043197135.1). Lineage (NCBI taxonomy): Bacteria > Bacillati > Actinomycetota > Actinomycetes > Micromonosporales > Micromonosporaceae > Actinoplanes > Actinoplanes sp. NPDC049265. Next base: position 95,487 of record NZ_JBICSP010000005.1, on the reverse strand, counting down.
CGGCCTTCCACGCCTGCTCGGCCCGGACCAGGTGGAGCAGGTGCCGGAAGTTGGCCGGCATCTGCTCGGCCCGTTCGGCGAACCACTCCGCCACCCCGTCCGCGGGCAGCCCGGCGATCACCCGCAGGAGCATGCTCAACGCGTACTGGTACTGGCCGGTGGTGGTGCGGATCCAGTCGCCGGCGGCGAGCATCGCCCGCCGCAGGGTGACCTGGTCGTCCAGGATCGCGGCGGCCATCGCCTGGAGCAGGTAGGAGTGCGCGGCCCCCCGCCCGCCCCGCTGCCGGATCCGCTGCTCGGCCGGGTCGTCGAAGACGGTCACGACGTCGGCGTCGCCGGTGACGGCCTCGACGAACCTCCGGTACGTCATGATCGTGGTGGTCGTGGTGACGTTCCGGGTCCGGGCGGCCAGGGCCAGGGCGGTGTCGATCTCCTGGTCGAGTGAGCCGAGCGTCGCCGCGACGTCGATCATCGCCCCGAGCGCCGGGAAGTAGACGAAGCAGGCGTGCTGCGGGTCACCGCCCTGGACGAGCGTGTCGCGCATCAGAGCGGCCTCGCGCGGAACGTCGGCGAGGTCCTCGACCCAGTGCATGTTGGCCGCCAGCCAGTAGAAGCCGGCCTGCGCCGCGGCGACCGGGGAATTCAGCCGTTCGGTCACCTCGCGCACGTGCCGGACCACCCGTGGGCCGCTCCGGTAGTCGTCCCGGAGCGAGATGAACAGGCTCCCGATGTTGGACATCACCGAGGCCAGGGCCGGTAGTGGCCCGTGCTCACGCCAGATCCGATGGGACAGCACGACGAGCCGGGCGTAGACCCCCTGATCGGCGAAGAACGCGGCCCCGCTGACCCGGCCGAGCAGCGCGCCGGCCATCTGGATCCGTGCGCCGGCCGGGACGGGCCGATCGGCGTCCGTGCTGACGCTGGTCTGCCCGATCCACCGCCGGACGACGTCCAGCCCGTGGCCGACGGCCCCGGCGTCGTCGGCCGGCACCCCGAAGCCGAGCCGGGCCAGCCAGTCCAGGCCGAGCACCATGGCATCGGCCGGGCGGGCCCGGTTGAGCAGGGAGTCGACCTGGGTGCTGACGGCCGGCGTGAGCTCGACCGGGTCGCCGCCGGTGGCGATGATCCGGTCGTACACGCGGTCGGCCTCGTCCAGCCGGCCGAGCAGGTAGAGCGTCCGGTGCCAGCCGATCAGGGGCGCCGCGGCGCCGGTGGCGTCCATCGCGCAGGCGGCGGCGAGCAGACGTTCCGCGGTGGCGTGGTTGCTCACCCGGACGGCGTGCCCGGCCGCCACCTGGAACAGGTCGCCGACCCGCCGGCGCTCCTCCGGCTCGTCGATCTCCTCCCAGCAGGCGAGGTACTGCTCGACCGCCTCGGCCTCGAAGGCGCCGCTGTGCAGCAGCCGGCGGGCGACCGGGAGCCGCTCGGCCCCGGTGACCAGCGCGCTCGCCGCCTGCTGGACCCGGTCGTGCCGGAAGCCCAGGACCGCGTCGTCGCCGCCGATGCTGAGCAGGCCGTCCTCGAGGGCCGGGGCCAGGGTGCCGATCAGCTCGCCGGCGTCCGTGCCGGTGGCGGCGGCCAGCACCGGGACCGGCACCACGTTGCCCAGCCAGCCCATCACCCGCAGGCACCGGCGGGCGTCGGCGGGCAGCTCGGCCAGCCGGGCGGCGAGCAGGTCGACGACCGCGCCGCTGCCCACGTACCGCCGGATCTGCCTCTCGTCCCAGCTCCAGCCTTGGTCGTCGAGCCGCAGGACACCGTCGTGGCGCAGCGCGTTGATCAGCTCGGTGGTGTCGAACGGGTTGCCGCCGCACCGTTCGCCGAGGACCGCCGCCAGCTCCCGGGCCGACCGGCGGGGCTGCCGCAGCAGCTCGGCCACGAACGTGATCTGGTCGTTCTCGTCCAGCCCGCCCAGGGTGATCAGCGGTGGCGCGCAGTCCATGGCCCGCCAGCGTTCCCGCAGCGCGGTCAGCGGATGCGCGGCGTCGACCTCGTTGTCGCGGTAGGCCCCGATCAGGAACAGGCCGCGCAGGTCGTCGGCGGTCACCACGGCGTCGACGAACTGCAGCGCCGACACGCTGGCCCACTGCAGGTCGTCCAGGACCAGCACCACCGGTTGCTCGGGCGTGGCGACGGCCCGGAACACCTCGATCGCGATCTCGAAGAGCTGCGTGGTCCCGGTCAGCGCGGCCGGGTCGTGCTCGGCCCCGACCAGGGCGGCGACCTCGGGGAGGACCGCGGCGGCGAGGGCGACGTCGTGGACGGTGCCGGTGATGCGGGCCCGGTGGGCCGCCAGCTCCCGCTCGGGCTCGGCCAGCAACCGCCGGGCCAGCTCCTGCAGGGCCTGCAGGACGCCGTTGACCACGTTGTCCTGCCGGTACTGGTCGTGCTTGGCCGAGACGAACCAGCCGCGCCGCCGGGTCGCCCAGGCCGCCGTCCGGGTGATCAGCGTCGACTTGCCGACCCCGCTGGTCCCGGCGACCAGTACGCTGCGGCGCCGGCCCCGCATGGCCTCGGCGAACGAGGTCCGGAGCAGGTCCAGCTCGGCGGTGCGGCCGACCAGTGAGGCGGGCATGATCCGTTCGGGGTAGTCGCGCTCACCGAGCTGGTTGAGCTCGCCGTCGGCGAGGAGCCGGCTGAGGTCGTAGGCCAGCCCGCCGGCGCTCTGATAACGATGGCCGGGATCCTTCTCCAGCAGCCGGGCCACGATGTCCGACAGACCGACGCCGACCTCGGGCACCACCTCGGCCAGCGGCGCCGGGACGGCGGTCAGGACCTCGTGCACCAGGTGCAGCGGGTCGTCGTCGGGGAACGGCGGCCGGCCGGTCGCGAACGCGTACACGGTGGCGCCGAGGGCGTAGAGGTCGGCGCGCTGGTCGACGGCGAGCGCGGTGCGGCCGGTCTGCTCGGGCGCGAGGTAGGGCAGCTGCCCCGGGATCCGCTCCGGGCGCATGAACGCCGGCCGGACCTCGGCGAAGGTCGTGGCCAGGTCGAAGTCGATGAGCACGGGCTCGTGGTCGGGTTCGCCCAGGACGACGTTGTCCGGGTTGATGTCGCGGTGCATCACCCGGGCCGCGTGTACGCGTTCGACGATGTGCGCGAGCCGCAGCGCCAGCCGGCCGAGCACCGGTGGCGGCAGGGCGCGCAGTCCGGTCCGCCCGGGTACGTCGTGCAGCACCAGCCGGTGCGGTTCGCCCGGATGCTGGGGTGCCAGCCGGGTCACGCCGTCGACGCCGGCCAGCCGTTCCAGGATGTGCCGTTCGTGCTGGACCCGGGCGGCGGCGTCCGGGCCGTGCGTTTCCTTGACCACGAAGCCGCCGTCCCGGCGCACGGTGGTACGCGGGCCGGCCCAGAGGGGCGTCTCGCTCCCGGCGGCGCTCATGGGGGACCTCTCTGCCGAACTCCGGACACAGTTCTGTTCGGCAGCGAGGGTGAAACCTGAGGCTGGTCAGCCGAAGAACTCGTGGATCTGCGCCAGCGTCAGGTAGCCCTGCTGGTGTTCGAGTTCGCGCGGCGCGCTGGGCAGTGACTTCTTCGTCACCTCGACCGTGGGGGGCTCGGCCGGCATCGCGGCCAGCGGGGGCATGGGCGGCAGGCGGGGGAGGCCCATCGCCTCGCGGATCACCTCGAACATGCCGGTCAGCTCGGCCGCGGCCAGTTTGACCAGGTCGGACGGTACGGGCGGGGCGGCGCTGGTGAAGTTGGCCCGCACCTGGGTGCCGTGCCGGCGGATGTCGGCGCTGGGGCGCAGGTGGTCGAGCTTGTCCTCGGCGACGATGCCCAGCTCGCAGGTGGTCATGCCGGAGCCACGCCACCAGGAGCGCCACGCGGGGTCGGCGGCCAGGGTCAGTGCGACGTGCTGCAAGGCTGCCATGTAGGCCTTGGGCGCGCGGGAGTCGTCCCGGGTGGTCGTACCCAGCTGTGGACGCAACCACGTCTCCATCACCGCATGGTGACAAACCGGACGCTGGGCCGGCCGGACCCGGACCGGGCGCGTCCGGGTGGATGGTGCTCGTCACAGGTTCGCGACGGGTTTATCTGTATAAGCCAGTGATATAAATCAGGGGTGCAGCCGGTGGCCACGACGATCAAGCCCGACGATGCGCGCGTCATCGCTGGATTCGAGCGGTTCTACGAGGCCCTGCGGCGGCTGACGCCACGCTCGGAGCTGAGCCTGACCGCCGCCTCCACGCTGCGGCGGCTCGAACGGTCCGGTCCGCACCGGCTCAGCGAGCTGTACGTGCCCGAGGGCGTCTCCCAACCGGCGATGACCCAGCTGGTCACCCGGCTCGAGCGGGAAGGCCTGGTCCGCCGGGGCGGCGACCCCGCCGACGGCCGGGTGGTCGTCGTCAGCATCACCGACGAGGGCCGCAGCGCCGTGGCCCGTCGCCGCGACGGCCGGGCCCGGGCGCTGGCCGACCTGCTGGAGCAGCTGCCCGACGACGAGCACGCCGCCCTGCTCGAAGCACTCCCCGCCCTCCGGCGGCTGGGTGACCTGATCACTGAGTAAAAGAGGAGCCGTTCCGTGCTCTCCGTGGACCACCCCCGCTACAAGTGGGTCGCGCTGTCGAACACGACCCTCGGCACCCTGCTCGCCACCATCAACGCCTCGATCGTGCTGATCTCGCTACCGGCGATCTTCAAGGGCATCGACCTCAACCCGCTCACCCCCGGCAACGTCAGCTACCTGCTCTGGATGCTGATGGGCTACATGCTGGTCACCGCGGTGCTGGTGGTCACCCTGGGCCGGCTGGGTGACATGTACGGCCGGGTCCGGATCTACAACGCCGGCTTCGCGATCTTCACGCTGACCTCGATCGTGCTCTCCCTCGACCCGTTCGACGGCAGCGGCGGCGCCCTGTGGCTGATCGGCTGGCGGGTGGTGCAGGCGATCGGCGGCGCGATGCTGATGGCCAACTCGGCCGCGATCATCACCGACGCGTTCCCGGCCCGGCAGCGCGGCATGGCGCTCGGCGTCAACATCGTGTCGGCGCTGGCCGGCTCGTTCATCGGCCTGGTGGCCGGCGGGGTGCTGGCCGAGTGGGACTGGCGCTCGGTGTTCTGGGTGAACATCCCGCTCGGCATCCTGGGGACGGTGTGGGCGTACCGCTCGCTGCACGACAGTGGCGTCCGCCGGAAGGCGAAGATCGACTGGTGGGGCAACCTGACCTTCGCGGTCGGTCTCACCGCGGTGCTGGCCGCCATCACGTACGGGATCCAGCCCTACGGCGGCCACACGATGGGCTGGACCAACCCGTGGGTGCTGACCGGGCTGATCGGCGGCGTCGTGATCCTGGTGCTCTTCGGCGTGATCGAGGCCCGGGCCGCCGAGCCCATGTTTCCGCTCGCGCTGTTCCGCAACGCGGCTTTCACCAGTGGCAACGCGGCCAGCCTGCTGGCCGCGATCGCCCGTGGCGGCCTGCAGTTCATGCTGATCATCTGGTTGCAGGGCATCTGGCTGCCACTGCACGGGTACGACTACGAGTCCACCCCGCTCTGGGCCGGCATCTATCTGCTCCCGCTGACCATCGGCTTCCTGATCGCCGGGCCGTTGTCGGGCTGGCTCTCCGACCGTTTCGGGTCGCGCCCGTTCGCCGCCGGTGGCCTGCTGGTGATGGCCGCGTCGTTCGCCGGGCTGCTGCTCGTACCCGGTGATTTCTCGTACCCCGTCTTCGCGATCTTGATCTTCGTCAACGGTGTCGGCGGCGGCCTGTTCTCGGCGCCGAACACCTCGCTGGTGATGTCCAGCGTGCCGGCCAACATGCGCGGCGCCGCGTCCGGCATGCGCGCGACCTTCATGAACGCCGGCCAGGTGCTGTCCATCGGGGTGTTCTTCTCGCTGATGGTGGCCGGGCTGGCCGACCACCTGCCCGGCACACTGAGCGCCGGGCTGACCGCGCAGGGCGTGCCCGCGGCGACCGCCGGCCAGGTCGCGGGCCTGCCGCCGGTCGGCACCCTGTTCGCGGCGTTCCTCGGCTACAACCCGATCGCCGAGTTGCTCGGGCCCCAGGTGCTGGGCGCGCTGCCGCCCGGCAACGCGGCCGTGCTGACCGGCCTGTCGTTCTTCCCGCGGCTGATCGCCGGCCCGTTCCACGACGGCCTGGTGATCGTCTTCTGGATGGCGATCGGGCTGGGCGTCCTCGGCGCGCTGGCCTCGCTGGTCCGTGGCCCGCGCACGCCGGAAGCCACCGACGAGGTCACCGCCGAGACCAAGCTCGAGGCCGAGATCGCCGAGGCGCAGCCGCTGACCCCGGCCACGCCGGTGGCCGAGCGCTGACCGACCGCGCCGCCGGCTCGCCGCGCAACCCGAGGTGGTCCGGGACAGAGGCGGTGCACTTTCGTTCTGGCCGTGCGACCACAATGGCTCGAAGCACTATTGTCGCGATTCATGTCTTCCGGTTGGGTCGCCTCCCCGCAGGCGCCGCATCAGTTCTCGGGTGAGGGTCTCGGCGCGGACTTCGAGACCGAGCGGATCGAGTTCGCCGAGATCGACGGGCGGCCGGTGGTGGTGTTCGCCGGCCGGTCGGCGTCCGACGTACCGCTGCGCGTGCTCGATCTCGAGACCGGCGTACGGCGGCCGGACCGGTCGCTGCTGCACGGCTGGGCGGTACCGAGTGCGATGCAACTGGGCCGCGCCGACGGCCGTCCGCTGCTCGTGACCGGTTCGTCGGATCTGGTCACGGTGCGCGACCCGGCGACCGGCGAACCGGCCGCCCCGGGCCGGCGCGGGCCGGCCTATCCGACAGCGGTCGGGCTCGGCGCGGGCCTGGTCGCCTCGGCCAACCGGGACGAGATCCGGGTCTGGGAGCTGGACGGCACACCCCGAGCCACCCATCCCACCGGTGGGCTCGCGTTCGTCGAGCACGGCGACCGGCTGCTGGTGGTGACCGGGGCCGCCGGGCAACTGCAAGTCCTGGACGCGCTCACCGCCGAGCCCGTCGGCGCCTCGTTCCCCGGGCACGATGCCATGGTCGCGGCGGTCGAGCACCGGGGCGAGTTGCTGATCGTCTCGCAGCGTTGGAACCAGGGACCGGACGCCGCGCCGCCGGCCTGGAACGTGTCCGCCGGTGCGGAGCACACCCTGCCGAGGCTGTGGCGGACCGGGCCGGAGGTCCCGGCGACCTCGAACGAGACTGTGTGGCTGACCCGGCTCGGGCTGGCCGAGATCGGTGGCGAACTCGCGGCGGCGTTGGTCTGGAAGATCGGATCCGAGCGCCGGGTGGACATCTGGCTGCCCGGCGAGGAGGAAGCGCTCCGCTCCGAAGGGGCCGGGGCGGGCGCCGTCTCGGCCGGCTTCGTCGCCTTCGCCGGGGAGCACGGCGCCTTGTCGGTGCTGGACACCTCGACCGGTGTAGCGCTGGAAAGCGACCTCTACGGCGGCCCGATGGAGGGGTTCAGCGGACTGGGCACGGCCGGCGGCCGGCCGGTCGTGATCTTCGACAGCGGCCGGGTCTGGGACCTGGAAGGCGGCCGGCCGATCCGCCACCGAGCCGGGGACGGCCCGATCGTCCCGGCAACTCCGGCGCGGGTCGCGACGATCAGAGGCGACGGGATCCGGATCCGGGACACCGCCTCCGGCTCCGACGTGGCGACCATCGATCACCGCAACCGGCACGCGGACGGTGTGCCGCCGTACCCGGTGACCGCCCTCGCCGTGGGTGGCTCGCTGCTCGCCACCGGTTCGGACAACGGCCTGGTCCGAGTCTGGGATGTCTCGACCGGCGAGCCGATCGGGATGCCGTGGCAAGGGGGCGCCGGCCCCGTGTCGGCCCTGGGGGTTACCCGCTGGGCCGGCCGGCCGGCGGTGATCGCCGCCCATCAGCCGGAGTCGCCGCGACTGTGGCTGGTCGACGAATCGTCCCGGGGCGCCGGTCACACTGACCCCGTCACCGGCCTGACCGCGGTGGTGCGAGCGGGGCGGCCCGGCTTCGCATCCGCCGATGAGAGCGGCGCGATCCTCCTGTGGGACGCGGCCGGCCGGACCGTCGGTGGCCCGATCGCGGCCCATGACGGAGAGATCGGTGGTCTGGTCTACGCCGGTGGGATTCTGATCAGCGCGGCCGACGACGGAATCCGGCGCTGGGACCCGGACACCGGCGAGCGGATCGGCGAGCCCCTGTCCGAAGTCGGCGGCGGGCGGCTCGCTGCCACGGGATCACTGGTCGCCACGGTCACCGACGGACATCTGCGGGTGTGGGACGCCCCGACCGGTGCTGTCGTCGGGGACCTGCGGGTGCCGGGCGAGGCCGCCGTGCACGCTCTCGCCGTCGCGGACGGCAAGCTGGTCGCGCTGACCGCCGGTGAGCCGGATCCGGAGCTGTTTCCCGACGCGGAGCCGGAACTGGGGATGGTGACGATCTGGGACGTCGCCGCCGCCGTCCCGCTGCTACCGCCGTGGCTGACCCCCGAGGACCGTGGAGCCGGTGTGTTCACCGAGGTCGGCGGCCGGGTGATGGCGGTGCACAGCACCGACGCGTACACCGCCGACGGTGACGAATGGACCGACCCGTACGAAGCCGGCTGGCTGCACCTGTGCGATCTGGCCACGGGTGAACGCCGGGCGACGCTGGAACGCGAAGCCGGCTGGATCCAGGCGATCGAGGTGGCGACGGTGCACGGCCGCCCGATCGCGTTCGTCGCGGCCGAGGAGGGTGTGGAGAGCTGGGACCTCGGCCGCGCCGCCCGGTCCGGACCGGACGTCGCGGGCCTGCTCGGATCGGTCACCTGCGTTGCGGTGACCGAGGTGGACGGCGTGGCGATCGTGGCCGTCGGCGACTACGAGGCCGGGGTCTCCATCTACCCGCACGAGCTCAGAGCGGTATCCGGCGATCGGACACCGCTCTGAGCGTGAGCGTCGGCGTTACAGCTGGGCGGCGAGCAGGGTGGCGGCGACCGAACGGGCGTCGGCCATCGCCTGCGGGCGCCGGTCCATCCGGGCCCCGGCCATCGCGCCGTCGTAGAGCACCATCAGCTGAGCGGTCAGCTGCTCGGGGTCGCGGGCGCCGGCGTCCCGGGCCAGCTCGGTGAACAACCCCCGGGTCCAGGCCCGGGTGGTGTCACACACCTCCTGCACGGCCCCGCCGTCCGGGGACTCGGCCGAGGCGTTGTAGAACGCACACCCCCGGAAGGTCGGCGCGCCGGCGACCTCGGCCAGCACGTCGAACACACCGAGCAGGCGTTCCCTCGGATCCTCGTACGCCGCGAGGCTGTGCAGCAGGCGCACCCGGCGCCGCTCGTGCCGCCCCTCCAGGTAGGCCCGGACCAGCGCCTCCTTGCTGCGGAAGGCGCTGTACAGGGAGGCCTTGGCCACGCCGGCGCGATCGATGACCCGGTCGATGCCGACGGTGTGCACGCCCTCGGCATAGAACAGCTCGTCGGCCGCGGCCAGCAGCCGGTCCCGGACCGGCGGCTTCTTGATCGTCACAGCGGTCATGATTTGACGCTAACCGACAGACTTGTCGTATTGAGTCGTATTTCACCCGTGTCGCCGCTACGGGCGACCCGGTTTCGCGAGGTGAAGCCTAATTTGGGCGAAAACCGGCGAGAGGTATGGAATGCGAAGGATTCTGATGGCCGCGACGGCCATCGGTGTGACAGTGGCCGGCGCCGCCGTGGCCGCGAACGCCTGGGCCGGACCGGACCAGCCGGCCGCGGGGATCACCTGGGGCAAATGCGCGAGCCCGGCGCTGGCAGCGCGGAAGGCGGAGTGCGGGTTCGTGGCAGTGCCACGGGACTGGGCCCGTCCGGACGGAGCGACGCTCAAGCTGGCCGTGTCCCGGATCAAGCACACGGCCGCCGACTACCAGGGCATCATGCTGGTCAACCCGGGCGGGCCGGGCGGGGCCGGGCTCACCCTGTCGGCGCTCGGCGACTACGTGCCCGGCGGTGCGGGCAAGGCGTACGACTGGATCGGGTTCGACCCACGCGGCGTCGGCTCGTCCAAACCGGTGCTGAGCTGCGACGACAAGTACATCGGGTACGACCGCCCGGCCTACGTGCCGAGCACGGCCGCGATCGAGAAGGACTGGCTGGCCCGTACCGCGAAGTACGCCGCCGACTGTGACCGGGCCGGCGGCAAACTGCTCGACCACATGACAACCGTGGACAACGTCCGCGACATGGACGCGATCCGCCGCGCGCTGGGCGCCGAGCAGATCAACTTCTACGGCTTCTCGTACGGCACCTACCTCGGCCAGGTCTACGCCACGCTGTTCCCGCAGCGGGTGCGGCGGATGGTCCTGGACGGCAACGTGGACCCGGCCCGGGTCTGGTACGACGCCAACCTCGACCAGGACCTCGCCTTCGAGAAGTCGATGAAGGTCTACTGGGCCTGGGTCGCCGCCCACGACGACGTCTACCACCTGGGCCGGACCGGCGCGGCGGTCGAGAAGCGCTACTACGGCCTGCTCAAGCAGGTGGCGAGCAAGCCGGCGGCCAAGGTGATCGGGCCGGCCGAGCTGACCGACGTGTTCCTCCAGGCCGGCTACTACGTGTTCGGCTGGGCGACGGTCGCCGAGGCATTCTCGGCGTACGCCGTGAAGAAGGACGCCGCGCCGCTGAAGAAGCTCTTCGACGAGGGCAACCCGCAGACCGCGAACGCCGACAACGGGTACGCCGTCTACCTCGCCGTCCAGTGCACCGACGCGCCGTGGCCGTCGCCCTGGTCGACGTGGCGCTCGGACAACTGGGCCGTGCACGCCCAGGCGCCCTTCGAGACCTGGGGCAACGCCTGGTTCAACGCGCCCTGCCGGAAGTGGGGGGCCAGGTCGGCCAAACCGGTCGCGGTGACCGGGATCAAGGCGCCGCCGGTGCTGCTGATCAGCGAGACGCTGGACGCGGCGACCCCGTTCACCGGCAGCCTCGAGGTGCGCAAGCGGTTCCCCCGGGCGGCGCTGATCGAGGGCGTCGGCGGGACCACGCACGCCGGCTCGCTGTTCGGCAACAAGTGCGTGGACGGCGCCGTGGCCGCGTACCTCGCGAACGGGTCTCTGCCCAAGCGGGTCAAGGCCAACACCTCGGACCTGAAGTGCAAGCCGCTCGCCCCGCCGGCCGCGGCCGCCGCCGAGAAGAGCGCCGCCCAGCCGCTCAGCCGAGCGGACCTTCAGCACCGGATCGGCGTGCGTTGAGCTCCGCCGCCTCCTGACGCAGCTCCGCCGGGATCAGCTCGAGCAGTTGGTCCCGGCGCAGCGGCAGATCGAGCAGGCTGAGCTTCACCCGGCTGCGGCCGGCGTGCGCGCTCGCGTCCAGCCGGACCACCTCGGCCGCGTCCACCCGCATCCGGGCGGTCAGAACGTCACCGGGTTTCAGCTCGCCGGCCGCGGTCCCGTCCACGTCGACCGCGACCGGCGCGCTGTCCTCGGCCACGGTCAGCGACACCACGTCACCGGCGCCGAGCACGACCGCCCGGCCGATGCCGGCCATCGGCGCGACCGGCGCGATCACCGTGCACGCGGCCGAGGGGGAGAGGATCGGCCCGCCGGCCGCGTAGTTGTAGGCGGTCGAGCCGTTCGGAGTGGCCAGCACCACCGCGTCGCACTTGTAGTAGCCGTACCGCAGGTCGTTCACGGCCAGGTCGATCGAGACGGCGCCGGTGCGGCCGAGGCGGGCCAGCACCACGTCGTTGAAGCCGTAACCGGTCGACAGTTCGTCGGGCCCGCTGGTCTCGGCGACCAGGCAACCGTGCTGCTCGACGGTGAAGTCGCCGTCGGCCAGCCGGGCCAGCGCCGCCTCCAGCCCCGAGGGCGTCACCTCGACCAGGAAGCCCAGGTTGCCGTGGTTGACCCCGAGCACCGGGACCGGCCGGTCGGCGACCAGGCGCATCGCCCCGAGCATGGTCCCGTCCCCGCCGAGCGAGACCACGCCCGCGACCCGGCGCCGGAACTCGTCGTCGGACACCACCTCGACCTCCGGCGGAACCCGATCGCGATCCTGGTCGAGGGCCAGCACCGGCTGCCCGGCGGCCTCGGCCCACCGCACGATCGTGGTGATCGACTCGCCGACCGGCTTCCGCGGGTGCAGCACCAGCCCGATGGTCTCAACTCCATGGTCCACACACCCACGATAGGGGGAACGCTCGTAGGGCCGCGCAGGGACAGAAGGGCACCCAGATTTGGGTTTCCGGCCGGCCGAGCGCCGCGAGCCTCCCTCGGGACCTGGACCAATTCATCGGGTGGGGCCCGTGTCACACAAAAAGGAACGAAGCGCCGACTACCGGGCCCGCCATAGTTTTCCTGAATGCGAAAGCTGATCCTGCTGGTCCCGATCCCTCTCCTGACCGTCGCCACCGACTGATGAACATCGTCGTCCTGCTGCCGGTGATCGCTTGCCTGTTCGGTGGAACCGCCGCGTTCAAATGGCAGACAGTTGCGACCCGGCGCGGTATCCCGGAACCGGTGGCACCTCCGCCACGGGGCGACGTGGGTTACGGCCCGCGTACCTCGCGTGACCCGTTCTCCCTGGTGCTACTGGGCGACTCGTTCGCCGCCGGGTACGGCGCCCACCGCTCGCGTGAGACCCCGGCCGCGCTCCTGGCCGCCGGGATCTCGCGCCGGCTTCGGCGGCGGGTCACAGCTCACACTCTGGCCGTGCCGGGTGCGGAGACCCCCGACCTGCCTTACCAGGTGGACCGAGCCCTGTGCCTGGCGCCGGACCTGGCGGTCATCTACATCGGCGGGAACGATGTCACCATGCTGGCCGGCCAGCGGAAACGGGTGCGACAGCTGGGCATCGAGGTGCGCCGGCTACGTGCGGCCGGCTGCACGGTCGTCGTCGGCACCTGTCCCGACCTGGGCGTGCTACCGCCGTTCCGACCACCGTTGAGCTGGGTGGCCCGGTTTCTGAGCCGTCGGCTGGCGGCGGCCCAGACCATCGAGGTGGCTCGGGCGGGTGGTTTCACCGTGTCGCTCGCGAGTCTTCTCAACCCCTACTTCGCGGCCGACCCCGAGCGCATGTTCGGACATGACCGCTTCCACCCTTCCGCCGAGGGGTATGCCCGAGCCGTCGCCGTCACCTTGCCCACCGTTCTGGCCGTGCTGCCGGCCGGCCCCGGATCCCGGCCCCGGCGCGGGTCCGGCCGCTGGAAGAGGCGGCGCACGAGGCCGCCGGCCGGGCCGGCGACCCGGTGCACCCCGATCTCGTCCGCTGACGTCGTGCCCCCGACGCCGTCCCGTTTCTGCTCAGCCGCGACGATGCGCCCGGCTGATGGGAAAGCGCGAACTGACAGCGCGTAGGCCGATCCCGGTCACCCTAGGTCCAGCTCCGGATCTGGGCGGCCTGGCCGACGAGCGCGCCGCCGTCGACCAGGTTCCAGACCGTGCTGTCCTCGATCCAGAACCGGCCGCCGTCCTTGCGGACCCGGGGACCGCGGTAGTCGTCGGCGTACCCGTCGCGCCGCACCGACTCCATGAAGGCCCGGCGCTCGTCGCGGTCCTGCGCCCCCGCCGACAGGCGGGAGGGCAGGCCGACCAGTTCATCCGTGTCGTACCCGAACAGCTCCTGGGCGGTCCGGTTGGCGTAGACGAACACCGGGTCGGGCGACGTGTCGTGGGCCAGCAACCCGAACGGCGCCGCGCCGAGCCATGCCGCCGCCTCCGGGCCGTGCAGGCCGTCGGGGACCAGGGGCCGGCCGGTCAGCCGCAGGTAGCTGCCGGCCAGCAGGTCGGCGAAGGACGCCGGGTCGGTCACTGGACGAAGATGTCGACCGAGGGCCGCATCTGGGCGCAGATCCGCAGCACCTCGTGGATCGGGTGCTCTTCGAACGCCTTGACCAGGGTGGTGTCGAGCGAGCCGGGGTCGTGGTCGGCGGCGGGGTACGCGGTCTGGGTGAGCAGGTAGTCGAACCGGGGCGCCCACTTGCGGGAGCCCAGCCGGGCCGTGGTCGAGCAGTTGTCCACCATGTACGCGACGCCGCGGGCGTGCATGTACGGGTTGAGCGAGTCCGTCGCCTCGATGACCGACTCGTTGGCGATCTCCGAGTACGGGTGACCCTGCTCGATGAACGTGTCGATCTGCGCCATCATGACGCCGCAGAAGATGCCCGCGGTGAACGGGTCGAGGGGCAGCGCCTCGTCGTCGCGGTCCTGCCGGGCGACCTCACCGGCCCGCCACATGTCGGCCTGGTCGATGCGGCCCATCGGGAACCGGTCCAGCCGCCGGCCGGCCAGGATGACGCTGCGGATCTCGTTGCCCGAGCTGACCTCGTCGTAGATCTCGTGGGTGAGTTCCAGGCCGACCGGGTACGCGGCCGCGTACGCCCGCCCGAAGGTCTCCCGCTGGCCCGCGTCCAGCCGCCGGTACAGGCCGAGCAGACCGTCCTTGGACACGGTCCGCGAGATCGGCCCGGTGACGCAGTCGACCGAGTGCCGGTACGCGTCGGTCTCGCTCAGGCCCTGATCCCGGAACCGCCGGTAGAGGCTCTCGACGATGCCGTGCACGCCGCCGAGCAGGATCGCCCGCTCGCCGGTCAGGTCGGACACGTACTCCGAGCGCAGCGTGGTCCGGAAGGTGTATGGCGCGCCCAGCCCGACCGACCAGCCCAGCGCCCGCTCGACGGCCCGGCCGCTGACGTCCTGTTCGACCGCGAAGCTGGCGTTGATGCCGGCGCCGTTGGTCCGCGCCCCCTGCACGTAGAGGGCCCGTACCGAGGCGCCCATGCCCTTGGGGCACACCGCGATCACGTCGATGCCGGCCGGGAAGGTGGCGCCCTGCCGGTCGAGGTGGCCGAGCAGGAAGCCGTGCGACAGGCCGAGCGTCGCGCCGGGCCGCAGGGCGGCGAAGATCCGCTCGTACAGGGCGGCCTGGGCGGCGTCGGAGATGAGCAGCAGGACCATGTCGGAGGCGGCGATGACCTCGAACATCTCGCCCAGCGTCCCGTCCGCCTCGGTGAAACCGGCGTCCCGGGCGGCGGCGAACGACGACGAACCATCGCGCAGGCCCACGACCACCCTGAGCCGGCCGCCGAGGGAATCGCGCAGGTTCTGGGCCTGCGCCGAGCCCTGCGGGCCCCAGCCGATCACGGCGGTCTGGTTGATGCCCTCGAACGCCCGGGGCAGCCGGTCGAACAGATCACGGCCGCCGCGCACGATGCCCTCGCGTGTGCCCGCGAGGGTGATGTGTTCCTGGTCGAAGACGCTGGTCGTGAAGTCCAGCTCAGTCGTGGTCATGCTGGCGACGACGAAGGAGCCGGCCGGAAGTTCAATGTCGCTCAGGTACTGGGACTACCGGCCGACAGCAGGCGGGTGACCCCCGATCCGAGATTCGAACGCGAGGCCCGGCGCCGGGCGCTGCTCGACCGGGTGCTGCGTGACCCGGGCGACGCCGAGGCCCGGGAGCGGCTGGCCGAGCACGTGGTCGCGGCGGGCCGGCGGCCGGCGTACCCGGGAAGCGTGGGTTTTCTGGCCGCCGTCGGTGTCGTCTGCGCCGTCGTGGCCCTGGTCGCCCTGCTGGCCGGCCTCGACGTGACCGCCGCGCTGCTGGCCGTGGCCGGGATCTACATCGTGATCATGATTCGGCGGCGGCGATCCTAACGGGAGAAATCCCTGGAAACGGCTTACATCGGGCGAGGGGCTGCCGATGATGGCCTGTGTGAGCCACGACCTTCTCATCGACATCGAGAGCATGACGCCGACCGAGCTCGGTGTGGCCCGTGCCGCCGCACTGTTCGAGCGGGTCGATCCGGCCAAGGCCGCCGCATTGCTGGAGAAGGTGCTGGCCGGCGACCCGTCCTCGGCCGTGGGCTGGATCCTGATGGCCCGGATCCGGCTGGTGCTCGACCTGACCGAGGGTGCTCTGGACGCCGCGGCCAAGGCGATCGCGCTGGCCCCGGACGATCCCCGGCCGCTGGCCTCCGCCAGCCGCGCGCTGACCCTGATGGGTCGGCACGACGAGGCCGTGACGATGGCCTACCGCGCGGTGATCGTGGAGCCGAAGAACCCGCTGTGGCACGACCGGGTGGCCTGGGCGCTGCTCGCCGCCGACCGGCAGATCGCCGACGCCGAGCAGGCCGCGCGTACGGCGATCGGCCTGGATCCGAACGAGGCGCACTACTACTTCACCCACGGCGTGGCCCTGGACGCCCTCGGGCACGCCGACCAGGCCCGGCAGGCGTTGCTGATCTCGCTGCGCCTGGAGCCGGAGAACCCGGTCGCGCAGCATCGGCTGGCCGTGCTGAACGGCGAGACGGTGCGTGCCGCCGAGCCGAAGAAGCGGGGCTGGAAGCTGTTCGGCCGCCGGAAGGACGCGGCCGGTTCTGGCCGTCCGGAGGAGTTCCTCCCCTAAGTGTTAGTTGCGGGCCGGGCAGCTGGAGGCTCAGCGGGGCACCCGGGCCCTGTTCGCCGAGGCGACCGCCGGGCGGGGCGACCTGACCGCGTTCGAGCGTCAGGTGCTCGCCGCGACGGCGCTGACCGCGCTCGCGGTGGCGATCGACGAGTGGGTCGCGGTCGACGGCCGTTCCGCTCGGCCCGAGCTGATCGACACCGCGTTCGCCGCGCTCGGCGTCGATCAGTCCTGATTCAGCAGGGCCCGGCAGGCGCCGTCGCCGAGCCACGCCTGGGCTCGGTCCCAGGGCCAGCCGCGGTCGGCGACCAGGCCGTACCAGGCGTTGTGCCCGAAGTAGAACCACAGTGTGTCGATGGCCTGCTCGCGGTCGATGCCGGCGCGCAGGACGCCGAGTTCGATCAGGCGGTCGGCGACGCCGGAGAGGCCGAGCAGGCACTTCGCCATCACGGTGTCGACCACCTCTTGCGCGGCCGGCTCGCCCGGCGCCTGCCGGACCAGATCGTTGAGCAGATCGCGGTATTGCTCGGACACGTGGCGGGTGCCGGCGGCGGCCAGGGCGATCACCTGCCTCGGGTCGGTGGTGTCCCGCCCGGCGCCGTTGGCCTCCTTGGCTGTGGTGTCCTCGAGGATCGGGCGGAACAGCGCGGCCAGGATGCCGGCCTTGCCGCCGGCGCTGGCGTAGACGGTCTGCGGCGCCACCTCGGCCGCCTTGGCGATCTGGGTGACGGTGACGCCGGCGTAGCCGTGCTCGAGGAACAGCCGCAACGCGTGGGTGAGGATCGCCGTTCGGGTGGCCGCGGCGGCGTCCTCCCGCCGCGGTGAGTAATAACGGGCAGCCGGCATGGGCAGACTTTACCCACAACATTGACTAGAGCATCAACTAATGAATAGTTTCCGCTCCATGACTTTCTCGATCCCTGACGAACCCCGCGCCACCCCCGGCGGTGGGGTGCTGCACGTGCCCGCGGCCGAAGGAGTGGTCAAGTGGATGTCCGGCGACGTCTACACAATCAAGGCGGCGCGGAGCGACACGAACGGCACGCTGTCCTTCGTCCACGCGATCGTCCCGCCCGGATCCGGCCCGGTCGCGCACAGCCACGGCGCCGAGGACGAGGCGTTCTACCTGCTCTCGGGTGAACTGGAGTTCCTCGACGGGGAGAAGACGTTCGTGGCCGAGGCCGGATCGTTCGTCTTCATCCCGCGCCGGCACCGGCACCGTTTCAAGAACATCAGCTCGAAGCCGGCCGAGACGCTCTTCCTCTTCACGCCGGCCGGGCCGGAACAGCTGTTCGTGCAGGGCGGCGACGAACCGGTCCCCGGCGCCCTGCCCGAACCGTGGGCGCCGGAGCGGTTCATGAAACTCGCGCCGCTGATCGAGCAGCTCGGGAGCACGATCCTGCCCGAGTGACAGCTACCAGTCGGTGGCGATCGTCAGGATGTCGGCGTACGCCTTGTGACCGGCCGCGGTGGGATGGAAGATCTCGGTCTGGTGGGCGAGGTCCACACCGTTGATCCAGGGCGCGGTGCCGCAGGCCTCGTGCCCCTGGAACAGCGACCGCACGTCGATGAAGTAGAGCCCACGGCGGTCGGCCGCGGCCTTCACGCCCTGGGCCATGGCGTCGGCGTTGCTGTTCAGCGCGGTCCGCTTGGCCGCGCTCGGATTCACCAGTCCGCAGGAGCCGGTCGCGGTCACCAGCCGCGGGTAGCCGAGCACGGCGATGGCGGCGTGCGGCGCCCGGGCCTGCACGTCGGCGTAGAGCGCGGCCAGGTTGTCGACCAGGTCGTGGGTGGCGTAGTGCGAGCCCAGCTGCGACGACACCGAACACAGGCTGTCGCTGCCGGTCAGGCAGTTCTCCACAGTCGAGCGGAAACCGTCGTCGTTGCCGCCGACCTGGATGGTCACCAGCGCGGTAGTGGCGTTGAGGGCCGACAGCTGGGTGTTCCGCACGTCCGCGATCGTCGCGCCGCTGCAGGTCCGGTCGGTCAGCGTGTACGACGGGTGGGCGGCGGCCCAGGTCCGCGGGTAGCTGCGGGGGCTGCGCAGGCAGGTGGCGTCGTCGTACGGGTAGGCGCCGACGCCGGACGCGTACGAGTCGCCCAGCGCAACGTACTGCTGGGGCGCCGCGGCCTGCGCCGGAGCGGACATGGTGGACAGCGGGATGAGGACAGCCGAGGCGATCGCGGCCAACGAGATCAATGTGCGCACCGGGGAACGCTAACGACCGGACGAATACCGACGCTCCGTCCCCATTCACAGGACACTGAGAAGTCCTTATTGTCCGCTGACGCTCAGCAACATCCGAAATCTAGACCGGACAGCCGTTGACACTCGGTGATCTCGTCGGTACAACGAAGCCTCCCCTTGTAGAACAGGCTGCAGGAGCTTCGCGTGGCAGAGCTTTACACCCCCGCTGTGCCGGCCGGCGAGACCGGTGTCAAAGCTCGCGTTCAGCGATTTGGCGGGCACCTGGCCGGCATGGTCATGCCCAACATCGCCGCGTTCATCGCGTGGGGCCTGATCACCGCGTTGTTCATCCCGGGCGGCTGGTTGCCCAACCCGAGGCTGGCGACGCTGGTCGACCCGATGGTGCATGTCCTGCTCCCGGTCCTGATCGGATACACCGGCGGCCGGATGGTGCACGGCCAGCGCGGGGCCGTGGTCGGCGCGGTCGCCACGGTCGGCATCGTGATCGGCGCCGACGCCCCGATGTTCTTCGGGGCCATGCTGATCGCGCCGCTGACCGCGTACGTGCTGAAGTTGATCGACGGTGCCCTCAAGGACCGGATCCGCCCGGGTTTCGAGATGCTGGTCGACAACTTCACCGCCGGCATCCTCGGCGCTCTGTTCGCGATCGCCGGTGTGCTGGCCATCGGGCCGGTGATGGAACTGTTCACCGAGGCGGCCGGCCGGGGCGTGCAGTTCCTGATCGACCAGTCGCTGCTGCCCGCGGCCGCGCTGCTGATCGAGCCGGCCAAGGTGCTGTTCCTGAACAACGCGGTCAACCACGGTGTGCTCGGCCCGCTCGGGGTGGCCGAGTCGGCCCAGACCGGGCGGTCCGTCCTGTTCATGCTCGAGACCAACCCCGGTCCGGGCTTCGGCATCCTGCTGGCGTACCTCTGCTTCGGGCCCAAGGCGCTGCGGCCGAGCGTGCCCGCCGCGATGGCGATCCAGTTCCTCGGCGGCATCCACGAGATCTACTTCCCGTACGTGCTGATGAAGCCGAGCATGATCCTGGCCGCGATCTGCGGCGGGGCGGCCGGCATCGGCACGTTCATGGTGACCGGGGCCGGGCTGGTCGCCACGCCCTCGCCGGGCAGCATCTTCGCCTTCCTCACCAACACCCCGCGCGGCGCCTATCTCGGCGTGCTGGCCGGCATCGCGGTCGCCGCCCTGGTGTCGTTCATGGTCGGCTCGCTGCTGCTGGGGTTCGGTCGGCTGAGCCGCGACGAGGAAGGTCTGTGACGATGATCGGCAAACTTGTCGTCGCCTGCGACGCCGGCATGGGCAGCAGTGTGATGCTGGCCAGCACGCTCAAGCGGGAGTTCCGGAACCTGCCCGTCCAGGTCGAGCACTGCCCGGTGGCCGCCATCCCGGCCGACGCCGAACTGGTGCTCTGTCAGGCCGCCCTGTACGACCGGGTCCGCGCCGCCGCGCCGCACGCCGAGGTGGTGCCGTTCCGGCTGTTCCTCGGCGACCCGGCGGTGGCGAAGGTGGTAGCCGCGATCAAGCAGGGAGGCTGACGCGCGTGCTCGGGGCCATGCCGACCGAACACGTGGTCACCATGCTCGGTGCCACGCCGCCGCGGCGGGCCGGCCAGGTTCTGCTGTCGATGCCACGTGACCGGATCGTCCGGCTGATCGCGGCCATGGACGGGCGCCTGATCGCCAAGCTGCTGATCGCCGCCGACCCGGCCCGCCGGGCCACCCTGCTCGGCTTCCTCGACGACGCCCGGCTCGCCGCCGAACTCGCGCTGCTGCCGCTGATCGAGGCGGCCGAGGTGATGGCCGCGCTGCCCCCGGACCGGGCCGGTGCCCAGCTCGACCGGGTGTCCTCGGAACACCTGGCGATGATGCTGGACGAGATGCCCGGTCCGGCCCGGCGCCGGCTGGTCGAGGTGCTCGACCCGATGCGCCTGGCCGACCTGCGCCGGGTCACCTACGAACGGGCCGTCATCGACTCGCTCCGGCGCACCTCGGCCAATCTGTCCTGGGTGCCGGAGGACCACGGCAGCAACCTGTACGCCGCGATCTTCCACCGGATCTTCGGCATCGCACTGTGCTATCTGGACTCGGGCGTGCTGCCGAGCGCCACCGTGGCCGCCGCGCAACAGGTGTTCCGCGAGGGCGGCGTGCACGGCCTGCTCGTCGTCTCGAACGCCTGGCCCAGCCCGGAGTCGCTGTACCAAATCGCTGATCAACGTTGGTCGATGACCCCCGGGGCACTGGTCACCTGGAACGCCGACGACAATGACGGCGTGCTGGGGCGCGCGCTGGTGAGGCTGGCCGGATGACCGGGATCGGCGCGGTGCTCGACCTGCGGGCCATCCGCGTGGCCGAGTCGGCCGTGGACCGGCTGGTCGCCGTGCACCGCTGCGCCGACGTGCTGGAAGAGATCGGCGCGGTCGAGCGCGGCTACCGGTGGGCCATGCTGGAACGGGAACGCCTGATGTCGACCTGGCTCGGCGAGGGCGTGGCCATCCCGCACGGCGTCGACGGCTCGCGTGCGCTGGTCCGACGCGATTCGCTGGCCGTGCTGCGGTTCCCCGGCGGCGTGCCGTGGGACGGCGGCCTGGTCACGGTGTGCGTGGCGATCGCGGTGCGCGGCGAGGGCCACCTCTCGGTGCTGTCGGCGCTGGCCGGGATCCTGCTCGATCCCCGGCGAGCGCTGGCGCTGCGCTCGACGGCCGATCCCGCGGACATCCTGGCGATGCTCAACCCCGAGGTCGCGGCATGATCGTGACGGTGCTGGTGGGCAGCGCGAGCGGGTTGCACGCCCGGGCCGCGGCGCGGGTCGCGGCGGTCGCCGCTTCCTGTCAGAGCCCGGTGTGGGTACGCCGTGACGACGGCAAACCGGTGCCGGCCGACTCCGTGCTGTCCCTGCTGACCCTGGCCGCGCCGTACGGCACCGAGCTGGTCCTGGAGTCGTCCTCGGTGGTCGATCTGTCCCTGGTCGCGCAGGCGATCGCCGCGCACGACGGCTTCGTTGCTTCGGACGGTCTCGGGGGAGTCGATGGCTGACCTGCTTCTGGCGGTCTCGGGGGAGTCGATGGCTGACCTGCTTCTGGCGGTCTCGGGGAAGTCGATGGCTGACGTGCTTCGCGGTCTCGGGGCGAGCTGATGGCTGATCTGCTTCGCGGTCTCGGGGCCAGCCCCGGCACCGCCACCGGTCCCGCGTACCGGCTCGCCGACCCGCCCCGGCTGCCACCGGCCCGGCCGGTGACCGACCCGGACGCCGAGGTCGAGCGGGCGTTCGCCGCGATCGACGCGGTCAGCCACGACATCGGCGCCCGGGCCGACGCCGCCACCGACCCGACCACCAGCGAGATCCTCCGTGTGCAAGCCGCCCTGGCCGCCGACCGGACGCTGCGCGACGGCATCGCGATGGCCGTCCGGGCCGGTCACGAGGCACCGCACGCCGTGGCCACCGTGCTCGCCGAGCACCGGTCGGCCCTGCTCGCCGCCGGTGGTCTGCTCGCCGCCCGGGCCGTCGACCTGGACGACCTTCGCGACCGGGTGGTGGCCGGCTGCCTCGGCCTGCCGATGCCGTCGCTGCCGCGGCCGGGCCGTCCGTTCGTACTCCTCGCGGTCGATCTCGCTCCGGCCGACGCCGCCATGCTCGACCCGGCCCAGGTCCTGGCCGTGCTCACCTCGGCCGGCTCGTACGTCAGCCACACCGCGATCCTGGCCCGCGCCCGCGGCGTACCGACCGTGGTGGCCTGCTCCGGCGCCCTCGACATCACCGACGGCACGATGGTCACCGTGGACGGTACGACCGGCCGGGTCACTGTCGGCCTGGGCGGCCCGGTCGCCATGGTCGACGGCGCCACCGGCCGGGTCACCGTCGGCCCCGGGCGGCCGGTGCCCCGGGTCGAGTCCCCGGCCCTGCCGACCGGCATCCGCGGCGCCACCCGCGACGGCCACCCGGTGCCCCTGCTGGCCAACATCGGCAGCGCGGCCGAACTCGACGGCGTGCCGGTGGAGGGCGTCGGCCTGTTCCGCACCGAGTTGCTCTTCCAGCACCACATCGACCCGCCCGGCCTGGCCGAGCAGGTGGCGGCCTACCGCGCGGTGTTCGAGGCGATGCCGGACCGGCAGGTGGTGGTGCGCACGCTCGACGCCGGCTCGGACAAACCCTTGCCGTTCCTGCGCGACTATCAGGAGCCCAATCCGGCGCTGGGCATCCGCGGGCTGCGGGTGGCGCGCCGGCGCGAGGACATTCTGCGTACGCAGATCAGCGCGATCGCCGAGGCCGCCCGCTCGTCGGCGGCGAAGGTGGCGGTGATGGCGCCGATGGTGACGACGGTGGGGGAGGCGGCCCAGTTCGCCGCCCTGTGCCGCGACCTCGGCCTGCCCCGGGTCGGCGCCATGGTCGAGGTTCCGGCCGCCGCCGTCCGGGCCCGCGAGTTCCTGCAGGCCGTCGACTTCCTCAGCGTCGGCACCAACGACCTGAGCCAGTACACGTTCGCCGCCGACCGCCGCAGCGGCGAACTGGCCGACCTGCTCGACCCGTGGCAGCCGGCGCTGATCTCGCTGGTCGCCCTGTGCGCCGCGGCCGGTCAGGTGATGGGCCGCCCGGTCGGGGTGTGCGGCGAGGCGGCCGCCGATCCCGACTTCGCCGTGGTGCTGGCCGGGATGGGCGTAACCAGCCTGTCGATGGCTCCGGCGGCGATTCCGCGGGTGCGGGCGGCCCTGGCCGCCCGGACGATCGACGAGTGCCGGGCCGCGGCCCAGGCGGTGCTGGCCGCGGGCGACCCGGCGGCGGCGCGGGAGGCCGCGCGGGGCGGGAGCTAGATCTGTTTCCCGGTCCAGCCGAGTGCCGTGGCCCCGGCTGGACCGCGGGGTCGTCAGCCTCACGTGCACATGGCCGGGGGCCGACGCCGTGGTGCACGCCCAGCGCGCACCACGGGCCTCACCGATGCGCCCTAGGTGAAGTCGTCGTGGTCGACGCCGACGATGACGGCGGCGCACACCGCCGGCACGTCGCCGTTGTTGATCCACCGGTGCTTCGTACCGTTCTGGATGATCGTGTCGCCGGCCTTCATGGTCTTACTGGCGCCGTCGTCGAGTTCGAGGGTGAGTTCCCCGGACAGGACCACCATCAGATCGATGCTGGCCGACCTGTGCATCCCGCCGCCTTCGGGAAAGTCGCCGTCGAAGCCGTAACGAATGGGCCGCCGCGGGGTGAATGTGCCCGGTGCGAGCTCCGGCAGAGGGTCGGCGCCCCGCGGTGCCAGCGAGACGATGACGAAACGGAACCCGCCGGGTTTCGGGAAGTACTCGTCCTCACAGGCCGGCTCCGAACCGTCGTCCGGGAGGTGCACACCGTTGTGGTCGGCCGCCCAGATCTGGTGAATAGGGCCACCGCCCCCGTCGTGCTCGAGTTCTACGTCGCCGGCGAAAACGGACTTGCCCGCCGCGTTATGACCAGTGGCGACTCGTCGTACCGTCATGTTTTGGGCTCCTCATGTCCTAGGGCGGATCTGACGGATCACCAGGCCTGCGGCGTGAGTGACCCGTCAGATGCCCCCTAGACCTCGACGGGCGTGAGCACCTCGGCCGGGCGCTCGGGCTGCGGCTCGGTGGCCCGGCGAGCGACCGGTACGAGCAGGGCGACCAGGAAGGCGGCCGCCGCCACGACCGACAGCACCAGGAACGACGTGGTGTAGCCGGACTCGGCCGGCAACCCCTGGGCGCCGGGATGGCTGGTGATGATCGAGCTGACGATCGCTGTGC
Source organism: Actinoplanes sp. NPDC049265 (assembly GCF_043197135.1). Taxonomy (NCBI): domain Bacteria; kingdom Bacillati; phylum Actinomycetota; class Actinomycetes; order Micromonosporales; family Micromonosporaceae; genus Actinoplanes; species Actinoplanes sp. NPDC049265. The sequence goes on along the minus strand of NZ_JBICSP010000005.1, from coordinate 71,259 downwards.
CGAGGGAGGCGCCGATCGTCCGGATGTTGGTGTTCATGCCGCTGGCCACGCCCGTCTGGTGGCGCGGCACGCTGAGCACGATCAGGTTGACCAGCGACGAGTAGACGAGGCCGAGCCCGATGCCGAACAGGCCGCCGGCCACCGCGACCTCCCACCGCTCGCCGTGCCGCAGCGCCAGCGACAGGGTGGCCAGGGCGCTCAGGCCCGCGCCCCACAGCAGCTGGGCCTTGCTGCCGGCCCAGCGGGTGAGCGGGCCGCTGAGGGAGCCGAACACGGCCATGGTGACCAGCATCGGCAGCATCAACAGGCCGGCGCCGGTGACCGAGGCGCCGAAGCCGTAACCGGACGTGACCGGGATCTGCATGAGCTGCGGCAGGAACGCGAACACCCCGAACATCGCGGCGCCGAACAGCAGCGCGACCAGGTTGGCGGTCCAGACCGCGGGCAGACGCATCATGCGCAGGTCGATCAGCGGTTCGTCCGAGCGCAGCTCCGCGACCAGCCAGGCGGCGCAGAGCACGACGGCGGCGGCGAAGAGCCCGAGCGTGCGGGTGGAGGCCCAGCCCCAGGCGGCGGCCTTGCTCAACGGCAGGAGTAGCGCGACGAGCCAGCCGGACAGCAGGGCGGCGGAGAGCCAGTTGACGCGGCCGGGGGTGCGTACGGGTGACCGGGGAATCAGCCGCCACGCGAGTAGGCCGACGCCGATCACCACCACCATCGGCAGCCAGAACAGCCAGCGCCAGCTGAGCGCGCCCACGATCGGGCCGGCCAGCACGATGCCGAGGCCGCCGCCGGTGGCGATGACCGCGGCCAGCATTCCGATCGCCGAGCTGACCCGCGCGGGCGGGAACTCGTCGCGGACGATGCCGAACGAGACCGGGAAGATCGCGCCGCCGAGGCCCTGGATGACGCGGGCGACGATGAGCACTGTGACGTTGGGGGCGACCGCGGCGAGCAGGCAGCCGACGGCGATCGCGGCCAGCGCGACCAGCAGGGCGCGGTCCTTGCCGGTCATGTCGGCGATGCGGCCCATCAGCGGAGTGGCGACCGAGGCGGCCAGCAACCAGGCGGTGAGCACCCAGGTGACCGTGCCGGTGGAGGTGTGCAGATCCTGCTGGATCGTCGGAAGGACCGGCGTGACCAGCGACTGCATGAGCGAGAAGGCCGCGGCGGCGGCGGCCAGAACCGCGAAGGTCGTACGTGGCCTGCTCTGATAAAGTCGAGGCATGCCTCCACTTTAGTGGAGGTGTGCCTCCGCTTCGCAAGCGAGTTTCCTGTGAGGAGCGTCTCCGTGGCTGTTTCCGTACGCCGTCCGCAGCGCGCCGACGCCCGGCGAAACTTCGACGCGTTGCTCGCGGCCGCTCGTGACGCGTTCGCCGAGAACGGCACCGAGGCGTCGCTGGAGGACATCGCGCGGCGGGCCGGGGTCGGGATCGGGACGCTGTACCGCAACTTTCCGACGCGGCAGGATCTGTTCGAGGCCGTGTACGTCGACGAGGTCAACCAGCTCGCCGAGGTGGCCTCGTCGGTCGCCGCCCTGCCGCCCTGGGAGGCACTGGCCGCGTGGCTCGACCGCTTCGTCGCCTATGTCGCGACCAAACGGGCGCTGGTCGAGGCTCTGAACCGCGAGTCGGAGATGTTCCGGGCTTGCCGCGCGGCCATGTACGAGGCCGGGGAACCGCTGTTCCAGCGCGCCCAGGAGGCCGGCGAGGTGCGTACCGACGCCAGCTTCGACGACATGTTGCGCATGGTCTCCGGGCTGACCTCGGGCGCCTTCATCGACGCGGCGCAACGCGACCGGGTGCTCGGGTTCGCCCTGGCCGGCCTGCGGGTCCCCGCCTAGCTCTAGCGCCCGCGCGCTGCCGTCCTCGCCGGCGCCTTCGGTGCCGCCTGGTCGCGGTGTCAGGGCCTGGTGTGCAGGATGGTGCGGGCCTGTTCGGCCGCGCGGACCATGCTCTCGCTGATGAAGGTCAGGAAGCGGGCGATGCTCTCGAGGCGGGCGGCCGCCGGGGTGTCCGGTCCGAGGATGGCGACGCCCTGGCGGGCGGTGGCCACGAGCTGGTCGTTGGCCCGGGCGCCGGCCAGCGTCGACTGGTAGAAGAGCTCGTCGTCGACGACGTAGCGGTCGCGGCGGCGGTCGTCGCGTTCCCGGCGGACCAGGCTCAGGCCCTCTAGGAAGGCGATCGCCTTGGAGATGGAGGCGGGGCTGACCCGCAGGTCGCGGGCCAGCTCGGCGGCGGTGAGGCTGCCCGCGTCGGTGGTGTAGAGGCAGGTCAGCACCCTGGCCGTCATCCGGGGCAGGCCGGAGGCCATGAGGACGGTGGTGAGGGTTTCCGCGTACTCGGCCACGGCCTGGGCGTCGCGGCCGGGTGCGGGGGTGGAGGCGATCACGCGCGGGGTGGCGGTGGGGCGGCGCCGGTGAGCGCGGTGGGCGGTGGCGTGGTGGGCCAGATCAGCGCGGTACGCCGTCGGGCCGCCGTTGCGCATGACCTCGCGGGTGATGGTCGAGGTCGGCCGGTCGAGGCGACGGGCGATCTCGGCGTACGCCAGGCTGTCGGCCAGCCCGAGCGCGATCTGCCGCCGCTCGTGCTGGGTCAATCTCCCTCCGGGCATGTCCGAACCCTAGCAGGCGCAACGATTCCATTGCATTGAAGACACACCTGTTGCAACGACTTAGTAGTCTTGAGCTGCATAAACGTGTTCCCATTGCAAAGAAGTGGTTGCCTGGTCTGGAAAGCAACGTAGCGTTTCTCATATCGGAAACACGAGAGAGACGGGGAACGACATGACCACCTCGACCAGCATGGTGCCGATCGACGACACGGCCCTGGCCGTCACCGACACCGGTGGCACCGGCGTACCGGTCGTCTACCTCAACGGCCAGTTCGCCACCCAGGGCTACTGGCGACGCGTCCTCGCCGACCTGGGCCCACGGTGGCGGCACATCACCTACGACGAACGTGCCCGCGGCCGGAAGTCCGGGACGTCGGCCGACTACACCTTCGCGGCGGCGGTCCGGGACGTCGACGCCGTGCTCGCCGCCCGCGGCGTGGACCGCGCGGTGCTGGTCGGCTGGTCGTACGGGGCGGTGGTGGCGGCACACTGGGCCGCCCGGAACCCGGAGCGCACCCTGGGCGTGGTGATGGTGGACGGTGCGTACCCGCACGATTGGCTCGACGACGCCATGGAGCTGCGGATCCGCAAGCTGTTCAAGCGGATGCGGTGGCTGACGCCGGTGCTGCGCCCGACCGGCCTGACCCCGCGGATGACCGCCGATCAGCAGGCCGACAGCAACATCGAGCTCGGCCGGCTGTCGCGTGAGCGCGAGCTCGGCCCGGTGCTCGACGCCATCACCGTCCCGGCGCGGTATGTCGTCGCCTCCGGAACCTCGCTCGGCAGCCGCGGCGACGAGCAGGAGCGGATCCGCGGCGGTCTGGAGGCGGTGATCGCCCGCAACCCCAACATCCGGCTCGCCGCGAAGGTCGCCAGCAACCACGGCGCGATTCTCAAGCGGGACTTCCGCGCCGTCGCCGACGCGGTAAGGGACGTGACCGCTCGCTAGTTCGCCCGCGCGGGCATAGTCAAATATGCGAATGGCCCTTTTGTTTGTCGTCGCCGCACTGCTAGCGTGCAGCGCCCGGCTCGTACGCCAGCCGGAAAACGGGGATCCACAAGCCATTCCGCGCGTGTCGCGATGCCGTCGATTCACGCTTTCCGTCTCTGTTGCCGTCATGGTCCGGGTCCACGAGGGGACAACGACAGGAGACGTCGTGTTGAAGAAGCGTCGGATCGTCGGCCTCGCGACCGGATTGGCGGTGGCGGTCACGGCCGCTCTGCTGCCGTCCACAGTCGCCAGTGCCGCCGAGGCGTACCGCGCGCCGAGCCAGGGTGAGCTGCCCGCCATCCCTAAGGAGGCGAAGAAGTTCGCCGTCCCGCACAAGAAGCTGCCGGCCGGCGCCAGGCGCGCCACCAAGGGCCCGGAGGCGCCCGGCGCCCGGGCGAGGCTCTTCCAGTCGCCGCGCACCGGCGCCCGCATCGTCGGGGGCGCTCCGGTCCGGTCGGCCGACTTCCCGAGCGTCGTCGGCCTGCAGACCATCTTCATCGGCGCCGACGAGAACGGTAACGAGGGCTGGTACATCAGCACCTGCACTGGCACCGTGATCGACCCCACCCACGTGCTGACGGCCGGCCACTGCACGGTCGACTTCCCGTGGGGCACCACCTCGGTCATCGCCGGCCGCGACGACCTGTCCAACCAGGCCGCCGGTTTCGTCGCCCGGGTCTCGAACACCTGGACCCACCAGGGCTACAACTACCAGGACCTGCTCAACGACCCCAACGCCGTGCCGCTGGACGACGTGGCGGTGCTGACGCTCAAGGACGCGCTGCCCAGCGCGTACACCCCGCAGCAGTTGGCCGACCAGGGCGCGGCCGACCCGGCCGGCGGCACCCCGGCGACCATCGTCGGCTACGGCGTCACCGACGAGAACAACAACGACTCGGGCATCCTGCGGGCCGGCGCGGTGCAGATCGCGGCCGACTCGACGTGTGCCTCCACCGCGCAGTGGGGCACGAAGTTCGACCCGAACCGGATGATGTGCGCCGGCCTCCCGCCGACCACCGACACCTGCTTCGGCGACTCCGGTGGCCCGATCTTCACCGGTGCGGCCGGCAGCTACCTGCAGGTCGGCATCACCGACTGGGGCTCGAGCAACTGCGGCGCCAAGCTCGGTGTGTTCGAGGCGCTCAACCACTACTCCGACTCGGTGCGGGCTCAGCTCAGCGTGGTCGGCCCGAACAACCTGGACTGGACCGGCGACGGCCACAGCGACCTGTTCGGCCGCATCAAGGACACAGGCGAGCTGTACCTCGGCTCGGGCGCCGGCCTGGCCAACCGTGACCTGACCGGCTTCAGCTACTTCGGGTACGCCAGCGAGAGCAACTGGAACAACTTCACCAAGCTGTTCCGGGTGAACAACTGGGACGGCGACGGCCGCCAGGCGGTCTTCGCCCGCGACTCGGCCGGTCGTCTGTTCAAGTACCGCAGCGACGGCCAGGGCGGCTTCGTCGGTGGCCAGCCGGCGCAGATCGGCAACGGCTGGAACGCGTACACCGACATCATGGTGACCAGCAACTGGCTCGGCGACGGCCGGCCCAACCTGATGGGTCGCACCTCCGACGGCCGCCTGGTGCTCTACACCAGCAACGGCTCGGGTGGCTGGCTCAACCCGCGCGGCACCCAGATCGGCACCCGCTGGAACAAGTTCAACACCGTGCTGACCCCGGGCTCCTGGCTCGGTGACGGCCACCAGTCGCTGATCGGGCGTACCCCGGGCGGCGAGCTGCGGCTGTACAACAGCAACGGCGCCGGTGGCTGGATCAACCCGGAGGGCACCGCGATCGGGTCCGGCTGGGGCGGCTTCTCCACGTTCATGTCGCCCGGCGACTGGAACGGCGACAACCTGGTCGACCTGGTCGGTGTCCGCACCAACGGCGACCTGAAGTTGTACACCACCAACGGTCATGGCGGGTGGCTGAACAGCAGCGGCCGCCAGATCAGCTCGGGCTGGGACGACTTCAACCTCGTCTTCTAGTTCGGTTCCGCACGACGACGGCCCTCGCGGGGTTCCCGCGAGGGCCGTCGCCGTTCGTGGGCCGGGCGCCGCCCTGCCGGCACCCGCCCACCACTGGACCCGCCGGCCTCAGCCGATCTGGACCCAGACGTCGTCGACCGCGCCCTGGAACTGGTCGTTGTCGCGGTAGGCGCCCTTCCCGCCGATGCTCAGCGGCGCCCGGTTGACCACCGACAGGGTCGCGGGCACGGTGGACCGGCCGCGCACCTGGCCGTCGACCACGACACTGAGGACCCGGCCGAGGCGGTTGCACTGGATCGCGTGCCAGTCGCCGTCGGCCACCGAGACCGAGCTGTAGGCCAGGTGGATGCCCCGCCGCGCCACGTCGACCAGCACGCAGCTGGGTCGGCCGAGCCTCCCGTCGATCTGCAGTTTGTACTGGCTGCCCTGCGTCGAGTAGCCCTTCTGGACCACGTTCTGGCCCTTGGTCGTCTCGGCGGCCGGCAGCCGGACCGAGGCGCCGAAGATGATCGGGCGGCGGCCGGGGTTGAGGTCGGCCGCGTGCGGCGCCTGGAGCACGACGTGCGGGCACTTGGTGCCGCCGCACCGGGGCGGGAACTGCAGGGCGTGGCCGCTGCCGTGCGTGACGATGGTGATCTCGCCGCCGCGCCGGGCGACGACGTGCATGGTGTGCCCGCGCCCGCTGGTGTCGAGCGCGGTGGCGGAGCGGCCCTCGAAGTCGTACCGGGCGATCATCTGCGACGAGGCCGAGGCGGGCGCGGGTACGACGCCGGTCAGCACGATCGCGGCGAGGATGGCGGCGGACAGACTACGCTTCATGCCCGAATTATTACTTGTGACATGTTTTGCGAAGACAGCAACCGGCCCGCCGTTCGTCCGTTCAATGCCGACCGATCAGCCGACGTGGATCGTCGCCTCCCGAGAGACCGGCCGGTCGTCCTTCCGCACCTGACTCGGTCCGCGGGAGGGGTGCGGAGGGGTGCTGCCGCGATGGTGATTGGCCACAAAATCGATGACGAAGTCGTTGAGGCCGCGACGAACGAGCCGGACCGGATGCTGCGGTCACTGGACGCGATCCACCTCGCGACCGCACGCGTGCTCGGCCCGGATGTCGATGGCCTGGCCACGTATGACGACCGGCTCGCCGTCGCCGCCAAGGATGCGGGAATCGCGGTGATCGACCCGCGAGACTGAGCGGCGTCCTACGACTCGGTTTCCGGGGAGGCGCTGTCGAGCGGCACGGCGCTGCCCGGCACCAGGCCCAGTTGCACGCCCTGGCGCGGCAGGACGGCGTCGAGCAGCCAGTCGGCGGCCACCCGCACCCGGTTGCCCGGCATCGACAGCAGGTGGTAGCCGCGGGTCACCGCCTTGGCCGGCAGGCCGGAGAGCGGCACGCCGAGCGGGTTCGCCGCCGCGTCGAGGCCACCGAGGTCGACCACGAAACCAAGATCATGGTGTTTGTACGCGCGGCGCCGGCCATGCCCGTACGACGCGGCGATGTTCTTCGCCACCGTGGTGCCCTGCCGCGTGGCGTGCTGGGCGGTCATCCCGGTCAGCTCACCCGGCCGGGTCAGGTCCTCGACGGCGGCCGCGTCGCCGCACGCGTACACGTCCGGGTAGTGCGGGACGTTGAGGAACTCGTCGACCACCAGCCGGCCCTGCTTGGTAGCCAGGCCCATGCTCTGGATCAGCGGGTCGGGCCGCACGCCGACGCACCAGATCAGTGAGCGGGTGGGCAGGTAGTCGCCGTCGCTGAGGTGGACGCCGTCGGCGGTGGCCTCCTTCACGCTCGTACCCAGCCGGATCTCCACCCCCCGCTCGCGCAACGCGCGGTCCGAGGCCCGGCCCAACCGCTGGTCGAGGGTCGGCAGGATCCGGTCGGCGGTGTCGATCAGCAGCCACTCCGGATGCACCTCGGGGCGGTCGCGGGTCAGCGCGTCGGTGTACAGCACGCCCTGGGCGGCCACCTCGGTGCCGGTGTAGCCGGCGCCGACGACCACGAACGTGGTGCGCGCGCGACGCTCGGCCGGGTCGGTGGCCGTATCCGCCATCTCGATCTGCCGGGTGATGTGGTCGCGCAGGAAGAGCGCCTCGGGGATGCCGCGGTAGCCGTGCGCGTACTCGGTCACGCCGGGCACCGGCAGCAGCTTGTTCACACTGCCGGCGGCGATCACCAGGCGGTGGTAGCCGACGGTGCCCTTGCCGCCGTCCGGGTCGCGGTAGGAGACCGTGCGCCCGGCCAGGTCGAACGAGTCGACCTCGCCGAGGATCACCCGTACGCCGGGCAGCGCGCCGGCCAGCGAGACGGTGACCCGGCGGGGTTCCAGGATCCCGGCCGACACCTCGGGCAGCAGCGGCAGGTAGAGGAAGTAGTCGGTCGGGTTGATCACGATGATGTCCGCGCTGCCACCGGCCAGGGCGGCCAGTTTGCGCGCGGCGGTGAAGCCCGCGAAGCCGGCTCCGACGATCACGATCTTCGGTCGCGCCATGCGAGCCACGCTATCGCCTCTTGGAGATCATCTCTTCTCTTGGCGATCAGCCCTCCGTTCGAAGACTCTCTCTCTTTTTCGGGATCATCTCGATCAGGCTGGTCACGATCTCGTCGCCCGACGTGCCCCACTTCTCGGCCGTGAGGTGGCCGCTGACCTCCATGCCGGTGATCCCGTGGGCGCTGGTCATCAGCAGGGCGCCGATCCGTCGCGCGTCCTGGTCGCCGACCAACTCGGCGACGATGGCCAGGAACTCGTCCTGGGCGCGGCCGGCCGCCCGGACCACGGCCGACGGATCGCCGGCCGGGGTGGCGAACATCAGCCGGAACAGGTGCGGCTGCCGGCGGCCGACGCCGATCAGGGCGGTCAGTGCGTGGTGCAGCTTGCCGGCCGGTGCCGGCTCTTCGCGGGTACGCAGCTCACGTACCTGATCTCCGATGCGGTCCCAGCTCTCGACGGCGATCGCGGTCAGCAGGCTCTCTTTGTCGGCGAAGTGCCGATAGGGCGCGCCGCGGCTCACGCCGGCCCGGGCACCTACCTCGCGCAGCGTGACCGCGTCGGGCCCGCCCTGGTCGAGCAGGTCGGCGGCGGCGTCGACGAGGGCGCGACGGGTGGCGGCGGCGGACTCCACGCGGCTGATCACGGATACCAGCTTACTGTTGACAACGTCATCTCAACTGCTACCGTCATTCAGATGACAACGTCAACTGAACTCGTCGTCGTGACCGGCACCTCGTCCGGCATCGGCGCCGCCACCGCCCGCGAACTCGCCCGCCGTGGCTTCCACGTCCTCGCCGGCGCGCGCCGGCCGACCGAACCGTCCGCCGGGGTCGAACCGATCACCCTCGACATCACGTCCCCCGACCAGGTGGCGGCCCTGGCCGACCGGGTCGCCGCCGACGGACGGCCGCTGCGCGCGGTGATCAACAACGCCGGCATCGGCATCAACGGCCCGGTCGAGGCGCTGCCGATGGACGCCTGGCGGCAGCAGCTCGAGGTCAACCTGTTCGGTCAGATCGCCGTCACCCAGGCGCTGCTGCCCGCCCTGCTGCGCGGCGCCGGCCGGGTGATCAACATCAGCTCGGTCGGCGGCCGGGTCGCACTGCCCACCTACGGCGCGTACGCCGCGGCCAAGTTCGCGCTGGAAGGCCTGAGCGACTCCCTGCGCCGGGAAATGGCACCGCACGGCGTACGGGTGATCGTCATCCAGCCCGGCGGCGTGCGCACCGAGCTGACCTCGCACGCCATCGTCACCGCGGACCGGATGATCGCCGCCCTCACCCCGGAACAGGCCGTCCGCTACGGCCGGCTGATCCCGGCGATCGTCTCCCACGCCCGGGCCTTCACCGCCAACGGCGTCAGCGCCGACCGGGCCGCCCAGGTGATCGCCAAGGCCGTCACCGCGCGGCGGCCGCGTACCCGGTACACCGTCGGGCGCGACGCCGCGGTGCTGACCCGGGTGTCCCGCGTGCTGCCCGACCGTTTGCTCGACCGTCTGCTCGCCGCCGACCTCCGGCCACATTTCCGGCACTGAGACCGAAAATTCACCTAGCGCACCGAACCAGTGGGGGTGCTCCGACGTCGTGCATGTCGCCGCTCCCGTGAAAGTGATGGTTTTGATGCGACTCTCGCTGCCGCCGAAGGCCGCCCTGCTGAACCGCCGCGTACTCCTCCCGCTGATCGCCGCGGTCGCGGCCCTCTCCGTCGCCGTGACCGCCGCCGGTTACGGTGTCGCCTCCGCCGACGACGACCACCTGGTCGGCAAAGCGCTGTCGGACCAGCAGGTCGAGGCGCTCACCGAGGCCGCGACGTCGTGCCCGGCGCTCACCCCGGCGCGCCTCGCCGGCCAGCTGATGGTCGAGTCGGGCCTGGACGAGAGCGCCCAGCAGACCGCCTCGGGCGGCCGCGGGCTGGCCGGTCTGAGCGACACGGTCTGGCAGAAGTGGACACCCTGGTCGAACGCCGGGCGCATGGACCCCGAGGCGAACATCATCGCGCTCGCCCACCGGATGTGTGACCTCAGCGGTCAGATCCGGTCGGCCGGGGTGACCGGCGACGCCTGGCAGTTGTCCCTGGCCGCGTACCGCTCCGGGGTGGCCGCCGTGCGTCAGGCCGGGCGGGTGCCGGACGCCGCCGCCGAATACGTGCGCAAGGCCGACGGGTACGCCGCCTACTACGCCTCGCTGCCCTACCTGGGCGGCGGAGAACCCCGGACCGTCCTGGTCGACGCGCCGGCCAACCAGGCCAAGCCGATCCCCGACGAGTACGTCCAGCCGCTCGTGCGGGCCGGCGCGATCTGCCCCGAGGTGTCGGCCGCGGCGGTCGCCGGTCAGATCATGACCCTGTCCGGGTTCGACGCCGGCAAGGTCGGCCCGCGCGGCGAGCGTGGTGTGGCCCAGTTCCGGAGCGACATCTGGGAGCGGTACGCACCGCGGAGCGCGGCGCCCGGCGACATCAAGACGGCGGTGCCGGCGGTCGGCACGGCGATGTGCGCCATGGTCCGCGAGCTCGGCGGGTTGCCCGGTGACCCGTACCTGGCGGCGCTGTGGGCGTACAAGGCCGGCACCGACACGGTTCGGCGCAGCAGCGGATCGCCGCAGGGCGCCACGACGACCTACCTGAAGCAGGTCGCCGCCTACACCGACACCTACAAGCTGGACACCCGCCTGAAGGGTGGCGCGACCACGCCGGCCGTGCCGCCCACCGCGCCGGTCACCTCGAAGAAGCCGCTCGCGGCCGCCTCGGCCACCGGCAAGGCGACGCCGCCCAAGGAGCAGGAGCCGACGAAGAAGGGCACCACCGGGACCGCCAAGAAGCCCGCCGCCCCGCGCCCGGGCGTCTCGTTCGTCCAACTCGCCTCGAAGCGGTGCATCGACGCCGGAGCCGGCACCGACTGGACCCAGCTGACCGAGAAGACCTGCACCAACAGCGACGCCCAGCGCTGGGACGTCCGCGGCGACGGCACCATCCGGGTGCTCTCGACCGGGCTGTGCATGGACGTCCGGATGGGTGAGAAGGGCCAGGGCGTGGTGGCCCAGGTCGCCATCTGCAACGGCACCACCTCGCAGCAGTGGACGATCGTCAACAACATGCTCCGTACCCTGCTGATCGACAACTGCGTCGACAGCGTCGGTGACGGTACGGCCGACGGCACCAAACTGGAGATGGTCCAGTGCCAGGCCGCCGGGCACTCCCAGCAGACGTGGAAGCGCCGGAAGTAGGCCCCGACCGGTGGCGGCGAAGCTAGCCTCACCTCATGGGATCTCGACAAACCCGGAAGCTTGCTGACAAATCGGCTGAGGTGGTCAAGGGTCTGCGTCGCCGTCAGGACGCGGAACGGCCACCTCAGCTGTCCCGCCGCCGCCGGGCCAAGCTCAAGGCCATCGAGCAGCAGTGCCGGGACTGCGACTCCGGCACCCGGGACGTGACCGGCGCTCTGCTCGCCGAGAGCGGCAAGCCGAAGGCCGGCAACCTGCTCAAGGCCCACCAGGCCGGTCACCGGCACAACTAGGCCGTGCTTCGCAGCCCCGATGGGACTGCGAAACGCGGCCTAGCGTCTCGTAGGGTGGGCAGCCGTGCCCACCCGACGAACCGCCGGCTCCCGTCGCCCGCGCTCCGGCCCGCCGCGACCACCCCAGACACCGGCCGAGCTCACCCCCGCCGCCGGCATCCAGCTCGAACTGGAACCCGAACAGACCGTGCGGACCGCCGCCTACGACGACATCGACCTGGCCGGAAGCCGCGCCGAGGGCGTCGAGTTCCGGCAGTGCCGCTTCCGGAAGGCCGCCCTCGCCGGATCCCACCTGCCCCAGATCCGGTTCGTCGACTGCGTGATCGAGGCGACCGACCTGTCCAACCTGCGGGCCGAGCGCGGCGCGTTCGAGCGGCTGCGGGTGGCCGACTCCCGGATGACCGGCCTGGCCCTCAACGACGGCGTCCTCAGCGACGTAACCTTCACCGGCTGCAAAATCGACCTGGCCAACTGGCGACTGGCCCGCTTCGACGCGGTCGCCTTCGACCACTGCAACCTGACCGGCGCCGACTTCGCCGAGGCGGACCTGCGCGGCGCCGCCTTCACCGACTGCGACCTGGCCGGCGCCCAGTTCAGCAACGCCACCATGGCGGGCTGCCGCTTCCGGCGCTGCGCCCTGGATGGTGTGGGCGGCATGTCGAGCTGGACCGGCGCGATCATCCACCCCGACGACCTGCCGGCGTTGTCGCACGTTCTGGCCCGGGCTCTCGGCATCGTGGTCCGCGAGGACTGACGACTCCGGTTGCCCCCGGGACGCGGCCTACGGCGGGGCGCCAGGCCGCGGTCGATCGGCTGCGCGACTCATGAGGCGGGTGGGCGCAGGCCCGCGTTCATCGCGTGGAGCAGGTCGGCCGACTTCGTGTCGCCGGAGAGTTCCCAGGCGAAAGCGCCACCGAGGGCGTTGCTCCGGGCGTACGCCATCTTGGTCCTGATCGTCTCGGGGGTGTCGTAGCTCCACCACTCGCTGCCGCAGACCGCGAGCGCCGTGCCGCCGAGCGTGCCGATGGGCGGGCAGCGGCGGCTCAGCACGCGGTAGTCCTCCAGGCCCTTCTCGTGCGTGCCGGGCGCCGGGCCGGTGCCGGTCGTGCCCGGGGTTGCTGAGCGCACGCCGGTCCAGCCGCGGCCGTAGAAGCCGACCCCGAGCAGGATCTTCGAAGCGGGAACACCCAGGCCACGGAGGGTACGCACGGTGGTGTCGGCGGTCGCGCCGGGATTCGGGATGCCCGGGTACGCGGTGAGCGCCGAATGAGCCGCGGTGGGGCCGGGTGTCCCGCCGGTGCCGAAGAAGTCGTAGGTCATCGCGTTGAGCCAGTCGGCGCTCCGGGCCGCGGCCGCGTAGTCGGCCTGGCCGAGCTTGCCCGCGTCACCGGACACGGCCGCGCTGACCAGGGGAAACTTTGGCCTGAGGGCGGCCAGCAGGGCGCCCAGGGCGCGCGGGCCGCTGTGGTCACACGTTTCACCGCACGCGTTCGGATACTCCCAGTCGATGTCGATGCCGTCGAACACGCCGGCCCAGCGCCGGTCGTTCAGCAGCGCGGCGCAGCTGTCGGCGAACCGCGCCGGGTCCCGAGCCGCCTCGGCGAACCCGTCCGAGCCGGACCAGCCACCGAACGACCACATCACCTTCAGCCCAGGATGGGCGGCCTTGAGCCGGGCCAGCCGGCCGATGTTGCCGCCCGAGTTCCGGCCGAAGTCGGCCCACTCGTCGCCGGGCGCACACCGGCCGCGGGTGACCTTGCCGAAGGCGTACACCAGGTGGGTGAGCTGGTCGGCGTGAACGTCGCCGACCTGGAAGTCGCGGGCGTACGTACCCCAGTTGGGGTAATAGCCGACGACGCGCATCGACCTCTCCGGAACAGGCGGCTCATGAGCACAACCAGCAACAATGAACAGGGCGAGAAGAAGGGCGATCCGGCGCGGCACCCGCGCGAAGCTACCGGCGGATTTGTCCCGGGTTCAATAGTGGCCTTGGCGACGTCACCCGTCCGCGTCACGCCGCCTGTGCGATCGTTTGTCCCGTGACCGTACGCACGAACACCTGGCCGGGTGAACTGCGTGCGCTGTTCAGCCCGCGGCGCATCCTGGCCCGGATGCGGGCCGTGCTCCGCAGCGCCCTGGTCACTTTCGTGGTGCTGACGTTGACGCTCTGGCTGATGCCGGGGGTGGCCAGCGCGGACGTGCTCGACACGCTCAACCTGGTCGTGCTGGTCGCCGTGGCCGGGGCCGTGCTGCGCCCGCTGCTGCTGGTCGGCATCACCGCGCTCGGCGGCTGGGGCGCCATGCTGTTCGGGGTGGTCGCCCAGGTCATGATCATCGTGGCCGCGTTCGAACTGGACCCCGGCGACCACGTCAGCGGGCTGCCGTCGGTGGTGGTGGCCGCGATCCTGGCCGTGGTGTTCGCCGCCATCCTCGACTGGATGGTCGACAGCGGCTCCGACGACACGTTCGTCAAAGAGGCGCGGCGGCTGATGCGGGGCGTACGCCGCCGGCAGACCGGGCGGCTGTTCTCGTTCCGGCGCCCGCTGCCCGGCACCGAGCCCGGCCTGCTGGTCATCCAGCTCGACGGGGTGGCCGAACCGGTGCTGCGCTGGGCGGTGCGGGCGGGCAACCTGCCGACCATCGGCCACTGGCTGCGCTCCGGCAGCCACACGATGGCCCGCTGGCACACCGGCGTGCCGTCGACCACGCCCGCGTCGCAGGCCGGCATTCTGCACGGCGCCTCGGCGCAGATCCCCGGCTTCCGCTGGTACGAGAAGGACAGCGGCAAGCTGATGGTCACCAACAAGCCACGCGACGCCGCGCTGATCGAGCCGCGACTCAGCGACGGCCGGGGCCTGCTCTCCGGCGGTGGGGTGAGCATCGGCAACGCGTTCAGCGGCGACGCCGACCTGGCCCTGCTGACGATCAGCCACGCCCGGCTGCCCGGCCGGACCGCGCGCGGCTGGGCGGCGTTCATGGCGTCGCCCTACGGCTTCACCCGGGCCCTGGTCCTCGGGGTCGGCGAGGTGATCGTCGAGCTGCACCAGGCCCGCCTGCAGCGGCGGCGCAACCTGCTGCCCCGGGTCAGCCGATCGGGCAACTTCCTCGCCCTGCGCCCGGCGTCGATGCTGCTGCGGGACGTGAACGTGTCGCTGGTGGCCGAGCAGATGGCCCGCGGCGCCCCGGTGGTCTACTGCAACCTGGTCGACTACGACGAGGTGGCGCACCACGCCGGCCCGGCCCGCCCCGAATCGATGCGCCAGCTGGAAAGCCTCGACCGGATGCTCGGCGTGCTGGAACGGCTGGCGCCCGAGGCGGCCCGGCACTATCACCTGGTCGTCGTCTCCGACCACGGCCACAGCCAGGGCGCCACGTTCCGGCAGCGCTGGGGCGAGACGCTGGACGATGTGGTCGAGCGGCTGTCCGCGCCCGAGGTGCCCGTGGTCTCCTCGGGCAACCTGTCCCTGATCTACCTGCCGGACACCGTCGGCCGGCAGACGCTGACGCAGATCGAGCACGCGTACCCCCGCCTGGTCTCGGGCCTGGCCGCTCACCCCGGCATCGGCCTGGTCGTGGTCAACGACGCCGACGAGGGGCCGGTCGCGTTCGGCACGGCGGGCCGCCACCGCCTCCGCGACGGCCTGGTGACCGGCGAGGACCCGCTGACGCTGTACGGCCCCCGGGCCGCCGCCGACCTGCTCCGGCACCAGGAGTCGGCCCACGTCGGCGACCTGGTGCTGATCAGCGCGGTCGACCCAGTGACACAGGAGGTGGCGGCGTTCGAGGAACTGGTCGGCTCGCACGGCGGGCTGGGCGGCTGGCAGACCGACGCGGTCCTGGTCCACCCGCGCGACTGGCCGCTGACCGCCGACGAGCTGGACGGTTCCGACGCCGTGCACCGTCAGCTGGTCGCGTGGCTGGTCATGCTCGGCCTGCGGGCGGAACCGGCCGCCGTCGAGCCGTCCCCGATCCTTCTAGCCGAGACGCCACTGTCTCGGCGAGATTCCAGTAGCGCGCGGGCATGAGCCGCACCATCGCGTCGATCGCCCGCGCCGCGCCGGTGATGACCAGCCGCGGCCGGCGCGACTGAACCGCGGCCACGATCTGCCGGGCCGCCTCCTCGGGCGGCATCCGCAGCGCCCGCTCGGTGAAGCGCAGCGCGTCGGCCGCCTGCGTGCCATCCGGGTCGGGTTCGCTGCGGCGGGCACTGATCGCGATGTTGGTGCGGATCCCACCCGGGTGTACGACTGTCACGCCGACGCCGCGCGGACGCAGCTCGTGGCGCAGCGCCTCGGTGAACCCCCGCAACCCGAACTTGCTTGTCGCATAGGCCACCTGTCCCGCCGGCGCGAACAGCCCGAACAGGCTGGAGATGGCGACCACGTGCCCGCCCCGCCGGCGCAGCAGCTGCGGCAGGAACGCTTTGGTCAGCCGGATCGGGGCGTGCAGGTTGATCTCCAGCAGCCAGTCGAAGTCGGCCATGCTGTTCTGCTCGAAGGTGCCGGTCATCGTCACCCCCGCGTTGTTGATCAGCAGGTCGGCGCCACCGTGCCGGCTCGCCACCGCCGCCGCCAGGTCGAGCCGATCACCGCCGTCGGCCAGGTCGATCACGTGCTCGTCGACCACCGGGGCGCCCACCTCGCGGCACAGTCGCGCGACCCGCTCCAGCCCGCCGGCGTCCCGGTCGACCAGCACCAGCCGGGCCTTGCGGGCGGCGATGTTGAGGGCCAGCGCGGCGCCGATGCCGCTCGCCGCTCCGGTGATCACGCAGGTCCGTCCGGCGAACGCGAATCGCTCCATCACCGCAGTCTGAGCGCGCCGATCAGCTCGGACAAGGACGAAATGGGCAGATCACCCGCCAGACCACGCAACGCCGCCGTCTTCGCCCCCGCCGCCCGCGCCGCCCGCAGACCCACCTCGGCGTCCTCGACGACAAGACACTTCTCCGGGGGTACGCCGACCAGCGCGGCCGCCCGCACCCAGCCCTCCGGATCGGGCTTGCCCGCCCGCACATCGTCGGTGGTCACCAGCAGCGGCGCGACGATGCCGGCCGCACCCAGCCGCGCCTCCGCCAGCCGCTTGTCGGCCGAGGTGAACACCGCCCACGGCACACCGTTGCGGTCCAGGGCCGCGATAAGCTCCAGAGCGCCCGGCGTAGGCACGATGTCGCCGACGTCGTCGTACTGCAGGGCCATCTGCCGCCCCACCGCCGCGACAATCTCGTCCTCGCCCGCCGCCGCAAGCAGTTTGCGGACCGTGGGTTCGCTGGGGCTGCCGTGCGCGAGGGTGATGGCCGCTTCCCCGTCGACCCCGAACTCCGCGCCCCAGGCCCGCCAGGCCCGCTCCACGGCCGAGTCCGAGTCGACCAGCGTGCCATCCATGTCGAACAGGACCGCCGCCACATCCAGGTCCGCCACCAGCGCCTCCATCACTCGGCCGTGCTCTCCAGTCTGGCCGCTTCGGGTCGCCGGCATGTCGGATGATGACCAAGGCCACTTTGTCCACATCAGACTGAGCTGCCCCGCGTGCGGTTCAACGACGCGCCCTTCGCGAAACGAAACAGTTTCGTTCAGGTGGGCGCCGGCCTTCCCCTGCGCGAAACGCAACCGTTCGTTCAGGCGGGTTGGCGCGCGCGGGTAGTAGGGCCGCGCTCTTTGCGAAACGCAACCGTTTCGTTCAGGACCGGCGCGGGCGGCGGCCTACCCCTGCGTGAAACGCAACCGTTTCGTTCAGGCGGGTCGGCGCGCGGGAGGTCGGGCTGCGCTCTTTGCGGAACGCAACCGTTTCGTCCAGACGGGTCGGCGCGCGGGGTAGTGGGGCCGCGCCCTTTGTGAAACGAAACTGTTTCGTTCAGGCTGGTTTGTGCGCGGGCAGTCCTGTGTGAAACGAAACTGTTTCGTTCAGGTTGGGCTACGCGCGCGGTCGGCGGCTCGTGCTCTGCGAAACGAAACAGTTTCGTTCAGGCGGTGGCGGCACGCTCCTGTTCAGTTCTGCGCCGCTCCACCGCGGGTGCGGGAGGTGCGGGCGCCTGTGGTGCGGCCGGTCGTTGACCGGGCGCCGGCGTTGGCCGCGGTCTTGCGGGCGGCCGTGCGCACGGCGGTCGCGGTGCCGGCGGCCGGCTTCTCCGGGGCCGGGTCGGTCGTCGCGGCTGGGCGTCGGGTCGACGTGCCACTGGTCCGGCGGGCCGGCGTCGTCTTCGCCGGCGGGGCGGCCTTCTGAGCGGTGGACGGCGCCACGGCCTTCTGAGCGGTGGACGCTGTCACGGCCTTCTGAGCAGTGGACGGTGCCTTCTGAGCGGTGGACGCTGCCACGGCTCTCTCAGCGGTGGACGGTGCCTGCTGGGCGGTGGACGGTGCCACGGACTTTTCGGCGGGGGCCGGGACGACGGCCTTCTCGGCGGGGGTGGTGGACGGGGCGATCGCCTTGTCCACCGGGGTAGTGGTGGCCACCGGCGGCGTGGCCGGGGCGGACGTCTCGCGGTCCCGCTGCTTCTCGCGGCGGACCAGGTCGGCCAGTACCGCCTTGTCGTACTTCGTCTCGGCCGCCGTCGCGCGCGCGGTGGCCCGCTTGGCCTTGCTGGTGGCCTTGGCCCGCTGCTTGCTCAACTGGCCTTTCTCTTTGGCCGAGTTCTTGAGCAGTCGCTTGACGCGGGTCGTCTCGGCCTCGAGGTTGCGCAGCGTGCGACGCTGCTGCTTGGTGAGCTCGATGTTGTTCTTGAGTCGCTGGTCCAGCTCCGAGACCGAGGCGTCAGCCCGCTGGGCGGCGGTGTGGGCGGCCGCCGCCTTGGTGCGCCGCTTGTCCAGCGCTGTGGTGGCGGTTGCGGTCATGGTCCATCACTCCCTTTTCCTGTTGCCGTACCCGACAACTCCCGTACGAATCGCGTTCACCTTAAATACCCAAGGTGAACAACTTCGGGTGATGCCGATCACGACCTGGGAAATCAGGCGGGAGGGCCGGAAACGGATTGCGCGACGTCGGCGGGGTCGTCCCGTCCGAGGCCGTTCGCGCCGTTCAATGTGCCCGCAGGGCCGGGCCGCCGGGTGCCGTTGCGTTGTACGTCTTCGGTGCCGCTGGTCTCGGCGGCCCCGGTCGCGGTGGGTTCGGCGGCGGCGGTCGCGGTGGGTGCGGTGGCCGGGGGAGTGGTGGGTGCGGTGGCGGGGGGAGTGGTGGGTGCGGTGGCGGGGGGAGTGGTGGGTTCGGCGGCGGCGGTCGCGGGAGCCGAGGGGGCGGTGGCCGAAGCGGTGGTGGTGGACGCAGCGGGCGTGGGGGCGGCGGGCTCGTCGGCCTCGCGGGCCCGGCGGCGGCGGATGTGGCGGATGTGGAAGAAGACGTAGGCCGCGATCGCCAGGATGATCAGGGGGATGGCGATCCACTTGAAGCGGTGCGCGTGCTCGATGATGTCGATCAGGCGGGTGCCGAGGAAGTACGACACCGTGACCCACCAGCCGACCCAGAGCGCCGCGCCGACCGCGTTGTAGAGCAGGAACGTCCGCCACGGCATCGCCGTGATGCCGGCGATCACGCCGTTGAGCTGGCGCAGCCCGTCGATGAAGCGGGCCACCACGACGATCCGGTTGCCGCGCCGGACGAAGAACTTCTCGGCCCGTTCGAGTCGGGCCGGCGTGATGAACACGTACTTGCCGAAGCGGTGCACCAAGCGACGCCCGCCGCGCACCCCGATCCAGTAGCCGATGTTGTCGCCGAGCACCGCGGCCACGAAGGCGATCGCCCCGACCGCGAAGACGTTGAGCCGGCCCGCCCCGGAGTAGATCGCGGCTGCCACCATGATGGTCTGGCCGGGTGCGGGCACGCCGAAGCTCTCCACGCCGATCACGGCGGCGACGGCGAAATAGCTGTACTTGTCCAGAAGGGGAGCTACGCCCGCCAGGAACCCGGGCAGCTCGTCGTGAGGTGGCATCGCCCCACACGGTAGCCGCCCGGGCAACTCTCAAACGTCAGTTCTGCGGCGGGACGTCCCCCGGACGGCTGGCCCAGGTCAGGTTGGGCTGGTCGGACAATCGGTAGGACAACTTCCCGCCCGTTGTCACGGTCGCCGACGGCAACCAGCCGTGCTCTGTGCGTACCCCATCGATCTGAAGCTGGTCCACATACTTGCCGGCGCCGGCGGAAACGATCTCCAGCTTTTTGCCGCTGCCCAGGTGGACGACCGCGCGAGGGAAGAGCGGGGTGGTCAGCACGAGCTCGGCGCGGGTGGGGACGGTGGGGTAGAGGCCGAGGCTGGCGAAGACGTACCAGGCGCTCATCGTGCCGGCGTCGTCGTTGCCGGGAATGCCGCCGGTGCCGTCGTTCCACTTCTGATCGAGAATCGCCCGTACGGTCTCCTGGGTCTTGTACGCGGCCCCCAGATAGTTGTAGAGGAACGGCGTCTGGATGTCGGGCTCGTTGGTGGCGTCGAACCGGGTGCCCGTGGTGGCGCTGAGGTCGAAGGCGCCGTCGGGCGTACGGAAGAACGCGTCGAGCCGTCGCACCGCGACGTCCTTGCCGCCCATCGCGTCGACCAGCCCGACCAGGTCGGAGTAGACCATCCAGGTGTACTGGGCGCTGCTGCCCTCGACGAAGCCGGTGCCGGTGGACGGGCTGAAGCCGGGCGCCCAGGTCCCGTCGCGGTAGCGGTCGCGCATCCAGCCGGTGAACGGGCCGTCGGCGGGCGTGGGCGTGGGCACCGCGGGGTCGGCCAGTTCGAGCTCGGCCAGCTGCACGATCGGCGCGCCACCGTTGGCCGTCACCGACAGTCGGTAGTGCGAGTACGCGCCGGGGTCGGCGACGGAGAATTCGCGGGTGACGCCTCGGCCGGCAAAGTTCACGCCGCTCTGCCGGTCCAGAACGGTCCACGTGGTTCCGTCGGTCGACCCCTCCAGCATCCAGTCCCGAGGGTCCCGCTCGGGGACGTCATTGGCCGAGGTCAACGCATACTTCGTCACGGTCAGCGGGGTGGACAGCTGAGCCGCGATCCAGCCGGTGGTGTCGAAGGTCAGCCACTTCGTACCCTTGTCGCCGTCGAAGGCCTGGGCCTTGCCCTCACCCGGCGCGTTCTCGCCGGAGGCCGTGATCGCGTTGATCCGCTCGCGGATGTTGTGCTCGAGGCCCGGGTCGGCCTTGGCCGCCGGGTCGAACACGTTGCGCCAGTTCTGCGACCGGCGCAGGAACAGCCCGGCGTTGTCATCGTCGCCGAGGGCCGTGGCCAGCCGCGAGATGCCGTAGTCGGCGGCCGCGTCCTCGAGCGTCTCGGCCGCGCCGCCCCAGCAGTGGCAGTCGTCGGCGGGCACGTAGCCCAGCCGCTGGTACTCGTCCAGCGACGGCCGCTGCCCGACACACTCCACGTTGCAGCCGGCGTCGCTCTGATCGTTCGCGGTCGGCACCGTGGCGGCGTGTTTCAGGCTCTCGTACGCCTCCCGCACCTGGAAGTCCCGCGCCCCGAACGCGTACATGCCGGCCACCGCGGCCGCCGCCGGATCGCCCGACATCACGCTGGTCTTGCCGTGCTGCAGCAGCCACCGGTCCCACTCGCCAGCGCGCTGGCCGGCATAGTTGAGCAGCGACTGCGCGTAGTCCGAAGCGGTCCGCGGGTCGAGCATCGCGAGCAGCTGCACCTGGGCGCGGTAGACGTCCCAGCCCGAGAACGTTCCGTACTGGTGCTGCTGTCCCGCCGTGAGGGCGTGGGCCTGGCCGTCGGCGCCGAGGTACCGGCCGTCGGTGTCGCTGGTCAGTGTGGGTTCGAGCATCGAGTGGTAGAGCGCGGTGTAGAACGTCGTGGTCTGCGCGTCGGTGCCGCCGCCGATGCCGATCCGGCGCAGCTTCGCGTTCCACGCGTCCCGGGCGTTGGCGCGGGCCTGGCTGAAGGTCAGCGGCTCGGCCTCGTCGGTGAAGTTGCGCCGAGCGCCGTCGGCCGACACGTACGAGATGCCGATCTTGACGCCGACCCGGGTGGTGCCGGCCGGGAACGTGACGTAGCCGCCGGAGCCCTTGCCGGCGACGGCGTGGCCGGTGTCGTCCCACCCGGTGCCGCCGCCGGCCGCGGTCGAGCCGGGCGTCAGCGTGTCGTCCTTCCAGGTGCCGGTGGCCTGGGCCGGCCGGTCGAGCCGCGCGTAGAAGTGCAGGCGGTAGAGCGGCTTGCGGTTGTTCTCGCTCTGCGGCCCGCAGAAGTTGCCGGCGTCGACCCAGCCGGTGATGGTGCGGCCGGCCATCTCGATGTGCGCGTCCGAACTGCCGGTCTCCGACATGGACGTCCGGAACAACAGGGTGGCGGGCTGGCCGGCGGGGAACTCGAACACGCCGAGGCCGGTGCGGGGCGTGGCCGTGAGCTGGGTTCGTACGCCGTTGGCGAGGGTGACGGCGTAGGAGCCGGGCTTGGCCACCTCGGTGTCGTGGGAGAAGTCGCTCGCGTACCCGGCGTCGTTGGTGTCGGCCGCCGGTGACGTGGTCATCGCGCTGGTCACCGGCATGATCGGCAGGTCGCCGTTGGCGCCCGAGCAGCCGACGCCGCTGAGGTGGGTCAGGCTGAAACCGCGGATCCGGGTGGCCGTGTACTGATAACCGCCCGGAGCTGGGGTGCGTGTCTGGTCACCGCGCGTGGTCTGCGGGCTGAAGGCCGCCATGCCCCACGGTGTCACCGCGCCCGGGTAGGTGTTGCCCAGGTTGGTGCTGCCGATCAGCGGGTTCACGTGGGCGACGGGGTCCGTCACGATCGGGACCGGAGCTGCGGCGTGGGCCGCCGTGCCGGAGGCGGTCACCGCGAGTGCCGCGACGGCCAGTACGGAAAGTGTACGCACGGTGAGCTCCCTGACATCGTTGTCAGGTCAGCTTCCATTCAGGCGTACCAATGTGTCAAGAAGGTTGATCTTTGGTCAGATGCAACAGCCAGTTCACGCCGTCGGTGTGGATCAGCGCGTACCGCCGGACACCGTCCCGGCCGTGCAACGTGAAGACCAGCCGCTTCTCGTTGCTATCGGCCAGTTCCCACCACCCGTCGTCGGCGATGCTCTTGTCCGCGTCGGTGTAGGTGGCGTGCTCCAGCGCATGATCAGGAACGGCCACCGCGAGCCGGTTGCGCCCCGGCTCGGTCGGCAGCCCGCGCGGCACCGCCCAGCTGCGCAAGACGCCGTCCTCCTCCAACCGCAGGTCGAAGTGCGGCCGCGGCTTGCGATGGTCGTGCAGCACAAATACCGGGCGATCACCCATGCCTTCAGGGATAGCATGGAGAGTGAGCATCGATGAGATCCACCAGCGTTACCTGCGGGCCGGCGCCTTCGGCCGTGACCCCGACGCCGTCGCCGCCCTGTTCACCGAGGACGGCATCTACGAGACGCCGCTCGTCCCCGATCGCCTGACCGGCCGCGACGCCATCCGCGCGGGCATCGGCGTCTACCAGCGCGACCCCGGCGGCACGATCAACATCCCCCAGACGCGATACCAGCTGCACCAATCGACCGATCCGGAAGTGTTCGTGGCCGAGATGGACGTGGCCCTCGACACCCCGGCCGGCCCGCGCACGATGTCCCTGGTCCAGATCTTCCGCCTCCGCGACGGCCTCATCGCACACCTGAGGGACTATTTCTAGATCAAGGTCAAGGGCCGGTCGTAGCGGGGTGGGTGGTGCGGACCGCTGCTCCCGCGGCGGAAGACATAGGGCAGAGAAACGGCCGTGATCTTGCTCTTGCGGGATCCGGCAACCGTGCTGAGGACAGGGAAAAGGCCGGCCCGGGGAGGAGGGACCGGCCTTTTCTGTGGCGGGGGTGGTGCGTCTAGATGGTGTCCGTCGCCAGGTGAGTACGCAGCTTCGTCAGCGCCTTGGTCAGGAGGCGGGAGACGTGCATCTGGGAGATGCCGACCTGGTCGGCGATCTGCGACTGGGTCAGGTTGCCGTAGAAGCGCAGGGTGAGGATCTTCTGCTCGCGTTCGTCCAGGGTGGCCAGCGCCGGCCCCAGCGCGACGCGGGTCTCGGCCAACTCGTACTCGTAGTCCTCGCCGCCGAGGGTGTCGCCCAACTCGGTGGAGCCGTCGGCGCTGATCGGGGTGGACAGGCTGGTGGCGTTGTAGGCGCGGGCGCCTTCGAGGCCTTCCAGGACGTCTTCTTCGGTGACGCCGAGGTGGGTGGCGATGTCGGCGACGGTGGGGCTGCGGCCGAGGTTGTGGGTGAGGGTGGCGTTGGCCTCGGTGATCTGCAGGCGGAGTTCTTGCAGGCGGCGGGGGACGCGGACGGACCAGGTGCGGTCGCGGAAGTGGCGTTTGATCTCGCCGATGATGGTGGGGATGGCGTAGCCGGCGAAGTCGACGCCGCGTTCGGGGTCGAACTTGTCGATGGCTTTGATCAGGCCGACGTTCGCGGTCTGGACGAGGTCGTCGGTGGGTTCGCCGCGGCCGGAGTAGCGGTGGGCCAGGTGGCGGGCCAGAGGCAGCCACGCCTCGATGGCCCGGTCCCGCATGGCGGCCCGGGACGGGTGTCCGGCGGGCATTGCGGCCATGGCGTTGAGCAGGTCGGCGGCGCTGTCCGCGGGGGCGAGCGCCACCTCTTCGGTCAGCGTCTCGGCGCTGGTCCGCGTCGTGACGGTCATGCTGAGTCCTTCCTGTCACCTGTCCGGAGAGCCGGCCCGGTGGATCGTGGGCCCGGTAGGCCAGGCGTCCAATTCAGCTGGTGGCAAGTGCCCGGGCTGATGCCCAAAGGTGGTCTTGGTTATGCATGGTTTAGCCGTTCAGTTGACGACCTTAGCCGAGAGGGCCATGCGTGACTAGCCGAAAGTATGAGTCACTTTGAGTAGTCACATGCTCACATTGGAGCGCAGTGCGATCGGGCGCACGCGATTGCTGGTGTTTTGTCGGAAAGGCGTACCTACTCAGCGGTTTTGCGGCGACGGGCCAGGAAGATCGCACCCGCGGCAACCACCAGCACCACCGCGATGATCGCGATGATCGCGATGATCCACCCGGAGGACGAGCCCTCGTCCGCCGCCACCGGAGTGGCCGACGTGGCCGCCGGTGCCGGTTCCAATGCCGCGGATGAAACCGACGGCGAAGGCGACGGCGTGGCCGGGCTGTCCACAGTGAACTTGTAGGTGCCCTTGATCGGGTCGCCGTCGTCCGAGACCAGGCTCCAGCGCACGCTGTAGGTGCCGTTGGCCAGTGGATCGGTCAACGCGAGCACGCCCGTCTTGCCCTTGACCGACGGGCCCGAGGCGGCCGCCTTCTGGTGCTGCGCGTCGACGACCTCGATGGTCAGCTTCAGCGGCTCCTCCAGGAACGACAGCTCGACCGAGGCCGGCGACTCCTTGACCGTCGCGTTCTTGGCCGGCACCGCCTTGATCAGCGAGTTGTGGGCCAGGGCGGGGGTGCCGGTGCTGACCACGGCGACGACCGTCGCGGCCAGTGCGGCGGTGACGATGCGGGCGATGCGCATGCGAAATGTCCTTATCTCGATCGACTAGGACGATCCAATCATCCGGAGTTTTGGTCGCCGGATCGGTCGGCTGAGTTCCCGCCGAAAGGTAGGCTTCCGGGCAGGTGTGCCGGGAAGTCTGGTCGGCGATGTTGTCCGCCTGCCCACCGGAGGAACCACCGTGGCCACACCGAGACTCTTCAGCCGGGGCAGCTGGCCCGAGGCCGGGCGGATCGCCGAGCTCCTGCGCACCGAGACGGTCGGCGGGCTGCTTCTCGCCGGCGCCGCCGCGATCGCGCTGATCTGGGCCAACTCCCCGTGGGCGGGCGCGTACGAACGACTCTCCGACCTCCGTGCCGGCCCACTCAGCCTGGCCGGGTGGGCGGCCGACGGCCTGCTGGCGATCTTCTTCTTCGTGGCCGGGCTGGAGCTCAAGCGCGAGTTCGTCGCCGGTGACCTGCGGGATCCGCGGCGGGCGGCCCTTCCCGTGGTCGCGGCGGCCGGTGGCATGGCCGTACCCGCGCTGATCTTCGTCCTGGTCAACGCCGGCACCCCGGACCTGCGCGGATGGGCCATCCCGACCGCGACCGACATCGCGTTCGCGCTGGCCGTGCTCGGGCTGATCAGCACCCACCTGCCCGCCGCGATGCGCACCTTCCTGCTGACCCTGGCCGTGGTCGACGACCTGCTGGCCATCGCCATCATCGCGATCTTCTACACCTCTTCGCTGCACCTTCTGCCGCTCGCCGGCACGCTCCTGCCACTGGCACTCTTCGGGTTTCTGGCGCAAACCGGGCGTCTTCGGATCTTGCTACTGCCTTTGGCCGTGCTCACCTGGTTCCTGATGCACGAATCGGGCATTCACCCCACAGTCGCCGGAGTGCTGCTCGCCTTCACCGTGCCGGTCCGGCCGGGAGTGGCCCAGAGCTGGGAGCACCGCCTGCGGCCGCTGTCCGCCGGCTTCGCGGTACCGGTCTTCGCGTTCTTCGCCGCCGGGGTGGCGTTCAGTTTCCGCATCAGCACCATCACGCTGGGCGCGGCCCTCGGACTGATCCTCGGCAAAGCCATCGGCATCACCGGCGCGACCTGGCTCGTGCAGCGCGTCACCCGGGCCGAAAAGTCGAAGGACATGAGCTGGTGGGACGTCCTCGGGCTGGGCCTGCTGGGCGGGATCGGCTTCACCGTGGCGCTGCTCGTCGGTGAGCTCGCCTTCGGCGCCGGCACCGCGAAGAACGACCAGGCCAAACTCGGCGTGCTGGCCGGCACCCTGCTCTCCGCCCTGCTGGCGACCGTGCTGTTGCGCCTCCGCAACCGTCACTACCGGCGGATCGCGGCGGAGGAGAGCGTGGACGCGGACGCCGACGGGGTGCCGGACGTCTACCAGGACGAAGATCGGGCATAGGTTCGAGTCATGGAATATCGCAGCCTCGGACGTACCGGAATGCAGGTCAGTCCGCTCTGCCTCGGCGCCATGATGTTCGGCAGCCTCGGTGAGCCCGACCACGACAAGTCCATCGCCGTCATCCACGCCGCCCTGGACGCCGGGATCAACTTCGTCGACACCGCCGACGTCTACTCACAGGGCGAGTCGGAGGTCATCGTCGGCAAGGCGCTGGCCGGCGGCAAGCGCGACGACGTCATCCTGGCCACCAAGGTGCACGGCCAGATGGGCGTACCGGCCGACGCGCCGCTCGGCACCAAGGGCGACCCGAACAAGCAGGGCAACTCCCGGCGCTGGATCGTCCGCGAGGTCGAGGACAGCCTGCGCCGGCTGCGGACCGACTACATCGACCTCTACCAGATCCACCGGCCGGACCCCGACACCGACGACGAGGAGACCCTGTCCGCGCTGACCGACCTGCAGCGCCAGGGCAAGATCCGGGCGTTCGGCTCGTCCACCTACCCGGCCTACCGCGTGGTCGAGGCGCAGTGGACGGCCGAGCGGCGCGGCCTGGAGCGGTTCCGCACCGAGCAGCCACCGTATTCGCTGCTGGTCCGCGGCATCGAGGCCGACCTGCTGCCGGTCGCACAGAAGTACGGCCTGGGCATCCTGCCGTGGAGCCCGCTGGCCGGCGGCTGGCTCAGCGGCAAGTACCGCAAGAACGCGCCCGAGGTGCCGAAGAGTCACCGGGCCCAGCGCATCCCGGCCCGGTACGACATGTCGCTGCCGGCCAACCAGAGCAAGCTGGACGCGGCCGACGCGCTGGGCGCCCTGGCCGACGAGGCCGGCGTCCCGCTGGTCCACCTGGCCATCGCGTTCGTGATCCGGCACCCGGCGGTGACCTCGGCCATCATCGGGCCCCGGACCATGGACCAGCTCACCTCGCAGCTGGGCGCGGCCGACCTGACCCTGGACCAGAAGGTGCTCGACCGGATCGACGAGATCGTTCCGCCGGGTACGAACGTGAACCCGGCCGATGCCGGCTATGTCCCGCCGGCACTCGCCAACCCGGACCTCCGTCGTCGCTAGACGCCGGGTAGCGTGACGTCGATGACCGCGACCGCCTCGACCATCCGTCCACGACTGTGGTGGGTGATCGCGGCGGTTGCGGCGGTCGTCTCAGGTTGCGGCGAGGCCGCCGCGCCACCGTCTCCTCCCGCGATTTCCTCAAATCCGTCAATGTCGGATTTGCCGTCCTCGTCGCCGTCCTCGCCGCAACCTTCGTCCTGCCGGCTTTCGCTGGAGCAAAAGGCCGGTCAACTGCTGATGATCGGTACGGACGTCGACTCGCCCCGGGGCCTGGCCGACGAGATCAAGCGATACCAGCTCGGCGGCATCTTCCTGGCCGGGCGCAGCACCCGGCCCGCGGCCGCGCTGAAAGCCGACATCCAGGCCCTGCAGGGCAATGCGACCACCCCACTCCTGGTCGCCCTCGACCAGGAGGGCGGCAGCGTGCAAACGCTCAAGGGCGGCGACTTCCCCCTGATCCCCTCGGCCGAGCGGCTGGGCAACGGTCCGCCGGACAAACTTCGCGACGAAGTACGCGACAGCGCCCGCCGCCTCGCCGGCATCGGCGTGACCATCAACCTCGCCCCGGTCGCGGACACCGTGCCGGCCGACATCGGCGAGGCCAACCCGCCGATCGGCAACTTCCACCGCCAGTACGGCTCCGACCCGGCCGAGGTGGCCAAGGACATCGAGGTGGCGGTGACCGCCTCGCAGGACAGCGGCGTGCTGACCGTCCTCAAACACTTCCCGGGCCTGGGCCGCACCCGGTTCAACACCGACACCTCGGCCCAGGCCGTGGACGCCACGGCGACCGCGAACGACCCGTACCTGCAACCGTTCGCCGCCGGGATCAAGGCCGGATCGGCGTCGGTGATGATGTCCTCGGCGTCCTACCCGAAACTCGACGGCAAGGACATCGCGGCGTTCTCCAAGCCGATCATCACCGGCCTGCTGCGCCAGAAGATGGGCTTCGACGGCCTGGTGGTCTCCGACGACCTGGGCGCGGCCAAGGCCGCCGCCACCATCAGTCCCGGCGAGCGGGCCGTCCGGTTCGTGGCCGCCGGCGGCGACCTGGCCCTGAGCATCCGCCCGGAGGACGCGCAGCCGATGGCCGAGGCGCTGATCACCCGGGCGCGGACCGATCCGGCCTTCGCCACGCGGGTCGACGACGCCGCCGGACACGTGCTGCGGGCCAAGATTCGCGCCCGCCAGATTTCCTGCTGAAGTTTTTTCCTCCCGGCGGCAACCTGCCGGCCGTGGATCGCATGTACCCGGATGTAAGCCACGACCGATCCGGGGGAACCAGTCATGTCTGCTCGTCACCGTCTGCTGCTGCCCGTCGCCGCCGTCCTGTTCGGACTCACCGCCTGCGGTTCGACGCCGGCCGCGGCTCCGCCGTCGTCGAACTCCGGCACCGGGGCGGCTCCCGCGGTCTCCTTTTCGCCGGCGACCTCGGCCCCGGCCCCGGCCAAGAAGACACCGCGTCCGGTTGCCACCAAGTCGGCTGACCGAAATGCCCCCTGCCCGTCGGCCAAGACTCTGGAGCAGGTGATCGGGAAGACCGACGAGGCCCTGCCCAAGGACTGGCACTTCGTTGAGGTGGAGTGCTGGAAGACCTGGGCCACGGCCAACGTGAAGGGACCGAACACCGGCGACGGGTTCTACCTGTTCCAGCACAAGGCCGGCACCGGCTGGCGCTACCACAGCCAGGGCAGCGGCTACCACTGCGAGGACATCGGCATCCACGAGCCCGCGCCGTTCTGCCAGTACCCCGGATGATGGTCGACACCGATTACGGTGTACGGCACAGTCGGCCGGCGTACGGGGAGCAGAAGCCGAGCATGTCCAACTCGATAGATGACCTTTTCGCGGACTTCGTCCGGACCCGGTCGCCGGCCCTGCTGCGGACGGCGTTCCTGCTCACCGGTGATCGGCACCTCGCCGAGGACCTCGTGCAGGAGGCGCTGGCCCGTACCCATCGGGGCCGGCGCCGCCTGGAGGATCCCGGGCACTTCGAGGCGTACACCCGGACCGCCATGTATCACCAGCAGGTGAGCCGCTGGCGGCGGCGGAAGATGGCCGAGTCGCTGCCGGGCGAGCTGGCCGACGTGGTCCAGCCCGGCAGCGACCACGCCCACCGCACCGATCTGAAACTCGCCCTGCACCAGGTCCTGGCCCAGCTCACCCGCCGGCAGCGGGCCGTGCTGGTGCTGCGGTACTTCGAGGACCGCAGCGAGGCCGAGGCCGCGGACCTGTTGCACTGCTCGGTCGGCACGATCAAGAGCCAGACCAGCAAGGCGCTGGCCCGCATCCGCCAGCTGGCGCCCGACCTGCTCTCGGCCGTGATGGAGGAAGCGTGATGACCGACAACCTCGGGCCGCTGCGCCAGGCCATGTCCGACCTGGCCGAGCACGGCGGGGCCACCGACATGTACGAGCGGTCGCTGCACCGGTCGCGGCAGGTGCAACGACGCAACCGCATCGCCACCGGCGTCGGGGCGGCTGTGGTGGTGTGCGTCGTCGCCGGGACCATCCCGTTCCTCGCCGGCAACCGGCCCGACCGGTCGGCCCCCGTGGCCACCCAGGCGCCGACGCCGAGCACCACCCCCACGTCGGAGGCGCCCAGCATCTCGCCGAGCTCCCCCGATCCCGGCGCGACACGGCCGTCGGCCAAGCCGTCGTCGAAGAAGCCGTCCTCAACCCCGACCAGCGACGGGCCGAAATATCCGAACTGTCCTTCGGCGAAGACTTTCGAGCGGATCGCCCGGGAGGCGCCGGAAGATGAAGCCCTGCCGAAGGACTGGCATTTCCCGGCCGCGGGCGTGGAGTGCTGGCGAACCTGGGCCACGGCCGAGCCCCAGGGCCCGAACCGGGGCGACGGGTTCTACCTGTTCCAGTACAAGCCCGGCACCGGCTGGCGATACCACAGCCAGGGCAGCGGCTATCACTGCCAGGACCTGGGCATCATCAGCGGCAAGCCGCCGTTCTGCGGGTTCGACTAAGCCGCCTTGCGTGCCCACGGTTGGGCTCTTCGTGCGGTCGCTGAACTCGCAGGCATCAGCCACGCGTCGCCCGGCCGTCGTGCACGCGCCGGGCCGACGTGGCGCGTGTCGGCGATCCCGGTGTTCTCCGGTCCGATCTTTCGGCGGTCCCCCTACATGCGCGTCCATCGGGTACGGTCCGGTGGATGACCTATGTGACCTCACAGGGCTTGCGCCTCTGGACGTCCCGGTCGGGTTCCGCGGATGATCCCGCCATCCTGCTGGTCATGGGCGCCGCCGCGCAGGCGGTGCATTGGCCGGCGAGGTTCGTCCGCCGCCTGGTGGAGGCCGGCTTCCAGGTCATCCAGTACGACCACCGCGACGTAGGCCAGTCCGACCTGGTCGATTTCGACGCCTCGCCGTACACGATGTTCGACATGGTCACCGACGCCGTGGCAGTGCTCGACGGCCTCTCCGTGGAGACGGCCCACATAGTCGGAACTTCCGGCGGCGGCGTCATGGCCCAATGGCTGGCCGCCGCGATGCCCAATCGAGTCCGCACTTTGACCCTGATGAACACCACACCACTAGATGGCGACCCTGCCAGCCTGCCACCTCCCGATCCCGCGTTCCTGGCCGGCGCAGAAGCCCTGGACGACCTGCCAAGGACCACAGCCGCCCAACGCATAGACGTAGAGATCCGCTTTTACAGCCTCTTCACCAACAGCCCCCACTTCGACCGCCCCGCGGCCCGCCACATGGCAAAGCAGGCCGTCGAGCGCGCCCAAGACTGGACCCACGCCGCAAACCACTACCGAGCCGGCGACGGCCCCGAAAAGCCCCCATCCCTCTCCGCCATCAAGTCCCCCACCTTGGTCCTGTCCGCCGACTCCGACCCGATCTTCCCGCCCCCACACGCGGCCGCCCTGGCATCGGCAATCCCCAATGCCCGCCTGCAACCGGTCCCCGGCCTCGGCCACATGATGCTGGCCGTCAACCAGCCCGACCACGTGGCTGACCTGATCCTCACCCACCTGACCGCGAACTCGTCCGTCCGTGGTCTCTCCTGACCCAGCCGGCTGCTTCACCGGCCTCGACCCACACGGCAGCTGATTGGATGATGAGCTGGTCTGAATCGGGGCCCAGTCGGCTGCTTCACTGGTGTCGGTCTTCACGGCAGCTGATTGGATGATGAGCTGGTCTGAATCGGGGCCCAGTCGGCTGCTTCGCTGGTGTCGGTCCTCATGGCAGCTCATTGGAGGATGAACTGGTCTAAATCGGGCGCCGGATCGGTGGCGTGGAAGAAGGTGATCTCCGAGTCTCCGGCCGGCACGTCAACCCGAACCTCAAACCGCGCCGGCGTGATCCAGTTTCCTCGCCCCGGCAACGTGAGCGACTTCGTCGTCCCGTCCGGTAGCACCAGATCGAGCGGGCGCGTGTTCTCCGACTCGTACACGATGACCAGAGTCCGCCGACCGCCCACCGGAACGTCGCGCAACCGCAGCACCACCGCATGCCCCTGCCCGACGTATTGCACCCGGCTGCCGGACGCGCACGTCGGACAATCGGCCTTCTCGACGTCAACAAGCTTGTTGGCCGGCGCCGCGGCGGCAATGCGGATCGGCCGAAAAGCTGCCTTGGAAGTAGCCGCGACCTGAGGCTTGGACTGACTGGCCAACGGCGCCGAAGGCGTCAGCCCCCGTGGCACCGGCAACGACGACTGCCCCGGCGTCGACGGGTTGACTGGCGCCGACGGGTTGACCGGCAACGACGCCTGGTCCGACGAATCTGGGCCCGCCGCCGACCAATTCGGCGCCGCCACCGCGGAATTGCCGGCTGCGGCCGAGTCCGGCGCTTCCCGACGCTCGGCCACCAGACGAGGCGCCAGCAGCGAGGACGCGAGCACCAGAACACCCAATGCGCCGGACGCCCACCACGTACGCGCCTCGTTCACGACGGCCTCCAAGCTCGTACCACAACGCTCTCCTGGTCGGGCCCGTTCACGACTGCCACCGGATCATGGCTTCGGTGCGAGTGCGCACGTCCAGCTTGGCGAAGACGCTGTTCAAGTGGTTCTTCACTGTCTTTTCGCTGACGCCCAGACGCGTCGCGAGGGCGGCGTTGGTGAGGCCGGCACACAGCAGATCGAGCACGTGCTCCTCACGCGCGGTCAACCCAAAGGAATCCCGGATGCTGCGCTGTCGCTCGGCCTGGCTCCGCTCATCCTGCTGCCGCGCGTAGGCGTTGCGCAGACCAGCCGCCGCAATCGAAGCGGCCGTCGGGGTAAGCCACCCCTGCCCCGCCGCGACGGCATGAACCGCCCGGGGAAGGTCAGCCGGATCGAACTGCCCGTACACCAAGTAACCCCGCGCCCCTTTCTGCAGCATCGGCTCGATCAGCTCAGGCTCGGGCGAACTGGTCAGCACCAGCACCGCCGTCCGCTGCGCAAGCTCTTCGATCACAGTCAGCCCATCCGCGATCGGCATCCGGTAATCCAGAAGCGTGACCCGAGGCCGCAGCCGGGCCGCCGTGATCAGGGCCGCTCGACCGTTGTCAGCCTCGCCAACCACACTGATTCCGCCGTCAGCCTCAAGCAGCGGCCGCAGCGTAGCCCGAACGCTAGCGTTGTCATCCACCACAAGCACGGTGATCACGTCGGCACCCGGACGGTCGCAGTGATCGTGTCAGCGCCCGCACGGATACGGTGATCATGTCGGCACCCGCACGGTCGTGGTGATCGTTTGACCACGCGTCCCGTCGCGGATATCACGTCGGCACCCGGACGGTCGCAGTGATCGTGTCAGCGCCTGCACGGATACGGTGACCATGTCGATGCACGCACGGTCGTGGTGATCGTTTGACCACGCGTCCCGTCGCGGGTATCACGTCGGCACCCGGACGGTCACGATCGTGCCGCGGCCCGGCGTCGAGGCGACATCCAGGCTGCCGCCGACGGTGCGGGCGCGCTCTGTCATGCCGATCAAGCCGTGGTGGTCACCCATGGTGCTTAGCGACAGATCCTCCGGGACGTGAAACCCCACACCGTCATCGCGCACCACCAGGGACAGCCCCTGCTCCTGGCGACGCACCAGAACGAGCACCCGCCCGGCCCGAGCATGCCGCGCCACGTTGGTCAGCGCCTCGTGCAGGATCCGGACCAGCTCGTAACGCACCGCCACGGACGGCTCGACGCGTGGCACCTCAACGTCGACCGGGACTCCGGTCTCCGCCGACCACACCGCGCACAGCCGGTCGACGGTGTCCGCGAAATCCGCCGCTGCCGAATCGAGCCGCAGCCCGGACAGCAGCGCCCGAGTCTCTCGCTCGGCCGCCTCGGCTGCCGACGAGATGGCATCGGCCAGTTGCGCGGCCACCTGCGGCTGGTGATTGAGGGACCGGGGGAGTGCCAGCGCGGCCAGGGACATGCCACGCACCGTCTTGGCCACCGAGTCGTGCAGCTCACGAGCCAGGCGAGCGCGCTCGAGGGCGGCGGCCGACTGCAGTGCGGCCTCGACCTCGGCGGTAGCGCGCACCCGCCGGCGGATGAGTACGTGACGCATCGCAGCCGCCGCGACACCAGCTGTCGCGATGGCCGGCGGCATCACGAAGCTTGCCCCGGCCGCGACGCCCACTGCCCAAGCCTGTGTACCGACACCCAGCCAGAGCGGGACGGCACGGACGCCGAGCAGGATCCCGGCCAGGGCTGAGAACGTCGCTGCGTACCCGAAGAAGGCCGCGCCGCCTCCGCTCAGCGCGAGCACTCCGATCAGGACGGCGAAGTCGAAGACGAGCAGCGTCAGCCGTCGGCTGAGGCCGGTCAGCCACCAGCCCCGGAGCGCGAACTCGGCCGCCGAGGTCAACACAACCACTCCCGCCGTGGGCCAGGGGTTCGCATCATTGGCGGTCAGCACGACGGCCGCGGCGGTCGCGGCTGCGGTGCGGGTGATGAGCAGCGCTCGAAGGCAATCCGCGGTGGCAGCTGCCTCGGCATCCCGAACGGCCGGATCGGACATGGGCTCCTGCTGGCTGGTTCATGCCAAGAATGGTGGTCCTTCGCGCCCAAGCGCGCCTAGGACTTTAGACCCAGAGCCTCGCTGGGCGAAGGCCCTAGCGTCCTTCCCCGACGAGCCGGCCCCGCGGCTCGACCTCTTACTTCACGCTCTGGAGGGTTCCGTGTCACTCGGCTCTTTGCCGCAGGCGCCTCGGCGGCGGTTGCCCCGGCCGGCTGTGCTGCTCGGTGCGGCCATCACGCTGCTGGTCGGCGTGCCTGCCGCGCTATGGCTCGTCCCCAACGTCGACGCCGCCGAGACCGGCATCCCGGCCGGTGCGATCCGCGCGGCCTCCTACGCCGCACAGTCCGGCGTTCAGCAGGAGGGCAGCAGTGACGTCGGCGGTGGCCGAGCGGTCGGCTGGCTTGCCAACGGCGACTGGATGCGCTTCGACGGCGTCGACCTCGGCCCGGCGGGTACGGTCAGCACCTCGTTGCGGTTCTCGGCGGCTTATCGCGACCGGCCCGGCTCGGTGGAGATGCGGCTCGACTCGCAGACCGGCATGGTGCTCGCCACCGTCCCGGTCAGTTACACGGGCGGCTGGGCCGCTTGGCGGACGGCCACCGTCACCGGCTCGTCGTCCGGCGGCAAGCACGCGGTGTTCCTGATGCTCAAGAGCGCTCAGCCGATGGATTTCGTGAACCTCAACTGGTTCAGCGTCGGCGGTGACGGCGCCGATCCGTCACCGACCGCCTCGGCGAGCTCGGCTCCGGCTCCGGCGAGCCCGCAGCCGTCCGACCCCGCGTCATCCGGGCCGAAGCCGTCCGATCCCACACCGCCGGCGACCGCCACACCGCCGGCGGCCGGCTGGATCCCGGTGGACCAGGCGCGGTGGGATGCGCAGGTTGCCGAGTTCAAGGAGCTGAAGCCTCGCCCGGTCCCGGCCGGTAAAGGCCACAATGCCGAGTTCAACGCGACGTGCGAGTTCAGTCACGCCAAGCCGGACGACCCGATCGTCTTCCCGAATATGGCGGGCGCCTCGCACATGCACTCGATCTTCGGCAACAAGGGTCTTGATGCGTTCAGCACGCCCGAGAGCCTGACCAAGTTCACCGCCTCCAGCTGCAAGCCAATCGAGGACCACTCGGCCTACTGGGTTCCCGAGCTGCGTGAACATGGTGTCGCGGTCGAGCCCGACGAGGTCGTCGTCTATTACGGCTCACTGCTCGAGGACAAGTCGAAGACCATGCCGATGCCGTTCGGCTTGCGCATGCTCGTCGGCGACCCGAAGAAGCAGGTAGATACCCCGAAGGGTGCAGTCAATCAGTTCTACTGCGCCGGCGGTCCGCAAGACGGCGCGAGCCGCAGCACCGACGGCAACTGGCCGGTCTGTGACGGGGGCAAGCTGCACTTCACCCTTCGCTTCCCAGACTGCTGGGACGGCAAGCATCTGGACAGCCCCAACCACAGGGACCACGTGGCCTTCGGTCAGGGCGGCAAGTGCACGGCCACCCACCCGGTTCCGATCCCGGCACTGACCTTCTCCATCGCCTACCCGACCTCTGGTTCGAAGGACGGTTTCGCCCTTTCCTCCGGGAAGGCCTCGTCCATGCACGGCGACGCCTTCTTCGCCTGGGAAGACACCGCTATGGCGGAACGAGTGAAGAACTGTGTGGTACAGGTCACTCCATGCAACACCGCAGGACAGTTCTGATTTCTGAGCAGTGGGGGCGAGTCATCTACCGTGACTCGCCCCATCGCCCGAGAGGAGCACACGATGTCCGACAACCCGAGCGCCGCCGGTGCTCCGACCGCTGCCGCCGGCCTCCAAGCCATGTCCGAGCTGATGTCTGAGTGCATCGAGTTCGCGGACCGGCTGCTCGCCGTGGCCGATTTATCCGGCAACGTGCACGTCAAGCTGTCCGGGCCTGACCATCACGACGGCAAGCCGCATGTACGCATGGCCTGGTGACCCTGGCGGACTGGACCGGCGAGGAAGTCCTCAACTTCTGGGGGAGGCGACCGACTGTTAGCTGCCGTGACCGAGACCTTGCTGAATGTGGCCTATGAGATCAGCAACGGGCTGAGTGCCCTGCCTTGGTGGGCAGTCGTCGCGTGGCTGGTCCTCCTGTTCGCAGCGGTGACCCGCACGGGCATCAAGGCAGCCCTCGGCGAGTAGCCCACCCAACCACCGAAGTGGGGTTGCCGCCGATCGAGGACGTCCGGCGAGCACGAGAGCGTGGCGGCGAGAGGCGTGCGTTCGAGGGGCGTGAGCGGGCGTGGCGTGTGGCGGGTCGGTGGCGTGTGGCGGGTCGGTGGCGTGCGGCGGGTCGGTGGCGTGCGGCGGGTCCGTGGCTTGGGGCAGGTCCGTGGCTTGGGGCAGGTCCAGGGCGTGAGGTGCCCGGTGCCGAAGTCGTCGAGTGCGATGCGTACGCCGAGCGCCCGGATCTGCGGGCTTGGGGCGCGAGACCGGTCAGAGGATCGCGTGCGGCGTGCGGCGTGCGGGTCCGGGAAATGCGGAGAGTCCGGCGTGAGGGGCCGGTCGGGGGATGGCACACGCCCAAGCCGAATCGCGTTCGGAACGCAGGCGGTGCGGGAATCAGCTCTTGCTGTTGGCGCCGTGTAGCCGGCGTTATGGTCAGGAAGAGCACCTCGGGGCCCCGTCGAGTAGGGCGGGTGTCAACGGCGGCCGAATCCAGCATTCACGCGTCGCCGACAGCGGGGCTGGGGCGGCGGCCTGGTTCGGAGGGTGACCACTTACGCAGGTGGAGCGAAGCGACCCTCGGCGGGAGCTGCGGTCAGCACCACCCACTCGGCTGCGACAGCTTGTTCTTGATTTCGAGAACCGCGACCCGCCTCGGCCCGCGAACTCCGCCCGCGCCTCGTCGTACGAATGGGGTGAGACCGCTGCCCTCGGCGAATGGGGTGAGACTGCCTGGCTCGGCAAGTGGGGTGAGACTGCCTGGCCCGGCAAGTGGGGTGAGACTGCCGGCCTCGGCGGACGGGGTGACCGGCCGCCGAGGCCTGGTGGGTTGAAACTCAGCCCAGGTCGACTGAGGGGTAGAGCGGGAACGGGGCCAGCAGCTCGGTGGCCTGCTTGCTGACGCGGTCGGCGAGGGCCGGGTCCAGGGTGTACTTGGCCTTGGAACCCTCGGCGGGGGTGGTCTGGGTGAGCACCGTGTGCATCAGCTCGGCGATCTGGTCCATCTCGGCCACACCGAGGCCTCGGGACGTCAGGGCGGGGGTGCCGATGCGGATGCCGGAGGTGTACCAGGCGCCGTTCGGGTCCTGGGGGATGGCGTTGCGGTTGGTGACGATGCCGGAGTCGAGCAGGGCCTGCTCGGCCTGGCGGCCGGTCAGACCGAACGGGTGGACGTCGACCAGGACCAGGTGGTTGTCGGTGCCGCCGGAGACCAGCTGGACGCCGCGCCTGGTCAGGCCCTCGGCCAGGGCCTGGGCGTTGGTGACGATCTGCTGGGCGTACGTCTGGAAGGACGGCTGGCGGGCCTCGGCGAACGCGACCGCCTTGGCCGCCATGACGTGGGCCAGCGGGCCGCCGAGGACCATCGGGCAGCCGCGGTCGACCTGGTCCTTGAGTTCAGGGCCGCACAGGACGGCGCCGCCGCGGGGGCCGCGCAGGCTCTTGTGGGTGGTCGTGGTGACGATGTGGGCGTGCGGGATCGGGTCGAAGTCGCCGGTGAAGACCTTGCCGGCGACAAGTCCGGCGAAGTGGGCCATGTCCACCATGAAGGTCGCGCCCACCTCGTCGGCGATCTCGCGCATGATGCGGAAATTCACCTTGCGGGGGTACGCCGAGTAGCCGCCGACGATCACCAGGGGCTTGAACTCGCGCGCCGTGGCCCGCAACGCGTCGTAGTCGATCTGGCCGGTGGCCCGGTCGACGCCGTAGCTGCGCTGGTCGAACATCTTGCCGCTGATGTTGGGGCGGAAGCCGTGGGTGAGATGGCCGCCGGCGTCCAGTGACATGCCGAGCATGCGCTGGTTGCCGAACGCGGCCCGCAGCTCGGCCCACTCGGCGTCGCTCAGGTCGTTGACCTGGCGCTTCTCGAACTTCTTGAGCGCCGGCACCTCAACCCGGTCGGCGAGGATGGCCCAGTAGGCGACCAGGTTGGCGTCGATGCCGGAGTGCGGCTGCACGTACGCGTACGGCGAGTTGAACAGCTCGCGGGCGTGCTCGGTGGCGACCGACTCGACGGTGTCGACGTTCTGGCAGCCGGCGTAGAAGCGGCGGCCGATGGTGCCCTCGGCGTACTTGTCGGACAGCCAGTTGCCCATGGCCAGCAGGACGGCCGGAGACGCGTAGTTTTCACTGGCGATCAGCTTGAGCGACTCACGCTGGTCGGTGAGCTCCTGGGCGATCGCGTCGGCGATGCGCGGCTCGATCTGGCGCACAACATCCAGCGCGGAGCGGAAAGCAGTCGATTCGGCGTTCATCGGACCTCCCTATCACGAGTTCGTGGAGGCCCAGGCGCGCGGCAGCTGTCTTCGTCTCCTTCGACGAGGCCGCTCCACGATGGTTGACCCATCCGAACACGCCAGTCACGGCCCGGCGCAAGCATACCGGTGCCCTAGGTTGATCAACGTGAACGGTGTGGAGATCCTGCTCATCATCGGGCTCGGTATCGCGGTGTCCGCGGCCGCCAAACGTCGAGGCGTCGAACCGGGGCTGGTCATCGTGGTGCTGGCGGCGGCCGCCTCCTTCATACCGGGGCTGCCTAGGCTCGAACTGGAGAGCGAGCTGATCCTGGCCATCGTGGTTCCGCCGCTGCTCTACTCGGGTGCGCGCGGCGCCGCCGCCAGTTCGCTGGGCGCCAACCTGCGGCCGATCATCACGCTCGGTGTCGCCCTGGTCGTCCTGACCACGGCGGCGCTCGGCCTGATCTCGTCCTGGATCCTGCCGTCGATGGGGCTGGCGGCGGCGTTCGTGCTGGGTGCGGTGCTCGCCCCGCCGGACACGATCACCACCGTGTCGCACGGCGGCGAGCTCGGGCTGCCGAGACGCGTCACCTCGATCCTCACCGGCGAGAGCCTGCTCAACGACGCGACAGCGCTGACCCTGTTCTCGATCGCGGTGGCGGCGGTCAGCGGCGAGAGCACCACCTGGATGGGCGGGGTGGGCAAGTTCCTGTACACCGCGTTCGGCGGCCTGGTGGTCGGGCTGATCCTCGGCGTCGGTGCCCTGTGGCTGCGGAAACGGCTGCACAACCCGACGCTGGAGACCTCGCTGGTGCTGCTGGTGCCGTTCACCGCCTTCCTGCTGTGCGAGGAGATCCACGCCTCCGGGATCCTCGCCGTGGTGGCCGCCTCGTTCGGGGTCACCGCCAACCTGACCTTCGACCCGAAGCATCAGTACGACGGCGCCCACCTGACGCGACTTCAGGAGGACCAGGTCTGGCCGGTGCTCGACTTCCTGCTCGAAACGTTCGTCTTCGCGTACATCGGCCTGCAGTTGAAGTTTGTTCTGAGCGACCTGGAGTTCGGGCTCGGCCGGACCCTGCTCGCCGCCGGAGTCCTGCTCGTGGCCGCGATCGCGATCCGGCTGCTCGCCGTGTTCGTGCTGTTCGGCCGCTGGTCGCTGCAGTGGAAGATGATGCACCTGCGGATGGATCGCGACCCGACGTTCAAGGCGCGCTTCGAGGACAACGTGCGTCAGCGCCGCGGTCAGCCGTTCCAGCCGCTCGGGTCGAAGGAGATCCTGCTGGTGTCGTGGACCGGCATGCGCGGCATTCTCACCCTCGCGGCGGCCGCGGCGGTGCCGCACGACGTGCCCGGGCGGGACGCCATCCAGGTGATCGCGTTGCTGGTCACGCTGGGCACGCTGCTGATTCAGGGTACGACGCTCCGCGCGCTGGCCCGGCGGCTGAAGCTCGACCTGGCGGCCGAGGAGGCGGACACGGCGGCGATGCGGAAGGCGGGCGAGGAGATCATCGCCGGGGTGTCCGGCTTCGACGCACAGCGCAATGCCCTGGGGCAGGCCGTCGCCGAGCGCCGCCTGGACGAGGCGACCGCCCGGCACCTGATCGCCGAGGTCGACCTGCGTCAGGCGGCTACCCGGTAATTCGCTGTCGCATCCGGCGGCCCGCGGCTACGGTCGCCGGATGCACACGACGCACGCCCTGTTCGCGATGGCGATGACGCCCGCGCGGGGATCGCTGCACTCGATCCGCCTGCGTGACCGGCGTCCGGTCCTGGTCGCGTAGCTCTCTTCTCTCTTCGCTTCATCCAGGGCCGTCCCGAGTCCTTTGCTCCTTCTTTCCCAAGGACCAGGTCATGGCGCCCTCGTCAGCGCGGCGTGCTCGCCGCAGCTATGGACAAAACTTCCTTTCCTCCCGCCGCGCCCTCCGCCAGGTGTGCGACGCGGCCGATCTCAAGCCCGACGACCTGGTGTACGAGGTGGGCGCCGGTCGCGGCCACCTGACCCGGATGCTGGTGCCGCGGTGCGGTCGGGTGATCGCCTACGAGGTCGACCCGGCCCTGCTTACCCCGGTGCCCGGCGCTTCGGTGGTGGCCGGCGACTTCCTTCGAGCCGAGCCGCCACGGTCACCGTTCGTCGTGGTCGGCAACGTGCCGTTCGCCCTGACGGCCGCGGTGGTCTCATGGTGCCTGACCGCCGAGCCGTTGCGGCACGCAACGTTGGTGACACAACGCGAGTACGCCCGCAAACGAACCGGCGACTACGGCCGTTGGTCCCGGCTGACCCTACTGACCTGGCCGACCCACGACTGGCACTTGGGGCCGGCCATTCCGCGTACGGCGTTCCGCCCGGTCCCGGCGGTCGACGGCGCGATCCTGCGCCTCGTCCACCGCGAGATCCCGCTGGTGCCGGAGCCCTTGATGCCCGCCTGGCGACAGTTCGTCGAGTTGGGCTTCTCCGGTGTCGGCGGTTCACTGCCGGCCACACTGCGCCGGCGTTACGGCCGACCGGCGACCGGCGCCTGCCGGGCGGTTCGCGTCGGAGCGGACGTCACGGTAGGCGCCGTCTGGCCGGAACAGTGGCTCACCCTGTTCCGCGTGCTCGAACGAGATGCCGGCTGACCGCCGCGGGCTCATCGGATGCGGAGTGGGATTGCAACGAACCGAATGCGCACAGCCCCAACGCGAAGCCGAGGACAAAGAGGATGATCGCGATCTTCACGATTGAGGAGACGTCCGACCAGACCTTCATGATCGCGCTCCTGACGAGCAGGGATGCCTGATAACGTTGTCCATTGGTTACCGTCCTGATGGGATTCGGATCCTGGAGGGTTTCCTCGGCTGGGCCGGTCTTCCACACCGGCCCAGCCACAGGGCGTACGCGCGGCGAGTCGCACCGCCGGTTTGCGATCACCCCCCCTTCATGGGCCGCCTCTGGTCATCAATCTTTTGCCATAGTTCAATGCTGCGTGATCCATTGGCAATTGCCAATGACTACTTGCCAAGATATTGTTGCCGCGTGGCAGTTGCCATGACGGGAGTGCACTGTGGCCGATCCGTCGGAGGTGAGCCGATTGTCTGATGACCCCGGGCCGATGGTCCGCCGCCGCCAGCTCGGCAGCGCGCTGCGGCGCTATCGCGAGGCCGCCGGCCTGACAGTTACCGATGTGGCCCGTCGCCTGTCAGTGGCGGCCTCCACGGTCAGCCGTTTGGAAAACGCGCAACGCAAGGCCTCTATCGGCGACGTGCGCTACCTCTGCGAGATCTACCAGGTCGGACCGGCGGTTCGCGACGAGCTCATGGAGCTGGCCCAGAGCAGCCGCCGCCGCGGGTGGTGGGAGGACAGCTCCATCCCACCGGGGATGCAGAAGCTGATCGGCCTGGAGGGCGCGGCCGAGCTGGTGAAGATATTCCACCCCTTGGCGATCCCCGGCATCTGTCAGACCGAGGCCTACGCGACGGCAGTCACGACGACCTTCCATCCGGAAAATCCGGACTACGTGCGGCGGACGGTCGCCACCCGAATGCGACGGCAGCAAATCTTGCGGCGGGACGCGTCGCCGCGGATCGAGATCGTTCTCGACGAGGCGGTGCTCCACCGGATCGTCGGCGGGGGCGAGGTGATGAGCGGACAGATCGCGCGGCTGGCGGCGCTGGCCCGGGAACCACGCGTATCCATTCGGATCATCCCGTTCTCGGCTGGTGCCCACAGTGGAATGAATGGCGGATTCACCATTCTCGAATTTACCGCCGAAGCTGCGGTGGACTCGCCCTCCAGTCTCACCTCGACGGTCTACATCGAGGCCCTTTACGAGTACGCTTTCCGCGAGTCCGAGGAGGAACTGAAAGGCTATCAAGACGCATTTGATGCCTTGTCGCAGCGAGCGCTCGACCAACAACTCTCGATCGAGTTCATGGATGAGCTGGCGTCCGCTCATCCTGTCGGTGAGTAACCAAAGATCCAGCAGAACAGTTATAATGCGCTTTTCGGACTTATGTCACTCTACGGAGTAAATCGCGGACGTAACGTCTTGATCGTTTTTTCGACGTCCAGGCGCAGAATTTGTTAGTCTGGCGCCGACCGCCCGGGGTTGGGGTAGCACGTGCGGTACCCCCCATGGGCGACGCGCGGCTACCCTGCGTAATGGGAGTCAAAGATGACTGAATCATCCATGCGGGATCTTGAGTTCGTTGTTTCGAGCCGGTGCACCTCGGGCGACTGCGTCCAGGTCGCACCCGTCGACGGCGGCACCTCCATTGCTCTTCGCGACTCCAAGAACCCCGGATCCGTGCTCCTTTTCTCAGCACAGGAGTGGCGCGATTTCCTTGGTGGCGTCAACCGCGGCGAATTCGTCTGACCGGCGCGGCCCCGCCTGAACGTTCGTTCAATTGTCGGCCCTTCCCATAGGTGCCGGCCCGCCCGGCCCGGTCACCGCGCGCACGGAACGGCACCGCTCAGAGCCGGGTACGACGCCGCCGAGCGACGAGCCCCGTCGAGCACGACCGCCATTGACGGGCGTCCAGTGCGCCTCGGACTTGTCGCTTCGCATGGACAGAACGTTCTTTCCTCGCCGCACCCGGTGGCTGGTCCCGCACCGGTCGGCCGGAATCCCGGACCAACCGCGGGTCAGCCCAAGGCGGTGAGCTCGACCAGCTCGGCGTCGCCGCGGCGCCAGCCGTCGACGACCACGGCCACATAGCGGGCCGACGTGTCCAGCGGGATCTCAGTCAGGCGGCCCGGCTTCCTGACCCGGGCCACCGTCGGGTAGGACACCCCGTCGGTCGAGCGCTCCACTCGGATCGGCGGGCGGGCGCCGCGCGTCCAGGTCAACCGCAACGCCGACACCGATCGCACCGCGCCCAGGTCGACGACCATGCGACCGGTCGGACCGGGGCGCCACGACGTTGACGGGTCGGCGTCGACCGCGTTGGCCGGGGAGGTCATGCCGACCGGCAGCGGTGACGTCGGGAACGTCGTGCAGGCGCGGGCCAGGTCGGACGTCGGCGTGGCCGGGCCGCCCGGCACCACCACGGTGCGCGACTTGCCCGCGGCCAGCTGGACCGGGGCCGACCATGCGCCCGCCCCGAGGATCAGCGACACCGCCTGGCCCTGCGGCGCGGTGACGGTGACCCGGTGCGAGCCGGCCACCTCGAAACGGGTGCCGA
This sequence comes from Actinoplanes sp. NPDC049265, assembly GCF_043197135.1. Classification (NCBI taxonomy): domain Bacteria; kingdom Bacillati; phylum Actinomycetota; class Actinomycetes; order Micromonosporales; family Micromonosporaceae; genus Actinoplanes; species Actinoplanes sp. NPDC049265. The sequence continues at coordinate 27,257 of NZ_JBICSP010000005.1, read as the reverse complement.
TCGGCGGCGTGCCGGCCACCACGAAACGGGGCGCTTCGACCCGGCCGGTCGCCGCCGGCTGGGTCACCGACCAGGCCAGGCCGTCCCGGCGGACCACCTGCGGGCCGAAGTAGAGCCGACGCGTGGACGGGATGACAACCGTCGCGCCGCGGACTGGGTCGGGGGACAGGTTGAACAGGGTCAGGTAACCGTCGGCGTCGCTGGCGCGCAACGACGGCGGGGTGCGCGGGATGCGGCGGCGGGACAGGGCCGGCAGGTCCAGGTCGGTGTGGGCGTACCCCTCGATCAGCACCGGCGACGCCGGGCCGGTGGCCGCGATCACCCCGGTCGCGGTGACCGTGATCGGGCGGTCGGTGCCGTGGGTGACCAGGGCGGCGCGGCCGTCGATGTCGACCCAGCCGCCGCCGATCTCATGCGCGGCGGGGACGGCGACCGCGTCGGACCAGCCGATCGCGTCCATCGACGTCTGGATCACATACCTGGTGGCGTACGCGGACTCCCAGAAAAGCCTGACCCCCGCCACCGTGACCGGCGAACCCAGATCGACCGCGAACCAGCTGTCCTGGCGTTCGCGCTGGGTGCGGTCGACGGCCCAGCGGGTCTCCGGGTTGCCGTCGGTCGCGTTGTAGGCCGGATAGCTGACGTCGGACGACGACGCCGCGGGCAGCGCGCCCTGGGCGAGGTCGGCGCCGGCCTCGTCGAGCACGCTGAACGTCCACAGTGAGTAGCCGTACTGATTGGCCGCGGAACGCGCCTGCATCCTGACGTAGCGGGCGGTACGCGGCTCGAACAGCAGCTCGTCGACCCCGCCGTCACCACCCCCACCGGCGCTGCCGTCCAGCGTGATCGTGCCGGTCGCGCTGGTGAACGTGCGCCGGCCGGTGAGCCCGGGCACGCCCGGCATGTCCAGGTTGAACAACGTCAGCGGGCCCTCGTCGGTGCCGACCCCGGTGCTGGCGTACACCACCGTTCCGGTCGGCAGCGTCGCGTACCCGGCAAAATTGTCACCGAAGGTGAGCACCGTGGCGGTGGCGTCGACGCCGTCCCGTAGCCGGTCGTAGGCCCGCGTCCAGGTCTCCTCCGGGTTGCGGGCGGAGGCCGGCAGGAAAGCGGCGGCGCGCGTGTCGACCAGCCAATTGTCGTGGCGCGGCTGCCACAGCAGGTTGACGTAGCCGGTCTTGGTCACCGCGGCGGCGAAGGCGGCCGGCGACTGGTGCGCGGTCAGGCCGACGACGGTGCCGAAGTCGCGGGTGCCGCTCGCTCGGGCGAAGAACTCGCTGCTCGACACCGGTGACGTGGGCCGCGGGCGGCGGCGGTGGAAGAGGTACGAGATGGCGATCTCGGCCCGGGCTTCCGGCTCGTACTTGTCCTCGCCGCTGAACTTGGCCAGCCGGTATTCCGGGTCGTGGCGCAGGTAGGGTTCCAGCCGCGCGGCCAGGTCGGCCTCGGCCCGGGCGGCGTGCCGGTCGCCGATCACCTGGGCGAGGTAAGCCAGCGGCAGCACGTCCCGCCCGTACAGGTGGTATCGGTCGGCGATCATCGGCATCACCGGCTCGCCCGCGTCCGAGGCGAGCAGCCGCAGCGTACGCCACAGTTGTTGGCCGTTGGGCTGGTGCAGTAGCACCTCGGGCACCGGTTTGCCGGCCGCCATGAAGTGGATCGCCGCGCGTCCCGCCGTCCGCCACATCTCGGCCTGATAGTGCGGGTTGACGGTCTCGTGGTTCTCCACGATGAACGTGTCGTGGATGTTGTGGGCGCGGTTGCGTTCCTTGATCAGCAGCCCGTCCAGGCGCGCCAGGTTGGCCCGGTCGGCGGTCGGCAGCCCGCTCGCGTTCGACGCCCAGAACGCGAACCGCTCGTGCAGCGCCGCGTCGTCCTTGCCCCAGGCCAGCCCTGGTGCGATGGCCTGCGCGTAGACGCCCATCTCGTCGAGCTTGGTGTCACCGGCCCAGCCGCCGGCCGCCCCGTTCGGCGTCCAGTCGCCGCTCAGCGGATCATCGGCGTAGGCCAGCCCGAACGCGTACGCGGCCTGCCCCGACCCGATCGCCGCCACCCGCGTCCGCGTCCGTTCGTCCAGCTCGGCCCAGAGCAGCCGGGCGGCGAGCACGAAGTACAGCTCGAACGTCGAGTCCCAGAACAGCTGCTTGCCCCACTCGTCGCCGCCGGCCAGCCGGTTCGTCGCCGCGAACCGCCGGATCGTCGCCACCGTGCGCTCCAGCAGCGTCCCTCGCGCCACGCCGGCCAGCTCGGCGTCGTAGTGCCGGTCGGTGAGCAGCACGGCATTGCCCAGCACGGCCGTGAACCGGAAGTCGGCGCCGCTGTAGGCCTTGATCCCCGAATCCCACTGCTGTTCCACCCAGCGTGTGTGCAGATGCAACACACGGTGATAGATGTCGGAGACGGCGTCGCTCTTGGGCGAACTTTGCAGCGGATCAGGCACGGCGATAGCGCCCAGCGGCTCTGGCATGGCCGCGGCCGCACCGACGAACCCGCTATAGGCGAGGAACCGACGGCGGGACAACGACACCATCAGACCTCCACGACGCGGCAGAGCTAATCAATATCCCGCCACGCCCCACCACGACAAATCGGAGTCTTCTTCGTTATAGAGACGCTCCCATCCCGTACTCCACCTCCTAGATCAAGAGCCGGGTGGCGCAGATCTTCTGGTCACCGAGACCCCCAAGATCAAGAACAGGATGTCGTGCCTGGGTGGGTGGCACAGACCCTCGCTCCCGCCGGGCCGGGCGGGCGACTCCAAGGCCGCGGGGCGGCCAAACCGGCGAGGTCCTCGACGGTTTACGACTTCTCGGGGTGGGCCCGGATGGAGCACGCGCAGCCTGGTGTCGGCGGTGGTGTCCCACGGGACGAGAACGTTACGGAGCGAAGTGTTGCCCTTCGCCGGACCGGCTCTCGGCCCGGTCGTCGCGTCGGCCGGCCGGGGCTCGCAGGCTGACGAATCGCTGGGCCGTCATGGCGCGAGCCGCGGCCGGGTGGTAGCGAGGGTCGGACGCGGGTTCCTCGGCGCCGATCGGGGAACCGTCCAGGATCTCGGTCATCCGGCGCACGTTCGAGTCGCCCTCGTCGGCCACGTAGTCGTCCTCGACGGTGAGGTCGGGGCGGTCCGGGAAGATCGACCGGAGGATGGGGGTGGCGACCACGACGATGAGCAGGTTCACCGCCAGGGCGACGACGCCGACGTAGATGCTCGCGTCGCTGTCGATGCCGATCTTGGCCAATGGCCACGCCGACCCACCGAAGTGCTCGCGTACCACTGTGCTTCCGGCCGGGCCACCCAGCTTCGGCACCTGATAGAGCATCAGGATGCCAATCCCCAGGCCGGCGAACACGCCCGCGACGAGCGCGTAACGATGGAACCAGCGCGTGTAGAGGCCGAGGGCCACCGCCGGGAGTGTCTGCATGATCACCACACCGCCGATAAGTTGCAGGTCGATGGCGAACTGCGTGTTGAGCAGCAGGATGACCAGCAGGGCCCCGAACTTGACGGTCAGCGAGAACGCTTTGCTGACGTACGTTTCCTCCCGCTGGCTCGCGCCGGGGCGGATGTACTCGCGGTAGATGCCGCGGGTGAACAGGTTCGCGGCGGCGATCGACATGATGGCGGCCGGCACCATCGCGCCCACGCCGATCGCGGCGAAGGCCAGTCCGGCGCCCCAGGCCGGCGCGTTCTCGGCGAACCACTGCGGGACCACCGTGTTCGGGTTGCCGCCGATCGGTCCCTTGCCGCCGTACAACGCGGCGAAGCCGACCAGCATGAGGACGCCGAGGCTGAGCGTGTAAATCGGCAGGGCGGCCAGGTTGCGTCGCAACGTGCCGCGGTTGCGGGCGGCCAGCACGGCGGTCTGCGTGTGCGGGTAGAGGAACAACGCCACGGCCGAGCCGAAGGCGAGCGTCACATAGTTGAGCTGGCTCGATGCGGGAAGGAGTACACCGTCGTCGACTCTGGGCGTGGCCGCGAATCTGAGCTCCGCGATCCGGAATACCGACTCCCAGCTGCCGGGTGTCATCGCGACGATCATCAGGACGGAGAACACCGCCCACAGCACCAGGGTGTCCTTGACGATCGACACCAGTGCCGGGCCGCGCAGGCCCGAGTTGAACGTGTAGACCGCCAGGACCAGGAAGGCCACGGTGAGCGGCCAGCCCTTGGGCAGGTGCATCACCTCGAACACCGCCTCCATGCCGAGTAGCTGCAGGGCGATGTACGGCATAGTGGCGACGATGCCGAGAACGGCGATAAGGGTGCCGAGTCCGCGCGAGCCGAACCGGGCGCGGACGAATTCGGCCGGTGTGACGAAGCCGTGCACGTGGCAGACCGACCAGAAGCGCGCCAGCACCATGAACACCATCGGATAGACGATCACGAGGAACGGCACCGGGAAGAAGCCGGCGGCGCCGACGCCGTAGACGAGGGTGGGCACGGCGACGAACGTGTAGGCGGTGTAAACGTCGCCACTGAGCAGGAAGAACGTGACCCAGTTGCCGAAGGCGCGCCCGCCCAGGCCCCATTCCTCGAGGCTGTGGATGGAGTCGGGCCGGCGCCACCGCGCGGCCGCGAAGCCGAGCAGCGTGACGCCGAGGAAGGCGATCACGAACACGATGATCTGAACGGCGTTCTCTCCCACGGCTACCGCACCTTGATGTGCACGATGGCGAGGATCAGGCTGGCCAGGAAGGCGAAACCGAGCTGGCACCAGTAGAAGAACGGCAGCCCCCACAGGGTCGGCTCGACGCGGTTGTAGAGAAATGGCAGCAGCGGCAGCGCGATCGGGATGAGCAGCAGCCAATTCCACGGGCTGGCGTCCTTGCGGCGGCGTCTGGTGCGTTGTGACCGGGTCCGGTGATCTTCCGAGGCGCTGTGTCGAGGTCCGGCGGCCGGAGGCCAGTCGGTGGGTGGTCCAAAGCGGGTAGCTGACATGCCTGCTCCCTGGTCGGACAGAGTATGACCTGGATGAACCTTGATACGTATCAACAGTGTGCTCGGATCAACACCGTCGCCCGTCGGCGGTGAGAGATCAAGATGGCCGGGCAAAAATCGGCCGTCCAGGCGGCCCGGGTGTCATTAGGCCGAATGCACCTCATCCGATTGTTGACAATCGATACCTCTGGCCCTCTGGCCGGGGTGACGTTGTCTCGCGACACCGGCCAAGAGCCGGGCAGCGAACGTCGCCTCCGACCGGCGCTGCCGCCAGTAAACGCCGCGGTCGGGGCCAGGATCGGCGCCGAGGACGGCGGCCGCACGGTTTACCCCGCAGCGGTCGTCGGCTCGCCAAGCCGGGGGATGGGGTGCAGGACGACGTCGGAGAGCGAGCCGCCGGCGACGGTCGCGGTCAGGTAGGTCGCGTGCGGCTGGGTGCGCCGGTCGGTCGGTGAGCCCGGATTGAGCAGGCGCAACCCGGTGTCGGCGGTGGTGTCCCATGGGATGTGGGAATGCCCGAAGACCAGCACGTCGACATCCGGATAGGCGGCGGCGCAGCGCTTTTCCCGCCCCTGCTTGGCCCCCGTCTCGTGCACCACCGCGAACCGCACCCCGCCCATCTCCACCCGAGCGACCAGCGGCAGCCGCGCCCGCAGCCCGGCCCCGTCATTGTTGCCGTACACCCCGACCAGCCGCCGTGCCCGCTCCCCGAGCGCGTCCAGCGTCCCCTCATCGACCCAGTCCCCGGCGTGAAACACCACATCCGCCGCGTCGACGGCCGCCCACAGCTGCGGCGGCAGCTTCCGGCTGTGGGTGTCAGACATCATCACCAGGCGCACCCACCTCACCCTACGGCGCCTCCATCCACGCCCGGAGGGTCACCACGACTGGCGGTAGGCGGCGAAGATGCGGCGCTGGGCTCCGTCGACGTGATGGGGCCGGGGGCTGCGGTCCGAAGCCGGTGGGCGGGCGACCGCGTCGGCCGCGGCGAGGAGGCGGCGTTCGCCGAGGGCGCGGACAACAACGCCGGTCGGTGGGCACGTCAACCTGCGACTGGTGGCGGGATCTCGCCCGAGCCGCGGCGGATGAGGTTGGTCGGGATCCAGAACTCGCGGGGTGGGCCGGTCATGCCGTCGATGCGTTCGAGGAGGGCCCGCGCGGCCGTGCGGCCCATCCGGGCCGGATCCTGGGCCACCACGGTGATGCCGGGGTCGAGCAGGTCGGCGGCGGGGAAGTCGTCGAAGCCGACCAGGGCGATGCGGCGATGCAGCCCGCGGAGTCGCAGGGCTCGGACGGCGTCGATGGTGAGGAGGTGGTGTGCGGTGAAGATGGCCGTCGGTGGCGTGGGGCCGTCGAGCAGAGCCAGAGCCGTGGCCTCCGCCCACCCGAGCGGCTCGACCGCGGGGACGCCGGCGTCGGTCAAGGCGGTGAGATAGCCGCGGTAGCGGTCCCGGACGGTTGCCACGCCGTCGTGGTCGCCCAGGAAGGCGATCCGGCGGTGACCTCGGGCGAGCATGTGACGGACGGCATCGTGGGCGCCTGCGGTGTTGGTGGCCAGGATGGTGTCGGCGGGCAGGCCGGGGCTGGGGCGGTCGACCAGGACCACCGGGATGTCGGTCAGTGATCGCAGGTGGCACTGGTCGGGGCCGCTGGGGGCGACGATCAGGCCGTCGGCGTGCCGCTGGGTGAACGCGGCGGTCAGTTCGCGTTCGCGGTGGGGATCCTCGTCGGTGCTGCCGGCCAGGACCTGGACGTCGCGCAGGCTGGCCTCGTCGGCGATGGCGCGGTGCAGTGCCGCCGAGAACGGGCCGGCCAAGTCCGCCAGGAGCACGCCGATGGTGCGGGTGCGGCGGTCGTTGCGGCGCAGCATGCTGGCGCCGAGGTGCGGGCGGTAGTGCAGGGATTCGACGGCGGCGTGGACCCGGGCGGCCAGGTCGGGCGCGACAGTGGGTTCGCCGTTCACCACCCGGGACACCGTTTTGAGGCTGACCCGGGCGGTCCGTGCGACGTCCTTCATGGTGGGCCGCGATCCGCCGGCCACGGTGGCTCACCTCCACGGTGATCACAGATGGCAATAAGTCTGAAACTCATTGTTGACACTCGATGCGCCTCGGCGTCTAGTGGAGACAACGTTGTCTCGCGTCAGGTGCTACGCACCCCGCTGATTGAGCGCGATTGCTAAATCGATTTGGAGGTAACATGCGCCATTACCGGACGCTGCGGTCCACGATGGCCGCATGCGCCGCCCTGACGCTGATCCCGGGGGTCGCCGCGTGCGGCGGCGACGGCGGAGGCGGCGGCGACCAGCCCGTGGTCGGTCTGATCACCAAGACCGACACCAACCCGTTCTTCGTCAAGATGAAAGAGGGCGCGCAGAAGGCGGCCACCGCCCAGGGCGTCAAGCTGCAGTCCTTCGCCGGCAAGCAGGACGGCGACAACGAGGCCCAGGTGCAGGCGATCGAGAACCTGATCTCGGCCGGCGCCAAGGGCTTCCTGATCACCCCGAGCGACTCGAAGGCGATCGTCCCGTCCATCGACAAGGCCAAACAGCAGGGCATGCTGGTCATCGCCCTGGACACGCCGACCGATCCGGCCAACGCCGTGGACGCCACCTTCGCCACCGACAACCGGCAGGCGGGCAAGCTGATCGGGCAGTGGGCGAAAGCCAAGTTCGCCAAGGACGGCAAGCAGGCCAAGATCGCCATGCTGGACCTCAACCCGAACGGCGTCTCCGTCGATGTGCAGCGCGACCAGGGCTTCCTGGAGGGCTTCGGCATCCCGGTGGGTGACAACAACCGGATCGGGGATGAGAACGACCCGCGGATCTCGGGGCACGACGTGACGGACGGCGCCGAGGACGGTGGGCGTACCGCGATGGAGAACCTGCTCCAGAAGGACCCGGCGATCAACCTGGTCTACACCATCAACGAGCCCGCCGCGGCCGGTGCCTACCAGGCGTTGAAGGCGGCCGGTAAGGACAAGACGGTCACCATCGTCTCGATCGACGGCGGCTGCCCGGGCGTGGACAACGTCAAGGCCGGCGTCATCGGCGCCACCTCGATGCAGTTCCCGCTCAAGATGGCCGAGGACGGCGTGGCCGCGGTGGCCGACTTCGCCAAGAACGGCACCAAGCCGCAGGCGTCCGCGGGCAAGGACTTCGTGGACACCGGCGCCACCCTGATCACCGACCAGCCGCAGACCGGAGTCGATGCCAAGGACTCGGCCTGGGGCAAGCAGAACTGCTGGGGCTGATCATGACGACGGCAGCAGTGAAAGAACCCGAGTTCGAGACCCGTCAGCACGACTCGCTCGGACTGCGGATCCAGCACATCCTGCACGGCAACCCGGTGCTCGGCCCGCTGGCCGTGCTCGTGGTGGCCATCATCGCCTTCTCGATCGTCAACACGCGCTTCTTCTCGGCGCCCAACTTGTCCCTGGTGCTGGCTCAGGTCACCGTGATCGCGGTGCTGGCCCTGGGGCAGACCCTGATCATCCTGACCGCGGGCATCGACCTGGCCACCGGCGCCATCGCGGTGTTCTCGTCGATTCTGATGGCCAACTTCTGCGTGAAGCTCGGCGTACCCGGAGTCGTGGCCTTGATCCTGGGGTTGATCTGCGGAACGGCGATGGGCGCGCTGAACGGTTTCCTGGTCACCCGGATCAAACTGCCGCCGTTCATCGTCACGCTGGGCACGCTGACCATCTTCTTCTCGCTCAACTCGGTGATCAGCGAGAGCGAGACGGTACGCGGCTCCGACATGCCGGCCATCATGTCGTGGACCGGCTCGACGATCCCGATCGGTGGCTTTCGGCTCACGTACGGCTCGATCATCATGTTGTTGCTCTTCGCGGTCTTCTACTACGCGTTGGGGCGCACGGCCTGGGGCAAGCACGTGTACGCCACCGGCGACGACATCGAGGCGGCCCGCCTGGCCGGCATCCGGACCAACCGCGTGCTGTTCTCGGTCTACACGGTGGCCGGCCTGCTCTACGCGGTCGGCGGCTGGATCCTGATCGGCCGCCTGGCCTCGGCCAGCCCGAACGTCGGCACCGAGTACAACCTCGACTCGATCACCGCCGTGGTGCTCGGCGGCACCAGCCTCTTCGGCGGCCGCGGCGGCGTGCTCGGCACCCTGATCGGCGCGCTCATCGTCGGCGTCTTCCGCAACGGCCTGCAGCTGGGCGGCGTCGAGGTGGTCTGGCAGGGATTCGCGATCGGCCTGCTGGTCCTGGTCGCCGTCTCGCTCGACCAGTGGATTCGGAAGGTCAAGTCATGACGACTCCGGTTCTTCAGGCCCGCGGGCTCACGAAACGTTATGGACGCGTGACGGCCATCGAGAGCGGAGATCTCGAGCTCTACCCGGGCGAGATCCTGGCCGTGATCGGTGACAACGGCGCCGGAAAGTCCAGCCTGATCAAGGCCCTGTCCGGTGCGCTGGTGCCGGACAGCGGGGAGATCTTCCTGGACGGGCAGCGGGTGGTGTTCCGCAACCCGATGGAGGCACGCGAGGCGGGCATCGAGACCGTCTACCAGACCCTGGCCGTGGCCCCCGGGCTGGACATCGCCGACAACCTGTTCCTCGGGCGGGAGCAGCGCAAACCCGGCGTGCTGGGCTCGGTCTTCCGGATGCTGGACCGGTCGGCGATGCGCTCCGAGGCCCGGCGGCACATGTCCGAGCTGGGCATCGGCACGCTGCAGAACATCGGCCAGGCCGTCGAGTCGCTCTCCGGCGGCCAGCGGCAGGCGGTGGCGGTGGCCCGGTCGGCCGCCTTCGGCAGCAAGGTGGTGATCCTGGACGAACCGACCGCCGCGCTGGGCGTCAAGGAGGGCAACCGGGTGCTCCAGCTGATCCGCGACGTCCGCGACCGTGGCCTCCCGGTCATCCTGATCAGCCACAACATGCCGCACGTGTTCGAGGTGGCCGACCGGATCCACATCCAGCGCCTGGGCCGCCGGGCCACGGTCATCACCCCGGAGTCGCATTCCATGTCCGAGGCCGTGGCCATCATGACCGGCGCCGCACCGCCGCCACCGCACGCCGGGCCCGGGTGATGCGTATTTGTGCTCAGAGCGCTCTGAGCACAAATACGCATCAGCGAGCGGTGGAAGTACTCTCGCGGCGTGTGGCCGGCTACGCATGTGCATCGATCCGCGGCCCGGTGGCCGTACGCCGAACTCGACCCGGCCGCGCTCAGAGCGGCCGGGTGGACGCCGACGCCGTTTCGTGAGGTCGTGCTCAAGGTCCACCAGCGCTGCAACCTGGCCTGCGACTACTGCTACGTGTACGAGCAGGCCGACCAGACCTGGCGCGACCGGCCGCGGATGATGTCCGAGCCGGTCCGCCGGGCCGCGGCCGAGGCCATCGGCCGGCACGCCGAGCGCCACCGGCTGGCCCGGGTCCGGGTGATCCTGCACGGTGGTGAGCCGCTGCTCTACGGCCCGCGACGGCTCGGCGAGCTGGCCGCCGAGTTGCGCGCCGCCGCCCCCGAGGGCGTCACGGTCGAGATCGGCATGCAGACCAATGGGGTACGCCTGACCGACGCGACGTTGGCCGTGCTGCGCGAACACGACATCAGCTGCGGCGTCAGCCTGGACGGCACCCAAGCCGACCACGACCGGCACCGCAAGCTCCGGGGCGGGGCGGGCAGCTTCCCGGCCGTACGCGATGGTCTGCGTCTGCTCCTACGGCCGGAGAACCGATCGCTCTACGCGGGGCTGTTGTGCACGATCGCGCCGGACACCGATCCGGTGGCGACGTACGAGCAACTGGCCGCCTTCGAACCGCCGGTGATCGACTTCCTGCTGCCGCACGCCAATCACCGGTCGCGACCGTGGTTGCCGGCCGGCGCCTCACCCACGGCGTACGGGGAATGGCTGGTCGCGGCGTTCGACCACTGGTACGCACAACTGGCGGCGCCGCGGGTGCGGATCTTCGAGGACGTGATGCGCCTGGTGCTGGGCGGCAGCGGCGGGGGCGAGCAGGTCGGTCTCAGCCCGTCGGCCACGCTGGTGATCGAGACCGACGGCGCGATCGAGCAGGTCGACGCGTTGAAGTCGGCGTACGAGGGTGCCGGCGCGACCGGCCTGGACGTGACCCGTGACGAGTTCGACGCGGCGTTCGACGATCCCGGTGTGGTGGCCCGCCAGATCGGCCCGCGGGCGTTGTCGGACGAGTGCCTGAGCTGCTCGGTGCACCGGGTGTGCGGCGGCGGCCACTATGCGCATCGCTATCGGCCGGGGGCTGGTTTCCGTCAGCCCTCGGTCTACTGCGCCGATCTCCGTCTGCTGATCGGCCACATCCGAACCAGGCTCGCGGCCGACCTGAAGGGGCTGGCCGCGCGGCCGTCCGCTGAGCCGGTTCGCTGAGCCGGTTCGCTGAGCCGGTTCGCTGAGCCGGTTCGCTGAGCCGGTCCACTGAGCCGGTCCACTGAGGCGGTCCACTGAGCTGCTGAGCGCGGCCCGGAGTGATGCGTATTTGTGCTCAGAGCGCTCTGAGCACAAATACGCATCGCCCGGGTTGGGGTGGTGCCGACTACACGCTTGTGTAGTAGCCTGCACACGTGAGTAGTAAAAACGGGGACCTCACGGCACGAGCCCGGATCCGGGACGCCGCGATCGAGTTGTTCGCCGAGCGCGGGGTCGCGGCCGCCACCGTCCGCGACATCGCCGACCGGGCCGGCGTGTCGTCCGGCCTGCTCCGGCACCACTTCGGTTCCAAGGACGGGCTGCGCGAGGCGTGCGACGAGTACGCCATGGGCAAGATGACCGAGCTCCGCGAACGCCTGCTCGGACCGGACGCGATGATGGATCCGGCCATCCTCGCCGCGGTGCACCCGACCGCGATGCGGCTCCAGTCGTACCTCGTGCGCTCCATGATGGAGGGCGACTCGACGGCGCTGTTCGACGCCGCGATGGAGTCGGGGCGGCTCTGGTTGAGCCGCGCCGGCTTCCACCCCTCCGACCCCGAGGCCTATCTGGCGGTGCTGATCGCCATGAAGATCAGCATGTTCCTGATGCGCGATCAGATCTCACATGTGCTCGGCGAGGACACGACGACGCCGGCCGGGCACCGGCGCATGCTGCGCGCGTCGGTCGAGATCTTCAGCCGGCCGCTGCTCACCGTCGAGCAGGGCGAGCAGGCACTCAAGGCACTGGATTCCCTCATTCCTGAACAGGACTAGCGAGGAGTAGCCATGACCGAGGCCATCGATGCCGAGGGGCTCATCAAGAGGTTCGGGCGCGCGTCCGCTCTGAACGGGCTGGATCTGCGGGTGCGGACCGGGGAGGTGCACGGCTTCCTGGGCCCGAACGGCGCCGGGAAGACCACCACCATCCGGATCCTGCTCGGGTTGATGCGGCCCGACGGTGGCACGGCGACCCTGCTCGGCGGCGACCCGTGGCGGGATGCCACGGCGTTGCACCGGCGGCTCGCGTACGTGCCCGGCGACGTCACGCTCTGGCCCACGCTCAGCGGCGGCGAGGTGATCGATCTGCTCGGGCGGCTGCGCGGCGGCGTCGACACCAAGCGCCGCGACGCCCTGCTCGACCGCTTCGAGCTCGACCCGCGCAAGAAGGGCCGGGCCTACTCCAAGGGCAACCGGCAAAAGGTCGCCCTGGTCGCCGCCCTCTCGTCCGATGTGGAGCTGCTGATCCTGGACGAGCCCACCTCCGGCCTCGACCCGCTCATGGAAGAGGTCTTCCGCGAGGTGATCCGCGAGGAGAAACAGCGCGGCGACCGTACGGTGTTGCTCTCCAGCCACATCCTGTCCGAGGTCGAGGCGCTCTGCGACCGGGTCACGATCATCCGTGAGGGCCGGGCGGTCGAGACCGGGACGCTCGACGAGATGCGCCACCTCACCCGCACCTCGATCAGGGCCGAGCTCGCCGGCTCGCCCAACGGCCTGGCCACGCTGGCCGGCGTGCACAACCTCAGCGTCGACGGTGACCGGGTCGCCTTCGAGGTGGACACCGGCGCGCTCGACCAAGCCCTGCGGGCCCTGGTCCAGGTCGGCGTACGCAACCTGGTCAGCCAGCCGCCGACGCTGGAGGAACTGTTCCTGCGGCAGTACCAGGCGGGGGCGTGACATGACCGGCACGGGGAAACTCATCCGGCTCATCCTGCGCCGGGACCGCTTCATCATGCCGCTCTGGGTACTAGTGCTGGGCATCCTGCCGGCGGCCTACGTGACCACCATCGAGGGCCTGTTCAGCACCGACGCCGAGCGGCTGGACTACGCGCGGATCAGCCGGACCAACGCCGGGTTCGTCGCCCTCTACGGCCAGTTGCACGGCGACACGGTGGCCGAGCTGGCCATCTGGCGGGCCGGGTTCCTGCCGGTCATGCTCGGCGTGTTCGTGGTGCTGACCGTCGTCCGGCACACCCGGGCCGACGAGGAGGCCGGGCGGGTCGACCTGGTCGGCGCCGGCGTCATCGGGCGGCGGGCGCCACTGGCCGCGGCCCTGATCACCACCATGGGGGCCGCTCTGGTGCTGGGCCTGATCGTGGCGCTCGGCCTGATCGGACGGGACCTGCCGGTCGCCGGGTCGATCTGGTCCGGGGTCGCGATGGCCGCCGCGGGCTGGGCGTTCGCCGGGGTCGCGGCGGTGGCCGCGCAGCTCACCGGGGGTGCGCGCGGGGCGCGGTCGATCGGGGTGCTGGCCGTCGGGCTGGCCTACGTGCTGCGGCTCGGCGGCGACCTGTCGGCGATGAGTGACGGGCCGCTGTCCTGGCTGTCGTGGGTGTCGCCGATCGGGTGGGTGCAGCACATCTATCCGTACGGCGAGGCCGACTGGTGGCCGGCCGTCCTCGCGGTGCTGTTCGCGGCGGCCACCACTGTCACCGGGGTGGTGCTGCTCGGGCACCGGGACGTGGGGGCGGGGCTGTTCCCTTCTCGCCCTGGGCCGGCCACGGCGGCGCGCTCCCTGCGTACTCCTCTGGCCCTGGCCTGGCGCCTGCACCGCGGCCTGCTGATCGGTTGGGCCTCCGCCTTCGCCGCGCTGGGCCTGGTCTTCGGCGCGGTCGGGCAGAGTGTGGCCGACATCGGCCGGGGCACCGCGATGGCCGACATCTTCGCGCGCATGGGCGGCAGCGACGTGATCGTGAACAGCTACCTCGCGTCGATCGCGGGCATGGTCGGCATCATCAGCGCGTGCTACGCCGTGCAGGCCACGCTGCGGATGCGCGACGAGGAGACGGCCGGGCACGCCGAGATGGTGCTGACCGCGTCGGTGAGCCGGTGGCGCTGGGCCGGCGGCCACCTGCTCTTCGCGCTGCTCGGACCGGCCGTGCTGTTGCTGGTCGAGGGGCTGGTGTCGGGGCTGGCGTACACCGCGATCGTCGGTGACAACGTGGTCGGCGACGCGCTGACCGGGGCGCTGGCCCAGCTGCCGGCGGTGTGGGTGCTGGCCGGCGTGTCGGTGTTGCTTTTCGGCCTCCTGCCGCGGCTGTCCGGGCTGGCCTGGGGCGCGCTCTCGGTCTGCCTGCTGATTCTGGTGGTCGGCAGCGCCCTGCGGCTCGACCAGTGGCTGCTCGACGTCAGCCCGTTCACGCACGTCCCGCACCTGCCCGGCAGCGACATCACCTGGACACCGCTGGTGGTTCTGGCCGTGGTGACCGGGCTTCTGGTGGCGGCGGGGGCGTCGGCGTTGCGCCGGCGGGCCATCCCGGCCTGACCGCTCAGCCCAATGCCGCGGCTTTGCCCAGGAGCACCGATCGCTCCTGGGCATTGCCGCAGAGGCGTGCGGCGAGCTCGAGTTCGGCGCGGGCTTCGGCGGTGCGGCCCAGCCGGGTGAGCAGTTCTCCGCGTACGGTCGGCAGCAGATGCGAACCGGCCAGCCGGTCGGTGGCGACCAGCTCGTCCACGATGGACAGCGCCGCCTCGGCCGAGCCGGCCAGGGCCACGGCGACGGCCCGGTTCAGGTCCACGACCGGCGACGGTGCGACCCGGCCGAGCGCCTCGTAGAGCAGCACGATCCGCTCCCAGTCGGTCTCGGCCACCGAGGGCGCCCGGGCGTGGGCGGCGGCGATCGCGGCCTGGAGCCCGTACGCACCGAGGCCGTTGCGCGAAGCCCGCTTCAGCGCCGCGAGCCCGCGCCGGATGGCCGACCGGTCCCACAGCGCGCGGTTCTGGTCCTCCAGCAGCACCGGTTCGCCGTCCGGCCCGGTCCGCGCCGGGAACCGGGCGGCGGTCAGCTCGCACAGCGCCAGCAGGCCGGACACCTCGGGCTCGTCCGGCTGCAGCGCGACCAGCATCCGGGTCAGCCGGATCGCCTCGTAGGCCAGGTCCGGCCGGAGCAGGTCGTCGCCTCTGGTGGCGGTCGAGCCCTCGGTGAAGATCACGTAGAGGACGCTGAGCACGCCGCCCAGCCGCTCCCGGCGCTCGCCGGCCGGCGGCAGCTCGAACGGCACACCGGCGGCGGCGATCGTCTTCTTGGCCCGGGTGATCCGCGCCTGCACGGTCGGCACCGGCACCAGGAACGCGCGCGCGATCTCCTCGGTGCCCAGGCCGCCGACCGCCCGCAGGGTGAGCGCCACCCGGGCCTCCGGAGAGAGCACCGGGTGGCACGACACGAACATCAGCGCCAGCACGTCGTCGTCGATCCGGTCCGGGTCCCACGGCAGCTCGTAGGACTCCTCGCCGGCCAGCAGCGCGTACTTCCGCTCGCGGAGCGACCGGCGGCGGAAGGCGTCCACCGCCCGGCGCCGCGCGGTGGCGAGCAGCCAGCCGGCCGGATTGGCCGGTTCGCCGTCGCGGGCCCAGCTCACCAGGGCCTCGGCCAGCGCCTCCTGGGCGACGTCCTCGGCCAGGGCGAAGTCGCCGGTGAACCGGGCCAGCGAGCCGACGATCCGGGCCGACTCCATCCGCCAGACGGCCTCCAGCGTCGCCGGACTCACAGCTGGCCGGTGCGCTCGCGCCAGGCCCGCTCCTTGGCCACCCACTCGCTGTCCTGCGGGAACTCGTCGATCGAGGGCACCCGGCGGATCTCCAGCTTGCTGCCGTTCATCAGCGGCATCCGCTTGCCCCACTCGACCGCCTCCGCCATCGAGGGGACGTCGAGCAGGTAGAAGCCGCCGAACAGTTCCTTGGTCTCGCCGTACGGGCCGTCGGTGACCACCGGCTTCTCGCCGGTGAAGTCGATGACCACGCCCTTGGCCGCCTCGTCCAGCCCCTCGGCGGCGAGCAGCACGCCGGCGTTCTTCAGCTCCTCGTTGTAGCGCCCCATGGTGGTCAGCATCTCGTCGAACGACACCTTGCTCATCGCCTCGACCGACTCGTCGGTGGCCCGCATGATCAGCATGTACTTCGCCATGATGGTTCCTCTCGTCGTCCCGACCTTCTCACTCCCCGGTCGTACGGGACCCGCGCCGGATCGACAATCGCGTTGAGCAACTTAGGTTGACTATTTCGCGCTTAGTCAACTACGGTTGCTTACATGTCCGATGACGTCCTGCCCCGGGACCCCGCCGACGCCCTGGCCGCCGTGGTCGCCCTGCGCCGTCTGGCCGACCAGATCGAGGACGCCGCCGTCGAACAGGCGATGCGGGCCGGGTGGGGCTGGCCACGGGTCGCCGAGGCGCTCGGCGTGACCCGGCAGGCGGTCCACAAGAAGCACTTCCGGCGGCTGGTCGCCGCCGGCGTCACGTTGCGGAGGCGATGATGAACTTCAAGACCTGGTTCGCCGGGGTGATGGATCGGGCCGTCGACGAGGCCCGGCACGACCGGTCGGCCACCGTCGAGGCACAACACCTGCTGCTGGCCGTCCTGCCCTTCCCCGACCTCCCTCTCCCGGGCCTCGACCACGACGCCTTCCGGGCCGCCCTCGACCGCGAGTTCGAGCACAGCCTCAGCACCGTCGGTGTCTCGGCGACCGCCTTCGACGTGGCCTCGGCCAGCCCCGACCCCGACCGGAAGCTCCACCCCGGCGCCTCGGTGCAACTCGCCCTCGACCGGGCCATGCGCGCCGCCGGCCGTTCCGCGCCGCGGCCCGGCCACCTGCTGATCGGCATCCTCTCGGCCGAGGCCGGCACCGTGCCGCGGGCGCTCGACCAGGCCGGCGTCGACCGGGCGGCCCTGCTGGCCCAGGTCCGGGAGTCACTCTCATGACCGCCGCCATCGAGGTAGAGAACCTGCGCATGCGCTACGGGCCGACCGACGTCCTGCACGACGTCACCTTCATGGGCCGGCCGGGTGAGGTGCTGGCGCTGCTCGGCCCCAACGGCGCGGGCAAGAGCACGACGATCGAAATTCTCGAGGGATTCCGTACGCGGTCCGCGGGCCACGCCGCGGTCCTCGGCACCGACCCGGCCCGTGGCGACGAACGCTGGCGCGCCCGTCTCGGCGTCGTGCTGCAATCGTGGCGCGACCACGGCAAGTGGCGGGTCGGTGAACTGCTGGGCTGCCTCGGCGGCTACTACACCGGGTACGCGACCCCGATGACCGCCGGCGAGGTGCTCACCGCCGTCGGGCTCACCGACCAGGCCCGGCAACTCGTGCGCACCCTGTCCGGTGGTCAACGGCGCCGCCTCGACCTGGCCATCGGCATCATCGGCCGGCCCGACGTGCTGTTCCTCGACGAGCCCACCGCCGGCCTCGACCCGTCGGCCCGCCGCGAGTTCCACGACCTGCTCGGCCGGCTCGCCCGCGACACCGGCACGACGATCCTGCTCACCACCCACGACCTGGCCGAGGCGGAACGGCTGGCCGGCCGCATCGTCGTCCTCATCGGCGGCCGGATCGTCGCCGACGGCACCGTCGCGTCCCTGACCGGCCGCGACGAGGTGCGCTGGACCGTCGCCGGCGAACACTTCAGCCGCTTCACCGACGGTTCCACCCGCTTGGTCCACAACCTGTTCCGGGAGTACGGCGACGACCTCGCCGACCTCGAAGTCCGCCGAGCGTCCCTCGAGGACGCCTACCTGGCCCTGGTGAGGCAGTCATGAACCCGCGCCCCGGCCTCCGGCAGGGCCTGATCGAACTGCGTCAGGCCTTCACCGGCACCGAGCTCATCGGCAACCTGTTCTGGCCGGTCGCCACGCTCGTGGCCGTCGTGCTGCTGCGCGACCGCGGCACCCTGATCCTGCCCGGCACGCTGGGCATGTTCGTCGCCTTCGGCACGCTGCTCATGGTTCAGAACCTGGCCGCCGACCGCGAGGACGGCACCCTGCTCAGGGCCAAGGCGATTCCCGACGGGATACGGGGATATCTGATCGGAAAACTGGTGACGGTCTCCGCCACCGTGCTGGCCTACCTGACGATCCTGCTCGCCCCCGGTCTGATCCTCTTCTCCGGGCTGACCGTCCAATGGCCCACCCTGATCTGGGTCGTGGCGCTGGGGCTGATCGCCACCCAGACGATCGGTGCGGTCCTCGGCTCGCTGATCAGCAGCTCACGCGGTGCCGGCGTGCTGTCGTTGCCGGTCCTGGCCCTGGTCGCCACCTCCGGCATCTTCGTGCCGATCACCGCCCTGCCCACGTGGGTGGCCACCGCGGCGAAGGTGTTCCCGGTCTACTGGCTGGGCGAAGGGATGCGCGGCGCGACCTTGGCCGGGGGTACGTGGCAGCTGTCCACCGCCGCCCTGATCCTCGGCGCGTGGTCGCTGGCCGGGCTGGTCGCCGCTCCGGTCCTGCTGCGGCGCATGTCCCGCCTCGAGTCCGGTTCCCGGGTCGCCGCCCGTCGCGCCCGCCTCCTGCGGAGCGTCGGCTGACCCGTGGGTGCGGGCGTCATGCGGAATCCAGACCCAGCCCCTGGCTACCACTGTGGTTTGGGGTGGTAGGTCCGGGCGTTATGTGGGACCCGGACACCGCTCGTGGCTACCACTGTGAATTTGGGCGGTATCCGCGGGCTGGGCTACCACTTTGGGGTGGGCTTGCGCGCACGATGCCGGAAGGGCTCGGGCCATCTCTGATGGGCCCCAGCCCGGTGCCCGCGGGAGCATACGGTCTGTACCCGCACGGACGCGGGTATATCAAGCCCTTGAACTTGAGCTGGGTGAACATCGGCGGACGAGAAATTCGGGCAGTCGATGAACCCGCTCCGGGTGGGCCTCGTCGTGTAGGCGGGAAAAGTCGTAGGCCCCGACGGCAAGGTGAGTTAACGGATGTCCTGGATCAGACGATCAGCGGCTCGTGTCGTCCTCGGCGCGGCGGCGGCGATAGTGATGGCCGGCCTCTCCACGCCGGCCTGGGCCGCGAAAGCCGATCAAGAGTACGTGAAGTACTACACGGTGACCTCGAAGTATCAGGGGAAACCGGAGAACCTGACCGAGATCTCCGCCCGGTTGCTGGGTGACGGCAAGCGGTCCACCGAATTGTTCAACCTCAACACCGGGCGCAAGCAGCCGGACGGCGGACTGCTGACCGACCCGGCCAGCCTCCGGCCCGGCTGGATGCTGGTGCTGCCCTGGGACGCGAACGGCTCGACCGTGCAGTACGGCGTCCTGCCGACCAAGTCGCCGCGCAGTGCCCAGCCCAAGCCGGCGCCGGAGGCCGGGCGGACCGAAAGCTCCACCACGCCGAGCGGGACCGGCAACTCGGCCGCGACCAAGCCGAGCAAGGGCAAGAAGGCCAAGAGCGGCCAGGCCCCCAAGCCGAAGCCGGGGCAGTGCGCGACCACCTCGGCCTCCAGCACCCGGTCGGACTGGGCCGCCCTGCGGCTCGCGGCCGATCAGGCCTGGCCCCAGAGCCGCGGCAAAGGGCAGCTGGTGGCCATCGTCGACTCCGGCGTGGACGGCAGCCTGCCTCAGCTCGCGGGACACGTCGCGGTCGGTACCGACATCGTCGGCGGCAGCGGGCGAGGCGACACCGACTGCCTGGGCAGCGGCACGGCGATGGCGGGGCTGATCGTGGCCCAGGCCAACCAGGGCAGCGGGGTCGCCGGGATGGCGCCGGACGCGACGGTCATGCCGGTACGCGTCACCGCCAAGGACGGCAAGGCACGGGCCTCGGACAGCGCCGCCGGCATCGGCTCGGCCGTCTCCGAAGGCGCCACGGTCATCGCGCTCGGGGCGTATGTCGACCTCACCGACCCGGAAGTGGCGAAGGCGGCCAACCAGGCGATCGAGAAGGGCGTCGTGGTCGTGGCCGGTGCGGCGCTCTCGTCCGTGCCGGTGAACACCAAGGCCGACGTGAGCGCGGGAGTGCTCCGGGTCGGCGGGATCGGTGTCGACGGTCAGGCCGCGGCCGACTACCGCAGCGGCGGCGTGCACGTCGTGGCGCCGGGTGTGAACGTGAGCAGCGTGGGCATCACGGGTACGGGCGCGATCGCGGTCAGTGGCACCAGCTACGCGGTCGGCTTCGTGGCCGGTGAGGCGGCGCTGATCCGGTCGGCCTACCCGGACCTGTCGGCCGACCAGGTGGCCCACCGCATCCAGGTCACGTCGGACAAGGTGCGGGACGTCCAGCCGGACGGCCGGTACGGCTGGGGCCTGATCAACCCGGCCGTCTCGGTGACCAAGGTGCTGCCGGAAGAGGCCGCCGCCGAAACCGGTGAGCGCAAGTCGATGCGCCTGGGCGAGCCGGCCAAGGGACGATCGACGCTGCTCATCATCATCGCGCTGGTGGCCACCGCGGCCGCCGTGCTGCTGGTCCTGCGGATCCGCAAGATGCTGCTGGACAACGAGGAGGACGACAACGCCGAGGCCGAGCCGGCGCTGGGGGACCGCCAGGGTCCGCCGCCTCCGCCGCCCGCCCCGCCGACGCAGCACATTCCGCCGGCGCCGCCCGCCCCGCCGACGCAGCACATCCCGCCGGCGCCGCCCGGAGCGGTGCTGCTTCCGCCGGCCGCGCCGACCACCACGCTCACGCCGGTCGAACCGGGGATTCCGGCCGCACCGGCCGTTCCGCCGGCGCCCACCGAGGCGGCACGTCCGCTGGTGAGCCCGATGTCCGCGACCACCGTGGTGCAGGATTCGGCGGCCGGCTCGGCCGAGAAGAAGCCGCGGAAGACCGAGACAGCGGTGACCGACGTTCTCTGACCGCCGGTACGACGGCAGCCGCACACCTTCCGGTGTGCGGCTGCTCCGTTCTAGGCGGCCGAGGAGCTCCGGCGCCCCTGCGAGAAGTGACCCAGTTCGATGGCCATCCGAGTGAGGTCGGCCTTGTTGTTCACGTTGAGCTTGGCGCGGATCCGCTTCGCGTACGTGTTGACGGTGGCCTGCGACAGGCCCATCCGGGTGGCGATCTGCGAATGCGTGTAACCCGACGCGATGAACCGCAGGGTCTCGATCTCTCGTGGCGCCAGCCCGCTCTGCTCCTCGGCGCCCGCGTTGGCCAGCTCGACCTGGAACTTGCCGACCATCCGGGGGCAGAGGTAGAAGCCACCCTGGGTAGTCACGCGCATCGCCTCGCGCACGTCACGCTGCTCGGCCAGCCGGCTCACGCAACCGCGGGCGCCCGCCCGGACCGTCGCCAGCAGCGACGGCGAGCCGTCCCAGACCGAACTGACCAGGGTCGGCCCGGCCGCGGCGGCCTTCGCCACCGTGTCGAGGGCCGCCGACGTCATCTGCGGCAGGTCGAGAACGACCATGTCGTACCGGCCGCCGTGGTCCTGCAGCTCCTCGACCGACTCGACGGCGGCGACAACGTGCATCCCGCTCTCGTCGGACGCCAGCTTCTCCATGCCTGCGCGGGAGATCGGGTGCTCCACCACGATCGCAACTTGGTACACGGCTCCTCCATGCGGTCGCCCGCGCCTGCGGGAATCCGCTAACCAGACGGTCCAGGGGGTACCCCGGTTCATGAATCGAGGAGGGGATTCGAGGTCGTCTCCGAAGAGGGGCTTGTGGCCGTTCCGGAGGTGGTCCAGAGGTGTCCGTTCGGCCCCTATGGGCAGACATGGTGGCCTTACCGTCCACAGGCTCCGGAAAACCGCATCACCGACATGACAACGTTGAAAGGTTGTTCCAGCATGACTGCCGTGGGGAAACCTGTTTCTTCCGTCCCGCGGTTCACCGACGACGAGAACACCGACGCGCTCCGGCACCTGCAGCAGGTGCACGCCCCTGTTCTGCTCAGCTTCGTCACGCGATTGACCAACGGCGACGTCCAGCGGGCCGAGGACATCGTGCAGGAGACCATGCTGCGGGCCTGGAACAATCCGGACGCCCGCAACGACGACGGCCGCTGGAGCCGGGCCTGGCTGTTCACCGTGGCCAAGCGCATCGTCATCGACCAGATCCGCGCCGCCGACGCCCGGCCGAACGAGGTCTCCCTCGAGCACATCGAGTCGTACGCCCGGCAGGAGGACGCCGTCGACCGTATGCTCGACGCCCAGGAGGTGCGGGCCGCGCTGGCCGCCCTCCCGGAGCGACTCCGCAGCGCGGTCGTCGAGATCTACTTCCGGGAACGACCGGTCGCCGAGGTGGCCGAACTGCTCGATGTTCCACAAGGGACGGTCAAGTCGCGGACCTACTATGCGCTCCGTGCCCTGCGTGAGGCACTGGTGAAACGAGGCTTCGACTTCCGGCCGGGACAGCACAGTGGATCTGGCACTCGGAACGGTGAACCGCCGGTCTAGTTCCTCCGTTGTCTGGGTCGCCACGAGCGTACGAGCCACGACCCGACGTACCCAGGATCTGATATTGGTTGCAGACCACGCCGACCACGTCGACGAGTTGCTCGGCGCCCATTTCGCGGGCGCGCTCGATCCCGTGGAAAGCGACGCCGTGCACCGTCACCTCGAAATCTGCGCGGGCTGCCGGGACAGCGCGGACGAAGTGATCGAGGTCCTCGCCGCGCTCGCGCTGATCGAGTGACCCCGGCCGGCCCCGCTGCCCCGGCCCGGCCCGTCAGGCAGCGGGCGGCGTGCCGTTCGGTTTGATGTACGCCTGCTTGTCCGCGTACACGTACGTCTGCGCGGCCGTGTTGATGTAGCTGGTGTAGTCGCCGGCCAGCTTCACCGAGTCGGCGATGGCCAGCAGCATGTTGTCCAGCACGGCCTTCATCTTGGGTGTCTGCTTGACCAGTTCGGCGTTGGCCTCGACCTTCTCGTCGTGGTACGACGGACCCGAGCCGCCCGCGGACGAGCCGGCGGTCTGCACCGACTCGGTACCGAGGTCACCCGAGTGCTCCTGCTGGAAGATCCAGTCCACCTTGCCCGCCGTCGACGTCTTCAGCGAGGTGTAGCTCTTGAGGGCCGTGTCGGCCTTCGGCAGCAGAGCGTTCTGGGCATCGTCGAGAGTGCCGATGTCGACCGAGAAGTCGGCCACCACCGGCGTGTCACCGCCGCCGCCCTCGGCGCCGTTGTCGGAACCGAGGTCGCCCGTCGCCGGCAGCGGCCACTTCTCCGGCACCCAGGTCAGATCGGGCGGGGTGACATCCGTCGGCGTCGAGGTGTCGCCGTTTTCGGAACTCGGGAAAGTATCGTGCCACGACAGGGGATTGCCGGCATCGCCGTCGTTCTTCCAGTAGTTCTCGGCCTTGTCGGTGTCGCCGGTATGGTTCCAGACCTTGTCGTCGAGATTGTCCTCGGCCATGGCCGAAACTCCTTTCCTCAGTCGCCCACGCCCACCCGCACCGGCACGTCGACCGGCAGGAGGGCGCTCAGCTGTTCCTTCGTCGGGTTGTCGACCTCGGCGATGCGGAACGCGTGCCGTTCCGTCATCTCCTGGAAGACCTGCCGCGCGAACCGGCCGTTGCCGGACCGGTTGGCGCCCTCGCTGGACTCGAAGTACTCGGCCAGCGCGGACACCGTGTCCTCGGGCAGGGTGTACTCGTGCTCGCCGGCTTGATGGCTGACGATCTCGACCAGTTCGGCCGGCAGATAGTCCACGAACGTCAGCGTCCGGTTGAACCGCGACGACAGGCCCGGGTTGGCCGCGATGAACCGGCCCATCGACCCCGGATACCCGGCGACGATCACGACGACCTGATCGCGGTGGTCCTCCATCAGCTTGACCAGCGTCGAGATGGCCTCCTGCCCGAAGTCGTTGGACTGCCCCTCGGGCACCAGCGCGTACGCCTCGTCGATGAAGAGCACGCCGCCCATCGCCTTCTTGAACGCCGCCTGCGTCTTCGGGGCGGTGTGCCCGACATACTCGCCGACCAGCTGACCCCGGTCCACCTCGACCAGATGGCCCCGGGAGAGCATGCCGAGCGCGTTGAGGATCTGACCGTAGAGGCGTGCCACGGTGGTCTTGCCGGTGCCCGGGTTGCCGGCGAACACCAGATGCCGGGACAACGGCGGCGGGGACAACCCCATCTCCTGCCGTCGCTTCACCATCTGCATCAGCTTGACCAGGGTGCTCACATCGTTCTTGACCCCGGCCAGGCCGACCAGGTCGTCCAGCCGGTGCAGCAGCGCCCCGATGTCCAAGGCTTCAGTGACACCCTCGGTCTTCTGGCCGTCCGGGGCGGCCGGCCCCGCGCCGCCCCCGCCGGCGACCGCGCGCACGGCCGGCGCGTTCGACGCCGGCATGCTCGAGTTGCGTACGTTGCTGACCGTGCAGTCGGCAAAGGTGGGCTCGGCGCCGTCGGCCAGATTCAGGTCACGCTCCGAGCTGTCCACGTGCGCACGGCGGATCCGCGGCGTCGCGCCCTTCCCGATGTACAGGGCCGGGAACTCGGCGGCGGAGATGTACAGGTCGTCGAGGAAACCGCGGGAGTCGGCGTTGAGGTAGACGCCGTTCTTGCCCGGGCGTTCGATGCGCAGCGTACGCACGATCGGCCGCGCGCCCGTCCAGGCCACCAGCCCGCTGCCACCCACGTCCAGGACCGTGCTGTCCTCGATCGTGGCCGCGCTGTCCCGGTCGAGGAAGATGCCGGCGCCCTCGCTGTCGGAGAACCGGCTGTCCCGTACCGTCGGCCCGGCCTCCGACGCCACCTCCATGCCCGCCTGCGAGGTCTTCGTCACCGCGCAGTCCACGAACAGCGGGCGGTGCGACGTCTCGACCCGGATGCCGACGGCCACACTCTCGATCGCCACATGGGCGACAGTGGCGTCACCGTCCTCCTCGACCTGGATGCCGTTCATCTCGGCCCGCTCGATCCGGCCCCCCGACATCCGCAGCATCGCCCGCCCGGTCACCCGGACGCCGTGCTGTGGCGTACCCGTCACCGTGCACCGGTCGAGCTCGGCCGACGCGTTCCCGGCCATGTGCACCGCGCTGTAGGTCGACGCCTTGAGCGTGCACTCGCGAACGACCGCGGCCGAGTCACCGTCCAGGAACAGCGCGTTCGCGCCCGACCGGCCGACCGCACAGGCCGCCACGTCGAGCCGGGCCGTCCCACGGGCGACCAGCCCCGTACTGCCGCTGCCGGTCACCTCGCAGTCCGACATCGTCAGCCGGGCCCCCGAATCGGCATAGCCGCCGCTGCGGGCCACCGCATCGAACTTGGAGGTACGCACGGTCAGCCGCGCCGCGCCGTAGGCGGAAACGCCGTGCGCGCCGCTGCGGGCGATCGCCGTGTCGGTCACCTCGGCCACACAACGGTCGGCGTCACTGTCCGATCGGGCGTCCGCGGCGGCACTGCCATCACCCTCGTACGGCTGCCCGACCAGCCGTACCGCGTCCCCCGTGGTGTCGTTGAACCGGCCCTCCCGGATCCACATCCGGACCTGCTCCTGGGCGTGCACCCCGACCCCGCCGGTGTGCGCCACAGTGCACTTCTCCAGCTCGGCGGTCACCTGCTCGGCCAGCACCACGCCGCTGCCGGTCGGGCGGACGATCGTGGTCCCGTGCATCGTCACCCGGGCCGACTGGCCGGCCACGACCCCGTCACCGTCGATCTCCTCGACCGTGCAGTTGAACAGGTTCAGCTGGGCGTTGCCGTGGACGCGGACACCCATGCCGCTCGTCGCGTGGACCCGGGTCCCGTGCAGGGTCGGCTTGGCCCAGCCCTCGGCCTCGAACCAGCCGGCCGAGATGTCGCAGTTCACCATGGCCAGCTCGCCGGCGCTGGTGTGTACGGCGGCCGAACCCGGCGTGGCGCGCAACGTCAACCCGTGCACCACCGCCTGAGCGGCCCGGCTGACCAGCGCCGGGCCACCGGGCGAGACGACCTCGACCGTGCCGTGCTCGCTGTCGGCGATGATGCTGACGTCCCGGTCGATCAGGACGCTCTCGTGGTAGACGCCCGGCCCCACACTGATCACCTCACCGGCGGAGGCCGCCCGTAAGGCCGCGGTGATGGTGCGATGACTGCCCCATCCCTTGCTCGCGACCCGCTGCGTGGCGCGCCCCTTGACCTGCGGGGGTCGCGGCGGAGTGGTGGCAACCATATATACCTAACGGCCGGCGCGGGCCCCCGGTTCACGGACGCGCGGGATCGACGATGTCGTCTAATTCGGCCACTGATGGATGTCCGTACCTCTCTGGCAATCTGTGGAAGCGCCGTGTCCGCATGGCCGCGTGTGGCTCGCTTGAGGGGTGTAGAAATCGATGGCGGATCATCAGGTGAACCAGGCGGACGGATCGGTCATGCACTATGACGCGGCCGGCCAGGCCATTCGTCAGGTGGCACCGGACGGTCAGGTCACCACGTTCGACTACCGTGCGGCCGGCCAGTACGTGGCCACCACCGGCGACCACCACACGCTCTTCAGTTCCGACGGCGTGCAGATCAAGCAGTGGGCCGGCCTCGACGAGTCCAGCGCGGCGTTCTACCACCGCTTGTCCGACGGCGACTACAGCCTGACCGACCCCACCGGCGCCGTCACCGAGTACACCGCCGACGGCGAGCTCATCCGCCAGACGGTCGACGGCCACGTCACCACCTTCGAACATCGCCCCGGCGGCCAGTACGTCGCCACCACCGGCGACCAGCATGTGCTCTACGGCGCGGACGGCGTTCAGCTCAAACTGTGGACCGGAGCCGACGAAGCCCAGGCGGCGACCTTCCACCAGTCACCCGACGGCGGCTACACGCTGACCGACCCGAGCGGCGCGGTCACCGAATACAACGCCGACGGCGAGGCGGTGCGGCCGCACACCGCCGGCCCACAACCGGACGCCGCTGAGCACAGCCGCCCGGGCGGCGGCCGCACCGTGACCGATTCGAACGGTGACGTGACGGAGTTTTCGTCGGATGGTCATTTGGTTCGGCAGGTGGCGGATGGGCAGGTTACGACTTTTCAGTATCGCGGCGACGATTATGTCGCGACGACTGGTGATCAGCATGTTTTGTACGGGTCCGATGGCGTTGAGATCAAGCAGTGGACGGGTGCGGATGAGTCGCAGGCGGCGGCTTATCACAAGCTGGCGGGCGGTCGTTACAGCCTGACTGATCCGAACGGTGACGTGACGGAGTTTTCGTCGGATGGTCATTTGGTTCGGCAGGTGGCGGATGGGCAGGTTACGACTTTTCAGTATCGCGGCGACGAT
>NZ_JBICSP010000004.1:252164-520055 GCF_043197135.1 Actinoplanes sp. NPDC049265 | reverse complement strand
CTCGGCGTTCTCGTCGGCTTCGGCGGCGTGGGGTGCCACGCGGGCGTCGCAGACCTCGCGCACGGCCGCGCGGATCGTCTCGTGGTCCTCGGGCAGTGCGTACACGTCGAACTCGGTCACGGCATTCCCTTCACACGTTGCGGCGGTACTGGCCGCCGACCTCGAAGAACGCGTCGCTGATCTGGCCCAGCGTGCAATGGCGTACGGCCTCCATCAGCGCCTCGAAAACGTTGCCGCCACCGGCCGCGGCGGTCCTCAGCCGCTCCAGCGCGACCGGGGCGTCGCCCGCGTGCCGGGACTTGAAGTCGGCCAGCCGGGTGATCTGCGACTGCTTCTCGGACTCGGTGCCCCGGGCCAGCTCCAGCCGCGGCGACGGCTCGTCCGTCTCCTCCGGCAGGAACGTGTTCACCCCGATGATCGGCAGCGAGCCGTCGTGCTTGCGCTGCTCGTACAGCATGGACTCGTCCTGGATCTTGCCCCGCTGGTAGCCGGTCTCCATCGCGCCCAGCACGCCACCGCGCTCGGCGATCCGGTCGAACTCGGCCAGCACCGCCTCCTCGACCAGATCGGTCAAGGTGTCCACGATGTACGAACCCTGCAGCGTGTTCTCGGTGGCGGCCAGCCCCCACTCGTTGTCGATGATCATCTGGATGGCCAGCGCCCGCCGCACCGACTGGGCCGACGGGGTGGTCACCGCCTCGTCGTACGCGTTGGTGTGCAGGCTGTTGGCGTTGTCGTAGATCGCGCACAGCGCCTGCAGCGTGGTCCGGATGTCGTTGAAGTCCATCTCCTGCGCGTGCAGCGAGCGCCCGGACGTCTGGATGTGGTACTTGAGCTTCTGCGCCCGATCGTCGGCGCCGTAGCGGTCGCGCATGGCGATCGCCCAGATCCGCCGGGCGACCCGGCCGATCACCGTGTACTCGGCGTCCATCCCGTTGGAGAAGAAGAACGACAGGTTGGGCGCGAAGGCGTTCACGTCCATCCCTCGGGCGAGGTACGCCTCCACGTACGTGAATCCGTTGGCCAGCGTGAACGCCAGCTGGCTGATCGGATTGGCGCCGGCCTCGGCGATGTGGTAGCCGCTGATGCTGACCGAGTAGAAGTTGCGGACCCGCCGTTCAATGAACCACTCCTGGATGTCGGCCATGCAGCGGATCGCGAAGTCGGTCGAGAAGATGCAGGTGTTCTGGCCCTGGTCCTCCTTGAGGATGTCGGCCTGCACGGTGCCGCGGACCGTGCTCAGCGTCCGGGCCCGGACGGTCGCGAACTCCTCGTCGTCCGGGGCGCGGCCGTGCTCGTCGGTGAACCGGGCCACCTGCTGGTCGACGGCGGCGTTGAGGAACATCGCGAGGATGGTCGGCGCCGGCCCGTTGATGGTCATCGACACCGACGTGGTCGGGGCGCACAGGTCGAAGCCGGCGTACAGCTCCCGCATGTCGTCGAGCGTCGCGATCGACACGCCGGAGGTGCCCACCTTGCCGTAGATGTCCGGCCTGGGGTCGGGGTCGCGCCCGTACAGGGTGACCGAGTCGAACGCGGTCGACAGCCGCGTCGCCGGCTGGCCCTTGCTCAGCAGATGGAACCGGCGGTTGGTGCGGAACGCGTCGCCCTCACCGGCGAACATCCGCGCCGGCGCCTCGCCCGAGCGCTTGAGCGGGAAGACACCGGCGGTGTACGGGAACGACCCGGGCAGGTTCTCGGCCCGCAGGAACCGGACGGTCTCCCCGTCGTCGCCGTCGCGGGGGAGGGCCACCCGTGGCACCTTGGTCCCGGAGAGGGTCTCGCGGGTCAGCGGCGCGCGCACCTCCCGGTCGCGGACCCGGTAGACGTACTCGTCGCCGGAGTAGGCGGCCCGGGTCGCCGGCCACTGGTCGAGCAACGCCCGGACGTCGCCGTCGAGCTCGCGCTCGGTGGTGCTCAGCAGCTCGGCCACGGCCGTGTCCTCGGGCAGCAGGGCGTGGGTGGTGGCGACGGCCTGACGGCGGCGGGCCACCGTCACCTGCTGGGCGGTACGCCCGTGATAGGAGCGGACCGACTCGGCCACCTCGGACAGGTAGCGCTCGCGCCCCTTGGGCAGCACCGAGCTCAGCCCGGTCGAGACATGCCCCTCGACGGCCGGCAGGATGGCCGGGAACCGGGGCAGCCCGTGCTCGTGGGCCAGGCCCTTGAGGTGGTGGTAAAGGGCGGTCACGCCGTCGTCGTTGAACCGGGCGGCGCTGGTGCCGAAGACCGGCATGTCCTGCCACGGCGTACCGAACACCTCTCGGTTGCGCACCATCTGGCGGGCGACGTCCCGGCGGGCGTCCTCCCCGCCCCGGCGCTCGAACTTGTTGATCGCGACCACGTCGGCGACGTCCAGCATGTCGATCTTCTCGAGCTGGCTGGCCGCGCCGAAGTCGGGCGTCATCACGTACAGCGAGAAGTCGACGTACTCGGTGATGTCGGCGTCGCCCTGGCCGATGCCGGGTGTCTCGACGATGACCAGGTCGTAGCCTGCCGCCTTGGTCGCCGCGACCACGTCGTCGAGCCGCTGGGGCACGTGCCCGTCGCGGCGGCGGGTGGCCAGCGACCGGAAGAAGACGACACCGGGCGCGACGCTGTTCATCCGGATCCGGTCGCCGAGCAGGGCGCCACCGCCGCGCCGCCGGGTCGGGTCGACGGCGATGACCGCGATGCGTACCTTGTCCTCGCTGTCCCGGCGCAGCCGCCGGACCAGCTCGTCGGTCAGCGACGACTTGCCCGACCCGCCGGTCCCGGTGATGCCCAGGACCGGCACGGCCCGGCGGCGGCCGGCCTCGCCCAGTGTCGTGGCCAGCGTGTCGTCGGCCCCGGCCTGCAGCACGGTGATGGCCCGGGCCAGGGCCGCCTCGTCGCCGGCGATGACCGCCTCGGTGTCGACCGGGGCACCGGCGGCCAGATCGACGTCGCAGTCGCGGATCAGCTCGTTGATCATCCCGGGCAGGCCCAGGCGCTGGCCGTCGTGCGGGCTGAAGATGCGCACCCCGCGCGAGGCCAGCAGCTCGATCTCCTCGGGAACGATCGTGCCGCCACCGCCGCCGTACACGTGGACGTGGCCCGCGCCCCGCTCGGCCAGTCGCTCGACCAGGTACGAGAAGAATTCGACGTGCCCGCCCTGGTAGGAGGAGATGGCGACGCCCTGGGCGTCCTCCTGCAACGCGGCGGTGACGATCTCCTCGACGCTGCGGTCGTGGCCCAGGTGGACCACCTCGGCGCCCTGGCTCTGGAGCAGCCGGCGCATGACGTTGATGGCGGCGTCGTGCCCGTCGAACAGGCTCGCGGCGGTCACGAAACGGACGGGATGGTGCGGCACGTGGAGGGCCATGACCAGAATGCTAGGACGTCCGACTATCGTACGTCCACGAGTGTGGAAAAGTAGATAGGATGAGTGACGTGCTGCCTGTCGACCCGATCGCCGAGGCCCGCCGACTCTGGGTCGAGCACGGTTGGGGCGACGCGGCCGACGGGATGGCCGCCGTCACGTCGCTGATGCGGGCCCACCAGATCGCTCTGGCCCGCGTCGAACACGTCCTCAAGCCGCACGGGGTGACCTTCGCCCGGTACGAGTTGCTGATGCTGCTCTACTTCAGCAGCCGGGGCACCCTGCCGATGGCCATGATCGGCGAGCGGCTCCAGGTGCACCCGACCAGCGTCACCAACGCCGTCGACCGGCTCGAGTCGGCCGGCCTGGTCCGCCGTTCACCCCATCCCGGCGACCGCCGGGTCACCATCGTCGAGATCCTCGCGGCCGGCGTCGAGCTGGCCGAGACCGCCACCGCCCAGCTCAACGCCGAGGTCTTCGCCAGCCCGTGGATCTCCACCGGCGACGTTTCGGCCCTCGTCGACACGCTCGCCCGGATGCGCCGCGCGGCCGGGGACTTCTGACCTCGGTCAGCGGCGGGTCAGCTGGCTCAGGGCCGACGATCCCCACCCGGCCGGGTCGTCGCCCGGTGGCATCATCAGCAGGGTCTGCCAGAGGATGAGCACGTCCAGCCAGGTGTCCTCGGCCGGGGTCAGCGGTCGCACCGACCGGTAGCCGGCCCGGAACGCGGCGCGAACCTCGGCCGGCACCGGCCCCCAGTTGTGGTATCGGGTGCCGAGCAGGACCGAGGACCGGGCCAGCTCGACCAGCCGGTGCTCGTGTTGCGCCTCGTCGAAGTCGATGAGCGCGGCCACCTCGCCGCCGGCCCACAGGATGTTGGCCGACCGGAAGTCGAAATGGACCAGCTGCGGCGCGAGTTCGTCGGGCGGTGCGGCGGCGACCATCTCGCGCAGTCCGTCGCGAAGAGCCGGGGGCAGATGGCCGGCCTCGGAGCCGAGCCAGCCGGGTATCCGGTCCGTCAGCGACCTGGCCGCGACGGCCGGGGCGGGCAGCTGGTGGGCGTCCGGGTAGGCGGCCAGGGCGTCGTGCAACCGGGCCAGGAGGGCGCCGGCCGCGCGTACCTGATCGAGATCGTCGGTGTCGAGCAGGTCGCCCTCGATCTCACGCTGCACACCGAGCGAGACGCCGTCGACCTCGACCTGCGGGCGGCCGTCCCGCGCCGGCACCGGCGCCGACACCGGCAGCCCCCGGTCCCGGAGCCAGGCGGTCAGACGAGCCGCGGCGGCCAGGCGCGCGAAACGCTCGGGCACGATCGACCACTTCGCCAGCAGCCGGCCGGTGGGCGTGCCGACCCAGGCCAGCGCGCCGCCGCTGCTCATCACGATCCGCCGGCAGGAGTCGACGCGAAGGCCCCAGTGCTTGTCCAGCGTGTCGGTGACCCAGCCGGCGGCTGCCCGGCCGTCGCCGAAACCGAACCGTTCGCCGAGCGTACGCCCGGGGTCGAGCGGCTCCCACAGCATCTCCAGCACCGGCGTCGGCGATTCGACCATACGGCCCATCCCATCACAGGACCGGCGGCCGTGTCGGAAGGACGACGCCTCACACGGTTCAAACGTCCACTGTGGTGGCATCTTCGGCATGACGTTTTTCATCCACGGGGGCTCCCCGGACAAGGGGGAGCGATGATGTTCGCAGCGAACAGCAGACTGGTCCGGCTGTCGGCCGGGCTCACCGGCGTAGCGGTGGCGCTGACGACGGTGTTGTCGGGCGGCGCCGGGTACGCCAAGCAGCCCGACCCCGCACTCGGCGACGCCGCCCGGGCGGCCCAGCACGCACTCGGCCGCACCGCCGGCCTCGGCCCGGTAACCACGCAGGCCACCGACGAACTGAACTTCGGTGACCTGACCGGGGACGGGAAGGCCGACCTGGCCGCCGTCGACACCGCCGGCCGGCTGTGGGTCTATCCCGGTAAGGCGCTGGTCTATCCGGGCACCGGGCCGCGTTCCACGTCGTACTTCGCGGCGCGGTTCCAGGCCGGTTCCGGCTGGTCCGGCTACTCGTCCCTGGTCCGGCACGGTGACTGGAACAACGACGGCCGGCAGGACATCCTCGCTCGTGACGCGAGCGGCCGGCTGTTCCTGTTCGCCGGCACCGGCACCACGCCGCGGGTCGTGCAGAACGGCGTGCAGGTCGGTGAGGGCTGGAACACCTACGCCGACCTGGTCGGCATCGGGGACGCCAACGGGGACGGTTTCGACGATCTGATGGGCCGGGCCGCGGGCCGGCTGGTCATCTACTACGGCACCGGTGTCGCGACGGCGCCGTTCCGCCGCACCACGGCCACCGGCGGCTCCGGCTGGAACGGCGACCTGCTGACCGCGGTGGGCGACTGGACCGGGGACGGGCACACCGAGTTCCTGTTCCGCAAGTCCAACGACGAGGTCTGGCTCTACCAGGGAACCACCTCCGGTTTCCCGGCCAACGGCCCGGTCCTGCTCTTCGGTCAGGACGACGGCGGCCTGGTCGTCGACCTGGTCGGCATGGGCAACCTGACGTCCGACGCGGTCGTCGACGGCGAGCCGGTCACGCAGCCGCTGCCCGACGTGGTCCTCACCGACAGCGACGGCTTCATGTACGTGCTGGCCCCGGACACCGGCGACGACTTCGACCCGCAGGTCGGCTCCGGCTGGGTGGACTACTTCCTGTTCTGATCGGTACGACAGTCACCGGCCGGGCGTCACGCCCGGCCGGTGACGCCGTCCTGGGAGATGCGACGGCCGAGGTGGTCCCGGGTGCGGGAACGCACCACCGGGTCATCAGCCTCGGGCCGGCTCCCGGGTCGCGCGCGAAGGGGCGAGGTCGCTCGGGCGGCGACCGAGCGCACCAGCATGGCCAGGTGTGCGCCGGCGTCGGTGGCGGTGCGCAGCTCCTGGGTCACATGGTCGGTCCTGGGTGATGTTGAGCTAGGGCACGAGAGCATTCCGAGATTCGTCGTCAGGCAATGCGCATTCGGAGCTTGTTCGCCGGGTCAGGTCGGCGTCACCCGGCCCGGGTGTCGCAGAGCCGACAACAACCACCGAAACGGGCCATTGTGGACGATCACCGTGTGGTGGGAGGGTGCCCTGATGAGGCTTCGCGCACTGGCCGCAGCCGTCCTGGCAGCGGTGCTCATCGTGGTCGTCCCGGCACCGGCGCGAGCCGCCGACGTGCACGTGCTCCCGTTCGACCCGGTCGCCGTCGACGACCCGGAGGCGCTGTTGGAGCTCTACCGGGAGCCGACCGCGGCGGAGCGCGCCCTACCGGTGCCGTCGCGCTGCGGGGCGGGCGCCGCCGACCCGGTGCCGGACGGGCAGCCGATCCGGGTCAGCATGCCGCCCGGCCCGACGTTCACCGTCGGCAGCATCCCGGCCTCGTGGTGGCGCAACCCGCCGTCCGCCGACCCGCTGTGGCGGCTGCAGTTCCTGGGGATGATGTGGGTGCGCCCGCTCGCGGTCCGGGCCGCCCGGGACGATCAGCTCAAGTCGCTCGCCGTGCTCGCCGAGCAGATCGCGGCGTTCCACCGGCAGAATCCCGACCCGAAGACCTCGACGTACGGCTGGGACGAGGGCACGGCGCTGCGCCGGCTGGAGTCGGAGAACTGCCTGTACGCGATAACCCGCTCGGTGTCGCTGAAGCAAGGCATGAACGCCGACGTGGCGGTGCTGCTCAGCTCGCGGTATTACGGCCCGCCGTACCGGCCGGTGCACAACCACGGGCTGATGGCGAACCTGCAGCTGTTCCGCGCCGGGGTGCTGCTCAACAAGACGACCTGGCAGTCGATCGCCGTGCAGCGGCTGACCAGCGAGGCGCCGCAGGCGTTCTCCCGGCTCGGCACGACGTGGGAGCAGGCGTCGGCGTACCAGGGCACCATCGCGGGCCTGTGGGGGCAGGCGGCGGTGGTCCTCGAGGAGCGGCCGGGCTCGGAGGCGGCCGCGGCGTCGATCCGGCGCACGGTCGCCGCCGCCCGCATCGTCGCCCAGTGGATGACCGACCCGGACGGCAAGGTCGTCCAGATCGGCGACTCCGACCTGATCGCCGGGACCCCGAGCACGCTCACCGAGCCCGGCGTGTTCCGCGACGACCAGGCCGGCTGGGTGATCGGGCGCTGGTCCTGGAGCGACCGGGCCACCAGCCACTACACCGTCCGGTACGGCCCGCCGCGGCGCGCGCACGGCCACCACGACCGGGCCGGCGGGGTCACCTGGTCCACCAGGGGCGTCCGGGTGCTGGTCGGCCCGGGCCGGTACACCTCCGATCTCAAGTCCGCCTTCTACGCCTACCAGGTGGGCCCGCGCGGGCAGAACACGGCGATCCCCAGCGGCCCCGCGGTCGGTAACGGCGCCGCCGCGGTCACCGCCTCGCGACTCCGGTCCGCCGCGCACAACTGGACGATCAACGACAAGGTCTACGGCATCGCCCACACCCGCGGCGTCTACGCCACCCGCGACGTCCCCGGCCTCACTGTGTCCGACGTCTTCGCCGGCAACCCCCTGTGGCGGCAGTACTGGCACCTGGACCAGGCCTGGACCCACGTGTCGGGCGGCGCGAACGGCAACCGGCTGGTGTTCGCCCACCCCACCGGGCGGCGGCTCACCATCACCACCACCGGCCTGGTGTCCGGCGTCGTCCGCGGCATCAAGCAGCCGGTGCAGGGCTACAACTTCCCGAACTACGGCATCCGCTACCCGGCCTACGAGATCTCGATCCGCTCGCACGGACGGGCGAGCACCACCTTCGTGGTGAGCTGAGCGCTCCCTACCGTGACCGGGCCGGCGCCGCCGCGCCGCCGGTCGTGGGGCGGTCTCGGCCGGCGTGACGCCGGCCGGCACCGGCAGCCCTCCGCCTTCGGGCCGGCCCGGTCACCGTGCGGCCTGATGCCTCAGGACGCGACGGGCTGGGCGGCGGCCAGGAAGTCGTCGATCCGGTCGGCGGCCATCGGGCGGCCGAAGTGGTAGCCCTGCATGAGCGGGCAGCCCAGCGCACGGAGCCGGTCGGCCTGGTCAGCCGTCTCCACGCCTTCGGCCACGGCCCGCAGGCCCAGCACCCCGGCCAGGTGCAGGATCATCTCGACGATCGCCTCGTCCTCCCGGTCGTGACCGATGCCGGCGACGAACGAGCGGTCGATCTTGAGCGTCTCGACCTGGAACCGGCGCAGATAGGTCAGTGAGGAGTAGCCCGTTCCGAAGTCGTCGAGGGACAGGTGGACGCCGAGCGCGGCGATCGCCCGCAACGTCTCCGCGGCCGCGTGCGTGTCGGCCATCAGGGTGGTTTCGGTGATCTCCAGGGACAGCGCGCCGGGGTCGAGGCCGGTCCGCTCGAGTACGGCGGAGACACTCGCCACGAACGCCGCATCGGCCACCTGGGCGCTGGCCACGTTCACCGCCACGCGCAGTCCCGGGCGGCCCGGCTGCCAGCGTGCCGCCTCCGTGCAGGCCCGGGTCAGGATCTCGGCGCCGAGCGGCACGATCAGGCCGGTGTGCTCGGCCAGCTCGATGAACTCGTTCGGCCCGAGCAGCCCGCGGGCCGGATGGTGCCAGCGGGCGAGCGCCTCGAATCCGGTCACGGTGCCGGTCAGGCTGTCGACGATCGGCTGGAAGTGGGGGCGGATCTGCCCGTCGCTGATGGCCCGGCGAAGTTCCTCCTGGGTCCGTACCCGCAGTTCGACGGCGATCCGCAGGGCTTCGCTGAAGACCTCGACCCGGCCCCGGCCGGAGTGCTTGGCGTGGTACATCGCGACGTCGGCGTCCCGGACCAGGCCGGCCGCGGTCTGGGTGCCGGAGCCGTCGGCGTACGCGATCCCGACGCTCGCCCCGACGGTGACCTCGCGCGCGACGGCATCCGTGCCGGTCACGATCGGGCGGCTCAGCTCGGCCACCACCCGATCCGCGGCGTCGGTGGCCGGGCCGGGGCCGGTGGATCCGGCGCAGAACACCAGGAACTCGTCGCCGGCCAGGCGGGCGACCGCGTCCGTACCGCCGGCGATCGTGGTCAGCCGCCGGGCGATCTCGATGAGCACCTGGTCGCCGATGTGGTGCCCGAGCGAGTCGTTGATCGGCTTGAATCGGTCCAGGTCGATGAAGAGTACGGCCAGCGCGGTGCCGTCGCGCCGGTTGCGGGCCAGCGCCTGCTCCAGCCGGTCGAGCACGAGGGCGCGGTTGGGCAGCCCGGTCAGGGTGTCGTGGGTGGCCTGCTGTTCGAGGCGGTTGGTGGCGGCCTCGGTCCGGGCGACCGTCTCGTTCAGGGCCCGGGCCACGAAACTGAGCTCGTCGCGGGTGTCCACCGCGACCCGCCGGGTGAGATCGCCGGCGGCCACGGCGTGCAGGGTCGCGACGATCCGCCGGATCGGCCAGGCCACCGACAGATAGAAGCCGACGAAGAGGTACGCGGCCAGCAGCGCGGCCAGGCCGGCGGCCAGCTCGACCCGCTGGGCCCGGTCCGAGAACCCGCCGATCCGGACCTCGAGCAGCTGGTCCAGTGACGACGCGGCCTGGGCGGCGAAGTCGGCGGCCGCGGCGCGCACCTGATCCGAGGCGTTCGCCGGCATGTCGCCCGGCCGGCGATCCTTGACCAGGGTGGCGAGGGTGCCGGTGAGCTCGGCGATCGCACCGTCGAGGCGGTCGAACCGCAGGCCGGTCTGCCGGCGTACCTCAGCGTTGGCGGTCTTGGCCGTGATGGTGGCAACGGCGCGGCTGACGGTGGCCCGGGTCGCCGTCAGGACCCCGTTGGTGAGCCCCAGGTCGATCAGCGCGTCGGTCCGGGCGGCGGCCGGCGCCGAGGCCGCGAGCACGGCGAGATCCGCGCTGCGGCCCGCGTTGTCGAGCACCAGGGGTAGCCGGAACTGCAGCGTGTCCATCAGGTAGTAGCTGTCCAGGTCCGGGTCGAGGGTCAGGTTGGAAGCGTCGCCGACGCGCACGATCAGATCGAGGATCGACTGCATCGCCGCGTTGTAGGCCTGGTAACGCGCCCCGGCTGGACCGGTGGCCCGCTGCGCGGTCAGGATCTGCCCGCGGGTGGCCGCCCACGCGTCGCCGATGCCCAGCTTCGCGGCCCGGCGCCGGTCGGCCGCGTCGACGGCGGTGATCGCCCGGTCCAGCGGCACCGCGGTGCGGTCGCCGAGGACCGCGACGTGGCGCGCTTCGACGACCCGGGAGGCCAGATCGACCAGCGGAGCCAGGTACGCGACGCCGTCACGTTCCTTGGCGCTGAAGGCGACCTGGTCGCGCTGCAGTTCGACGTACGCCGTGGCGACGAATCCCAGCGGAATCAGCAGCACCAGCCCCACCACGACGAACTTCTGCGCGTACCGCAACCGCCCGATGATCGCGGCGGCCGCGCCGAAGAGCAGGCCGACGGCGCGCGTGACCACGCTCCTCGTCCTCGGTCGGCCACGGCGGGACGTCACTGAATGCTCATCGGCCCCGGCCCGCGCACCCTGAGACAATTCCCCGGCGAGCTGACCGGGTGTCAGGTCGCGAGCCCGTAGCGGCGATCGGCGCGCCGGCGCGAAGCCGGTGGTCCGTGGCCGGAAACCGTCTGTCGACCGGTCGCCACCCAAACCTTCGAGATCAGGTGCTTCGGGTACGGGGAGACCGGGGCATGGTCGCCCTCCGCGAGCGCCGCCGAGTCGCTCTACCAGCGGGCGCCGTCGCGGCCGTCCTCGACACCGGTGAACCCCTCGGCCTCAGGACCCGACGAAAGTCGGGCTCGAACCGGCCGGCTGAGCCGTTACCGTCCGACCTGGAGGGTCACGTCGGCCCGGTGTCCGCCGGACCCGATCGGCCGGAGGGCGGGCCCGCCGCCCGGCGAGCCGTCGGTCAGCCGGAGCGCGACGTCAACGTGCCGGGACCGGCTCCTCGGGCACGATCGCGGCGAGCAGGGACATCACCGATTCGGTGATCGCCGGGAGGTCGGTGTGGTCGCTGCTCTCCAGCCACTGCCGGTACGCCGTACGGAACACCTGGCTCCCGGTGTTGGCCGCGAGCTCGGCGATGTCGGGGTCGATTCCGCGCTCGCAGAGGGCCCGGCGCAACCCGTCGGCCATCTGGTGCTGCTTGATCAGGTCGCGTTCCAGGAGCCGGGGGTTCGACGCGATCAGGCGCCTCCGCTGCAGCATGACCTCTCGGGTTCCGAGCTTCTCCCAGTCGTAGCCGGCCAGGGTTCGTGTCACCACCCGGAGCGGCTGAGTCAGGTCGTCGGTCCGCAGCAGTTCCTGGATGATCTCCTCGTTGAGGGCGGCCGCGTCGGCGAAGAGGACCTCTTCCTTGTCCGGGAAGTACCGGAAGAAGGTCCTGGTGGTGACGCGTGCGAGTTTCGCGATCTGGACCGCGCTGGTGGCCTCGAAGCCCTGCTGCTGGAACAGCTGCATGGCGGCCTGTTTCATCCGCTCCTCACTGCCTTGTTCCCACCGGGGCATGGCGTCAGGTTACCTGCCTCGACGAGCTCACCGGAGACGCTGGGCCAGGAACAACGCCGCCCGGTCGAGGGCCTGGTCGGCCTCGTCGAGGATGCCCGCGAAGGATTGAAAGACGTGCGGGACGTCGGAGGTGATGTCGAGTACGGCGTCCACGCCGGCGGCGATGGCCCGTGTCGCCAGCCGGACCGAGTCGTCGAGCAGGACTTCGTTCGTACCCGCCTGAAGCAGCAGCGCCGGAAAGCCGGTCAGGTCGGCGGACACGGCGGGGCTCAGAAGTGGATCCCGCGCGTCGTGGCCGGCGCGGTACATGCCGCCGATCGGACCGAGCATCTCACGGGTGAAGATGGGGTCGATTCCCGCTTTGGCGTCCATGCTGTCGCCGCTGAGGGTCAGGTCGAACGAGCCGGAGAAGGCCACGACCGCGGCCGGGGCGGCCAGGCCGGATTCCCGGGCCCGTAGCGTGGTCGTGACGGCGAGGGAGCCGCCGGCCGAGTCGCCGGCGAGGGCGATGCCGGCGGGGTCGGCTCCGCTTTCCAGCAAAGCCTGGTACGCGTTGGTGCCGTCGTCGATCGCGGCCGGGTACGGATGTTCGGGTGCCAGCCGGTAGTCGACGGACAGCGCCCTCATCCCGGTCCGGGTGACCAGGGCGGCGGTCAGGGCCAGCGCGGTCTCCGGTGAGCCGAGGCTCCAGGCGCCGCCGTGGAAGTACAGGATCGTTCCCGGGTGTGCCGGTCCGATGGGCTCGACGATCAGGGCCCGGCGGTCGCCGAGGGCGGTCTCGGAGGTGCGGATCCCGTCCGGGACCGGCATCCGGGTCTGTGCCGTGGCGTAGCCCGCGCGCATCTCCTCCACGTTCCGCGGCTGCGGGCGGGGCTGCCGCAGGATCGCGTCGATCTCTGCTTTTTGCGACTTGCTCATGTGCTGTCCTGCGCTTTCTCTCTCAGCGACCGATGTCGCGCCGGGACATAAAAATAGCTGATGTCGCGTCGAGACATCAAGTGCTAGTGTGATGTCACGGCGCGACAACAGGAGGATGGCCATGACGTTCGACCCAGTGGTTCTCCGGGAGAAGTACCGCCAGGAGCGGGACAAGCGGCTCCGGCCCGACGGCAACACGCAGTACCTGGACGTGAGCGGAGACCATGCCCGCTTCGCGGCCGACCCGTACCTGGAGTCGAGCCCCGGAGGCCAGGCTCGCGAAGCCCGGTTCGCGGAGGTGGACGCGCTCATCCTCGGTGGGGGCTGGGCCGGGCTGACCATGGCGGTACGACTGCAGCAGGCCGGCGTACGCGATTTCCTGATCGTCGACCAGGCCGGCGACTTCGGCGGGGTCTGGTACTGGAACCGGTATCCCGGTGTGCGCTGCGACATGGAGTCGTACATTTACATGCCGTTGCTCGAAGAGATCGGGACGATGCCGACGGAGAAGTACTCCGGCGGCCCGGAGATGCTCGAACACGCCCGGGCGATCGGACGCCACTTCGACCTCTACCCGCGGGCCCTGCTCGGCACGACCGTCACCGCGGTCACCTGGAACGAGGAACTCTCCCGGTGGGTGGTGACGACCGATCGGGGTGATGTGCTGCACGCGCGGTTCGTGATGGTCGGGACCGGCCCGCTGAACCGGCCGAAGCTGCCGGGCATCAAAGGGATCGAGACCTTCCGGGGACCGGCCTTCCACTCCAGCCGCTGGGACTACCGGGTCACCGGCGGCGACTGGAACGGTGATCTCGACAAGCTGGCGGACAAGCGGGTCGCGTTGATCGGCACCGGCGCGAGCAGCATCCAGATCCTGCCGCGGCTGGCCGGCAGCGCGCGGCAGGTGTACGTGTTCCAGCGCACCCCACCGGTGGTCAACGCCCGCAACAATCGGCCGACCGACCCGGAGTGGTACCGGGGTCTCGAGCCCGGCTGGCAACGCCGTCGCATGGACCGTTTCGTCGAGGTGATGGCCGGCCTCCCGGTCGAGGACCCCGTCGACGACGAGGCCACCCGGATGGCCCGACGGGTGGCCGCGGCGGTCCGGAGCGGCTCGGGTGGCGCCCCGAACCTCGCCGCGATGCAGGCCGTCGACTTCGCCAAGATGGAAGAGATCCGGCAGCGGGTGAGCGACATCGTCGATGATCCGGGTACGGCCAAACTGCTGCAGCCCTGGTTCGACTACTACTGCAAGCGGCCGCTGTTCAGCGACGACTACTACCCGGCCTTCAACAACGAAAACGTCGTCCTGGTCGACACCGACGGCCGCGGAGTCGATCACATCACCGAGCGCGGCGTCGTTGTCGACGGGGTCGAGTACGAGGCCGATCTGATCATCTACTCCACCGGGTTCGACGCGAACGCCTACACCGACAAGGCCGGCGGGTACCAGCTGACCGGGCGGGGCGGGATGACCCTGGCCGAGCACTGGCAGCACGGGGTGCGCAGCCTGCACGGCATGATGACCACCCACTTCCCGAACTTCTTCGTGCTCGGCGGAGTCGAGCAGGCGTCCATTTCGATCAACCTGCCGCACGTCACCTCACGTCAGGCCGAGCACGTCGCGTCCCTGGTCGCCCGCTTCGTGGACACCGGTGTCACTGTCGCCGAGGTCACCGCCGAGGCTGAGCAGCGGTGGGCCGACGAACTGGCCCGGGTGCACATCGACCGCTCCCGGTTCGAGGCCGAGTGCACCCCGAGCTACTACAACAACGAGGGCAAGGTCGACGACCCCAAGCCCACCGTGATGGGCGGCCAGTACGGTCGCGGACCCATCGGCTATCTCGCCGTACTGCGCGAGTGGGCCGCCGCCGGCGTGGACCGCGACCTCAGCATGACCACGGCCGGTGGCGTGGAAAGCGTTCCCGGAGGTGGGCGGTGAACCTCGCCGGCAACCTCGTGCACGGCGCTCACCAGTTTCCCGGCCGCCCGGCGATCCGGCTGCACGAGACAGTCCTCACGTACGCCGATCTCGATCGTCGCAGTGCCGCCGTCGCGGCCATGCTCGCCGCCCGTCAGGTGCGCCCGGGCGATCGGATCGCCGTGATGCTGCCCAACGTGCCCGAGTTCGCGGTCGTGTACCACGCGATCCTGCGC
Source organism: Actinoplanes sp. NPDC049265 (assembly GCF_043197135.1). Lineage (NCBI taxonomy): Bacteria > Bacillati > Actinomycetota > Actinomycetes > Micromonosporales > Micromonosporaceae > Actinoplanes > Actinoplanes sp. NPDC049265. The sequence continues at coordinate 505,188 of NZ_JBICSP010000004.1, read as the reverse complement.
GTCGGTGCCGTCGTCGTACCGATGAATCCGCTGTTGAAAGAGCGCGAGGTCAGCTACTGCCTTGGCGACTCGCAAGCTCGGATGATCTTCGCCGGGGAGGGATGCGCCGAGGCCGCCAACGCCGGCGCGGCCCGATCCGGCATCGACTGCACGGTCGTCGAGGACGGTTTCGGCGCCGCTCTGCCGCTGCCCGGCGACCGGCGGGTCCGCGACCGGGAGCCCTCCGACACCGCCGTCATCCTCTACACCTCGGGCACGACCGGTCAGCCCAAGGGCGCGGAGCTGACCCACGCCAACCTGGCCACCAACGCGGAGGTCTCGGCGGAGCTGTTCCGGCTCGGGCCGGACGACGTGATCTTCGGAGGGCTCCCGCTGTTTCACTCGTTCGGCCAGACCTGCGGCCTCAACGCCACGATCCGGGCCGGAGCCGGCCTGACGCTCGTACCGCGATTCGTCCCCGACGTCGTGCTCGACGTGCTCGCCCGGCACCGGGTCACGGTCTTCGAAGGCGTGCCGACCATGTACGTCGCGCTGCTACGCGCGGCCGAGGCGGCGAACGGACCGGCCGCCCTCGGCGCGCTGCGCGTCTGCGTCTCCGGCGGGGCCGCGTTGCCGGTGGAGGTGCTGCACGGCTTCGAGAAGACGTTCGAGTGCACGGTCCTGGAAGGGTACGGCCTGTCCGAGACCTCGCCGGTCGCCTCGTTCAACCACCCCGGCCGGCCGCGCAAACCCGGCTCCATCGGCACCCCCATCCGCGGCGTGCGGATCCGCTTGGTCGATGACGCCGGCGCCGACGTGCCGCCCGGCGAGATCGGTGAGATCGCCATCCGCGGCCACAACGTGATGAAGGGGTACTGGCGCCGCCCGGAGGCGACCGCCGAGGCGATCCCCGACGGCTGGTTCCGCAGCGGCGACCTGGCCCGGATCGACGACGAGGGATACCTCTTCATCGTCGACCGCAAGAAGGAGCTGATCATCCGCGGCGGGCACAACGTCTATCCACGTGAGATCGAGGAGGTCCTCTACGAACATCCCGCGGTGCTCGAGGCGGCGGTCGTCGGCATCCCCGACCCCGCGCTCGGTGAGGAGGTCGGCGCGGCCGTCGTGCTGCGACCCGGCGCCACGGAAACCGTCGAGAACCTGAAGGCGCACGTCAAGAACCAGGTCGCGGCGTACAAGTACCCCCGCCACGTCTGGCTGCTGGACGCGCTGCCCAAAGGGCCGACCGGCAAGATCCTCAAGCGCGAGATCAACCCGCCGACGGCCGATGTCCACGCCGGATAGCGGGGGAGGGGTGCCCACGGTCCCGGCCGGGCATCCCCGCCGGTGGGCCATCCTCGGCGTACTCGTCATCAGCCTGCTCGTCGTGGTGCTCGACAACACCGTGCTCAACGTGGCGCTGCGAACCATCGCCGACCCCGGACACGGCCTCGGCGCCCGGCACAGCCAGCTCGAGTGGGCGATCAACTCGTACACGCTGGTCTTCGCCGGCCTGCTCTTCACGGCCGGTATCCTCGCTGACCGGTTCGGCCGCCGGCTCAGCCTGATCACCGGTCTGACCATCTTCGGCGGCGCGTCGCTGGTCTCGGCCTACGCGGGCTCGCCGGACCAGCTGATCGCCGCCCGCGCGGTGATGGGGCTCGGCGCCGCCGCGGTCATGCCGGCGACACTGGCGATCATCACGCAGGTCTTCGAACCGGGCGAGCGCGGCCGGGCGATCGGCCTGTGGGCGGGCGCCGTCGGTGTCGGTACCGCGATCGGGCCGATCGTCGGCGGCCTGCTGCTCGAGCACTTCTGGTGGGGCTCGGTCTTCCTGATCAACGTGCCCGTCGTGGTGGCCGGTGTGGTGCTGGTCGCGATCCTCGTCCCGGAGTCACGGGACCCTCGGCCCGGCCGCATCGACGTCGCCGGCGTGCTCATGTCGATCGTCGGCCTGACGCTGCTGACGTACGGCGTCATCAGCGGCGGTGAGGACGGCTTCGGCCAGTGGTACGCGTGGTCCGCCATCGCCACCGCGGCCGTCGTGCTCACCTGCTTCGTGCTCTACCAGCTGCGCATCGACTACCCGTCGCTGGACGTCCGGCTGTTCGCCGACCGGCGGTTCTCGGCCTCGAGCGCCGTGATCGGACTGACCTTCTTCGCCTCGACCGGCTCGATGTTCTTCGGCGCGTTCTACCTGCAACTGGTACGCGGCTACGGCCCGCTGGCCTCCGGCGCGCTGCTCCTGCCGCTCGCGGTCGGCCAGATGGTCTTCGCACCGCTCAGCGCCACGGCGGTCAGACGGTTCGGTCCCAAGCTGGTCGGCCTGGCCGGGCTCACGCTGATCGCCCTCAGCCGGGTGCCCTGGCTCCTCATCGACGGCGACGCGCCGATCGGGCTCGTCGCCGCGTCGTTCTTCGTCATGGGCGTCGGGATGGCCAACGTCATGCCCCCCGCGACCGAGGTGATCATGTCGGCCGTGCCGCGGGAGAAGGCTGGGGCTGGTTCCGCCGTCAGCAACACCATCCGGCAACTGGGCGGCGCGCTCGGCGTGGCCACCCTCGGGGCGGTGCTGTCCTCGGCGTACCGGAGTCACCTGGGCGCCGCGGCCGACGGCCTGCCGCCCACCGCGGCCGCCGACGCCCGCGAGTCGATCTCCGGCGCGTACGGCGTGGCCGAGCCGGCCGGGCCGGCCGGAGCGCAGTTGCTCGAACGGGCGAACGACGCGTTCATCACCGCGATGCACTACGCGTCGGCCGGCACCCTCATCGCCGTGCTGAGTGCGGCGACGGCGCTGCTCTGGCTCCCCGGGTGGCGCCCGGTGCCCGCACCCGCCGCCACCCCGGCCGAGGCGCCGGTCGGGGACCGGGGCCTTCCGGTGGGTGGAGGCGGGTAACCGGCCCTGCCACCGGACGGCGGGCCGGAATCCGCCGGGGAGGATCCGTGGGGCGTCGGGCACATCGGCCCTCGCCCTTTGGATGATCGCCTCTGCCGAGGACGACACCTCCGCGGGACACTCATCGGTGTTTCTTGCGGAGACCCACCCGTCTTCGGCACCTGTGCCACGTGAGGAGACCGCGATGAGAACAATCCGCGTTATCGCCGTGGCGGCTCTGCTGCTGCCCGGCGTCGCGACCGTCGCCCGGACCGCGGCGACCGACGACACACCACCGGCGGTCGAGTCGATCGAGTTCAGCCGGGAGCGGCTCGAGGTAAGCGGTCTCGACGTCAAACTCCTCGTTGTGACAGTCCACCTCACGGACGAGACGGGGGTCCTCGAGTGGGACTCCGTCGATCGAGGACACTTCCCGGCGCTTGCGATCGCCGGCCAGTACGTGTCGCTCAGTCTGGGCCGTGGCACCTCACAGGACGGCTGGTACACCGGCGGTGTCGCTGTCACCTCGGGCTGGCCGGCCACCAACCGGCCGACCCGGGCCGCCGTGATGGACACAGAGGGGAACGAAGCGTTCGTCGACCTGGCCACGGGCGGCATCGACCTGCCGACGGTGGCCGTCGACAGCTCGAACCACCCGAATCTGAAGCTGCTCGTCACACCGGACCCGGCCACCATCGGCGACGCGATCACCAGAACCGTCAAGGTCACCGACGCGGCCGGAAGAGTGTGGCCGGGTGTCCCGGTTCAGGTGCGCTACGACAACGAATGCGTTGAGTACCTCACGTCGGCACCAGACGGCCGGACCAACGCCTCGGGTGTCTACACCGCCCCGCGGTGGCCCGCCGGACAGAACTACGAATTCGGAATCTGCGCAATGATCGTCAGCGAGTCCAACGTGCCCGAGCAGGGACCGACGTTCATCGCCGGGACCTCGTCCGCTGTCACCTACCGCTACAAGGTCGCTGCCGTTCCCGCCGCGACTTCGGTTCCGGCCGGTACGAACGTCGAAGTCAACGGCAACTTGCAGCCGGCACAGCAGCGTAAGGAACTTCAGCTCCAGCGGCTCTACAGCGGCGGCGAATGGCGCACCGTCAACCGCGGTTCGACCCGGGCCAGCTCTCGGTTCACCATCATCGCCACTCCACCCGGCTCGGCGACCTACTCGTATCGTGTCTTCGCCCCGGCCGGGGACCACCGGGCCGCCGCGACATCACCGGTCTTCACCATCCGCGGCACCTGAGGGTGCCGAGGCTAGCCCGGCCCGGCGAGAGCCGGGATTCATTCAGATGGTCGCTCCGACCGGTGTGGAAGGTGCACCTGCCCCGCGCGGGCCTGCACCGACCCCGCGTCCTGGGTCGCATCTCGCTGTCCATGCTCTCTCTTGATCTCCCCTTTACGGATTCCCGTCGCATACCGTTCAAGATTGGCGGTAACCCGGTCCGAATAGTTAGGCCACGAAAGAAAGGACTTCGGTCCATGAGTATGTGGCTATTGGCCCGAGCGACCAAGTATTAATGCTCTGCTCCGGACGGTCTACTGTGGTGCAATGCGCACATCGAGAATAGCCTCTGACAGTTTCGGCTAACGCGACCTATTGTCGGTCTCGAAAGTATTCCTCACGGGCCCCCCTGGTGACCTTGCTCGTCAACGGGGGTACCCCGGACAAAGGGAGCGATGATGCTCACAGGAAAGAGGAGACTGTTCCGACTGTCAGCCGGACTCACCGGCGTCGCAGTGACGCTGGCGATGGCGTTGTCGGGCGGGGCCGGGTATGCGCAGCCGCCCAAGCCAGCGCTCGGCGACGCCGCCCGGGCGGCCCAGCATACGCTGGCCAGTGCAAGCGACCTCGGCACGGCCGCCGCTCCGCGGGCCACGGACGAACTGACGTTCGGTGACCTGACCGGGGACGGGAAGGCCGACCTGGCCGCCGTCGACACCGCCGGCCGGCTGTGGGTCTATCCCGGTAAGGCGCTGGTCTATCCGGGCACCGGGCCGCGTTCCACGTCGTACTTCGCGGCGCGGTTCCAGGCCGGTTCCGGCTGGTCCGGCTACTCGTCCCTGGTCCGGCACGGTGACTGGAACAACGACGGCCGGCAGGACATCCTCGCTCGTGACGCGAGCGGCCGGCTGTTCCTGTTCGCCGGCACCGGCACCACGCCGGGCGTCGTGCTCAACGGCATCCAGGTGGGTACGGGTTGGAACACCTACGCCGACCTGGTCGGCATCGGGGACGCCAACGGGGACGGTTTCGACGATCTGATGGGCCGGGCCGCGGGCCGGCTGGTCATCTACTACGGCACCGGTGTCGCGACGGCGCCGTTCCGCCGCACCACGGCCACCGGCGGCTCCGGCTGGAACGGCGACCTGCTGACCGCGATCGGCGACTGGACTGGGGACGGGCATACCGAGTTCCTGTTCCGCAACGTCAACGACGAGGTGTGGATCTACCGCGGAAGCACGTCCGGGTTCCCGGCGAACAACCCGACCCGGCTCTTCACGGGCGACGACGGCAGCTTGATCGCCTACCTGGTCGGCATGGGCAACCTGACGTCCGACGATGGCACGCAGCCTCTGCCCGATGTGGTCTTCACCGATGGCGACGGCTTCCTGTACGCATTTGCCGTGGACACCGCTGACGACTTCGACCCGCTGGTCGGCTTCGGATGGAGCGACTACCAACTGTTCTGACCGCCAGGGCAGTCATCCAGCCGGCCGGGCGTGACGCCTGCCGGTGACAGAAACAAAAGGCCGGTCGCCGGGTGACGGCACGCTGCGATTCTCGCCCCCAGGCGACCGGCCCCGGAATTCTGAGCGCCGGATATCGGCGCCTCGATCCTCGCGCCGCCGAACCGCCGTCGGCCGGCGGGAAAGCGGCCTTCGGAGCAGGGGCCCGTCAGCTGAGCGCCGCCGGCCTCACCGGCCCGTCCTCGGACGGTGCCGGTGAGGCCGGCGGGATGCGGAACGGACCGGACCGGCGGGTGATCAGGTCGATTCTGGTCAGCAGGGCGAAACCCACCATCGCACCGATCGTGTTGGCCAGCAGGTCGTTGACATCGGCCATGTCGCCGCTGCTCAGGAACACGTTGGTGAGCAGCTGAACGATCTCGATGGCCGCGCTGAACAGCAGCCCGGCCAGTGCGACCCGCCGCATGGTGTCGATCCGCGTGAACAGGGGCAGGAGAACGCCCAGCGGGATCATCATGATGATGTTGAGTACGAACGTCCGTACGTCGATCGTCAGCACCGGGATCCAGGCGAACTTCTCGTACCAGGGGACCCGGTTGGCGTACGAACCCAGCGCGATCTGCAGTGGCAACGTCGTCACGCGCAGCACCGCCGCCAGGTAGACCGCCGCCGCGACAACTGTCATCGCCCGGGCCGGAGTCATCCGGCCGCCCTTGCGCAGCCGGAGCAGGCCGATGGTGACGAGGACGGCGACCAGGGGGAGGAGTACGGGGATCGCGGGTATTTCGGTCTGCACATTCACGCCGACGATTGTGGACGGCCGCCATCCCCAGCGTATCTGCCGAAAGTTGGATAAACGGCGGGAACAGGTTCTGGCGCATGCGCTCGATCACGGCGGAGTCGATCCCGGTGTTCTGCGCGACGGCGGCCACGGCGGGTCTTGCTTCCTGACACCGGACGACAGGCGGCCTAGGCTCGCGCTCGTGACCGACGGCGACTGGCGGGATGGCGGATTCAGGCAGCGCCGGCCTTCCGCGGAGACTCTGGCCTGGGTCGAGGCGTCGATGGGGCCGGGTAGTCGCGTCGTCGGGTGTCGCCGGCTGACCGGTGGCGTCTGCTCCGCGGTGAACCGGCTGGCGGTCGAGCGACGCGGAGTGCGGACGTTCGTGGTGCTGCGGCAGTACCCGGGCGGGCTGGACCTGCGGCCGAGCTTGGAGAAGGAGATCGCCAACCTCGGTGTGGTGGCGGGGAGCGGGCTCCCGGTTCCGGGCATCGTGGCTACCGATGTCGCCGGCGCGTCGACCGGGGGCGCGCCGTCGTTGCTGATGACCCGGCTGCCGGGGCGGGTTGACCTCAATCCGGCGGAACCCCGGTCGTGGCTGACCAGGATCGCCGAGATGGCCGCACTGGTGCACTCCCTCGACCTTCCGGCGAAGACGCTCAGGCCTTGGGCCGATTCCTGGATCGCCGCCCGGGACGGGTTTCGGGTGCCGGTCGGGGCACAGAGGCCGGCGGTGTGGACGGCGGCGTTCGATGTCATGAAGTCGCCGCCGCCGAAGGACACCGCCGTCTTCCTGCACTGCGATCTGCTGCCGGTCAACCTGCTGTGGTCGCGCGGGAGGATCACCGGGCTGACCGACTGGAACTCCATCCATCGGGGGTCGCGCGCGATTGACGTCGGGCACTGCCGGCGATATCTGGCGGCGCTCTACTCGCCCGAGTGGGCGGAGCGGCTCCGGTCGCTCTACATGTCGATCGCCGGGGTGACGCTCGATCCGTGGTGGGACCTGTATGCCCTGCTGCACTACGACGACAGCGGGCCGAAGTGGATCCGGGGCCAGGTCGCCGGGCGTCGGCCCGTCGATGTGCCGGGCATGACCGCCCGGGTCGAGGTCGTTGTCGAGGCGGCGTTACGACGTCTCGGATAGCCGCGTTGGTTGTACTCTCAACCTTTCCTGCCTATGGTGGAGTGCAGTCATGACCTTCGATGGAAGGACCTCTGTGTCGATCAAGAAGACGTTCGCCGCCGTTCTCGGCGCCGCCGCGGGTGCGGTCGTGCTGGCGGCCCCCGCGACCGCTGCCCCGGCCGCCGTGGACTGCACGGCGTACCAGGTCAGCGACTCGGGCACCGTCCGGCCGGGCTATGAGGCGTACCCGTGGTCGTATTTCTGGAGCAACGGCCCGGAAAGCTTCTCCTTCTGCGTCGACGTGCCCGACTCCGCCGAGGTGGTCGTCGACGTCCGTGAGTTCAGCGTCCCCGACCAGCGGTGGGAGACCGTGCTGACCGCCCCGGCCGGCCCGGGCGACAAGGAGTTCTCGTACCGGACCGGCACGGCCGCCACCTACCGCCTCTACCTCACCGGAGTCAGCGGCAGCGGCCCCTACACCGCGGGGCTGACGTTCAGCCGGTCGCGGTAGCCAGCGACAGGGCGAACAGACCGTCCCGGTCGGTCCACCAGTGGTTCAGGCTGAACCCGGCCTCGGACAGCTCGCGTCGCACGCCCTCGGGACGGAACTTGGCCGACACCTCGGTGCGGATCTCCTCGCCCGAGGCGAAGTCGACGACCAGGTCGACGCCGGGGATCGTCACCCGCATGGGCCAGCGGGCGCGCAGCCGCATCTCGATCCACTCGGCCTCGGCGTTCCAGAGCGCGACGTGCGCGAAGCCGTCGAGGTCGAAGTCGGCGTCCAGGCTGCTGTTGAGCACGCGCAGGACGTTGCGGTTGAACTCGGCGGTCACCCCGTCGGCGTCGTCGTAGGCCGGCACCACCACGTTCGGGCTCTTGACCAGGTCGGTGCCGAGGAGGAGGTGCTCGCCGGGTTCGAGGACGGCGCGGACGTCGGCCAGGAACGCGGCCCGCTCGGCCGGTTCCAGGTTGCCGATCGTGCCGCCGAGGAACGCGATCAGCCGATCGCCCCCGGCCGGCAGGTGCTTGAGGTGGCGGGTGATGTCGCCGACGATGTTGTGCACCCGCAGGCCGGGGTAGTCGGCGGTGATCCGGCCGGCGGCCTCGGTCAGCGCGGTGGGTGAGACGTCCATCGGCGCGAACGTCTCCAGGCAGCCGGCCGCGGTCAGCGCGTCCAGCAGCAGCTGGGTCTTGGTCGAATAGCCCGATCCGAGCTCGATCAGCGAACGTGCCCGGGTGTGCCCGGCGATCTCGGCCGCCCGGTCGGTCAGGATCTGCCGTTCGGTGCGGGTCGGGTAGTACTCGCGCAGCTCGGTGATCTGCTCGAAGAGCTCACTGCCGTGGGCGTCGTAGAACCATTTGGGCGGCAGCCACTTCTGGTCGGCGGTCAGGCCGGCGACGACGTCACCGCGCAGGGCACGGCTGAGCTCGTCGGCGTCGAGATGGACGTCGAGGGCGGGGTGGTTCACGGTTCTCCCAGGGGTCTCGTCGTGACGGTGGTGGCCGTGGCGACCAGCAGGGTCCGGTCGGGAACGGGCTGCCAGCCGGGGTCGTCGTCGAACGGCTCGGACGCCACGACGACATCGGCCGCCCGGCGCCGGACCGACAGCGCGTGCCCGGCCGCGGTGGCCACGAGCGTCACGCCGTCGGTGAGCAGCAGGTTGAGCCGGGAGCCGGGTGCGGCCCGGCCGACCTCGGTGACGACCGTGGCGACGCTCTCGGCCGGGTCGGCGCCGGCCCGCAGGCGGTCGCGAACCAGGGCCCACAGCAGCGCGGCGTCGGTCGGCGCGTCGAGGGTGAGCAGGTCGGTGGTGGGCAGGCCGGCGGCCAGTTTGGCCAGCGAGCCGGGCCAGCCGGTGACGACCCCGTTGTGGCTGAACAGCCAGCGGCCCTCGCCGAAAGGGGCCGCCGCCGCCTCGGTCACCGGCATGCCGACGGTGGCGCTGCGTACCGCGGCCAGCATCGCCGTGGAACGCAGAGCCGCCGCCAGACCGGGAAGCGTGGTGTCGCTCCAGATCGGGGTGTGCCGCCGATATCGCACCGGCCCGTCGGCGGTGTACCAGCCGACGCCGAAACCGTCGGCGTTCACGGTGCCGCCGCCACGCATGTCCCGGGGCGCCCACGACTGCTCGACCAGCCCGTGCGCGGGCGCGAAGAGCAGATCCGACAGGGGTACGGGTGGCCCGAGATAACCCAGGTGGCGGCACATCAGGCGTCCCGGGCGCAGCGGAACCCGCTGAAGATCTGTCGCCGGATCGGGTAGTCCCAGTTGCGGAAGGTGCCTCGGCAGGCCGACGCGTCGGTGCCGAACGAGCCGCCGCGCAGCACCTTGTAATCCGGCCCGAAGAAGACCTCCGAATACTCCCGGTACGGGAACGCGGCGAAGCCCGGATAGCCGTGGAAGTCGGTCGACGTCCATTCCCAGACGTCGCCGATGAGCTGGTGCACACCGCTCGGCGAGGCGCCGGCCGGATAGGCGCCCACCGCCGCGGGCCGCAGGTGCCGCTGGCCCAGGTTGGCGTGCTCGGCCGTGGGCGGCTCGTCCCCCCAGGGGAACCGCCGGGACCGGCCGGTGGCGGGATCGAACCGGGCCGCCTTCTCCCACTCGGCCTCGGTCGGCAGCCGCTTGCCGGCCCAGGCCGCGTACGCCTCGGCCTCGTAGAAGCAGACGTGTACGACCGGCTCGCCGGCCACGATGCGCGACGTGCGCCCGAACCGGGTGTACGCCCACCCGTCGCCGTCGCGCTGCCAGTGCTGTGGCGCGCTCAGCCCGGCCTTCTGCCGGTGGTCCCAGCCCGATGCGCTCCACCAGCGTTGATCGTCGTACCCGCCGGCGTCGAGGAAGGCGGCGTACTCCGCGTTGGTGACCGGCGCGCGGTCGATGTGGAAGGCGGCCACGTCGACCTGGTGGGCCGGCCGCTCGTTGTCCAGCGCCCACGGCTCGGTGCTCGTACCCATCGTGAACGGGCCGCCCGGGATCAGCACCTCGCCCCGCACCGCCTCACCCGGCTCCGGCGGCGGTGGCGCGTGAAGCACCGGTGCGCCGGTCCGCAGCTGATGGGTGGCGAGCATGGTTTCGTCGTGCTGCTGCTCGTGCTGGACGATCATGCCGAACGCGAAGCCCTGCTCGGTCAGCGGCGTACCCTCCAGCCGGGCGCGATCGAGCACGTCGAAGACCTTGTCGCGTACGGTCGCGACGTATCGCCGCGCCTCGTCGGGCCCGAGCAGCGGCAGCTGGGGGCGGTCGCGGCGCGGGTGCTTGAACGCGTCGTACAGCTCGTCGATGTCCTGGCGCACCGGCTCGCGGCCGCCGACGTCGCGGACCAGCCAGAGTTCCTCCTGGTTGCCGACGTGGGCCAGGTCCCAGACGAGCGGGGACATCAGCGGTGAGTGCTGGCGGATCAGGTCGTGCTCGTCGACGGCCTCGGTCAGGCCGACGGTGCGGTCGCGGGCGCGGCCCAGCTCGGTGGCGACCCGGTCACGCAGCCGCTCGGTCTCGATGGTCATCACTTCTCCTCGGTCACGGTGGCGTGGTGCGGCCGCCGGTGGACGGTCTCGGTGACGTGGGTGCTCAGGTCTGGTCGGTCACGGTGGCGTGGTGCGGCCGCCGGTGGACGGTCTCGGTGACGTGGGTGCTCAGGTCTGGTCGGTCACGGTGGCGTGGTGCAGCCGCCGGTGGACGGTCTCGATGACGTCGGTGCTCAGGTCGGGCGGAAGGTCGAGTCGGTCGGTGGCCAGCTCGGCGAGGGCGGTCGCGGTGCGGCGCAGGGCCGGGTCGCGCAGACCGTTGCGGTACGCCGAACGCCAGCGCCCCGCCACCGGCCGGGCCAGCTCCAGCGCCGCCCCGGTCGTGTCCGGATCGCCGAACAGGGCGGCGAACAGGGCGACCGGCGCTATCCAGCGCTCGCCCGGCTGGGCGTCGAGGTAGCGCACCTCGAGGTAGCCGTGCGGGCGGACCGGCGGGAACAGCAGGCTCAGGTGGTATTCGACGTCGGACGTGGTGAGCTGCTGTGGCAGGGCGCCGCCGGCCCAGTCGGCCAGGGTCACGCCGGGCGGCGGATCCCAGCAGCCGTCGTCACGGCGTACACACAGAAGCGGAGCGGCCATCGCATAGCGCACCCACGCACCGGCCGGGTCCGCGGCCGGGCCGACCGGTGGATGGGTCAGCCGCGGATCCATCCCCCACCACGCCGCCATCCGGGCCGAGGCCAGACCGGTGTTCCGCCCGGCGTGCCGGGCCGAGTTGGCGAACAGGGCGACCATCGGCGGGCCCAGGGCGAGCGCCGCGGCCCAGCGGACCGGTAGCTCGGCCGGGGTGCCGGCGTCGAGGCAGACCTGCAGGCCGGCGGTGCTGCACATCATGACGCGGCCGTGTGGTCCGTGGGTGTCGAACGCGCGTTCCATGGCCGTGTAGCGCGGAGTGCCGAGCAGGCGGCGTGGTGAGCGGTGCCGGTCGATGCCGTCCTCGCCCAGGCGCAGGCCACCGGCGCTCAGCAGCGCGGTGAGGTGATCGAGGTCGGCGGTGACGGCCGCGTGCAGGGCGGCGGTCGAAGTGGCCGGTGCGGAGGAGATCTCCAGCTGGCCGCCCGGCTCGATGGTGAGTGTGCCGCCGGCGGGCAACGGATCGGGTGGGTGCCCCCGTCCCAGCGTGGCCGGTGCGTGCCGGCCCAGGACGTGGCCCAGGTGATCGGGGTCGAGTGGTGCCTCAGGTGCGGAGCTGTGGTGCAGGGTCCATTCGAGCTCGGTGCCGATCAGGGTCGGCGGGCCGGTCTTGAAGCAGATGGCGCGGATGTGCGCCTCCACCTCGCCCTGCGTGCGTAGAGCGCGGTCGGTGTCCTCGGTGGCTTCCCGGTCGAGTTTGGTCATCGAGCGACCCCTCGTCGTCACGATCCTGAACCCTTGTTAACGAGATCGGACTTTACGACGGGGGTGCGACATCCAGGCGGATCGGCAACGACCGCCGGCGCGGCGACAAGGGCGTTTTCCTCGACATTTGCCAACTAAAGTGAGCTGTGTCACTGATGGCGGTGGCTGAGGTACCGGGCGGTCGGACCGCCGCGGAGAGCTGCGAGGTGCGACAATGGCCGTCTTGAGGTCACGGAGGACCGCCATGGCTGCCGCGCCGCACGCACGCGACCGCGCCGAGCGGCGCCGACTGCGTCGCGGCCTCGTGCTGCACGAGCTGGCGATCGTGGTCTTCGGGCTGCTCGCCTGGCAGGGAATCGACGCGATCCGGGCCGACGTGGGGGCCATGGGCGTGCCGATGCTGATCGCCGGGGCCGCCGGCCTGGCCGGTGCGCTGGCCATCGTCGTGCCGGCGCTGCGGTGGCGCCACCTGGGGGACCCGCCGCGCTGGTTCACCCCGGCCCGTGTGCAGCGGGCGGCGCGGATCGGCATGGGGCTGGCCGCCGTGGCGGCAGTGGTCGCCGGCGTCGCCCTCGCCCCGCGCGGGCTCGAACGCGGCTTCGTGATCACGGTCAACGCCGTCGTCGGCGGGCTGCTGGCGTTGTTCGCTCTGCTCGCGGGGGAGCGGCCCCGGCCACGGGGCTAGACGAAGTTCGCGGGGGAGCGGTCCCGGCCGCCGGGCTACCCGAAGTGAGCCGCGTCCAGCGCGGCCTGCAGCGACTCCAGGTAGCCGCCGCTGGTGACGGTCGCGCCGCTCACCGCGTCGACGTGGGCGTTCTGCGCCCGCAACACCTTGGCCCGTAGCCGCGGCAGGGCATAGCCGTTGATCTCGTCGTCATGGTCGTTGCCGGTGGGGCGGCGTAGCACGCGTACATCGACGATCTTCTGGTTCTGGATCTTCACCTGAACCTGGACCGGCCCCCAGCGTGTGCCGGCGACCGTCCCGTTGACCGTCAACGTCCGTGCCTTCGGCGGGGTCGTCGCCCCGGCGGTGGGCCCGGGCGACGGCGGCGCCGTGTCGTCCGGCACGATGCCCGGTGCCGCGGCGGCCGCGGTGCCCGGGGGTGAGCCCCCGAGGCTGGTGCGATAGCTGAACAGCAGCACGACCAGGGCGACGGTCGAGACGATCCAGACGGTCAGGCGGCGCATCGGCCCTCCTCGGGAATCACCACGCGAACTCCTCGGCGTGAATCCGGGCGGTGGGCACGCCGGCCGCGCGCAGGTCGGCCCGCACCGCCGCCATCCAGCTCGGTGGCCCGCAGAGGTACGCCTCCCGGATCCGTACGTCCGGCACCAGCCGACTCAGCACGGCCGCCGCCGGGCCGGTGCCGTACGGGCCGGCCGGCAACCACGAGCCGTGCCGCGACCGTCCACCGGCCAGATAGATCACCCGTACGCCGTGCCGGCGGGCCAGATCCTCCAGCTCGGCCCGGAACACCGCCTCCGCCCGGTCGCGGATCCGATAGAGCAGCACGGCGCCGGCCCGCGCCGGTCCGAGATCGTCCAGCAGCGCCCGCATCGTGGTGATGCCCACGCCGGCCGCGACCAGCAGCGGCGGCCGCCCGCTGGACCGCGCCGTGGTCAGCGCGCCGTAGGGTCCCTCGATCAGCACCCGGGTGCCGGGGCGCAGAGCCCGGACCCGGCGGCTGCCGTCACCCAGGTCCTTCACGGTGATCCGCAACAGGTCCGGGGCTGGTCCGGCCGACAGCGTGTACGGGTGGGCCCGCGACCATCCGGGTCCGTCCAGGAATCGCCAGAGGAAGAACTGCCCGGCGCGCACCGGCAGCCGGTCGAGGCGGTGACCGCGCAGGTACACCGACACGACACCGGGCGCCTCGGCCACCACCTGCGCCACCCGCAGCCGGTGGTAGCCCGACCGCCCGAGTGGAAGTACCACCCGGAAGGCCAGAACGGCGGCGAGAGTGGCCGCGTACAGCCCCCACCAGTAGAGCCGGGCCCAGCCGGAGAAACCGAAATCGGCGCCGGTCCAGATCTGGTGCGGCAGGGCCAGACCGACCCCCAGGTACGCGTACAGGTGCAGCAGGTGCCACGACTCGTAGCGAAGGCGGCGTCGCGCGGCCCGTACCGACAGGACCACGACCGCGATCAGCAGCCCGGTCCCGGCGGCGGCCAGCAGCATGCCCGGATACCCGGCGACGAGCGCCCAGGCGGTGCCGGGAAAGCCATCGGACGCGGACCGCGCGTAACCGGTCGTGATGAGCGCGATGTGCGCGAGCATCAGCCAGAAGGACGCGAAGCCGATCAGCCGGTGCCGGCGGGCCAGCCGGTCCTGGCCGTAGCTGCGCTCCACCCACGGGATCCGGGCCATCAGCAGCACCTGCAGCAGCATGAGGTCGGACGCCCACAGGCCGGCGAGCCGGCCGAGAGCCGTGGCCGGCTCGTGGAGAGTCCGCAGATCGCGTACGCCGCCGTGCGCGATCCAGAGCGCGGTGACGGCGACGACGCTGAGCATCGCGAAGGCGCCCGCGACGTCACCCCACCAGCGGCGTGGCGCCGGTCGGGCCGGGAGCCGACGCGCGGGGGCGAGCCGGACCCGGCCGGTCACCGTGGTGGCAGTCGACTCGGCCATGCGGCAAGTCTCGCCGCGCCGAGATCGGAGAATTCCAAGAATCGGCCTGGCTAAGCGGCCGCTCCGGTCTTCAGAAGCACCAGCGACGCGTTTGCGTCCGGGTCGACGACCGCCAGCCGCCCGGCGGCCACGGCGATGCCCTCGGGCACCGCCCCGTCCCCGGGCCGATGCCACCACAGCTGGTGATCCTCGCCCAGGACGGCGAGGGAGCCGTCCGCGCCGGCGACCGCCAGGGCCCGGCTGTCCTCCGAGAAGGCCAGGCGGACCGGGGTCAGGGCCGGATGCCTGATCACGGCCCGCCGCTCGAGGTCGTGGTCGATGATCTCGATGTGCCCGTCGTGGTAGGCGACGGCGAGCAGCGTGCCCGAATGCGCCGCCGCGACCACCCGGCCGGGCAGGACCCGCGACTTCGCCAGTTGCGTGGCCGGATCCCAGATTTCCACGTGGCCGATGTGCGAGACGAGCACGCTCGCGTCATACCAGCCGTATGCGCCGATGACCAGCCCTTCGACCCGGCGCCCGCGAAACACCAGCGGCCGGCCGTCGGCGTCCCACACCGTGGTGCGGCCCAGCGTCGTGGTGCTGACGAGGTGTTTACCGCCGGACAGCCAATTCAGGTGATGGGGCCGGTCGCGCGAATAGGACATCGTCGCGGTCGGTTCCGGCGGGCGGTCGTCGAGAATTCGCCAGGTGGCCACGCTGCCGTCGGCGGAGATGGTGGCGAGCAGCGCGACGGCGGCCGGATTCCAGGCGGCCGCGGTGATTCCGCCGCCGCGGCGCAGGGTGCCGGTCCGGGTCGGGCGGCTGGGCACCGAGGTGTCCCAGAGCACCAGATCGCGGTCGGCCGAGCCGAGGGCGAGCCGGTTCCCGTCCGCGCGGAATGCCATCGGGAGGCTACGGGAAGCGGACAAGAATGGCCTTGGGGCAAGCGTGGGGGTGGCGGCAACAAGGAAGCAAGGTTTCCCATTCCTTTGCATTGAGCCGCCGCCACGGCACAGGCTTTCAATGGGGGTGCGAAACCATATTCGAGCAAGATCATAGTATTGGCAAGCGTTGTTCACCGGCCGATTTCTCGCCAATCGGCCGGGGCGCCGGGATCAGCGGGCGACCGGAACGAATCGCCCGATCGGCGAGGCGGTCAGGTCGCGGGCCGGGGTGGCGCGTGGCGTACCCGGCCGGTGCGAGCCGCTCACGCCGGTACGGCGTTACCGGCCGGCCGCGCGCGTGTCGAGACCGCCCGCCTGGTCAGCGGCGCCGGCGGTAGACGCCGGCCGCGGCCACAGCGCCGACGACGGCGCAGGTGAGCACCACTCCGGCGGCGCCCCAGGCGACCATGGCCACGGACAGGAACCCCCAGCCCACCCCGCCCGCGACGCCGAGGACGATCCTGGTCCGGCGGGACCACGGTCGCCGGCCGGCCAGCGACGGGTAATCCGCGACGAGGCGGGCGACGATCTCGTCGAACTGGTGTTGTTTGTCGTTGGGTCCCACCGGGTCACCCCTCCAAGGCCAAGCTCCTGTCTCGACACTAGGGCTCATCGGACGGATCACCCAAGTGCGAGGCGTGGTCCAGAGCGTGCCTGACGGCCACCGCGACACGCCCACATACAACACCGGTATCAGGGCGTGTCGCGGGCGGCGCCAGGCACGCTCTGGACCACGCCGCAGCCCTGGGTGATCCGTCCGATGCGCCCTGGAACGTCATTGCGCCATGTCGCCGCTGCGCAGGTCGAGCACCGTCACAGTCTCGTCCGGCCCGACGACGGCGAGCCGCCCGGACGCCACCGCCAGGCCGGTCGGCGCCGAGCCGTCGCCCGGGCGCTGCCACCAGATGCTCTGGTCGTCGCCCACCACCGCCAGGGAGCCGTCGGCGGTGGCCATGACCAGGGAGCGGCTGTCCGGGGCGAAGGCCAGCGCGACCGGGGGCGGCCAGCTGTGCCGGACGATGGCGATCCGCTCGAGTTCGTGATCGATGATCTCGATCCACTCGTTGTCGTAGGCGACGGCCAGCAGCGAACCGGAATGCGCCGAGGCGACGACCCGGCCGGGCAGGACGCGCGCCTTGGCCATCTGGGTCGCCGGATTCCACATCTCGACGTGGCCGAGATGCGTGACCAGGACCGTCGCGGCGGCCCAGCCGTACGCGGCGACGACCAGCCCTTCGACGGTGCGGCCCCGGTGCGCCAGCGGCGTGCCGTCGGCGTCCCACACCGTGACCCGCCCCAGGGTGGTGCTGCTGAACAGTTGTTTCCCGCCGGACAGCCAGGCCAGGTGCTGTGGCCGGTCACGGGCGTCCGGTGTCGTGCCGATCAGTTGCGGAGGCCGGTCGTCGACGACGCGCCAGGTGGCCACGCCGCCGTCGGCCGAAATGGTCGCGAGCAGCGCGACCGCGGCCGGATTCCAGGCCGCCGCGGCGATACCGCCGTCCCAGCGCAACGCGGTCATCCGCACCGGCCGCCGGGGCGTCGACAGATCCCAGATGGCGAGGTCGCGGCCGGCCGACCCGAGCGCGAGCCGGCTCCCGTCCCCGCGGAATGCCATCGGCATGCTTCGAGCGGCAGACAAGAACCCCTCACAAGTGGTCGCGGGTCGCGAAAGAATGCAGGCCTTTCCCTTTTCCGCGCGGAGCCGCCCCCGCGGCTCAGGGCTGTCGAGTGAGGTGCGGAA
Organism: Actinoplanes sp. NPDC049265; assembly: GCF_043197135.1. Taxonomy (NCBI): domain Bacteria; kingdom Bacillati; phylum Actinomycetota; class Actinomycetes; order Micromonosporales; family Micromonosporaceae; genus Actinoplanes; species Actinoplanes sp. NPDC049265. Next base: position 487,559 of record NZ_JBICSP010000004.1, on the reverse strand, counting down.
CCATATTCGGGCAATCGATCGAGGTTGGCAAGGGTGGATTCGTGCAGTTCGGCAGGTGAACATCGGCACCCCGGGGAAACTGGGAGGGCTCCCATAGCTACCCGCTTTCCTGGTCAATGCGATCTGCCGCGGGTTTCGACGACGGTGCCGCGGATCGGTTCGGAAAGAACGGGCGATGTCCGGCCCCGCAACGCCTCGTCGAAAAAGGCCGTCGTGTACGCGTTGACGACGGCGAAACCGCGCCGGCCACCGATCGGCCCGCTGAGCCCGAACTGCTCGGACGGCGGCAGCCAGTAGGGCAGATCGGTGAAGTTGACGTGGAACAGCCCCGGAATCTCGACGTAATAGCCCCCGCCGGAGAGCTTGGTGAACGCCGTACGCATGGCGCCCAGCGTGACCGCGATGTCGTGCTCGGACCAGCCGCCCGACCGCTCGCGTTCCAGCCGCATGGTCGCCGCGTCGCGGGTCAGGAACATCGTCGGCTGCCGCAACCCGGCCGCGGCCACGCCGGCCGGCACCGGGTCGTCCATCACCAGGCAGGCCTTGAGCCGGCTGTCGCGCAGGCACGACTCGGCCGCGATCCGGCCACCCAGGGACACGCCGAAGACGCCGGTGCGATCCAGGTCGAGCCGCCCGGCCAGCCGATGATACGGATCCCCGGCGTTGACCAGGGCCAGCCGGTCGAGGGTGAGCCGTACGTCCTCGGCGAAGAACGGAACCAGGCCGGCCGGCCGCGGGACACCGTTGAGCTCCGGCGCCGCCGGCCGCGCCTCCACACTCTGGTCGACGAGCGGGTCCATCTTCTCGAACGGCAGGTTGTCGACCTGATGCCCGTCGGGGAACCGGACCGTCGCGACGACACCGGGCTGATCCAGGCCCACGACGACGTAGCCCCGCGACACCAGCTCCTGGATCTGGAACGTGCTCACCGAGCGAAAACCATACAACCCGGACACAAAGACCAGCACCGGGTACGCCTCCGTCCGCCCGGCGACCGGCGCGCCCTCGACCGCGTTGGTGGTGACGTAGCGGAAGTGGCGCAGCAGGAAGGACGGGAGCCCGGTGAGCCGGCCCAGCACCGGAGTCACGGCGTCGGCATCCTCGAGATAGGGCGCCCGGGTGTCACCCGCGGCCGGCGTGGCCGGGTACCAGACCTGAGCCATGATCTCGCGGTGGTCGTCCGGCGCCGCGGTGAACGGCTCGGGACGTGTCGCGTCGACCCAGTGGTAGGTCACCGTGCCGATCCCGTACGGCCCGGTCGGAGCCGGGAACCGGAAGACCGGCACCAGGACGGGCAGCGCCACGGAGGCGGCCAGCACGACCAGCCCCACCGCCCCGGCCCCAAGCCGCGCCGGCCGGCCAGTTCGCGGCCTCAGCGTCGCGGCCGCCGGCACCGCCACGGCGACCGCGTACGCGGGCACCATCTGCCAACGCGGGCCCTCGGCGAGGATCTGCACGGCGGCGACGGCCGGAACAGCGAGCAGCCACCTCGTCCGGCCCGGCCGGCGCAGCACCAGGAGCACGACGCCGAGCACATTCGCCGCGATCAGCGTTACTTCCATCGGTCGCATCTCTCGCGCCTCCGTGGCGTGGACCGCTCGATCACCAGGGAGCCCGCCGGCGGGCGTTCCTCGCGTCCTGACGGTGCGACCGCCGTCATCGGAGATTGTCACCTTCGTACCGGTGGGCTCACTCTCATCGTGGACCGCCCGGCCGCGGCTCGTCAGGGCCGTTGGTCCCGAAGCTCACGCAGCTTCGATTGGTACTCCTCGGCGTCGATGTCGCCGTGGGCGAAGCGGTCAGCGAGCACCTGTTCGGGGCCGGTGCGGCGGCGGTCGGCGGCCGGCCGGTTGATCAGCAATGTCACAGCGGCCACGAGTAGCGCCGCGAACAGGATCAGCGTCAGCACGAGCCAGTCCGCGCCCATGCCGGCGTGCTGGTTGAACATCATGGCCGTACTCCCTTCCACTCCGGACGCCTCGATGGTCGCGCCGGACGTGCCGGTCTCGTCAGGGCCGGAGGTCCCGCGGGCAACGGCCCGTTGGCCGTGCCGCGGGTCCCGCGTCAGCTTCTACGGTCCAGACATGCACGATGTGGAGAGACTTCCGGTGCTGGTCGCGGTGGACGGGTCGCGCAACGGGCTGTCGATCGTCGACCTCGGCGTCGCGGAAGCGGTCCGGCACCGATCCCCGCTGACGATCGTGCACGTCCGGCCCGGTCAGTACGCCGGTCCGTTCCGTGGCCGCGGTCTGTCGAGCGGGCTCGACGACGGCCGGCGGCTGCTGGACCTGGCCGCCCGCCGGGCGACGCATCAGGCGCCCGATCTGACGGTCACCACCGACCTGGCCGAGGGCAGCGCCTTCGGCACGATCACCGAGCGCTCGGCGTCGGCCCGGATGCTGGTCATCGGGCATCGCGACGGGGTGCTCACCCGGCCGAGCTGGGGCTCCACCGCCGCCTACCTCGCCCACCACAGCGCCTGCCCACTGCTCGTGCACCGGGGCGCGGCGCCCGGCGGAGGTACGGTCGGCGTCGCCGTCTCCGGTCACCCGGGGATCAGTCCCGCGGTGGCCACCGCCGTCGATGAGGCGGCGCTCCGCGGCGTACGTCTGGTCGCCGTGCACACCTGGTGTCCACCGGACGACGCCGCGGCCGCGACGTCCCGGATTCCCCCGGCAGCCCTCGCGAGGGCCAGGGAGCGCCTGTCCGAAGCGCTGGCCACGGCGGTCGCATCCCATCCTGGCGTGCCGGTCGAGCCGGTCGTGGTGTCGAGCGCCGACATCGCCTACACCGTGCAGCGGGCCGGCCGTCGCTGTCAGCTGCTGGTGGCCGGGATGGGCGCGACCGGACGGGTGGCCGAGCTGCTCTACGGCCGGCTGGACCACCCGCCGGCCCGGCAGCCGCCGTGCCCGGTCCTGCTGGTGCCGCCCGGATGGCGGCATCCGACTGCGGGCGTGACGGTCACGGCCGCCGATCGGCCGCAAGCCGGCTGACGACACGGCCGGCCGGCCGGTGACGACGTCACCGGCCGATGCGGTGGTAGTCCTGGGCGGCATCCGGGCCAGGGGCATCGCCCGGACCTACCAAACGGTTTCCTGCCCTCACCGGACTGGCTCGCCGATGCGGTGGTAGTCCTGGGCGGCATCCGGGCCAGGGGCACCGCCCGGACCTACCACTGGTTTCCCGCCCTTACCGGGCGATGTGGACCGGGCAGTCCGCGTGGTGCAACAGCTGCAGACCGGTCGACCCGAGCACCGACCCGGTGATGCCACCGTGGCTGTGGCTACCGACCACCACCAGCTGCGAGCCGTGCGAGACGCCGGCCAGCACGGCGGCCGCGCTGTCGTGCGACAGCAGCGTGTCCACCCGCACCCCCGGATACTTCGCGGTCCACGGCGCCACCAGCTCGTTCAGGCGCTCCCGCTCGTCGGCGTCGAACTCCGGGGTCGCCACCTCGGACGCGGGCATGGCGCCGTACATCCACAGCGGCACCGGCGGCAGGTAGGTCCGGATCAGCTTCAGGTCGGCGCCGAGAGTGGCCGCCGCCTCGAACGCCGTCGCCAGCACCACCTGGGCCGCGGGGGAGTCGTCGACACCGGCGCTGACCGGTCCGCCGTCGATGTCCGGCCGGCCCCGGACCACGACCACCGGACAGGCGGCGTGCGTCGCGACGTGCTGGCTCACCGAGCCCAGCAGCAGGCTGGCGAACCCGCCCCGACCCCGGTTGCCGAGCACCATCAGCTGCGCGTCCTCGGCCAGCGCGAGCAGCCTCGGAGACGTCCGGCCCAGCAGAGTGTCGGTCTCGACGAAGACACCCGGCGCCACGGCGACGGCCGCGTCGGCGGCGTTCGCGGTGATCGCCTGGGCCGTCTTCTGCGCGACGTCCAGGACGGCGCCGCTGTAGTCGTACCTCGCCTCGGCCCACTCCCAGTCGAAGGCGTGCACGATGCGCAGCACCGCGCCGCGCCGTTGTGCTTCCCGGGCCGCCCACCGCACGGCGGCCTTTCCTGACTCGGCACCGTCGGTGCCCACGATGATCCTTCTGGTCGTCATGGCGTCCTCCCAAGGGTCCTGTCCGGATCGTGACGCGGCCGGGGCACCTCGGGCAGGGCGGCAAGTCCCGGCGGGACGGGACCTCCGGCCGGTACTCAACGCGCCACACCTGCGATTCGCTGGGTGTATCGAGCGGGAAGGGGATCTGACATGGAGGGTCTCCGGGACTGCGTCGCCACCGCCACGATGGCGCCGTCGTTGCACAACAGTCAGCCATGGCGATTCCGGATCGGCCCGGACACGGTGGAGGTGCGCGCCGACCGGCATCGCCGGCTCGACGTCCTCGACCCGACCGGTCGCGAGTTGCTGATCAGCGTCGGCGCGGCGCTGTTCACCCTGCGGCTGGCGATCCGCGCGGCCGGACACGATCCCGGGGTCAAGCTCTTCCCCGCGGCCGACGACCCGGACCTCGTGGCCTCGGTGGCGGTGGGTCCGCATCTGGCCGCGACCCCGGCGGTGGAGGCACTGGCCGCCGCCGTCGCGCACCGCCACACCAATCGGTGGCCGTTCGCGCGGTCGGTCGTACCCGCGGATGCTCTCGACCATCTGATCGACGCCGCCCGCCGGGAGGGCGCGACCCTCCACCTCGCCAGCCCGGTGAGCCGGAACGCGATCCTCGGCCTGTCCGAGATGGCCGACCGCCGGCTCCGGACCCGCGGTGGCTACCGCGCGGAACTCGCCCGCTGGACGGTGCCGGGAAGCCACCGCGCCGACGGTGTGCCGGCCACCGCGATCGGGCCGTGGGACGCGCTGGAGACCATGCCCATCCGCGACTTCGGGCTGCTCCAACCGCACCTGCGACGGTCCAGCGAGGTGTTCGAGCCGTACCCGACGATCGTGGTGCTGTCGACCAGCGGCGACGCCGAGCCGGACTGGGTGGACGCCGGGCAGGCATTGCAACGGGTGCTGCTGACCGCGACCTGGCTCAACCTGGCGACCACGCCGATCAGCCAGCCGGTCGAGATCCCGACCGTGCGCGAGTTGCTGTCCGACCGCGACGCCGGGCGGTGGGCGCAGATCGTCCTTCGCGTCGGCTACGGCCGGCCCGCCGCCGCGACGCCCCGCCGGCCCGTCGACGACGTCCTGCTCCGCTGACTCCCGGCCCGCCCGGGCGGGACCGACGGCCCTGATCAGACGGCGTGGCGGCTCGTAGCGTCAGAAGTGTTCAGGGGAGGTTGCCATGAGGCTGTGGCGGGTGGACGACGTCATGACCAGCGACGTCGTCACGGTGCGGGAAGACACCCTGTGCCACGAGATCGTCGACCTGTTGGTCCGGCGGCGGATCGGCGCCGTGCCGGTCGTCGACGACGAGGGCCATGCGATCGGTGTGGTCTCCGCGTCCGATCTGCTGCCCGGACCGTACGCCGCGCCCTCGGGCCGGTATCGGCATGTGCGTCACCAAGGGCTGGCGGCCGTCGCGCGGGACGTGATGAGCCGGCCGGCGGTCGTGGCGCAGCCGTCGCTGGCCGTCGACTTCGCGGCTCGGCTGATGCGTCGCGCCAAGGTGCATCGACTGGTGGTCGTCGACCGTCGCGGGCGCGTGGGCGGCATCGTCACGCGGCGGGATCTGCTGCGTACCCGGCTGGTCGGCGAAAGCCCCCACGAACCGGGACCATCGGCCCTGCCTCCGCGTCGGACGGCCGACCTAACTTGACGGTGAGCCGACAAGGAGGTGGCGTGATGAGAAAGTGGACGGTCAGCGACGTGATGACCAAGGCGGTCGTCTCGGTGCCACCGGACGCCCCGTACCGGGCGGTCGTGGACGTGTTGATGACGAAACGAGTGAGCGCCGTCCCGGTGGTGGACGACTTCCAGCGCGTGCTGGGTGTGGTGTCCGAGGCGGATCTGCTCCGCAAGATCGAGTACGCCGGTGACGAGGAACCACGCATGTTCGAGGGCCGGCACCGCCGGGCCGACCGGACCAAGGCCAAGGGCCGGCGCGCGAGCGACCTGATGACCTCGCCCGCGGTCACCGCCCAGGAACAGACCACGATCGCGGCCGCCGCCCGGTTGATGGACGGCGAACACGTGAAGCGGCTGCCCGTGCTCGACGACGCCGGCCGGCTGGTCGGCATCGTCACCCGCGGCGACCTGCTGAAGGTGCACCTGCGGCCGGACGACGAGATCCAGGCCGACGCCCGCGACGGCATCGACCGCGACCTGCTGTCCGTGGACGCCAAGGGCGTCGAGGTGACGGTCACCGACGGTGTCGTGACCCTGACCGGCAAGGTCGAGCGGTGGTCCACCACCGAGCTGGCCGACCGCGTCGCCCGGCAGACCCTCGGAGTGGTCGCGGTGGTCAATCGCCTCGACTACACCTTCGACGACCGGGCGATCGTGGGTCCCGGCGTGATCACCGGCGTGGCCTGAGAGAACAAGGGGAGGACACCATGACCTATCGGATCGCCATCAACGGCTTCGGCCGGATCGGCCGCAACTACCTGCGCATTCTCGCCGACCGGAAGATGGCCAACTCGGGGCTGGAGGTGGTGGCGATCAACGATCTCTACGACACCGCCACCCTGGCTCACCTGCTGGAGTACGACTCGACCTTCGGCCGGCTGGACGCCCAGGTCAGCGCCGACGACGACCGGCTGAGTGTGGGCTGGCACAGCATTCCCACCTTCGCCGAGCGCTCGCCCGACGCGCTGCCCTGGGGCGACCTCGGGGTGGACCTGGTCATCGAGTCGACCGGCAAGCTGCGTACCCGCGACGACGCCGCCCTGCACCTCAAGGCCGGCGCCCAGCGGGTGCTGATCTCGGCGCCGGGCAAGGGCGTCGACGCCACACTGGTGCCCGGGGTCAACGCGGACGGCTTCGACCCGGACCGGCACCAGATCGTCTCGGCCGCGTCGTGCACCACCAACTGCGTGGCGCCGCTGGTCAAGGTGCTGCACGAGGCGTTCGGCATCGAGCGCGGCTACCTGACGACCGTGCACGCGTACACCAATGACCAGAACGTGCTCGACGGCCCGCACTCCGACCCGCGCCGCGCCCGCGCGGCTGCGGTCAACATCATCCCCACCAGCACCGGAGCGGCCAAGGCGGTCGGGCTGGTGCTGCCCGAGCTGGCCGGCAAGCTCGACGGTGTCGCGCTGCGGGTGCCGGTCGTCGACGGATCGATCAGCGACCTGAGCCTGCAGTTTGCCACCGAGGTCACCGCGGCCGGGATCAACGAGGTGGTCGCCACCGCGGCCGCGGCCGACCCGATGACCGGCATCATCCGGTACAGCGAGGCGCCGCTGGTCTCCAGCGACATCGTCGGCGACCCGGCGTCCTGCGTGTTCGACTCGCGTCTGACCCAGGCGCAGGGCCGGCTGGCCAAGGTGTTCGGCTGGTACGACAACGAGTGGGGCTACACCAGCCGGCTGATCGACCTGACGAAACAGTTCGCCGGGAGGTGACGGTGATGCGGGCCAAGGACATCATGACCAGCCCGGTCGTCACGGTGCCGCAGATCGCCTCGGTCGAGACCGCGACCGAGCTGGTGACCAGGCACGGCGTGACCGCCCTGCCGGTGGTCGACACCACCGGCCGGCTGGTCGGCATGGTCAGCGAGGGCGACCTCCTGCTGCACCGGGTCCCGGCGGATCCGGCCGTGCACCTGCGGCGCGACTGGATGAACGAGCCGGGGCAGCGACCGGGGATGGTCGTCGAGGTGATGACCACCGGCGTGGTGACCACCGAGCCCGAGGCCGACGTCGCGGACGTCGCGGCCCGCATGCTGGAGTTCGACGTCCGTAGCGTGCCCGTGCTGGACGACGGTGTGGTGGTCGGCATCGTCAGCCGCCGCGACATCCTGCGGAGCATCGTGCACAGCGACGAGACGCTGGCCCGCGAGGTGCGGCACCGGCTGGACGAGTACGCCGACGGTCAGCACCGCTGGACCGTCACCGTGGAGGGTGGCGTCGCCCAGGTGACGGGGGAGTACGACAGCGACGCCGAGCGCGCCGTCGTCGAGATCCTGGCCCGTACGGTGCCCGGCATCTGGTCGGTACGGATGTGACCCACCGAAAAGCCCGGAGGCGAACGCCTCCGGGCTTTGTTGTGTGCTCGTCACTCGTGAACGACGGCGACCGGGACGGCCGAGTGGCGCAGCAGGTGCTGGCTGACCGAGCCGAGCAGCATGCCCCGCATCGCCCCGCGGCCCCGCGTGCCGGCCACCAGCAGCTGGGCGTTCTCCGACGCCGTGGTCAGCGCGGCGGCCGGGTGCTCCACCGCGACCTCGGCCGAGATCTCCAGGTCGGGGTACTTGGTCCGCAGCTCGGCGACGAGCTCGTCGAACGGGCCGCGCTCGGCGGCCGAGACGGAATCGGTCACGATCGGCGAGTCCTCCCAGATGCCCCGCACGGGTGTCCAGGCCCGGATCACCCGCAACGGGGCCTCGCGGGACACCGCCTGATCGGCGGCGAAGGCCAGCGCCGCCCGGGCCGGTGCCGAGTCGTCCACGCCGACCACCACCGGCCCGGTGGTCCGCTGCTCGCCGCGAACCACGACGACCGGGGAACGCGCGTGTGCGCTGACCGCCACGCTGACCGAGCCCAGCAGGCCGGCCACGGCACTGTGCCCGTGGCTGCCCAACACCACCAGACCGGCCTCCGCGGAGCGCTCGATCAGGGTGTGGGACGCGCCGTCGTTGACCACGGCGACCGCGGTGCGTACGCCCGGATGGGTGTGTTTCGACTGGACGACGACGTCGTCCAGCATGCCTTTCACGGCCCGGTCGAGCTCACCGCCGGGCCAGGTCGGCGGAGTGCCGACGGTGGCCGACGCCGGCCCCCAGCTGGGCCAGTCGATCACGTAGAGGAACTCGATCGGGGCGCCGGTGCGGGCCGCCTCGTCGAGCGCCCAGGCGACCGCGGCCTTGGCGTCGGCCGACTTGTCGTAGCCGACCACGATCTTGCGGGTGGACATGGAATTCTCCTCTCCTTCGCTATCCCGATCGTCGGCTGTGCCGGGCCATCCGGGCAGGGATGCAGGTCCCGTCCGGGCGGGACCATGGGCCCTGCCGGTGATGTCCGATTCGGACGAGGATGGTGATCGGAGGTGAGGGAGATGGCTGCCCTGGTGCTGACCGTGGTGTTCATCGTCGTCGTCGGCGCGGTCGCGTTGCACGCCTGGAAGGAGGAGGACGAGAAACCGGCGAAGCCCGCGGCCTAAGCCTCGCGGGTGCCGGCTCGACCGGAGAGCCTCGAGGGTGCGATGGTCGTTCAGCTGAACGCCGGCGAGATCTCGCGATATCAGTATCTGCGCGCGATGGAGCGGATCGCCGCCCGCGAGGACGAACGACACCCCCTCACCGTGCCATGGGACGCCGCCTGACCGCCGGGCTCAGGGCTCAGGGCTCGAAGAGCTTCCACTGCCCCTCGGAGACGACGTCGACGACACCGCCGGTGACCTTGATGGCGGTGTCGTCGTCGATCGCGTACGTCGGTGCGGGAATGTGGGCCGCCCACTTCTCCGCGTTGGCCGTGGAAGCGTCGGGGTGGTCCGGGTGCTCGAAGTGCGGGATCACCGCGAAGTCGACCAGCCCCGTGCCCTGCCCGGTGGCCAGGATCCGGGGAACGTCACCGCCGGGCGAGGAGAAGACGACCTCCTCCGTCTTCAGCGCCCCGTCGACGCCGCGCGGCGGATCGTAATAGGTCTCGACGAAAGTGGAGGTGGCGGCGATGCTGCCGGCGCTGACCCCCACGTAGACCGCCTCGGGGCGCAACGACGGCAGCAGGCCGGCCAGGCCGGAGCGCCGCATCCAGGTGCTGAGGAACATCGGGTCGCCGCCGTAGGCCAGCAGCGCGTCGGCCTCGCGTACGGTCGGCACCCAGGCCGCGTCCTCGATGTGCGGCAGCGCCGTCAGCTCGAGGAGCCCGACCGACTTCCAGCCCAGCCCCACCAGCGGAGACGGTCCCTGGCCGGCGACCGCCCGCCACGCCCCGAACGAGCCGCCCGGGAACGGGTAGATGGCGGTCGGGATGATCAGGGCGGTGGACTCGGCGATCGGTTTGCCCAGCAGGTCCACCAGCGCGTTCTCGATGCTCGGGTTCCGGATGCCGGCGGACGTGAGCAGCAGCTTCATGGTGCCCCATCCTAGCTGTGGCTAGGGCCGAGCCACGCGTGCCGGCCTTCGTGACACCATGGCCGTCGTGAACCTCGATCTGGGTACGGAGCTGGTGAAGTCCGCGCTCACCCTGGCGGTCTCGGGCGCCACACTGACCTTCGGCTGGTATGCGGGTTCCCGGATAACCGCGCGCTGGGACCAGAAGAAGAAGCGACGCGAACTGACGCTCGCCACCACCGACGCCTTCTACCGGTCCTACGGGGAGTTCTTCGCCGTCTGGAAGGAGTGGTCCGCCCGGCGCCGGGCCGGCGTCGACGAGACCGCCCGCTCGCAGCTGCTCACCCGGGCCGCGACCGCCGAGGGCGCCATGGAGGCGTTGCTGCTGAAGCTGGCGGTGGAACGCCGGCTGACCGGGAACGACGTCGAGGTGCTGGGCTGCTTCCGGCAGGCGTGCCAGGCCGTCCGCGAATCCATCCGGGACAACCGGGCCGTGGGAACCTCCGGCGGCCCGTGGGACTCCTCCGACGTACCGGGATACCTGGTCTTCAAGGGGCTGGCGACCCGGCTCGCTCAGATCGTCTCCCGTGAGGCGGAGTTTCCCGAGGATGACAAGGCGAGGCACGACTTCCGGACGATTACCAGCAACCGTTTCGAGACCGAATGGGTGAAGATCGGCCAGCGTCTGCTGGACGGCTGAAAGCCCGGCCGATGGTCCGGCCGGGCTTCGTGGTGGGGGTGGTGGTCAGATCAGCCAGCGGTGCTTCTGGACGAAGGGCAGCGTGGACCAGATGCGGCCCAGGCCCCAGGTGGAGCCGGCGTAGGTCAGGGCGAGGGTGACGGCGCTGACGGCGTAGACGAAGTGGTAGTCGGTGACCGGGTTGCTCGAGTGGGTCGCCTCGCCGGCGCTGGTGTGCTGGGCCAGGGGGAACTCGGCGAACCACATCATGGCCATCATCGCGACCGCGGCGACCGCGGCGATGCGCATGCCGACGCCCAGGATCAGGGCCACCCCGATGCCGAGCAGGCCGAGCATGAACGCCCAGTCGGCCCAGGCCGCGCCGGCGATGGTGTGGAAGAAGCCCTGCAGCGGGCCGACGTCGACGCTGGACAGGAAGCCCTTGGTCGGCGAGCCGCCGTTGAGCCAGGAACGCTCGGCCGGGGTCGAGTAGCCCAGGCCGAAGGTCTTGTCCAGGAACGCCCACAGGAACACGAACCCGGTGGCGACACGCAACACGGCGAGGGTACGGGCGGCGGTCTTGGTGAGCATGGCACCGGGCGCCTCGACGTGCTCGAGATGCGCCGCGTGGCTCCGGCCGATGATGGTCATGATGTCCTCCTCGATCTCTCTCTGACACCTCTGACTCTGCCCTGGTAAGGAGCCCCGCACCCGAGTCGAAGCACCCGCATGATCGGGACCAAGGTCCCGTTCAGACCGCCGGCAGACCGTGGTCGCGGAACTGGGCCCGGACCCGGTCGATCAGGGCGCCGTCCGGCGGCGGCGTGTCGGCGAGCGGGAACGGCAGGCCGAGCGCGGCGTACTTGGCCGCGCCGAGGCGGTGGAACGGCAGCACCTCGACGCGCTCGACGGTCGGGACCGACGCCGCGACGGCCGCCACGGCGTCGACGTTGGCCGGGTCGTCGGTGAGGCCGGGCACCAGGACGAAACGGACCCAGATGGGGGTGCCGCGGTCGGCCAGGCGATGGGCGAAACGTACGGTCGGGGCCAGGCGGCCCGTGCCGGTCACCGTACGGTAGGTCCGTGGGTCTCCGCTCTTGATGTCCAGCAGCACCAGGTCGACCGCGTCGAGCAGGGCCTCGCCGGCCTTTGCGCCGAGGAAGCCGCTGGTGTCCAGGGCCGTGTGCAGCCCCATCTCCTTGCAGCCGCGCAGCACCTCGGCGACGAAGGCCGGCTGCTGCAACGGTTCGCCGCCGCTGATCGTGACCCCGCCGCCGGCCACCTTGAGGAAGCGTTCGTAGCGGCGGATCTCGGCCAGCAGGCCCGGGCCGGTGGCCGGGGTTCCGCTGCGGCGGTACCACGTGTCGGGGCTGTGGCAGTAGAGGCAGCGCAGCGGGCAGCCGGCCAGGAACGCCACGAATCGCGTGCCGGGGCCGTCGACGCCGGTGGAGACGTCGTACGAGTGCAGCATGCCGTTCACAGCGCACCGTGGAAGGTCCGCGAGATGACGTCGCGCTGCTGCTCGGCGGTGAGCCGGACGAAGTTGACGGCGTAGCCGGAGACCCGGATGGTCAGCTGCGGGTACTTCTCCGGATGGGCCATGGCGTCCTCGAGGGTGGCCTGGTCGAGCACGTTGACGTTGAGGTGGAAGCCGCCCGCGTCGGTGTAGGCGTCGAGGACGCCGGCCAGGTTGGTGACGCGTTCGGCGCGGGTGTGCCCGAGGCCGTCGGGGGTGACGGTGCTGGTCATCGAGATGCCGTCGCGGGCGCAGCGGTACGGCAGCTTCGCCACTGACAACGCGGAGGCGACCAGCCCGTGGCGGTCCCGGCCGTTCATCGGGTTGGCGCCGGGCGCGAACGGCTCGCCCGCCCGCCGGCCGTCGGGCGTGTTGCCGGTGTGCTTGCCGTACACCACGTTGGAGGTGATGGTCAGCACCGACAGCGACGGCTCGGCGTTGCGGTAGGTCGGCTGGCGGCGGATCTTCGCCATGAACCGCTCGACCAGATCGACGGCGATCGCGTCGACGCGGTCGTCGTTGTTCCCGAACGCCGGGAAGTCGCCGTCGACCGCGTAGTCGACGGCCAGCCCGTCCGCGTCACGCAGCACCTTCACGTGCGCGTGCTTGATGGCCGACAGGCTGTCGGCGGCGATCGACAGCCCGGCGATGCCGGTGGCCATGAACCGGTGCACCGGGAAGTCGTGCAGGGCCATCTCGAGCCGCTCGTAGGCGTACCGGTCGTGCATGTGGTGGATGACGTTGAGAGCGTCGACGTAGGTCTCGGCCAGCCAGTCGAGCATCCGGTCGTACGCGGCGAGCACCTCCTCGTAGTCCAGCACGTCGCCCTCGACCGGTGGCGTGGGCGGGGCCACCTGCTCGCCGCTGATCTCGTCGCGGCCGCCGTTGATCGCGTACAGCAGGGCTTTGGCCAGGTTGGCGCGGGCGCCGAAGAACTGCATGTCCTTGCCGACCCGCATGGCCGAGACGCAGCAGGCGATCGCGGTGTCGTCGCTGTACGCCGGCCGGATCAGCTCGTCGTTCTCGTACTGGATGGCGCTGGTGTCCAGCGAGACCTGGGCGCAGAACCGCTTGAAGCCGGCCGGCAGCCGCGGCGACCACAGCACGGTCAGGTTCGGTTCCGGTGCGGGCCCGAGGTTGTACAGCGTCTGCAGGTAGCGGAAGCTGGTTCGGGTCACCAGCGGGCGCCCGTCGCCGCCGATGCCGCCCAGCGACTCGGTCACCCAGGTCGGATCGCCCGAGAAGAGCTGGTCGTAGTCGGGCGTTCGCAGGAACCGGATGATGCGCAGCTTGATGACGAAGTCGTCGACGAGTTCCTGGGCCGCCGACTCGGTCAGCGTCCCCTCGGCCAGATCCCGTTGCAGATAGACGTCAACGAAGCTCGAGGTACGCCCGAGCGACATCGCCGCGCCGTTCTGCTCCTTGGTCGCGGCCAGGTAGGCGAAGTACAGCCACTGGATGGCCTCCTGCCCGGTGGTCGCCGGCCCGGAGATGTCGTGGTCGTAGCGGGCCGCCATCCACTTCAGGTCCTCCAGCGCCCGGATCTGGTCGGCCAGTTCCTCGCGGTCGCGGATCACGTCGTCGCTGGAGAGCTCGGCGTCCAGCGCGGCCTTGCGGGCCCGGCGTTCGGCGATCAGGAAGTCGACGCCGTAGAGCGGGACACGGCGGTAGTCGCCGATGATGCGGCCCCGGCCGTACGCGTCGGGCAGGCCGGTGATCAGGTGCGAGCGGCGCGCGGCGAGGACGTCGGCCGGGTAGGCGTCGAAGACCGCGTCGTTGTGGGTCTTGCGGTACTGCGAGAAGATCATGCGTACGTACGGGTCGAGGCTGTAGCCGTACGCGGCCAGCCCGCTCTGCACCATCCGCAGCCCACCGGCCGGCATGATCGCCCGGCGCAGCGGCGCGCTGGTCTGCAGCCCGACGATCAGCTCGTGCCCGCGGTCGAGGTAGCCGGGCGCGTGCGAGGTGATGGTCGACGGCGTGTGCGTGTCCACGTCGTAGACGCCGCGGCGTCGCTCCTCGGCGAACATGTCCCGCAGGTCGTCCCAGATCCGCGTGGTGCGGTGGGTCGGCCCGGTCAGGAAGCTCGCGTCCCCCTCGTACGGGGTGACGTTGTCGTGGATGAACGCGCCGACGTCGATCGTCGTACGCCAGTCGTCGCCGGTGAACCCACGCCACGCCTCGGTGTGCCGCATGACCCCTCCTCGAATGTCTCTTTTCCAGCCTTTCGCGGCGGCCGGCCGCCCGGTCAGGGCCGAAGGTCCCGATCGGGCGGGCCCGGTCACCCGATCAGGGCATCAGCACCAGCCGGGCCGGCACCCGGGCGGCGAGGACGTCCTCGATCGCGGTGTTGATGTCCTCCAGCGGCCGCGGTTCGTAGAGCACCTCGGTGCGGCCCGCCGCGTGCAGCCGGAACACCTCGGCCAGGTCGGCGCGGCTGCCGACGATCGAACCGATCACCCGGATGCCCTTGAGCACGGTCTGGAAGATCGGCAGCGCCATCACGTTGTCCTTGGGCAGCGACACCAGGATCAGCCGTCCGCCGCGGCGCAGGGCGGAGTGGGCCTGCTCGACCACCTTGGGGTCGGCGGCCAGCACCACGGCCACGTCGGCGCCGCCCAGCTTCTCGATCTCGGCGACCGGGTCGGTGGTGGCGGCGTTGATCACGTGCGCGGCGCCGAGCTGCTTGGCCAGCGACAGCTTCTCCTCGGTGACGTCCACCGCGATGGTCTCGCCGCCGAATATCCGGGCGTACTGCAGCGCCAGGTGGCCCAGGCCGCCGACGCCGAAGATCGCCACTCGGTCGCCCGGGACGACTCCGCCGACCTTGATCGCCTTGTAGGTGGTCACGCCGGCGCAGGTCAGCGGTGCGGCCTCGGCCGGATCGATGCCATCGGGTACGCCGACCACATAGCGCGCGTCGGCCACCGCGTACTCGGCGTGCCCGCCGTCGATCGAGTACCCGGTGTTCTGCTGCGCCTCGCACAGCGTCTCCCACCCGGTGACGCAGTAGTCGCAGGTCCCGCAGGCGTGACCCAGCCACGGGACGGCCACCCGGTCACCCACCTGGTGCTCGGTGACGCCGGCGCCGAGTGCCTCGACGATGCCGACACCCTCGTGGCCGGGCGTGAACGGCGGCTGCGGCTTGACCGGCCAGTCACCGCGGGCGGCGTGGATGTCGGTGTGGCACAGGCCGCTGGCCTCGATGCGTACCAGCACCTGTCCGGGGCCGGGCTCGGGCACCGGCAGGTCCTTGATCTCCAACGGCTTGTCGAAGCCGGTAACGACGGCTGCTCGCATGGGGGCCTCCTTGATCGTTCTCCCAGCTCCCACCCTGTCGGCCCGGTTGATCGGCGAGCAGAGGCAGGTGGCCCGTCAGGCCGGGACCTCTTTCCCCGGATGAGCGAAGATCCTGATGTGGCGGCATCCAAGTTCCTGCCCGGCGTGGGCGTGCTCCGGGCGTACCGGAAGTCCTGGCTGCGTGGCGACCTGCTGGCCGGGCTCACCGTGGCGGCCTACCTCGTGCCCCAGGTGATGGCCTACGCCGGTCTGGCCGGGCTCCCGCCGGTGGCCGGGCTGTGGGCGATCCTGCCGCCGCTCGTGCTCTACGCCGTGCTCGGCTCCTCGCGGCACCTGTCGGTCGGCCCGGAGTCGACCACGGCCCTGATGACCGCGGCCGTCGTAGGGCCGCTGGCCGCCGGCGACCCGGCCCGCTACGCCGGTCTGGCCGCCGCGCTCGCCGTGGTCGTCGGCGTGCTGTTCCTGGTCGCCTTCGTGGCCCGGCTCGGCTTCGTCGCCGATCTGCTGTCCCGGCCGATCCTGGTCGGTTATCTGGCCGGGGTGGCCCTGACGATGGTCTCCGGGCAGCTCGGGAAGCTGACCGGGGTGCGGGTCGGCGGCGACACCGTGCTCGGCGAACTGGCCTCCTTCGTGACCCGGCTGGGCCAGGTGCACGTCGCCACCGCGCTGCTCGGGCTGGCCGTGCTGGCGCTGCTGTTCCTCGGGCAGTGGCGGTTTCCCCGGCTGCCGGTGCCGCTGGTCGTGGTGCTGCTCGCCACCGTCGCGGTGCTGGTCCTCGACCTTCGAAGCCATGGTGTCGCCGTGGTCGGCGAGGTGCCGCGGGGAGTGCCCGGGCCGGCGCTGCCCGACCTGTCGGAGGCCGCGTCGCTGCTGCTGCCGGCGGTCGGGGTGCTGGTCGTCGGGTACACCGACACCGTGCTGACCGCGCGGGCCTTCGCCGGGCGTAGCGGCGACGCCGTGGACGCCAACCAGGAGCTGCTCGCGCTGGGCGTGGCCAACCTCGGCGCCGGGCTGCTGCGCGGGTTCCCGATCAGCAGCAGCGGCAGCCGCACCGCGCTGGGTGTCGCGAGCGGAGCGCGTACCCAGATGTACTCGCTCTTCGCCCTGCTCTGTGTCGTGGCCGTGCTGCTGTTCGCCGGCCCGGCGCTCGCCCTGTTCCCGGCCGCGGCGCTGGGCGCCCTCGTCGTCTACGCGGCGATCCGCCTGGTCGACATCGCGGGGTTCCGGCGGCTGGCCGCGTTCCGCCGCACCGAACTGCTGCTCGCCCTGGCCGCGTTGGCCGGGGTGGTCGTGTTCGACATCCTGACCGGGGTGCTGCTGGCCGTCGGGCTGTCCGTCGCCGACATGCTGCACCGGGTGGCCCGCCCGCACGACGCGGTCCTCGGCATCGTGCCCGGCCTGGCCGGGATGCACGACGTGGACGACTTCCCGGCCGCTCGGACCGTGCCCGGCCTGCTGATCTACCGGTACGACTCGCCGCTGTTCTTCGCCAACGCCGAGAACTTCCGGCAGCGCGCCCTGGCGGCGGTGGCCGATGAGCGCGAGCCGGTCCGCTGGTTCGTGCTCAACGCCGAGGCCAACGTCGAGGTGGACAGCACCGGGCTGGACGCGCTCGACCGGCTGCGGGCCGAGCTGACCGGCCGCGGCATCGTGTTCGGGCTGGCCCGGGTCAAGCAGGACCTTCAGGCCCAGCTGGACGCGTACGGTCTGACCGCGTCGATCGGCCCGGACCACATCTATCCGACCCTGCCTACGGCTGTGCGGGCTTATCAGCGCTCGACCGGAACGTGATGACCTCATTCGCCGTCCGGCGCGGCGTCGCCGGCAGCGACTCGGCCTCGTCGACGTAACCCAGCCGGACCACCAGATACGGTTCGCCGATCCCGGAGAGCAGCTCGCCGAGCAGGTACTTCGACCAGGACACCTCGACCGCCTCGCTGAGCGGCGCGGTCGACAGGCCCCGCGCCGTCGCGGTGAGCAGCAGCGCGGACATCGCCTCGCCGGCGCGCAGCAGATCGGCCGGTTCGGCGTCCATGCCGTACAGAATCGTGTACGCCGCACCCTGGTCGTGGTCCTGACCGGCGGCCAGCACCTCACCGCCCTGCGGGGCGAACTCGCGCACCGGCACCCGGCGCAGGGCCGGCGCGACCGCCGTCGCCGGTGGCACCCCGTCGCCGGTCCAGGCCGGCCGGTTGGTCCAGCGGGTCAGATCCTTGCGGTACGCGGGGTCCAGGTATTCCGCGTCGGCCGCCTGCTCGACCAGAATGCCCAGCATCGGCACCTGGTCGTGCGGCACCACGTGCAGGTAGGCGCCGTGCGCCTCAACGACACGGCGCAGGTCCGAGAGCGTCTCCTCGTCCACCGCGCGGTCGCCGAAGGCCCGGCGGTCGGTGCGGCGCCGGGCGATCGCCTCGACCAGCGCACGGGCGGCGGGGTCGGGCGTCACCGGTCCGGCCTCGTCCAGGCGTACGCGGGCCAGCACGTCCCCGTCCCCGGCCGGGAACCGCGTGACGGTGGCCGGCCAGCCCGCCGCGGCCAGCCCGGTGAGCGCGTGGTGCAGGGCGCCGCCGCAGCTCATCAGCATGAGCCGCCGGTCCGGGTCGATGGCCGGCACTCGGCGTTCCGGGTCGGCCGACAGCTCCATCACCCCGGCCCCGATCGTCCACCGCCACGGTTGCGTGTTGAACACCGAGGGCGCGCGCAGCGCCACCCGGGCCGCACCTTCCAGAACGGCGCGCATCTCCTCTGGCAACGCACTCATGGCGGGACCTCCTATCTGCTGCTCCGTACCCACCCACGATGGCGGGCGGGGGTGCCGAGTCGTCAGGGCCGAAGGACCCTTTCGCCCGGCGGCGAACCGTTGATCAATTGAGGTATCCGGACACGCGGTCCGGGAAGGTCACGGGAGGCGTCATGACACGTATCGAGCAGGTCATCACCCCTCAGGTGCACACGCACGGCCGGGTCGGCGGCTGGGCCCGGGAGTACGCCGTCAGCAAGCTCGAGGCCGCCCTGCAGCACGCGCCGGGCCGGGTCCACCGCACCTCGCTGACGCTGGACTCGGCAGCACCGGGCAACCGGGTCGACGCCCACGTCGACGTGGACGGGACCGCCGTCCACGTCCACGCCGTGGGGGAGACCCTGCAGGAGGCGGCCGACCTCCTGCAGGAGCGGCTCCGCTCGCGGTTGCGCCGGCTGCGCCGCACGCACCACCAGGGCCCGGTCCCGTCCGAGTCGTAACCCTCAGTCGTGTCGCGGCTGGTCGCCCAGCGACCAGTCGCGCACCTCGGGCATGTCCTCCAGGTGCTCGACCACGTATTCCTCGTGCCGGGCGAGCTGGGCCTCGCACCACTTCTTGAGTGCGGTCGCCCCACGCGGCAGCCGCTTGGAGTTGTTGATCGCGTCCATCACCAGGTGGTAGCGCGACGCCCGGTTGCGCACCGTCATGTCGAACGGCGTGGTGGTCGTGCCCTGCTCGATGAAGCCGCGCACCCGGAACCGGTCGGCGTCCGGCCGGCCGTGCACCAGCTGGTGGATCGCGCCGGGGTAGCCGTGGAACGAGAAGACCACGTCGACCGTGTCGGTGAACAGTTCGGTGAAGTAGGTCTCGCTCATCCCGTGCGGGTGGTCGCGGTGCCGGACCAGGCTCATCAGGTCGACCACGTTGACCACGCGGACCTTCATGCCGGGCAGGCGTTCCTTCAGGATCTGGGCGGCCGCGACGGTCTCCATCGTGACCACGTCGCCGGCGCAGGCCAGGACGATGTCCGGGTCGCTGGTGCCGTCGTCGGTGCCGGCCCACTCCCAGACCCCCGCACCCTTCGCGCAGTGGTCGATCGCCTGGCCCATGGTCAGGTACTGCAGCTGTGGCTGCTTGTCGATGACGATCAGGTTGACGTACGAGCGGGAGCGGAAGCAGTGGTCGGCCACCGAGAGCAGGCAGTTGGCATCCGGCGGCAGGTAGACCCGGGCGACGTCGCCGCGCTGGGTGAGCACGGTCTGGATCAGGCCCGGTCCCTGGTGCGAGAAGCCGTTGTGGTCGTTACGCCACGCCGTCGACGTGAGCAGCACGTTGAGGCTGGGCACCTTGGCCCGCCAGGGCAGGTGCGACGCCTCCTGCAGCCATTTGCCGTGCTGGATCGTCTGCGAGGCGCTGACCATGGCGAACGCCTCGTAGGTGGCGAACATGCCGTGCCGCCCGGTCAGGTTGTAGCCCTCCAGCCAGCCGTGGCAGTTGTGCTCGGAGAGCACCTCCATCACCCGGCCGTCCGGCCCGATGGCCACGTCGTCCGGGGTCACGCGTTCCATGAACGCCCGGTCGGTGGCCTCGAAGACCGCGCCGAGCCGGTTGCTGTTGGTCTCGTCCGGGCAGAACAGCCGGAACCGGTCCGGGTTGCCGCGGTAGATGTCGCGCATCAGCTCACCGAGCTTGCGGGTCGACTCGGCCCGCAGCCGGCCCGGGGCGTCGACGTCGACCCCGTAGTCCCGGAAGTCCGGCAGATCCAGGTCGCGGGTGAGCAGGCCGCCGTTGGCGTGCGGGCTGGCGCTCATCCGCAGGTCGCCCCGGGGCGCGAGATCCCGGATCGCGGCGACGGGGGTGCCGGCGTCGTCGAACAGCTCCTCCGGCCGGTACGACCGCAGCCAGCGCTCCAGGATCGCCAGGTGTTCCGGGTTCTCCCGGACGCCGGACAGCGGCACCTGGTGCGACCGCCAGGTACCGGTCATCCGGATACCGTCCACCTCGGACGGGCCGGTCCAGCCCTTCGGTGACCGCAGGATGATCAGCGGCCAGCGTGGCCGGGAGCCGTCCGACTCGCCGGCCCGGGCCTCCCGCTGCACCTCCCGGATACGCGACCACGCGTCGGCCAGAGCGGCCGCGAAGCGCTGGTGCATGCCGGGCAGGTCCTCGCCCTCGACCTCGATCACGTCGTACCCGTGGCCGTGGAGAAGCCCGTGCACCTCGGCGCGTTCCTTGCGCGCCAGCACCGTGGGACCGGAGATCTTCGCGCCGTTGAGATGCAGGATCGGCAGCACCGCACCGTCCCGGGCGGCGTTGATGAACGACAGCCCCTTCCAGGAGCCTTCCAGCGGCGCCGTCTCGGCCTCGCCGTCACCCACCACGGCGACGGCCAGCAGATCCGGGTTGTCCATGACCGCGCCGTACGCGTGCACCAGCACGTAGCCGAGCTCGCCGCCCTCGTGGATCGAGCCGGGCGTGGTCACCGACACGTGGCTGGGAATGCCGCCGGGCGCCGAGAACTGCCGGAACAGGCGCAGCATGCCGGCCTCGTCCTGGGACACCCGCGGGTAGATCTCGCTGTAGGTGCCCTCCAGCCAGCCGGCGGCGACCAGGGCCGGGCCACCGTGCCCCGGGCCGGCCAGGTAGATCGCCTGCTGGCCGGTCATCCGGACCAGCCGCGACACGTGGGCGTAGATCAGCGACAGGCCCGGGCTGGTGCCCCAGTGGCCGAGCAGCCGGGGCTTGATGTCCTCGGCGGTCAGCGCCCGGCGCAGCAGCGGGTTGGCGCGCAGGTAGATCTGGCCGATGGTCAGATAGTTGGCGGCCCGCCACCACGCGTCCAGCTGCGCCACGTCGTTGTCGTCCGGGTCGGTGAGCTGCCGGAGCAGCTCCTCGTCGGTCACGGTGGTCACGGCGCTTCTCCCTCGAGAGGTTCGACTTTGGGGTCGCTCTCGAAGGTAGGTGCTCGCCGTACCGGTCGATCAGAGGCGAGCGGCAGCCCCCGGCGGCCCGGAGGTCCCTACCGTCCGGGACTTTAGTCCCGGTCGCCGACGGCCTCCGCGACCGCCTCGCCCCACCGCCGGGCGCGTTCCCGTTCGCCCGCCACCAGCGGCCCCGCCACCCCCGTGACATGGAAACTCATCGCCGGCAGGGCGGCCCGGCAGCCCTTGCGCCGCAGCCGGCGCAGGGCCTTGCGCCCGGCGGACCCGGTCAGCGGCTTGCCGATCGAGGTGTCGAACGCCGCCCCGATGGTGTCCCGGGGGAAATCCGGCGCGGTGTCCAGCCACTCCCGCAGGCCCACCTCGGCCACGCCCGTGCGGGTCGCGCCCTGCCGGACGGCGTCCTCACGGGTCGCCGGCCGGCTCAGCCCGAAGGCGTGGGTCGGCCCGCCCACCACGACGACGTCCACGCCGGCGGCGCGCGGCATGCTGCGGGCGTCGGCCAGGGTGACGTCGAACCGGTCGGCCAGGCCGTCGGCGACCGCCTGGGCGATCGTCTCGCTGTTGCCGAACATCGACTCGTAGACGACGAGAGCCTTCACGATGCGCTCCTCACGGGGTCGGATACTTGGCCAGCACGTCGCGCAGCTCGGCGACGAAACGCAGGGAGTCGTCGTAGTCGCGCTGCCAGACGTTGCGCCCGAAGATGAGCCCGGTCGCGCCGGCCGACATCGACTCGGCGGCCTTCTCGACCATCGCCTCGTCGCTGGCCAGCGAGCCGCCGGAGACCAGGACCAGGGTGCGGTTGGCGGCCCGGACGACCTCGTCGATCGCCTCCTGACTGCCGAGATCGGACAGGTACGCCGGTGGTACGTGCTTCTCCGGATGCGGGAAGTTGACCTTGACGACGTCGGCGCCGAGCTCACTCGCGGTCCGCGCCGCATAGTGCACGGCGTAGAACGAGTCCCGGCCGCCCTTGTTGTCGATGGCCTCACCCCGCGGGTACGCCCAGACGATCAGCGGTATGCCGAAGCGTTGCGCGTCCCGGCGGACCACGTGGAACTGCGCGAAGTCCTCCTCCTGGGCCGGCGTGCCGACGTACAACGTGTAGCCGACCGCGTCCGCGCCCAGCCGGACCGCGTCCTCGACCGAGGCGTGCACCGGCGACAACGCGTTCGCCTCCGGCGGGATCTCGGTCTTGCCGTTCAGCTTGAGGATCAGCGGAACCTCGCCGGCGTAGTCCCAGTAGAACTTCTCGGCCAGGCCGATCTGGATGGCGACGCCGTTGAAACCGCCCTCCAGGGCCAGCTTCATGATGTAGCGGGGGTCCGCGGCCCGCGGGTTGGCGAAGAAGTCCCTCGGCCCGTGTTCCAGCCCCTGGTCGTACGGCAGGAACAACGCCGTGCCGTTACGCAATCCGTGGTGGTAGAGAATGCGGTGCAGTCGGGCTTTCTTGCCCGCGCCCAACCCGCACTGTTCTAGTCGTAGCCGCGCGGTCATGGCGGCCTCCTTCCCTTCACCCTTCACCCTTCACCCTCGCGGCCGGCGGCCGGGACAGGTAGGGCAGTGGGGCCCGTAGCGAGCGGACCTTCCGCGGCTCGGATGAAGGCCAACGCCTCGGCCACCACCTCGGCCGGAGCGGTCTCGGTGGAGAGCGTGTGCGCTTCGGGCCAGTGATCCGCGTCGGCCGTCAGCGCCGCGGCGATCATCCGATTCGCGTCCGAGCCGGCCGTCACGGCTTCCGCCCGGCGGTGCAACCGCTCCGCGATGGTCCCCGGGTCCGCCGTGCACCGCAGAGACATCAGGGGGACGTGCGCCTCCGAGGCGAGCCGGGTCGCCGCCTTCCGCTGCCGGTCCCGCAGCCACGACGCGTCGAGCACCACGGTTTCGCCGCGCTCCAGCAGCCGGCCGGCCCGGTGCAGCAGCTCGCGATAGGTGCGCTCGGTCCACTCCAGGGTGTAGATACCGTGCCGATAGCCGGCCGCCGCCGAACGGTCCGGATCGAGCCCGGCGATCTCCTTACGGATGCGGTCACTGCTCAACAGCACCGCGCCGAGCCGGTCGGCCAGGCCGCCGGCCAGCGTGGTCTTGCCCGTCCCGGGGGTACCGCCGACCAGGATCAGACGGACCACCCCCTCCCGCAGGTGCCGCAGGGTCAGATCGGTGTAATGCGCGACGTCGGCCGCCGCCCGCGGGTCACCCTGGCGGTGGCGGAAACAGGCCACCTTGGCGCGTACGAAGGCGCGGTAGGCCGCATAGTGATGGCGCAACGCGATCGGCGCGGCGTCTCCGCTGAACTCGGCGTACCAGTGCAGGAACCCCCGGGCCGACGCGGTCGCGCCCAGTTGCTCGAGGTCCATGGCCAGGAAGGCGGCGTCGTCCCACCCGTCGACGTAGCGCAGCTGGTCGTCGAACTCGATGCAGTCCAGCACCCGGGGCCCGTCGTCGAGGCAGAAGATGTCGTCGGCCAGCAGATCGGCGTGACCGTCGACCACGCGTCCGGCGGCGATCCGATCCTCGAACAGCGGCGCACGGCCGGCCAGGAAGTCGTGGACGAGGTGCTCGACCGTGGTCGCGGCACCGTCGTCCAGCACGTTGCCGTGGAACGGGCGGAGCTGCTCGAAGGTGTCGTCCCACCGTCCGAGCAGGGCGTCGCGGCTACCCTCGGCTGAGATCTCTGGCCCGCGCCGGGCCTCCGCGTGGAACGCCGCCAGCATCCGCGCCAGCCGACGCAGCTGCTCCGCGACCGGCTGCCCGGCCCGGACCATCGTCGACAGCCGCCGGTCCTCGGGCATCCGGTGCATCACCACCAGGTGATCGCACGGCCGGCCGTCCGGGCCGAGCACGTCGGCCACCCCGAGGTAGACGTCCGGGGCGAGCCGGCGGTTGAGCTCGACCTCGCGGTGGCAGACCCGCTCCCGTTCGGCCCGGTCGCGGAAGTCGAGGAAGCCGAGATCCACCGGCTTCTTCAGCTTGTACGCCCGGTCGGCGACCAGGACTATGAGGGCCGCGTGGGTCTCCCGGACGGCGGGCGGGCCGAAGCTGGTCATGACCGCTCGCTCTCGACCACCACGACCGGGCAGGGGGCGTGATGGATGAGGTGCTGCCTCACCGACCCGAGCAGCAGGCCGGCGAAACCGCCCCGCCCACGGCGGGTCGCATCCAGCGCCCGGGCCGATCCGTCGATGCCGACGACCACCGGTGCGTCGTTCCGCGTCGTCATGGGATCACCTCGCAACGTCTGCTTCCAGCCTGCGCCGGTCGGCGCGGACCGGTCAGGGCCGATGGTCCCCACCCGCGGCCCGCTCGCGGACCACCCAGACCGGGCACTCGGCGTGGTGCATCAGGTAGGTGCCGGTCGAGCCGAGCAGCGCGCCGGCCACCACGCCGTGCCCGCGGTTGCCGACCACGACAAGCCGCGCGCCCGTCGACAGGTCGGCCAGCAACGAGCCGGGGCCACCGGGCCGGACCACCGTGCGAACCGGGATCCGCGGGTACTTCCCGCGCCAGCGCTCCACCAGATCCACGATCTGAGCGTGCTCGACGGCGTCCTCGTCCGCTCCGGCCGTCGCCGAGGACGGCAGGTCGATGCCCCACAGCGGTGCGATCGGCAGGTAGGTGTGGGCCACGACGAGGTCGGCGCCACGATCGGCGGCGGCGGCGAACGCGGTCTGGAGGACGTGTTCCGCGGTGTCGGCCAGGTCCACCCCGGCCACCACCGGGCCGCCGGTCGGGTCGCCGCGGCCGTGCACCACCACCAGCGGACACGGCGCCTGGGCGATCAGGTGCCGGCCGACCCGGTCGGAGAGCAGCCCCGCCAGGCCGGTCCGTCCCCGGCTGCCGACGACCAGCAGATCCGCGTACTCGGCCACGTCCAGCAGACACAGCACCGGATCGCCGGCGGTCGTCGACGTGACCACCTCCACGGCCGGGCTGATCGCGTGGACGGCGCGCTCGGCCTCGCCGACCAGCGCTTCCGCCAGGTGCCGGTCGGCTTCCCCGTTCGCGCACTCCGCCGGATCCGTCCGGTCGTACGCGTGCACGACCCGCAGCCGCGCGTGGCGGTAGGCCGCCTCCCGCGCCGCCCATTCCACCGCGGCCCCACCCGGCGGCGTGCCGTCGGTACCGACCACGATCTCCCTGATCCGCATGGCTCCTCCTCCCAGTTGCCTTCACCGTGGTCCGGACGCGGCCACCGCCGGGAGGGGCGAAGGACCGGTCCGGCCGGGCTGACCGGCTCTGCCCGGGGGACCCGCTACACTGCGCTCGGCGCGCCCGCGCGCCGTACCCCTCCGGCCGGTGGCCCACGCCCACCGGGAGCCTCACGGGGAAAAGGTGGCCCCCATGCCGTCGCGGACGACCGGTCCTGCCCTTTTCTGGCGGCGACCGCGCCGCCGGCGTGGGCGGGCGACGCGGTGGTGCCGCCGGTGAGGCGCCGACCATGACCACCCAGCGAGAGCTCAAGCGACTGATCCGGGAGCGCGCCGCGCGGACCGGCGAGTCCTACACCACGGCCCGCCGGCATGTGCTGGCCCACGCCGGCCGGTCCGGGCCGTCCCCGGTGCCCGGCTATCCGCGGTTCGGCGGCGGGCTGCATCACGAGAGCACGCTGCTGGCGCATCTGCTCGAGCAGGCCGGGCACGTCGCGCCGCACACCGGCCGGCCGTACACCGAGACCACGTTGTGCGGCCTCGCGGGCGGGATCGGCTTCCTGTACGCCGTCTTCGAGTACCGCGGGTTGCCCGCCCCGCTGGTCACCGTCGTCGCCCAGCACCACCCGCAGCCCTGGCTGCCGGCCGCGCTGGACCGGCTCGGCATCGGCTACCGGACCGAGCACGGCCGGGCGGCGGTGGCCCTGCGTACCGTCGACCAACCGATGCACTGCCTGGTCAGCCGGGCCGACCTGCCTTGGAACAGCGACGTGACCGCGCTCGCCGCCGACCCCTACCCGGTCGTGGTCGTGGCCCGCGACGGCGGCGACCTGCTCGTCGACGACGAGGCGCCGGAGCCGCGGCGGGTCCCCGAGGAGACGTTCCGCTCGGCCTGGTCGGCCTACCGCAAGGGCCGCAACCAGCGGATCCTGATCGATCCGCCGGCGGGGGCGCCAGACCTCGCGACCGCGATGCGCGCGGCCGTCACCACCACGGCCCGGCATCTGACCGGACCGGTTCTCGGCAACGCGTTCGACGTCAACATGGGCCTGTCCGGGATGGCCCGGCTGGCCGCGCAGCTGCGGGACCGGCGCGGGAGGTCCGGCTGGACACGCCGGTTCGCCGCACTGGGCGCACTGCCGTTCGCGGCCCTGCGACTGTACGAATGCCTGGAGCTGCGGTACACCGCACCGGCCGCCACCCGGCCGCTGTACGCCGGCTACCTCGACGAGGCGGCGACCGTGCTCGGCGACGTTCGGCTGACCGAGGCGGCGGTGGAGTTCCGCCGGTCCGGCGCCCGGTGGGCCGAGCTGGCCGAGCATGCGCTGGCCGTGGCCGGTGAGGCCGGACGACGGATCGAGGAACGTCTCTTCCAGCAGATGACCGGAGCCGGCCCGGACCCGGAACCCGAGAGCGGGGAGGTGCCGCCCGCCGATCACGACGAGTTCCTGGTCGCGGCGGCCGACCTGGTCGACGAGGCGCTGGCCGCCGAGACCCGTGCCGCCGCGTTGCTGCTGCCCTGATCGGGACCTCCGGCCCTGCCGGTGGAGGCCGGTGGCTTCCTAGCGTCAGAGGTGAGGAGGAGTCATGACGCCGGGACGACCGATGCGAGGCGCCACCTGGGCCGCTGCCGCGCTGCTGCTGACCGCCACCACCGTGCCGTTCCTCCGGCGCTGGTACCTCACCTGGGGTGCCACTCCGGAGGAGACACGGCGGACGTTACCCGGTGACGATCTGCTGTCCCCGGCCGACATGATCAGCACCCGGGCGATCACCATCGACGTACCGCCCGAGCGGGTCTGGCCGTGGCTGGTGCAGATGGGCAGCGGGCGCGGTGGCGCCTACACCTACGACTGGATCGAGAACCTGTTCGGGCTGGGCATGCACAGCGCCGACCGCATCCTGCCCGAGTTCCAGAACCTGGACGTGGGTGACGTGCTGCCGATGGGTCAGAACGGCCCCGGCATGCGGGTCGAGGTCTGCGAGCCCGGCCGCGCCCTGGCCTTCCGCTCCGAGGACGGCCAGTGGGTGTGGTCGTTCACGCTGACCCCGGAGGGCGGCGGGACCCGGCTGGTCAGCCGGAATCGGATCGCGGAGACCGGCGCCTCGACCGGCCGCCGGCTCGCCGACCGGCTGATCATGGAGCCGGGCAGCCTGGTGATGGAACGCAAGATGCTGCGCGGTATCCGCGACCGTGCCCAGTCGGAAGGGAAGAGCCATGTCGGGTAACAGGATCGTGGTGGGGTACGACGCCAGCCCGCCGTCGGACCGGGCGCTGGCCTGGGCGCTGGACGAGGCGGCGAGGACCGGCGCGACCGTCGACCTGGTGTACGCGCTGGCCTTCCCGGCGTACGCCCCGGCCGTGTACATCGTGCCCGGCACCGTGGCGTGGCCGGACGTACCGACCAAGGACGCGGCGTGGGCCCTGCTCGCCGCGGCCGCCGCGAAGGCCCGGGCCGGCCATCCCAAGGTGGCCGTCTCCGAGATCGTGGAGGAGGGCCCGGCCGCGGCGGTGCTGCGGGACAGCTCCACGGACGCCGCTCTGGTCGTCGTCGGCGGCCACAGTCATCACCCGGTCGCGGACCAGGTGCTCGGTTCGGTCGCGGTCTCGGTCGCCGCGCACGCGTTCTGCTCCGTCGTGATCGTCCGCGATCTCGAGGCGGTCGGCCGCCCGGTCGTCCTCGGGCTGGACGAGTGGGCGCACGCCGAGGAGGCGGGACAGTTCGCGCTCCGGCAGGCGGCCGCCCGCGGTGTGCCGCTGCGCGCGGTGCACGCCTGGATGCCGCCACCGGACCCGGCGATCGGCCGCCGGTTCCCGAACCGGGACGAGGCCGCGATCGCCGAACTGGTGTGGGCGAAGAACCGCCTGTCGCCGTGGCGGGCCGAGTTCCCCGGCGTGCACGTCGACATCGCGTCGGTCGTCGGCCACCCGTACCAGGTGCTGACCGCCGCGACGCGCGAGTCGCAGCTGACCGTCGTCGGCGCGCGTGGCCGCGGCGGGTTCCGTGATCTGCGGCTGGGCTCGGTCACCCGGCACCTGCTGCACCACGGCACCGGGCCGATCGCGATCATCCGCTGAGCGGCCGAT
Organism: Actinoplanes sp. NPDC049265; assembly: GCF_043197135.1. Classification (NCBI taxonomy): domain Bacteria; kingdom Bacillati; phylum Actinomycetota; class Actinomycetes; order Micromonosporales; family Micromonosporaceae; genus Actinoplanes; species Actinoplanes sp. NPDC049265. The sequence continues at coordinate 459,041 of NZ_JBICSP010000004.1, read as the reverse complement.
CCGCTCGAGACGGCACCCCGCGGGACGATCGTCCCACGGGGTGCTTCGTTCCCAACCTCACCGCAGTCCGTACGGCAGGTGCCCCGGCGCCTCGATCTCGATCAGGCGGTTGTACTTCGCCACCCGCTCGCCCCGGGCCGGAGCGCCGGTCTTGAGCTGGCCGCAGCCCGTGCCGGTGGCGAGATCGGCGATGAACGTGTCCTCGGTCTCGCCGGAACGGTGCGAGACCATCTGCGCCCAGCGGCCTCCCGGCACAGCCGCATCGTCTCCAGCGTGTCCCGGCCCCGAGCCGCTCCACCAGGGACGATCGGCCCGCCAGGGCCGGGACCATGGCCCGTGGTGCGGAAGGTGCGACCCATCGACGATGAGGGCGGTCGATTCCCCCATCCGTCAGAAGGGCTTCTGCCATGACCTACGGCAACGCGGTACGCGAGGCGCTCAGAGGACCGACTCGAGCGCTGCGGCAGGCCATCCCCGACGTCTACCGGGGCTACCGTGAACTGCACGATGCCGCGCTGGCCGGCGGCGCTCTGGACGCGCGGACCAAGGAGTTGATCGCCTTGGCCATCGCGATCGGCAAGGAGTGCGACGGCTGCATCGCCGCGCACGCCCACGCGGCCGTCCGGGAGGGGGCGACCCCGGCCGAGGCCGCCGAGGCGATCGGGGTGACCTTCCTGATGAACGGCGGCCCGGCGACCGTCTACGGAGCACGGGCGTACGACGCTTTCCGCGAATTCTACGAGGAGCGCGCCGCCCGCGAGCCGGCCGCGGCGAAACGGAGCCAGACATGAGCGTCCTGGTCGCTTACGGCAGTACCGGCGGCGGAACGGCCGAGATCGCCGCGTGGATCGCCGGCCAACTGCGGGCCGAAGGCCTTGCGGTCCACCTCGAACCGGCGGCCGAGATCTCCACGGTCGACGATTACGACGCCGTCGTGCTCGGCTCCGCGTTGTACGCCCACGGCTGGCACGTCGACGTCCGCCGGTTCGTGCACCGGTTCGCCGGGCGGTTCACCGACCGGCCCGTGTGGCTGTTCAGCAGCGGGCCGCTGGACCGGTCGGCCGACACCGGTCCCGTCCCGCCGATCCACCACGCGGAGGCGGCCCTGCGTGACCTCCCGGCGCGCGAGCATGTGACCTTCGGCGGCCGGATGACCACCGAGGCCCACGGCTGGCTCGGCCGGGTGGCCGGACAGCTCGCCCGGGAGGGCCACGCCGGCGATTTCCGGAATCCGGAACGGGTACGGGCGTGGGCCAGCCGCGTCGCCGCCGACATCCGCTCGGTGCCCGGCCGTGACATTCGTGGCTGACGGCCGTGCGCCGAGGTGAGGGGCCTGGTCTGATCGGCCGGCGGCCGGGCGCGCTGATCCTGGCGGCGATCGTGCTGCCGCTCACCGCCATGGTGGCGGAGCCGGGCCGGGCCGCTGATGGCGAGCCGTCAGTTCGAGCCGGCCGGCGGCCACGGCCGGGTGCTCTACCGGCGGTAAGACGACCACCTGGGACTGCTCTCCGTCGGATGACGACCGCTCGGGTCAGATCGAGGCGGTCCGGGCACGGGCTTGCGCCGGGTCGCGCATCTGCCGGAGCGGCACGTCGACCCCGTAGGTGACGAAGTGACCGATCGGCCGGATCTCCACGATCGTGGCGTCCGACCGCCGGGCCGGCGGCACCAGACGGACCAGTTCCGGCATCCCGGCCAGTTGGTCCCCGGGGTGCAGCGTGGCCACACCGGCGAAGCTGATCGTCGCGGGCGGGATCGGCAGCATCAATGACAGCAGCCCACCCCGGCGGACCGGGACGGTGACCGCCACTATGCCGTCCGCGCCGATGTGCCGGGCCTTCCAGCTGTCCGGTGCGACGGCGACGTACATGCTGCCGCCGCTGACGGCGTACACGACGCCGCTCGAACGAGGGGCGCCGGTCGGCGTCACGTGACTGAGCACCGCGAATGACGCGCGTGACACCACCTTCCACACCTGCTGCGGGGACAGCCGCGCTGCTCCCACCTTCTCGATCACCATGAGGCACCTCCCGCGCTCGATCCAGGCATACCGCCCGACGGGAACCAGGTGACAGTGCCGGTCGACCCGGCACCTGGGGCGAAGCGGCCCTGACGCGCCCACCGGCCACCGCACGACCATCGAGGCTCCCCTCGTTCGCCAGGGCGCGGGGGGCGGACGGCCCGTGGTGTCGGGACCTCTGGCGCTGCCGGATTCGCAGCCCGGGCGCGACGCTCGACGTGACGCATCCCGGTGAGGAGAGACCGATGAAGCGATGGACGGTTGCTGACGTGATGACGCGGGACGTTGTTTCGATCCCGCCGGAAGCGTCCTACCGCGAGACGGTGGACACGTTGATCGTCGGCGGCATCAGCGCGGCCCCGGTCGTCGACGCGGACGGGCGTGTGCTCGGTGTCGTCTCGGAGGCGGACCTGCTGCACAAGATCGAGGCGGCCGACGACCACGAGCACCGCCGGGTGATCCGGGCGCCGCACCGCGCGGCGACGGCGAAGGCCCACGCCGCGACCGCGGCCGAGCTGATGAGCTCGCCGGCGATCACGGTGAAGCCCGAGGTCTCGGTCCCGGCGGCGGCCCGGCAGCTGGAACACGACCGGGTCAAGCGGTTGCCGGTGGTCGATGCCGGCGGCCGGCTGGTCGGGATCGTGTCCCGGCGTGATCTGTTGCGTGTCCACCTGCGCACGGATCAGGAGATCCGCGCCGACGTGGTCGACGACGTGCTGATGCGTACGTTGTGGATCGATCCGGCCACCGTCGCGGTCGAGGTCGACCGGGGCACGGTCACGCTCGGCGGAGGTGTGGACACCCGCACCCTGGCCGGGCTGGCGGTGGAGCTCACCGCCAAGGTGGCCGGCGTGGTCGCCGTCGTCGACAAGCTGGTCTGGGACGTGGACGACCAGGTGGTGTCCCGATCCCATGGTTACGCGTTCGGTGACGCCGACCGCCTGATGCGTCCCGGCCGGGACTGACCAGGTCTCCGGGAAGGGAGGAACCATCATGTTGAAGCGACAGTTCATCGCCCTCACCCACGCCATTCTGCTGCCTCTCGCCGGCGCCGTGGCCGCCGTGGCCGTGGCTGTGGTGGTCGGGGCGGCGGCGGACGATCATCACCGCCGTTGACACGGAGCATCCCCGGTGGATCCCACCGGGGATGCGTTTGTCCGCGGTCACCTCGTCGTCGTGACCAGCGGCGGCGGCCCGGTCACCGGCGGGCCCGAGGGCGCGGCCGGCGGTGGCAGGGTGCCGCTGTGCCGGCGGCCCAGGCCCATCGCCCCGAGCACGATCAGCAGGATCGCCAGGACATCGAGCAGGATGCCGGTGATCAACAGCCCGGTGCCGGGACCGGCCAGGCCGGGCACCTGGGTCGCGGCCCGGACGTCGGCGGTCACACCGGTCGAGCCGTCGGCGTTGGCGACCACGACCGCGTACGTGCCGGAGGTGGCCTCCCAGGTGAGGGTGGCGTCACCCGTCCCGGTGCCGCTGGCCAGCCAGAACGATTGCGCGGCGGGGGAGGGGGCGGCCCGGCGTGCGCCCGGCGCCCGGTCGTAGCGCGCGTCGCCCGACGACATGCCGATCAGCTCGTCGTGTGCGGTACCACGCAGCCACGCGTCCACATCGGACGAGCTGGCGATACCGACGAACAGCTCGTCGCCCGCCGGGCCGGTGGCAGTGACGCGGAAGCCGCCGATGTCGGCGAACCCACGGGTGAACACGTCGCCGGCCTGGAGCGTGATGCTCTCGGCGGTGACCGCGGCGGTGGAGGTCCGTACGCTGACGGCCGGACTGGTCACGTACCCGGCCGCGTCGCGGGCGTCGTTCAACGCGAGCAGGGCGCCGCCGCCGATCGCCAGGCCGGCCCCGGGCACCAGCAGCAGTACGCCGGCGATCAGCCCGAGGACCGGCCCCACGACCCCGCCTCGGTGCACGGGGGCGGCGGCCGGCGCCGCGGGCTCCGGCGGCGCCGGTGGCACCGGGTCGTCGACCGGTTCGCTGCCGCCCTGGTCCAGGCGGAACGGCGGGTAGCGGGGCGTCAGCAGGGTCAGGTAGGACACGACGCGCAGGTTCCAGCGGGTCACGCCGACCAGCAGGTCGTGCAGGCCGCCGGGGAGTCGGCCGGTGAACAGCAGGGCGACGCCGGCGACGATGACGGCCGCGCTGATCACGCTGAGCGGCGTCGTCGTGCGATCTCCGCCGTTCCCGCCCGACCAGGTGACCGCGCCGGACAGGGCGCCGAGCAGCAGCAGATGCGGTACGGCGAACAGCCAAGCCACCAGGGGCAGCCAGCGTGGTGGGTGCGGCGCCTCGGTCAGGCTGACCCGCGCCGGATGCTCCGGCACGTCGGCCATCGTGAACGGTGGGTACCGGTCGGTGCCGAGCGCCTGGTAGCCGTAGTAGCCCACCCGCCAGCTCCAGCGCAGGACGCCGAGATTGTAGGCCGCGATGGCGGGCGGGTAGCGCCCGGTGAACAGCACCGCGAGGTACGCGACCAGAGTCAGTACCACCAGGCCGAGGTAGAGGACGAGCAGGACGACGTAGTGCGGGATGAGCAGGAACCACTTGACGAGCCAGAGCCATCGGCTCGGCGACTCGTCGCGGCGTGCTTCGACCCGTAGTGGATAACCTCGCATGGGTTCCTCCCGGGACCGTTTTCTCCAGCACATCCCCGGTTTCCGGCGCCCGGCCAGGGCCGGACGTCCCGACCTGGGCCGCCGTGCCGCCCGGACGCGGCTGGAGGGACCATCGATGCTCCGGAGAGCAGCCCCGGCACACGGGTCATCCGGCCCTGTAGCGGGCCACCGGCCACGAGAGAGGCTGTCAGCAGAGCCGCGGACGGTTGCCGGGAGGTCGTGGTGGACTATCTGAGCCCGCTGGATGCAGCGTTCCTCGACGCCGAGGACGGGGATCCGCACGCGTCACTGGCCATCGCATCCATCGCCGTGGCGGACGGGCCGGCGCCGTCCGCGGCCGCCTTCACCGCTGCCGTCCGCGGCCGCCTCCCGCTCGTCCCGCGCTACCGGCAGAAGGTACGCCGGTTGCCGTTGAACCTGGGTCTCCCGGTCTGGGTCGACGACCCCGGCTTCGACCTCGACTTCCATCTGCGCCGCACCGCGCTGGCCGCACCCGGCGACGACGCCGCCCTGGGCCGCCTGATCGGACGGATCATGAGCCACCGGCTCGATCGCGAACGCCCGCTGTGGGAGTACTGGCTGATCGAAGGGCTACCGGAGGGCCGCTGGGCGGTGTTGTCCAAGGTGCACCACTGCATGGTCGACGGCATGACCGGCAACGAGCTCTACCGCATCATGTGCGACCCGACCCCGGAACCGCGCCCGCCGGTGCCGGACCACTGGCACCCGTCGCCCGACGGGGATCGCGCCGGCCTCACCCTCGACGCCCTGCGGCGGCTGGCCGCGCTCCCGTTCGAGCAGCTGCGGTGGATCGCCCGCGGGGTCCGCGACCCGGCGGCGACGGTGCGGCGCGCCCGCGACACCTGGCAGGGCGTGCGCGCCCTGGCCGAGGCGATCACACCGGGTCGGCCGACGTCGCTGAGCGGGCCACTGGGCCTGCCCCGGCGGTACGCGTTCGCGCGGATCCCGTTCATCGAGATCAGGTCGGCGGCGCGGCGGCACAAGGTGACCGTGAACGACGTCTACCTGGCCGCCGTGGCCGGTGCGTTCCGGCGGCTGATGCTCGACCGCGACGAGGAACCGGCCGCCGACGCCATCCGCACGCTGGTGCCGGTGAACGTCCGGCCCGACGGCGACACCACCATCGCCAACCGGATCGTCTCGCTGCTGGTCCAGCTGCCGGTGGAGGTCGCCGACCCGGTCGAGCGGCTCGCCGTCGTGCACCGGCGGATCGCCGAGCTGCGCGGGTCGCACGAGATCGAGACCGGTGCGGCCCTGCTCGAGCTGGCCGACCATGAGCCGTTCGCCGCGGTGGCCCTGGGCGTACGCACGGCTCTGCGCCTGCCGCAGCGGGCGATCGTCACCGTGACCACCAACGTCCCCGGGCCGCCCGGGCAGCTCTACCTGCTCGGCCACCCGATCCGGGAGATCCTGCCGTACGTGCCGATCGCCGAACGCATGCGCATCGGGGTGTCGGTGCTCACCTACGGCGGGCAGGCCGCCATCGGGGTCACCGCCGACTTCGCGTCCGTACCCGAGGCCGGCACCTTCCCCGCGGGCATCGTCGCCGAGATCCGCGCCCTGACCGCGCGTCCCACCCGGCCGACCGCGGACCTCGTCTGACCCGCCCGAGGAGACGATGTCGACTGCCGACGCCAGGCCCAGTTCCGCCGGTCGTCGCGGCTGACGCGCCCGGCGCGGTACCACCGAAGAATTGCACGAAGGGAGTCATCATGAGCACCACGTCGGCGTCGCCGGTCGAGATCAGGGAGGTCAGCCTGCCACCGCGGATCGTCGTCGGCCTGCGGGAGCGGGTCGGCGTCGGTGAGTTGGCCGGCTTCTTCGCCCGCACCATCCCCGCGGACGGGGAGGACGAGACGCCGTGCCGGACTCGGGTGGTCTTCCCGCTGCGCTGAAAAGGGGACCCGGTCAAGAGTTGTTCGGGTGGCCGAGGGCGAGCACGGTGTCGCGGATGTCGCGGATGATGGCGTCGACCTCGTCGATCTGATCCTGGACGCGCGACCGAACCTCCTCGGAGCGCACCCGGTTGCCGAGTTCCTGCAACGCGAGGCCGTGCCGGAAGAGACGCTGGATCGCGTGGTCCCGCAGGCCTTCGCCGATGTGCTCGCGGTCCCCCAGCAACCGCAGGCGTTCCGCGTCCCGCTGAGACTCCGACAGTTGCAGGATGAGGCCGGCATGAGCGGCCACGCCACCGATCAGGTCCCGGTCGAGTGCGTCGAAGGGCTCCCGGCCGCCGCGTACCGCCAACAGGACGCCGCGCGGGCCGTTCTCCGAGAGCATGGGCGCCGCTATGCATTCCATCCCGTCGGTCAGCTCGATCGGGTACGGGCCCTCGGGCAGCCGTCACCGGCCGGCCGTCACCGGCACGCCGGCCTCGACGGCGTCGGCGAGGATCGAGTTGTCCGTCGGGAGCGTTGCTCCGAGCCATCGGTGCAGGGAGCCCTCGGCCACCACGACCGCCGAGGTCCCGGCCTGCTCGGTGGCCATCGCCGCGGCGGCCCCGTCGACGTGGAGCACGTCCAGGGCGGATTGAACGATGCCGGCCAGGACGGCCTCGGGTTCGGCGCCGCCGAGCAGATCGGTCGTCACCCGGACCATCGCGGTCTGCCACGACTGCCGGCGGCGGCCCTCGGCCAGCAGGGTGGCGTTCTCGATCGCCACGCCCCGCGGCCGCAGCCAGGGCCAGGACCAGTTCCTCATCGTCGGCGGTGAACGCGCCGGCGTCCCGTTTCTCGGTCAGGTAGAGGTTGCCGAACACCCGGTCGCCGACCCGGATCGGTACGCCCAGGAAGCTGTGCATCGGCGGATGACCGGCCGGGAACCCGACCGAGGCCACGTGCTCGGCGATGTCCTCGAGCCGGACCGGCCGGGGCGCGTCGACCAACGCGCCGAGAACACCCTTGCCCTCGGGCAATCGTCCTATCCGGGCAACCGTCGCCGCTTCCATGCCGGTGTGGATGAACCGGACCAGACTGCCGCGGACGATCACACCCAGGGCGGCGTAGCGTGCGTCGACCAGGGCCCGCGCCGCCTCCACGATGTGCCGCAGGACGTCGTCGAGGTCGTCCGCCCGGGCGACGGCCAGATAGGCGCGGAGCAGCCCGCGCAGCCGTCCCTGGCTCGCCTGCACCTGGCGGGCACTGGCCACCAGGTTTTCCAGAATGTCGTCGAACTGCAATCGGGCGGCGTGCGCGAAGCTGAGGCCGCTGACCGGATCGTCGGGTGCCGTCACAGGTCTGCCGTCATCTTGGATCGCCTCCGAAGATGGGCTGTCGCGAGCATCCTCCCACCTGCGGTGACCACGCGTAACCCCCTGACCGGCAAGCGTCATGAGCCGCACTCGAGCCTCGTCGAGGGCCCGTTGCTGCTCGGGCGGCCTCCTCGTCGGTCAGGCGCCGGGCATAGCCACCCTCGCCGGTCGCGGCCGGTGCGTCCAGGCGCAGCACGCTCGCCCCGGTCGAGGCGATGTCGGCGCGGGCCGCCTCGCGGACGTCGTACCCGGTCACCACCGCGCCCGGCTGAGCGTGCGGGGGAGCAGGTCGAGGCTGAGGGCGGTCACCCCGGCGGCGGCGAGCCGCTGCGGCACCCGTGGGTCGTCGAGCGGCCCCAGCAGCCCGATCAGCGTCTGCCCGTCGTGCGTGGCGTCGAGATCGTCCGGCGCCCGCAGGCACACGATGATGTCGCTGCCGGCGTACACCTCGGATCGGCCGGCGACCCGCGCCCCGGCCGACGCGTACGCCTCATCCTCGTGCCACGCGCCCGCGCCGGCCTTCGACTCGACCATCACCCGCAGGTCGTGGCCGTGTAACCGGCCGACGTCCGCGGGTACCAGGGCCACTCGCCGTTCGCCGGGTGCGGTCTCGCGGATCACGCCGATGGTCACCATCCACCCAGCTTCCACCAAGCGTGAGTGTGCGGCTACCCGATGTTCGCGGCGTCCAGGGCGGCCTGCAGCGACTCCACGTACCCGTCGGTGGTGACCGTGGCACCGGAGACGCTGTCGATCCGGGCGCTCTGCGCGTCCACCGTCTCCTGGGTGAGGATCGGCAGGGCGTACGCGTTGATCTCCTCGTCGCGGTGGTTGCCGTTGGGGTAGACCGGCACCTGGACGGCGGTGATCTTCCCGTCGGTGACCGTGATGCTCACCTGCACGTCACCCCAGCGGGTCGACGCGGTGGAGCCGAGGTAGGTCTTGGTCGCGCCGGACGAGCTCCCCGACGACGTACTGCTGGGGCTCGGCGACGGCGCCGAGCCGGGCGTGGCCGGGGCCGCGGCCACCGCGGGGGTGGACGCCGCCGGGCCGGCGTTGGTGCTGGTGCGGTAGCTGAACAACAGCACCAGGGCGGCGATGGTGGAGAACAACCACAGGGTGATCCGTCGCATCATGGTTCCTTTCGGGTCACCAGGAGAAGAGTTCGGTGTGTACGCGGCCGGCCGGCACCCCGGCCTCGTGCGCGGCGGCGCGGGCGGCGTGGGCCCACTCGTCCGGGCCGCAGACATAGACCTGGGCGCCGGCGATGTCCGGGGCCATCTGCCGCAGCGCCGCGGCCTCGCCCAGGTGGGCGTACTGGGCCGGCAGCCAGGACGGGTGACCGGCCCGGCCGCCGAGCAGGTGCACCACCCGGACGCCCCGGTGGGCCGCGAACCAGTCCAGCTCGTCGCCGAACGCCAGCTCGGCCTGGTTGCGGGCCCGGTAGATCAGGGTCGCCTGGCCGGGCCGGTAGGACAGCTCACCGAGCAGCGACAGCAGCGGCGTGACACCGATGCCGCAGGCCAGCAGCACGACCGGCCCGCCGGTGTGGTGGTGCGCGGTCAGCGTCCCGTACGGTCCCTCGATCAGCGCGCGCGTCCCCGGCCGCAGCCCGGCCACCCGAGCGCTGCCGTCACCCAGGTCCTTCACCGTGATCCGCAGCATGTGCCCGTGCGGCGTCGCCGACAGCGAGTAGGGGTGCGCCCGGCTCCACCCCGGCCCGTCCAGGAACCGCCACTGGAAGAACTGCCCGGCCCGGGCGGGCAGCCGGTCGAGGTGCCGGCCGCTCAGATAGACCGAGGTCAGGCCCGGCCCCTCCGGGACCACCCGGTCGACCACGAGCCGGTGCCGCAGGTTGCGCCAGACCGGCAGACCGATCCGGTACGCGAGGACGGCGCCCGCCGCCACCCCGTAGAGAGTCCACCAGTACACCGTGGCGGCGGTCGAGCCGACGAAGTCGGTGCCGGTCCACAGCTGGTGCGGCAGGGCCAGGCCGACGCCCAGGTAGGCGTACAGGTGCATCAGGTGCCACGACTCGTACCGAAGCCGGCGCCGGGCCGCCCGGACCGATGTCACCACGACCATGACCAGCGCCGCCGTCGCCGCGGTGGCCAGCAGCATCCCGGGATAGGTCCGGATCAGGTCCCACAGCTCGGCCACCGCGTTCGCGTGATCGGCCGCCGCGTACCCCAGGGTGATCACCACGATGTGGGCGACCATCAGCCAGAACGAGCTGAACCCGGCCCAGCGGTGCCAGCGGGCCAGCCGGTCCTGGCCGAACGCGCGCTCGGCCGCCGGGATCCGGGCCATCAGCAGCACCTGCAGCAACAGCAGGTCCGAGGCCCACAGCCCGGCCAGCCGGCCGACCGCCGAGACCGCGTCGGCGCCGCCGCCGGCCACCTGCTGGATTCCGCCGTTGCCGACCCAGAGGGCGGTGACGACGAGCAGGGTCAGCCCGGCGGCGGCCCCGGCGACGTCGGCCCACCACCGCGGGGGCGCGGCGGCGACCGGCGCCGGGCGCCCGACCTGGGGTACGACAGTGGAAGTCATGCTCAGAGCATCGGCCGGAAACCTAAGCGTCCGAGGCCCCGGAGCTGTGCATCACTTATGAAGTCGCTGTGAACGCACGACCGCAGCATGGCCGGCGGCCGGGCGCCGGTCCATGCCGCACCGGTGCGGCATGGACCGGCCGGTTCGGATCGGCGACCATCGGGGCGGAGCCCGAAACCACATCCCGGAGGCGTGATGTCCCCACAGGATCCGGCTGCCCTCGGTGCGCATCCGGCCTCACCGCCGGCGGCATCCCGTCGAGGGCTGGTGATCGGCCTGGTCGCGGCCGTGGCGCTGGTCCTCGTGGCGGTGGCGGTGGCCGTGCCGATCATCCGGGGCCGCAACGGGCCGGCCGGCCAGTTCGAACGGGCGGCCCAGACGTTCCATGACGCCTACGACCGCACGGCGCGATCCCTGAACGACAAGCTCGCCACGTCGTCCGGCGGCGGCTTCGGCGATCCGTCCCGCGCGGCCGTCATGGTCGAGGCCGAGAAGCTCGCCGACGTCTTCGACGCTTACACCAGAGCCCTGCGAGCCATCTCGTTCCCCGCCGAGGCGACAACGGCGGCGAACCAGCTGATCAAGGTCACTGATTTCGGGCACACGCTGATGACGAACTTCGCGAACGGCTTCGGTGTCGGTACGGCGAACACGATGCTGGCGGAGTTCGGGCCGAAGATGGAAGCCGCTCTCGCCGACGCGGAAAAGGACCTCCGGACCGGATTGGCTGCCCGGTGAACGTCGCCCGGAGCGCCCTTTGGGCGCGTTCCAGGACGCGTTCAACGACCCGTCCGGCAGGGTACTCGCGCTGGCGGCCGGCGCTTTTCGGCGCTTTAGGTGCTTTTAGGCGTTTTTTTGGCCCGACCACTCACGCACGTGGAGCGGAGCGACCCTCGGCGTGAGCGACGGTCCGCACCACCCACCCCGCTACGACATCGGTCTTTGTGTGTTGAGGGGTTTACGGGTCGGGTTGGGCGCGGGTGAGGCAGAGCATAGCGACGTCGTCGCGGCGCGGGCGGGGGCCGACGTCGCCGGCCAGAATGTGGTCGATGATCTTGGTCGGGTCGGTTGAGGGGGCGGCGCGCAGCGCCCGGCGGAGCTCGTCCAACCCCAGGTCCAGCGGGTGCTGATGGTCCTCGACGAGGCCGTCGGTGTACAGCAGCAGCGTCGCACCCGAGGGCAGCACGAACGAGGTGTCACGATAGGCCGGCACACGCTGGGTGCCCAGCGGCGCGCCCGGCGGCAGGGCCAGGAAGGACGTCTGGCCGCCATGCCGGAGCAGGGGCGGCGGATGGCCGGCCAGCACGCCGGTGACCGCGCCCGTAGTGACCTCCAGCTCGAGATAGCAGCAGGTCGCGAAGGTGTCCAGGCCGATGTCGCGGATCAGCCGGCCGGTGCGTTCCATCACCGCCGAGGGGCGGTGGCCGTCCAGCGCGTACGCGCGGAGAGCATCCCGGACCTGGCCCATCGCCGCCGCCGCGGCGGTGTTGTGGCCGGCCACGTCACCGACGACGACGCCGACGACACCGTCCCGGATCGTGATGATGTCGTACCAGTCGCCGCCCACCTCGGTGCCACGGGTCCAAGGCAGGTAGCGGGCGGCGTGCCGCAGGCCCGGAGTGTCGGGCAGCCGGGCCGGGAGCAGGGCGTGCTGCAACTCGGTGGCGATCGAGCTGCTCGTCTCGTACAGCAGCGCCCGCTGCAGGGCCTGCGCGCTCAGGCCGGCCAGGGCCATCAGCGTCGTCGTGGTGTCGGCGTCGAAGTCGCGGGGCCGGTGGTAGCCGACCACCAGGGCGCCCAGCACGTCACCGGCCACGGCCAGCGGGAGGAAGGCCCACGCCTGCCGGTCGCCCGGCGGCACCGGGTCGGTGCAGGCCGACTGGGCCTGGTGGAAATGCGTGGGCGAAGAGAGGAAGCGGGGGCGGCCGGTGCGGGCCACGGCGGTGGCCGGGTACGGGTGACCGATCGGCAGCTCGGCCAGGCGGGCGGCGACGTCCGGCTCGTACCCGGCGTGGAAGCTCAGGCGCAGGTGCTCGTCGTCGCGCAGCAGCAGGGCCAGGCTCTCGCCGCCGGCCGACGGGCGCAGCACCGCGCCGATCGCGGCGTACACGTCGGTGGTGGTGCTGGCCGCGACCAGGGCGTTCGTCACGCTCTCGAGGGCGCCGGCCCGGGCCACACTGTCGGCGAGCTGGCGCTCCCGGCGTACCTGCTCGGTGATCTCCCGGAACGAGATGGCGACGAACCCGGCGCCGTCCCGCCCGATCTTGATCTCCCACACCTGGCTGATCGACGGGTACGACAACTCCTGCCGCCACGGCTCCCCGGACCGGACGACCGTGCGGTAGCGCTCGAACAGGCCGTCCGGCCACGCCTCGGGCGAGATCTCACTGAGCCGATGACCGATCACATCCTCCACCGCCCGGCCGGTGAGCTTGGCGCCGAGCTGGTTGACGTACTCGCAGACGAAGTCCGTGATCTCGCCGTCGGCGTCGTGCACCGGCCGCAGCACCGTGAACCCGTCGAAGGCGGCGTCGATCAGGTCGTACAGCCGGCTGCCGCCGTCCGACCGGGGTGACACCGTGACCTGCCGCAGGTCGATGAACCGGACCAGGAAACCGTCCCCGTACGGCCCCACGTTCAGCTCGAAGTGCCCGGAGACGGTGGAACGGTCGTAGAAGACCGTCCGCGTCGCGGGCCGCCCGGTCTCCACCACCGAGCGGTAGAGCGGCAGCGTGCCGTCGTGCACCGTCTCGGGCCACAACTCGCGGTAGCGCCGGCCGACCAGCTCACCGCGGTCACGGCCCAAGATCTGGCACCCGGCGTAGTTGATGTAGCAGAGGACGAAGTCGGCGATCGTGCCGCCCTCGCGCACCGCCCGGGCCAGCACCCAGCCTTGCGGATCGGCGTCCAGCATGGCGAGCATCTGGGCATCGGGAAGCTCCGAGACCACCCGGCACCTCCTGACCGCGACCCGGCGACGCAGACATCATCGCGCATCCGCACCCGCCTTGAAGAGACCCTCGGCGAGGGGTGTTGGCCCGTTCGGACGAGACCATCGGCCCTGCCCGTCCCTTCGTGGGCGACCAACGATGAAATCAGCGTCGTCCCACGCATTTGACCAGGACCGACTTGCCGGCGCCGTTGTCACCGCACAGTGCGGTCACCTGCCGGCCGGAACCTCCAGGTCGACGCCGTCCAGAGCATGCACGGGCCCGAAACTCTTGTGCAGGTCGCGCACCCGCAGCAGCGGCGTGGTGGTGTCCATCAGTCCCGCCGTCCTCCCGGTCCCGCCTGCCCGGCTCGGACAGTCCGCCATCTCCTGAATACGTCCGGACGGTGGCCGCGCCCAGAGGACAACGACCCGGTGCGCGCCGCCGGCCGACCTCAGCGAAGGTCACGCCGGCGGAACGCGGCGAGGCCACCGGTGGCGAGGACCACAGCCACGCCGGACAGCCACACCAGCGGCGTGCCGACCAGCCGGGTGCCGGGCAGCTTGGGCACGTGCGTGAACGGCGACGTGTCCATCACCCAGTGGTTGAGGCCGAGGATCGCCCCCAGCTCGACGATCAGCACCGAGGTGACCAGGACGGCCCAGGCGATGGCGGCCAGCCGGGCCGAGAAACCGAACAGGGCGACGCCGATCGCGCCCACCACCCAGGCGGCCGGAAGCTGGACCAGGGCGGCGACGGTCAGGCGGGCGACCTGCCCGGCGATGTCGCCGGTGGACGCGCCGTACACCAGTCCGGCCGCCGCGCCGAACACCGCCAGCAGCAGCGCCGTGCCCAGCGCGGCGAAGACCAGATGGCTGGTCGCCCACCGGGTCCGGCTGATCGGGGTGGCGAGCAGCGGCTCGGTACGGCCGCCGCTCTCCTCGGCGCGCAGCCGCATCGTCGCCTGGACCGTGTAGGCGGCGGCGGTCAGGCCGGCGATGCCCATCACCGCGGCCAGGAACTGGTCGGCCAGCGCCTTGCGGCCACCCATCCGGGCCAGCAGCTCGGTCATCTGCGGACTGAGATCGCCGGCATCGCTGACGCCGTGCACGGCGCCACCCATCACCGCGCCCGCCACCGCGAGCCCGATCATCCAGCCCAGCAGGGTGCCGCGGTGCAGCCGCCAGGCCAGCCCGAGCGGGCTGCTCAGCGAGGCGCCGGCGGTCGCCGGAGCGGGACGCTCGGGCAGCACTCCCGTGCCTTGGTCACGGGCGGCCACGAACCGGTACGCGACGGTCAGCAGCGCGACGAGCAGGGCCGCGAACAGGGCGACCACCCACCAGCGCTCCCCGGCGTACGGCCGCAGCCGCGTCGCCCAGCCGATCGGCGAGACCCAGCTCAACCCGGCCGGGCCGGTGTCGCCGAGCGCCCGGAGCAGATAGGCGACCCCGAGCACCGCGGCGGCCATCCCGTTGGCCGTACGGGCGCCGGTACCGAGCTGGGCGGTCACCGCGGCGACGGCGGCGAACACCAGGCCGACCAGCCCGATCGACAATCCCAGCGCGACCGAACCGGTCCCGGGCAGGCCCACGGCGACCAGGCCGGCGGCGGTCACCAGGGCGATGCCGCCATTCGCCAGCCCGGCGGTCAGCAGCGCGGCGGTGAGCGGGGCATTCCGCCCGACGACCGTGGCGCCCAGCAGTTCCAGCCGGCCGGTCTCCTCCTCGGCCCGAGTGTGGCGCACCACCGTGAAGATGCTCATCAGCGCGGCCATCAGGTACGCCGTCACGCCGATCTTCCAGCTGGTCAACGAGCCGATGGACACCCGGAACAGCGGCCCGTTGAGTGCCACCAGCGCCGGAGTGCCGACCACGCCACGGACGACGTCGAGGGACGCCTCGGTCGGGTACAGCTTCTGGTAGTTGGCGGCGGTCGCGGCCGGCATGGCCCCGACGACGAGCACCCACGCGGTCAGACGGACCCGGTCCAGCCGCAGCGCCAGCCTGGTGAGCGCCCCGGTACGGGCCAGGGCGTTCATGCCGCCGCCCGCGCGAGCCGGGGTGACGTCCCCGGCCGCGGTGATCGCATCGGCCATCGCGCATCCCCTCGCTGGAGTCCTGCTCCGACGCTCCTCCGGTGCCCGCCTTCCCGCCCGGGCCGGAACACCCGACCGGCCGGGACCAAAGTCTCGTCCGGACAGTGGCACACCGGAAGGGCCGAACGGCCCTGAACACGATCTGTACCGCCGACGAACGTGGTGTCGATACCCCCCTTTCACCCACCGACGAAATGGAGTTGGTCATGCGCGTACGTCTTCACCTCCGAGTTCTGCTGATGACGGCGGCCGGGGTCGTCTCGCTGATGGTGGCCGCCCCGGCGGCGGCGCGGAGCGGGATGGCACCGGCCGGGACCATCCCGGGCTCGGCCATGCTCCAGCCGGCCGACCTGGCCGGCGCCGTCCCGGTGCCGGCCGATCAGGATCTGTGGCCGTGGCTGCGTCCGCCGGCGCCACACGCCTATCTGTCGAGGGTGGGTGTCCGGACGGCCGAACGTGCGGTCCGGGTCGTCTATCCGGTGGCCGAGACCCAGCCGACGGTCCTGCTCGAGTACGTCGCGGTGTACCGGGGCATGGGTGCCGAGCGGTACCTGTGGCGGCTGCGCGGCGCGGTGTCCCGGCCGCACGCCCGTTGCGCCGCCGACGGCCGGACCTGGCGGCTGGCGGCAACGGGTGTCGCCGGCCGCGATTCGCTGCTGCTGAGCGTCAGCCAGACCGTGCAGTACCCGGACGGAACCGGCCGGGTGCAGACTGCCTACGTCGCGGTCGCCCGGGTCGGGCACGCCCTGGTCGTGGTCGCCGACGTGGGCTGGGAGTACGGCGACGGACATCGGTCCCTGACACGACGGCTGGCGCCGGTCGCCGTGCGCCGGGCGGCTCAGCTCCGATGATCCGCGGCGGGCCGTGACGTGTCCAGCATCGCGAGCTGTTTGTCCAGGTGAGTGGCGTAGTCCTCGATGCCGGCGGCGACGTCGGTGTGGTGGATGTCGTAGATCCCGTAGCTCTCCAGAATGGTGTAGCCGACGAATTTGTAGTTGGTACTGATGGCGAGCAGCAGGTCGTCCACGCTCTTTCCTTCGAACAGCACACTGTCGGCGTTGCTGAAGATGCCGGCCGGCGCGTTCCAGGTCGCGGCGGTGAAGAAGCCCCGGCCGTGCATCCGGCCGCCGGTGCCGTACTGCCGGGACGGGTCGGAGCGGGTGCGCCCATCGGTGGCGAGAAACGTCTTGCTGTGCAGGCCGGCGTTGAAGACCTCGTCGACGTACCGCTTGTAGATCCACGGAGCGCCGAACCAGTTGATCGGGGTCTGCAGGATCACCAGCCTGGCGTCGAGGTGCCGCCGCACCTCGACGGCCGGGTCGAAATGCTCCTCGACCCGGGTTTCGGTGACCTCGTGGCCGCGGTCGAGGAGGTACTCCTTGGCCTTCTCGGCCATCGCTCGGTTCAGAACGCCCTCGGACCAGTTCGGATAGGTCAGATGCGCATTGACGACATGTACCCTCATGCGCTCCACCCTTCGCGCCCGCCGCCGGTCGAGGGAGTCCCCGGCCATGGGGTCATTGCTGGTGCCCCCCTCCGCGGCCGGCGCGGCCGTAGATTCGACGGCATGGACGCCCAGAACGAGCTCCGCGAGTTCCTGACCTCGCGCCGCGGCCGGCTCACCCTGGAACGGGCCGGCCTGCCGGACTTCGGCGGCCGCCGGCGCGTGGCCGGGCTGCGCCGCGAGGAGGTCGCGCTGCTGGCCGGGATGAGCGTGGAGTACTACAAGCGGCTCGAGCGCGGCAACGCGACGGGGGTGTCCGAGGCGATCCTGGAGGGCGTCGGCCGGGCCCTGCAGCTCGACGACGCCGAGCGTACCCACCTGCACAACCTGGCCCGGGGCGCGCAGCCGCGGCGGCGAAGCACGCCGGCCCGCGCCGAAACGGTCCGGCCCATCGTCCGGCAGATCCTCGACGGGATGCGCGACATCCCCGCGTTCGTGCAGAACGGCCGCCTCGACATCCTCGCCACCAACCGGCTCGCCGGGGCCCTGCTGTCGCCGCTGTACGAACAGCCGCACCGGCCGGCCAACTTCGGCCGGTTCGTGTTCCTCGACCCGCGGGCGAAGACGTTCCACCGCGACTGGACCGCCACCGCGGCGCAGACCGTCGCCGTGCTGCGGGCCGAAGCCGGGCGGGCCCCGTACGACCGCATGCTCACCGGGCTGGTCGGTGAACTGTCCACCCGCAGCCAGGAGTTCCGGCAGCTCTGGGCGGCCCACGAGGTCCGCGAGCGCCGAGCCGACATCACCAGCCTGCGCCACCCTGTGGTCGGCGACCTCGACCTCGGCTGCGAGGGCATGGAACTCACCCACGACCACGGCCTTGTCCTGATCGCGTACGCGGCCGCTGACCAACCGTCCGCGGACGGCCTGCGCCTGCTCGCGAGCTGGTCCGCCGCCGCGACCTCGGGCGAAGCGGCGGACCAGCCCACGACATGACTCAGTGGGCGGCGAGCCGTTCCAGATCCGGGTGCAGCACCGGCGGCGCCGGTTCGGCCGTGGCTGCGGCCGTACCCGTCAGCTTGTCGAAGAACCGCAGCAGCTCCACCGGGAACGGCATGACCAGCGTGCTGTTCTTCTCCGCGGCCACGTCGACCACGGTCTGCAACAGGCGCAGCTGGTATGCGCCGGGTGTCGCCGCCATCGCCCTGGCCGCGTCGGCCAGCCGTTGCGACGCCTGGAACTCGCCGTCGGCGGCGATCACCCGGGCGCGCCGCTCACGCTCGGCCTCGGCCTGCCGGGACATGGACCGCTTCATCGAGTCGGGCAGGGCGACGTCCTTGACCTCGACCCGCTCGACCAGCAGACCCCACGGCTTCTCGGTGGGCGCGTCGATGACCGCCTTCAGCTCCGCGTTGATCCGCTCGCGGTCGCTGAGGACGACGTCCAGGTCGGCCCGGCCGATCACCGATCGCAGCGAGGTCTGCGCGACCTGGAGGATGGCGTTCGGGTAGTCACGCACGTTGACCAGGGCGCGTATCGGGTCGACGACACGGTAGTAGACGACCGCGTCGACGGTCAGTGTCACGTTGTCCCGGGTGATCGCGCCCTGGGCCGGTACCGGCATGACCACGGTCTGCATGGTCACCTTCACCATCCGGTCGGCGATCGGGATGATCACCCGCAGGCCCGGCTGCCGGGCCTGGTCGAGGACGCGACCGAAGCGGAAGACGATGCCGCGCTGGTACTGCTGCACCAGCCGCAGGCTCATCGAGAGCAGGATGACGACGCCGATGCCGATGATCAGTGCCGTGGTGGCCGGTGTGGACATGGCTGCCTCGTTTCCTCGTACTTCGGCTCACTGTGGTCGGGGGTGCCGCCGAGCTGGGCGATGAGCAGGGCCCGGCGTACGTCCGAGGCGCTGATCACGCCGTACGGCCGGCCGTCGCGGACCACCACGGCCAACTCCTCACCGGGCGAGAATCTGCCGGCGTGCACATGGCGGAGGGCGCTCACCGGAGGTGCCACCGCACCGGCCGGTGCCCGTCTTGGCGACGGTGGGTCTGGCGGCTCCGGTAGGGGGGCAGCCACCCGGATCATCAGCCGATCCGGTGCGGTGGTCGGGCTCTCCGGTGAGCGTCACGGCCAGCATGGCGCTCCGCGTACGCCATCGGCAGGGTCTTTGGTCCCCGGAACGGCCCGGCCCTCGCGGTGCGGTGAGCGGGACTGTCGGCCCTGTCGATCGCGGGCGGGCGCGGCCAGGCTGAACCGGAGGGAGGCGCCCGATGTCAGTCCTGGCCACTGCCGGAGTCCTGCTGCTGTTCGCGATCCTGATCAGCGCCGGACCCGTGCTGGAAGCCCTGTTCGACCGGGTCCGGCGCGGGCCGCGTGGAGGAGGTGGGTGATGACGTCCCTGACGGTCTTCGACCAGGTCGCCATGCACGGCTTCCTGAGCGACCTGCCCGCCGACCGGCTGCGGCGGATCGCCGTCCACGGCCGGCCGGTCCTACGGCACCCGGGCACCCGGCTGTTCGCCGAGGGCGACCCGGCCGAGTCGTTCTGGCTGGTGCGTTCCGGCGTCGTGGCACTCGATTTCGCCGTACCTGGGCGCGGCGACATCAGGTTCGAGCAGATCACCGGCGGTTCCGTCGTCGGGTGGTCGTGGCTCGTACCCCCGCACCGCTGCACGCTCGGTGCGGTGGTCGCGCAGGAGATGCGTGCGGTCGAGTTCCGCGCGGCCGGCGTCCGGGCCTTGATCGGCGAGGACCCCGACCTGGGCCGGGAGCTGCACACGCGTTTCCTGGCCGTGGTGGCCGACCGCCTGGCCGCCTCGCGGCGCCGGCTGGCCACTCTGTACGCCCTGTCACAGCCAACGGACGAGGAGTTCCGTCATGCACATCCGGACATGGACCGTCGAGATCAACATCAGTGAGCTGGAGGAGGACCGGCGCACCAGGGCGGTCGCCCGTCTGCACACCGACTGCCGGTCGCCGATGCTGGGCGAGGGGGAGGCACGGCGCCGGCCCCTCGACCGTGAGGTTCCCGAGATCGGCGATGAGCTGGCCACCGCGCGGGCTCTGGCCGACCTCGCCTACAAGCTGCTCGACGTCAGTGCCGCCGACATCGAGCAGTTCACCCACAAGCCGGTGCACCTGACCTCGTGAGGCGGGACCTCCGGCCCTGCCCGCCGGGCCGTCCCGGCCGGACGATGAAGGTATGACCAGCACCCGTGCGATTGTCGCGGCGGTGATCGGGCCGGCACCGGCCGACCCGGTGCTCCGGGCCGCGTTGATCGAGGCCGACCGTCGGCGATTGCCCGTCGTGGTCCTCGGCGTCGGCGCGGCCACACCGTCCGACGAGGTCGCTCTCGACGATCAGGTCCGGCGGTGGGCGGAGAAGTATCCGGACGTGACGGTGACCGTGTTCATCCGGCGGCAGCTGGACGCCGCGGTCACCCTGGTCGCCGCCAGCCGGACGGCCGAGCTGCTGGTGGCCGATCCGTCCGGCGGACCGGCGGCCGCGGCGGTCGTCCGGGCGGTGCGCCACCGGGCCGGGTGCCCGGTGACGGTCGTCCAGGACTGACCAGGGCCGGCTCAGGCGGAACGCCGCCACCGGACGACGACCGCCGCCGCTGCCGTCCAGAGCAATACCACCCCGAGATCGGCCCAGCTCACCCCGGCACCGCCGACATCCGGCCGGGTCGCCGCGAGCATCGCCTCGAACACGTGTCGCAGCGGGAAGACGTCACCGATCGCGGCCAGCCAGCCCGGCCACGAACACCTCGGACACGAAGCACAACGGCAGCAGCACGCCGAGCGTGATCGCGATCAGGGACCGCGCACCCGGCCGCAATGCGACCAGCGCCAGTCCCAGCAGCGCGAAGCAGAGCCCGCCGAGGACGACGGACAGGAGCAGCGCCAGCAGCCGGGCGAGATCCAGCCGGACGTCCTGGCCCACCACCGCGGTCACCATCAGCAGCATCACCCCGGCCAGACCGGTCAGCATGGCGGTGGCGATTCGCGCGCCGAGGAAGACCGGGTACGGCAGCGGGGTGCCGCGTAGCCGTTCGACCACGCCGGCGGTCCGTGCCGCGGCCAGATCCTCCGGCAGGTTGACGAAGCCGGCCACCGCGAGTGTGTAGGTCACCATGCCCGGCAGCTGGTACTGCGCCATGGGCAGGCCGTGCACCCGGGTGTCGCCGAAGACCGCCGGGAACAGGATCAGCATGAACACCGGGAAGACAATCGTGAA
The DNA here is from genome assembly GCF_043197135.1 of Actinoplanes sp. NPDC049265. Classification (NCBI taxonomy): domain Bacteria; kingdom Bacillati; phylum Actinomycetota; class Actinomycetes; order Micromonosporales; family Micromonosporaceae; genus Actinoplanes; species Actinoplanes sp. NPDC049265. The sequence goes on along the minus strand of NZ_JBICSP010000004.1, from coordinate 437,859 downwards.
GAACACCGGCAGAGCGTTCCGGAACACACCCCGCAGCGCGTGCCGGACCTGCCCCTGGAACAACGCCGCCGTGCCCGGCCGGCCGGGCACGGCCGGCGCGGACAGCCGATCCCGCTCGTACCCGATGATCTTGGTCTTGGGTGTCGTGCCCGATGATGAGCCGCGCGGTGCCCAGCCGAACCGCCACGCCGCGACCGCCGCACCGGCGACGGTCCAGCCCGCCAGCACGGCGAGACGGCCGGGAGAGAAGCCGGACCCGGCGCCGGGTTCGAACGCCGTCGCGGCCACCCGCGCGAAGTGTTTGAGCGGGAGCAGGGAGCCGGCCACGTCGAGGACGCGGGGCAGGTCGGCGCCCACGATGAAGACGTCCGAGATGAAGGCGAGGGGGATCAGAATGCCCTGAGCAATCGCCTGCGCGGCCGTCACGGTGCGGGTGAGCGACGTCAGTGCCAGGCCGAGAGCGCACAGGCAAGCCACCCCGAGAACGACGGTGACCAGCAGGGCCGGCAGCTTGTGCCCGACGATGTGCACGCCGTACACCCCGGCCCCGACGCCGGTCACCAGGGCCAGCGACAGCAACGCGGCGACCAGTGAGGCCGCGATCCGCGAGGCGATCACGGCGGCGGCCGTCACCGGCGCGCCGCGCAGCCGCAGCAACACCCCGCTCTCCCGGAGAGCGGCGGTGTCGACCGCGAGCACGGTGAACGACGCCTGCGCCATGCCGAAGACCGCGAACGGCGTCACCAGGTATTGCGCCACCGGTACGCCGTCCGGAGTGCGCTCGTCACCGACGAGTGCCGCCACGATGATGAGGAACAGCAGCGGGAACGCCACCGTGAAGAACGCCGCCATCGGGTTGCGGAAGAACGCGCCGATCGCGTGCCCGGACAGGCTCACCCACGGCCGGACCGGTCCCGTGCGGACGGCGAGTTCACTGTTCACGACCGGCCTCCCCGGTCAAGGCCAGGTACGCGGCCTCCAGGGTCGGCTGCGTCACCGCGAAGTCGGCCAGCTCGAACCCGGCCGCGAGCGCCCAGTCGGTGAGCTGCCAGGTGTCGGACACGGTATGGCGGGTGTCGACCACGACCGTGCCGTCGTCGGCGCGCGCCTCGCCGGTGAGGGCGGGCAGATCCGCGACGGTCGTGGCGGGCGGCAACCGGAAGGTGATCGTGCCCGGCAGACGACCGCCCGCCCGCAACTCGTCCGGGGTGCCGATCGCGATCAGCCGCCCGGACCGCAGCACGGCCACCCGGTCGGCCAGCTCCTGCGCCTCCTCCAGATAGTGGGTGGTGAGCAGGACGGTGGTGCCGAGCTGCCGCAGCCGGCCGATCAGCTGCCAGGCACGGTGCCGGGCGGCGGGGTCGAACCCCGTCGTGGGCTCGTCCAGGAACAGCAGGTCGGGCGCGCCGACCAGGCCCAGCGCGAGGTCCAAGCGCCGGCGCTGGCCGCCGGAGAGCTCCTTGACCCGGCTGGTGCGCTTCGCGCCCAGCTCGACCAGGTCGATCAGCTCGTCCGGGTCGTGCCGGCGCGGATACAGCGACGCCTGCAGGCGGAGCAGCTCGCGTACGGTGAACTCCTCCTCGAACCCGGCCGTCTGCAACACGATCCCGATCCGTTCGCGGAACTCCCGGCCGCCGGTGTCCGGGTCGAAGCCCAGCACCCGCACCTCGCCGCTGTCCCGCCGCCGATACCCCTCCAGGATCTCCACCGTGGTGGTCTTGCCCGCGCCGTTGGGGCCGAGCAGGGCGAAGACCTCGCCGGCGGCCACCGTGAAGCCGATCCCGTCGACCGCGCGCACCGGACCGTAGGCCCGGCGCAGGTCCCGTACCACGATGGCGTCCATCGGTACGGCTTCAGCGCGCGGCCGTGGCCGGTTCGATGTGCGCCTCCGGCCCGGGGAAGATCAGCGACGTGTGGTCGTTGTCGAACCAGCGGACCTGGTACGGCGGGGTGCCGTCCACCCGGTCCACGGCGATCACCAGTCCCACCCGGCGGTGTTCACCGAGACGGGCTCCTTCCACGACGATCCGATCACCGACGTGCGCGAACATGGGGAACCTCCTCAGCTCGCGCGCCCCGGACGGGCGCGCCACGACCAGGATGCGCCGGCCCGGGCGGCCGTGACAGGGCCGTTGGACCGGGCCGATGGTCGCGTGGCGGAGTGGTCCAACGGCCCTGTCCCACCCTGGCCGGCATCGCCGCCCGGGGTGCGGGTGTCGCTCGATCTGCTGGCCGAGTTCGCCGACCGCGGTGCGGCCTTCCCGGCCCAGCTCGTCTTCGCGCGAACCCGCGTCCGCTCGGTCCGTCTCGCGATGCTGAGGGCCGCGCACCGGCAGCGCCGCCTCGCCCAGACGTAGGGCGCCCGCTCGCGGTGATCGGGTCTTTCGGCCCTGTCCGTCGCCCCCGCACCGCAGTGCAGTGGAGAGAGAGGAACGGAAGGAGGACACCATGGTGTCGCTGCTGCCGCGCCTGTTCGGTGACGTCACCGACTGGTTCGACATGGATTTCCCCCGCCCGATGCCGGCGATCCGGATCGAGGATCGGATGACCGACGAGGAGTACGTGCTGCGCGCCGAGTTGCCGGGACTCGACCCCGACAAGGACGTGCAGATCACGTCGCACGGCGGAATCCTGACGGTCAAGGCCGAACGGCACGAGGAGGACAAGGGCCTGAACCGCTCGGAGTTCCGTTACGGCATGCTCCAGCGCTCGTTCCGCCTGCCGTCCAATGCGGACGAGGCGGCGATCAAGGCCACGTACGGCAAGGGCATTCTCGAGGTGACCATCCCGCTCACGTCGCCGGAACCGACCGGCCGGCAGATCGAGATCAACGCCACGGAATGACCGCGAGAACACCGGCCGGCGACCGCGGGACGTCGCCGGCCGGCTCGCGTCTCAGACGGGATCGACGGCGGTGCCGGGGCCGGATCCGAGGAGGCGGGCCAGCCACGCGGTGCGGGTCCGGCGGGCGGCGACCGAGATCGGCGCGTCCGGGAAGAGGGCGTCGACCAGTTCCATCTCAGAACCGTGCCTTGCCGCCGACCGGCACCTCGTCGGAGTACCGCGAGTCCCCGGCGAGCAACGGCTGCAGTGCGGCGACCAGCGCCTGGGCCGGCTCGGTGGCGAAGAACTCGCTGTGCGCTCCGGCGCTGGTCCATCCTTCGGTGACGTGTACGACGTCGGGGTCCGCGGCCGAGCGGCCGACCAGGAACACGACGCAGTCCGGGTGCGGCAGCGACGGCGCGTCCAGCAGCAGCCGGATCACCTCGTCGCCCCGCCCGGGCCGGGCCGTCATGGTGGCGTGGAAGCCATGTGTCACGTTCATGCCTCCACGATGGCCGAGCGGACCGGGCGTTACCTAGATCGATCCGGGCGGGCCGTTGCCCGATCCTGCCCGGTCGGCGGATCCGCTCAGATGAAGAGCAGCTGGGCGCCGTCGGTCTTCTCGATGAAGTCGGCGGCGTTGATGACGGCCTCGACGCCCGGTGATCATGTCGAAGCCCCAGAAGGTGAAGAACAGGTGCGTCTCCACGCCTTCGCCGAGGGCGGCGTTGGCGAGCACCAGGCCCGGGTAGGCCATGTCCAGGTTGCCCTTGGAGCAGATGATGGCGAGCTTGCGGCCGGTGGTCTCCTCGTCGTCGAAGTTCGGGACGCGGCGGAGCTTGTTGACCACCATGGTGCCCGCCGTGCCGGCACCCAGGACGAGTAGACGTCGCATCGTGTCCACCTCCGGAAGAATCGGCGGGCCGGCATGGTCGCCGGCCCGCCGATCGGTACTGCGCGGTGCTGTGGGTCAGATGAGCCAGCGGTGCTTCTGGACGAAGGGGAGCTGCGCCCACCAGCGGCCGAGGCCCCAGGTGTGTCCGGCGTAGGTGACGGCCAGGGCGATGGCCGCGACGCCGTACATGAAGTGGTAGTCGGTGATCGGGTTGGTCGAGTGCGTCGCCTCGCCCGCCGCGTTGTGCTGGGCCGGCGGGAACTCGGCGAACCACATCAGGGCCATCATCAGGGCGCCGGCGCCGGCCGCGATCCGCATGCCGATGCCGAGGACCAGGGCGAGCCCGACACCGAGCAGGCCGAGCATGAACAGCCCGTCCGCGTACCAGGTGCCGGCGATGGAGTGGAACGTTCCCTGGAAGGGGCCGACGTCGACGCCGGAGAGGAAGCCTTTGGTCGGCGAGCCGCCGTTGAGCCACGAGCGCTCGCCGGGAGTCGCGTAGCTCCAGCCGAAGGTCTTGTCGAGGAACGCCCACAGAAAGACGAACCCGGTGGAGATGCGCAGCACGGCGAGGACACGAGCCGCGGTGGTGGTGAGCATGGAGCCAGGCGCCTCGACCTTCTCGAGATGGCCTGCCGGGCCCCGGCCGGTGGTGGTCATGATTTCCTCCTCAGTGGATTTCTCTTATGCCCTTACGATCGCCGACGCGGCGGTCACGCACCCGGGCCGGCAGCCCGTCGCGTGCGGGACCTAAGTCCCGAACTTCGCGTGACCCGGAGGGCCAGGCCGGGCAGGACGGCGACCGCGGCGCAGGCCAGCAACTCGGCCAGAGTCAGGGGATCGGTGCCGAGCAGGACCCGCAGCGACGGCACGAGCACGCCCGCCACCTGGAGCAGACCGGACACACCGACCGCCACGAGCAGCCACGGGTTCCCGGGTCGCCCGGGTCCGGGCACCGCGCGGACCGCCAGCGCCACGCCGAGCTGGGCCAGGCCGAGCACCACGAACATCACCGACTGCCAGGGCCGGTCGAGCCGGTGCGCAGCCACCCCGGCGGCCAGGACGACCGACGCCACACAGAGGCCACCGAGGAGCACATCGCGCAGCAGGCCGTCGCCGAGGACGGACTCCTGCGGCGACCGGGGCGGGCGGCGCCGGACATCCGCCTCGGCCGGTTCGGCGCCGAGCGCGACCCCGGGCACGCCGTGGGTCAGCAGGTTCACCCACAGCAGCTGGGCCGGCAGCAGCGCCAGCGGCATGCCCAGCAGCGGGCCGGCCAGCATCACGAGCAGTTCCGCGACCCCGCCGGACAGCGCGTAGCGCAGGAAGCGGCGGATGTTGTCGTAGATGCGGCGGCCCTCACCGATCGCGTCGGCCACGGTGCCGAGGTTGTCGTCGACCAGGATCAGGTCGCCGGCCTGCCGGGCCACCTCGGTACCCCCGCCCATCGCGATCCCGATGTCGGCCCGGCGCAACGCGGGGGCGTCGTTGACACCGTCGCCGGTCATCGCCACGATCTCGCCCCGCCGCTGCAGCGCGGCGATGATGTCGAGCTTCTGCTCCGGCCGGGTCCGGGCGTACACCCGGGCCTCCTCCGCGGTCACCCCCCGATCGCCGTTGACTACCTCGTCCCCGGGGCCGAGGATGCCGAGCCGGCGGCCGATCGCCGCGGCCGTCGCCGGGTGATCCCCGGTGATCATGACCAGCCGTACGCCGGCGTCGTCGAAGTCGGCCGCGGTGTGGCGGGCCGCGTCCCGCAGCGGGTCGCCGACGCCGACGATGCCGAGCGCCCGCATCGGCGCCTCGTCCGTGGAAGTCGCGGTGGCCAGGGCGAGTACCCGCAGGCCACGGGCCGCCATCGCCGCCGCGGCGGCCAGCAGCACGCGGTCCCGGTTCTGGTCCAGCACCGTCTCGGGAGCTCCCTTGCAAGCCACCAGGCCGGATTCGTGCACCGTCACCATCCGCCTGGTGCGCTGGTCGAAGGGGTGCTCGGCGACCCGTGGCGCGGATTCCCGTTCGGCGGCCGGGTCGAGCCCGCACCGGCCCGCGAAGGCGAGCAACGAGGCCTCCATGGGATCCCCGGCCGCCTCCCAGCCGGCCCGGTCACCCCCGGGTGCGACGAGTTCGGCGTCGTTGCACAGGACCCCGGCGCGGGCGAGTTCACGCAGGTCCCCGCCGGCGACGACCGGCGCGCCGTCGCGGCGGACGACGCCGTCCGGCGCGTAGCCGGTGCCGCTGAGTGTGTACCGTGCCCCGTCCGGGCACACCGCCTCCTGGACCACCATCCGGTTCTGGGTCAGGGTGCCGGTCTTGTCCGACGCGATAACGGTGACCGAGCCGAGGGTCTCCACGGCCTGGAGCCGGCGGGGGATGGCGCTGGTGTGCGCCATCCGGCGGGCCCCGAGGGCGAGCGCCAGTGTCACCACGGCGGGCAGCGACTCCGGGACCGCGGCGACCACCAGACTCACCGCCGTGACGGCCATCCGGATCACCGGCTGCCCGGCCAGCACTCCGGCGGCGAACACCACCGCGGACACCGCGACCGCGACCATGCCCAGCGTCCGGCCGAGAGCCGCCAGCCGGCGCTGCAGGGGGGTTGGTCCCGGCCGGGTCCGCGCGACCAGGCCGGCCACGCGGCCCAGGGAACTGGCCGGTCCGGTCCGGACGACCACGCCGGTCGCGCGGCCGGTGGTGAGCACTGTTCCGGCCGCCGCGATCGCGCCGGGTTCGCGGGTCACCGGGACGGACTCACCGGTCAGCGTCGACTCGTCGAAGGCGGCCCGCTGTGCCTCGGAGAGTTCCAGGTCGGCGGGCACGATGTCGCCGGCGTCCAGCCGTACCAGGTCGCCGTGCACCACCTCCGCCGCGGGCACGATGACGTCGACGCCGTCCCGTACGACGCGGGCGGTGGGCGCGGCCAGCCGGTCGAGGGCCGCGATGGCCCGGTCCGCCCTGACCTCCTGGACCACCCCGATCACGGTGTTGACCAGCACCACCAGCACGATCACGGCGGTGTCGGGCAGGTCGCGCAGGACGGCGGTGACCACGGCCGCCGCCAGCAGCAGGGCGACCAGGGGGTCGCCGAGCTGACGGCCGATCCGGCCGGCCAGCCGGCGTGGCCGCGGCGGGGTGACCGTGTTCGGCCCGTCCGCGGCCAGCCGATCGGCGGCCTCGGCGGACGTGAGTCCGGCGACGAGTAGATCCGTCATCGGGTCAGGTCCTTCCGGCAACGTGCTCGATGATCGCCGCGGCCGGCAGACGCGGGCTACGGGGTGGGGTGCAGGCCGGTTCGCCGGCCGCGAACCTCAGGACGAGATGTGGGTAGCCGTCGCCGACCAGGTCACGGACCATCGAGCGGCTGGCCGCGACCTCGATCACGCCGCTCAGCGGCAGCACCGAGACCTCGATGCGGGTTGCGGTCAGCCAACCCGCGGAGAGGGCCTCGCCGGCGCGGAGCCACGCCGGCCGGGTGTCGGTCGTCGTGCTGAGCACACCCAGCACGGCGGCATGGTCCCGGAGGTCCCGGACGCTCGTCGTGCCCGCCCCGAGGAGCGCCGGTCCCGGGCCGCCGGGCAGGGCCGCCGCGGGAATTCCGGTGTACGCCCGCCGTACGCCACCGAGCCAGGTCTCGACCTCGGCCTGCCACGCCGGGTCCGCCGTCTCGGCCGCCGCCAGCCGCACCGCGGCCGCGAGCAGGTGGATCTGCCGGGGACGCAGCAGCGTCAGCCGGGCCTCCTCGCGGCGGACGGCCGCGGCGACGGTCCGAAGCTTGTCATGGTCCAGCGGTGCGCTCGGACGGGTACGCCGGTCGGTGCTCCGGCGCAGGGTCGCCCGGACCATCCGCCCCGCGTACCGGTCGGGTTCGGCGCGGCCGCCCAGGCTGATCCGGGCGAGCTGGTCACCGTCGTCCGCCGGGTGACGGTCCACCCCGGTCCGCCACCCGCTCGCGGCCAGCTCCAGCCGGGCGTGATGCAGCGCGGCGCCGCAGCTGACCACGGCCAACCGCGCGTCCGGGTCGGCCGTGGTGAGCAGCCGGGACCGTTCCAGCAGCAGGTCGAGCGTGTCCGGCCCGATCCGCCAGCGCCACGGCTGACTGTTGTGGATCGACGGCGCCGTGCCGCCGAGCACGGCCGCCCTGACCAGCGCGGAGGTGCGCTGGTCAGGGCGGACGTCACCGGGGACCATGACCGTGCCTCAGGTCGACGCGGGGGTACGGACGACCGCGACGCTGACCGGGCACCGGTGCAGCAGATGCCGGCTGACCGAGCCGAGCAGCGCCCCGCGGACCGGGCCCCGGCCGCGGCTGCCGACGACCACGAGCCTGGCCCCGGCCGATGCCCGGTCCAGTGCCGCCGCGGGGTGCTCGGGCACGACGTCGGCGGTGACCTTCACACCGGGGTAGCGGGCTCCGAAGACGGCCAGACGATCGTCCAGCAGCCTGGCGCGGGCGGACAGTTCCTCCTCCGGCACCGGCTCGCGGACACCGCGCAGCCAGTCGAAGGATCCGGGGCACGCGTGCACCACCCGCAGCTCGCCACCCCGGCCGGCGGCGGCCTCGAAGGCGAACGCCAGCACGGCGGTGGCGCCGTCCGTATCGTCCACGCCGGCCACCACCGGACCGGTGTCGGGGTCACCACGAACCACCACGACCGGGCACCGGGCATGCGTGCTGACCGCGGTGCTCACCGAGCCGAGCAGGCCCGCGACGGCGCTGTGGCCCTGCCCGCCGAGCACCACCAGGCCGGCGCCCGCCGACCGGTCGATCAACGTCAGCGCCGCGGGTGCCTGGACCAGCCGGGCGGTCGCCGGGACGCCGGGGTGGCTGCGGTGCGCGTCGGTCACCACGGTCTCGAGCAGGTCGTGGATGACCCGCTCGGTCTCGTTGTCCGGCCACACCGCCGTGCCGAGCATCATCGAGGCCGCGGGCGTCCAGGTCGGCCACTCGTACGCGTAGAGGAACTCGACCGATGCTCCGGTCCGTTCCGCCTCGTCCAGCGCCCACCGGGCAGCGGCCGCCGCTCCCGTCGACCGGTCGTATCCCACCAGGACCTTGTTGGCGGCCATGGCTGCTCCTTCCACGAGCCGATATCTCCGTCCTCAGCGTCGGCCGCCGCGCCCGCTCCGGCACAGGGCGGGAGGTCCCGTCCGTACGGGACCCAACGCCCCCAGCCGGTGGGCCCGCAGCACATGGGCCCACCACGGCCGGGGCGTGGCGTCGTGCAGGGGCGGGACACCGGTCCGCTTCAGGCTGACCCAGCCGCCCGGCCCCATCGAGATGGCGCCGACCACCGGCCGCCGTCGCAGCGCGACCGCGGCCGAGAGGGCGACGGCCATCGCCGTGGCGGCTCCGAGGGCCGCCATGGCGATGCGGGACACGTCGACCGCCGGCACGTACGTCACCCGGTCGTCCGGTCCGGGGACGTAGGCGCCGATCGTGCGGTCGCCGTGCCGTACCGGAACGATCGTGAGGTTGCCGCCGTCGTCCATGGCCGGCGCCTAACGGCTGTCCGACGCGGTGGCCGACTCCGCGACGGCGGCCCGGCCGGCCTCCAGCCGGGCGATCGGGACCCGGAACGGTGAGCAGGACACGTAGTCCAGCCCGGCCTCGTGGAAGAACCGGATCGAGGCGGGGTCCCCGCCGTGTTCGCCGCAGACTCCCATGGTGAGGTTGGGCCGGGCGGCGCGGCCGCGTTCGACGGCGATCCGGACCAGTTCGCCGACGCCGCCGCTGTCGATGGTCTCGAACGGCGAGACCGCGAAGATGCCCAGCGACAGGTACCGGCCGAAGAACGCGCCCTCCACGTCGTCGCGGGAGAAGCCCCACGTCATCTGGGTGAGGTCGTTGGTGCCGAAGGAGAAGAATTCGGCCGCGTGCGCGATCTCGCCGGCGGTCAGCGCCGCCCGCGGCACCTCGATCATGGTGCCGATCGGGATCCGCGAGGCTCCGGTGACCGCCGCGAGGACGGTCTCGGCCTCCGCGCGTACCGTCTCCAGCTCCTGCACCGTGCCGACCAGCGGGATCATGATCTCCGGGCGGGGGTCGCCGCCGGCGGTGACCCGCCGGGCCGCGGCCTCGGCCACCGCCCGGATCTGCATGGCGAAGAGCCCGGGGATGACCAGGCCCAGACGTACGCCGCGCAGCCCCAGCATCGGGTTGGCCTCGTGCATCCGGCGGACGGCGGTCAGCAGCGTCGCGTCCCGCCCCGGATCCGTGCCGCGGGCTTCGGCGGTGGCCACCCGGGCGGCCAGCTCGTCCAGCGGCGGCAGGAACTCGTGCAGCGGCGGGTCGATCAGCCGGATCGTCACCGGCTGCCCGTCCATCGCCGCGAGCAGGTCCTCGAAGTCGGCCCGCTGCAACGGCAGCAGGTCGGCCAGGGCGGCGTCCCGTTCCACCTCGTCCTCGGCCAGAATCAGCCGCTCGACCAGCACCCGGCGATCGCCCAGGAACATGTGCTCGGTGCGGCACAGCCCGACCCCGGTGGCGCCGTAGCGGCGGGCCCGGGCGGCGTCGCGGGCGGTGTCGGCGTTGGCGTGCACGCCCAGCCGGGCGACGTGGCCGGCGTGGGTCATCAGCCGCTGGATGGCGCCCAGGAGCTGGTCGCCGTGGGGCGGCAGCTCGCCCTCGAAGAACCGCACCACCGGCGACGGGCGCACCGGCAGTTCACCGGCGTACACCCGGCCCGTGGTCCCGTCGATCGAGATGATCTCGCCGGCCCGCACCACGCGGCCGCCCACGGTGAACTGGCCGTCGCCGACCTCGATCTCCTCGGCCCCGCAGACACAGGTCTGGCCCATGCCCCGGGCCACCACGGCCGCGTGCGAGGTCTTGCCGCCGCGGCTGGTCAGGATGCCCTGCGCGGCGATCATGCCGGGCAGGTCGTCGGGGTTGGTCTCGCGGCGGACCAGGATCACCGGCCCGGTGGCGGCGGACGCGGCTGCCGAGTCGAACACCACCGCGCCGGATGCGGCCCCCGGCGAGGCGGGTACGCCGGTGGTCAACGCGGGTGGGGCGGCGGCCAGGTCGAAACTGGGGAACATCAGGTGGGCCAGCTGCTCGCCGTTGACCCGCAGCAGCGCCTCGTCGAGGGTGATGACGCTCTCGTCGACCAGCTGCGCGGCGATCACGAAGGCGGCCGCCGGCGTCCGCTTGCCGACGCGCGTCTGCAGCATCCAGAGCTTGCCGTTCTCGATGGTGAACTCGATGTCGCAGAGATCGCGGTAGCGCTGCTCCAGCCGTTCCATGATGGACAGCAGCTGCCGGTAGCTCGCCGGGTCGATGCCGGCCAGCGCGCTCAGGCTGACCGTGTTGCGGATGCCGGCCACGACGTCCTCGCCCTGCGCGTTCGGCAGGTAGTCGCCGTAGACACCGCGGCGCCCGGTGGCCGGGTCCCGGGTGAACGCCACGCCGGTACCCGAGTCCGGGCCCCGGTTGCCGAACACCATCGCCATCACGTTGACGGCGGTGCCGAGATCCTGCGGGATCCGCTCCTGCCGCCGGTAGAGCACCGCGCGTTCGGCGTTCCAGGACCGGAAGACCGCGGTGATGGCGAGGAAGAGCTGTTCGTGCGGCGCCTGCGGAAATTCCCTTCCGGTGTACGCCCGGAACGCCTTCTTGTGTGCCTCGACGAGATCGCGCAGCTCGGCCACACCCATCTGCTCGGTCGGCGACCCGGTCTCGAACTCCGCAGCGGGCACGTCGAACACCGTCCGGCCAAGCATCTGGATCAGCCGCCGGTAGGAGTCCCAGGCGAAGCGCTCGTCGCCGCTGCGGGCGGCCAGCCCCTCGACGCTGGCGTCGGACAGCCCGATGTCGAGGATCGTCTCCATCATCCCGGGCATCGAGAACTTGCCGCCCGACCGCACCGACAGCAGCAGCGGGTCGTGCGCGTCGTCGAGCCGCTTCCCGAGCTGTGTCTCGACCCGGCGCAGATGGTCCTCGACCTCGGCGAACAGGCCGGACGGAACGTTGCCGGTCCGTAGGTAGGCGCGGCAGGCCTCGGTGCTGATGGTGAAGCCGGGCGGCACCGGCAGACCCATCCGGGTCATCTCGGCGAGGTTGGCGCCCTTGCCGCCGAGCAGGTCCTTCTGGTCCTTGCTGCCTTCGGTGAAGTCGTACACATACCTCGACATGCCCAACCGCCTCCCGGTGTCGATGTCTCTCCCGCCGAGGAAACTCCGCGTGAGGACCCGCCCAGTAGGGCCGGAGGGCCCGTCCACCAGCCCTGGAGGACCTTCGGCCCTGCTGCGGGTGCACCACGGCGGCCGACGGTGGAGTCATGACCGAGACGACCGCCGGCGTCGGCGTGGTCGACGAACGCACGCCTACCAACAGGCCACCACGATGACGTTCGCGGGCATCGTGGCCTGCCAGATCGGTACGGCCTTCGCGGCCCGCACCGACCGGGCCGCGCTGCGCTCGATCGGGCTGTTCAGCAACCGGCCGCTGCTCGCCGGCATCGCGTTCGAGCTGGTCTTCGCGGCCGCCCTGATCTACCTGCCGCCACTGCGGGCGGTGTTCGGCACCGCGGCCCTGCACCCGGCCCAGCTCGCCGTGCTGCTCCCGTTCCCGTTGCTGGTGTGGGGAGCCGACGAGTGGTACCGGGCGCATGGGCGCCGTGTCACGGCTCGATCTCGATGACCTGCTCGGCCCGGCGGCGCGGGGCGGGCGGCAGATCGCGGCCGGCGTCGCTGTAGCCCAGGCGCACCACCACGAACGGCTCGCCCGTTCCGGCCAGCAGCTCGCGAACCAGGTGCCGGGGCCAGCTCACCTCGATCGCGTCGGTCAGCGGCGCGGTGCTGAGCCCGTCGGCCGTCGCCCGGAGCAGCAGGGCGGACAGGGCCTCGCCCGCGTGCAGCAGGTCGATCCGGTCGTCGCCGGTGCCGAAGACCACGGCGTACTCGGCGCCCTGGTCGCGGCCGCCACCGACTGGCAGACCGGCGATCCGGTCGGGCGCGAAGTCGCGCACCGGCACGCGCCGCAGACCGGGTGCGACCGCGGTGGTCGCCGGCACGCCGTCACCGTCCCAGGGCGTACGGGTGGTCCACCGGTCGATCTCGGCCCGGTAGTCCGGGTCGTCGGCCTCGGCCGCCTCGGCCAGCTCGGCCGAGATGCCCAGCATCACCACCTGGTCCGGGCGCAGCAGGTGCAGGTAGGCGCCTTCGGCCTCGACCGCGGCGCGCAGACCGTCGATCACCGGACCGGGTACGGCGCGGTCCCCGAACGCCCGCCGGTCGGTCCGCCGCCGCTCGATGGCCGCGGCCAGCGCCTCGGTCGCGGGCGCGACCGGGGTGGTCCCGGTCACCCGCAGCTCGGCGATCAGGTCCGGGCGGTGGTGGTCGGGCAGCCGGTCGACCGCCACGTCGTGCCCGGCAGCGGCGAGCGCGACCCGGGCGTGATGGAGCGCGGCGCCGAGACTCAGCATCAGGAGCCGGCCCTCCGGGTCGGTGATCTCGAGCTGACGGGCCGGGTCGGACCACAGCTGCAGCGCGTCGGCGGTCACCCGCCAGACCCACGGCTGGGTGTTGAACACGGACGGCGCGTGCAGCGCGGTACGCGCCGCCGACGCCAGGGTCTCGCGGATGGCGGACATGGCCTTCCTCCTTGATTCGGTCACCACCACGGTGCCGGGGCCGTCCCGGCCGGGCTCAGGGCCGAAGGTCCCGTTCCGCCGTGCCGTCCGCCCGGGCCGGAGGCCTGTCCGGGTCGGGACCTTCGGCCCTGCGGGAGCCGGACTGAAGATCCGCAGACTGAGGCCGTACCCGTGGAAAGGAACGCCCGTGCGCCCTCTCGACCCGCGCCTGATCCGGTACGCCCGGACCACCCGGGTGTTCCTCGCCGGGACCGTCGCGCTGGGCCTCGCTCTGGCCGGCCTGATCGTCGCCCAGGCCACCCTGCTGGCCGACAGCATCACCGCCGTCTTCCTCGACGGCGCCGGCCTTGCCGCGCTGACCCCGGCCCTGGCCTGGCTGGCCGTCGTGGTGGCCGCCCGCGCGCTGCTCTCCTGGGCGCAGGAGGTGCTGGCCGCCCGCTCAGCCGCCGGCGTGAAGAGCGAGCTGCGGGCGCGGCTGCTCGCCCGGCTGGTCGAGCGCGGCCCGGCCGGGGACACCGGCGCGTCGGTCACGCTGGTGGTCCGCGGGCTGGACGCGCTCGACGCCTATTTCGCCCGCTACCTGCCCCAGCTGGTGCTGGCCGCGCTGGTGCCGGTGATCGTGCTGGCCCGGCTGGCGCCCGCTGACCTGGTCGCCACGGCCACGGTCGCGGTCACGCTGCCGCTCGTCCCGGTCTTCATGGCGCTGGTCGGCATGCACACCGAGGCGGCCAACCGGCGCCAGTTCCGGCGGTTGTCCCGGCTGGCGCACCACTTCCTCGACGTCGTCACCGGACTCCCCGCGCTGAAGATCTTCGGGCGGGCGAAGGCCCAGGCGTCGATCATCCGGCGGTTCAGCGACGAACAACGGCGGCTGACCATGCGTACGCTGCGCACCGCGTTCCTGTCCTCGCTGGTGCTGGAGCTGCTCGCCACGCTGTCGGTGGCGCTGGTCGCGGTCGGTATCGGGCTGCGCCTGGTCTCCGGCCACCTCGACCTGGCCACCGCGTTGCTGGTGCTGATCCTGGCGCCGGAGGCGTACCTGCCGCTGCGCCAGGTCGGTGCCAACTACCACGCCAGCGCCGAAGGTCTGGCCGCCGCTGAGGACGCGTTCGCGATCCTCGACGCGCCTGTGGACAACGCGTCAGTTCGTCATCTTCGTGCGCTACATTCCTGCCCACCCACAGGGGCGGGGGAGGCGGGCGGCGGCGCGAACCCCGGCCAAGATCGACTGAGGTTCGAGAACGTCGTCGTCAGCTATCCCGACCGCGCCGAGCCGGCCCTCCGGCTGGACGCCACGATCGAGCCAGGTGAAACCGTCGCGCTCACCGGCCCGAGCGGCTCCGGCAAGTCGACCGCCCTCAACCTTCTGCTCGGCTTCGTGCAACCGACGACGGGCAGCGTTCAGACCCCGGACCGCCACCGGATCGCCTGGGTGCCACAGCGGCCGCGCCTCTTCGCCGGCACGATCCGCGACAACGTGCGCCTCGGCGCCGGGGCGGCGACCGACGTCGACATCCGGCGGGCCCTCAACTACGCCGGCGCCGCCGAGTTCGTGTCCGCGCTGCCCGACGGCCTGGACACCCGCCTGAGCGACGACGGCGCGGGTCTGTCCTCCGGCCAGCGCCAGCGGATCGCCCTGGCCCGCGCGTTCCTCCGCGACGCCCCGATCGTCCTGCTCGACGAGCCGACGGCCAACCTGGACGCCGCCACCGCGGCCGACGTGACCGCCGCGATCCGGCGCCTGTCGGCCGGCCGCACGGTCCTGATCGCCGCGCATCGCCCCGAGCTGATCGCCATCGCCGACCGCGTGATCACGGCCGGTGCCCGATGAGCCGCCCGAGGCTGGCCGGTGATCGGGCGGGTCGGTTGAGGCTGGCCGGTGATCGGGCGGGACGGCTGAGGCTGGTCGATGATCGAGTGGAACACCGGATGCCCACCGGTGGTCGGGGCGGATGGCTCGGGCCCGCGATCGTCGCCCTGCTCGCCGGCACCGGCGCGGCTGCCTCCGGGGTCGGGCTGATGGCCGTCGCCGCCTGGCTGATCTCCCGGGCCGCCCTGCACCCGCCGGTCCTGCATCTGATGGTCGCGATCGTCGCTGTCCGCGCCTTCGGCCTCGCCCGCGGCGTGCTGCGCTACGTCGAGCGGCTGCTCGGCCACGACGCCGCGCTGCGCGTGCTCACCGAGGTCCGGGTCCGCATGTTCCGCCGCCTGGAACTGCTCGCCCCGGCCGGGTTGCCCGCGTTCCGCCGCGCCGATCTGACCCAGCGGCTCGCCACCGACGTCGACGCCGTCCTCGACCTGCTCACCCGGGTGGTGCTCCCGTACGCCGTCGCGATCCTGGTCGGCGGGGCCGCCGTGGCCGTCGTCGGCGCGCTGTCCCCGCTCACCGGCGTCGTGCTGGCCGCCGGCCTGATCGTGGTCGGGGTGCTGGTGCCGCTGCTGCAGGCGGCCACCGCCCGCCGCGCCGACGGACGACTGGCCGACCTGCGCGGTGAACTGGCCGTCCGGACCGCCGACCTGGTGCAGGGCCTGCCCGACCTGATCGCCTACCAGGCCACCGGGACACACCTGGCCGGCCTGGCCGAGGCCGACGCCCGGCTGCGGCGAGCCGAGCGGCGGGCCGCCCTGACGGCCGGCACGTCGGCCGCGGTGACCGCCCTGGTGACCGGGCTGTGCGTGCTGACCGGCCTGGCGGCGGGTGCGGCCGGGGTGCGGTCCGGCGCGCTCGGCGGGGAACTGCTGGCCGTGGTCGTGCTGACCCCGCTCGCGGTCTTCGAGGTCGCCGGTGGGCTGCCGGCCGCGGCCCAGCGTTTCGCCGGGGTCCGGGCCGCGCTGCGGCGGGTTTCGGCCGTGCTGACCGCCGAGCCGGTGGTGACCGAGCCGGCCGATCCGCTGCCGGTGCCGGACGGGCCGCACACCCTGCGCCTGGAGAACGTCAGCGCCGCCTGGGAGCCGGGCCGCCCGGCGGTGCGGGACCTGAGCCTGGAGGTGCGCCCGGGGGAGCGCGTCGCGCTGGTCGGCCCGAGCGGGTCGGGCAAGAGCACTGTCGCGGCACTGTTGGTCAAGTTCCTTCAGCCGTACGCCGGGAAGGTCACCCTCGACGGCCTCGACCTGCGCGACCTGGCCGGGGACCGGGTCCGCGAGCTGGTCGGATACCTGCCCGAGGACGCACACCTCTTCGACACGACGATCGAAGGCAACCTGCGGATCGGCCGTCCGGCGGCGACGCCCGGCGAACTGCGCGCCGCCCTGGCCGATGCCCGCCTGCTCGACTGGGTGGACGGTCTGCCGCTGGGCCTGGAGACCCCGGTGGGGGAGCACGGGATGCGGCTCTCCGGCGGGCAGCGGCGGCGGCTCGCGCTGGCCCGGACGCTGCTGGCCGGCTTCTCGACGGTGATCCTGGACGAGCCGACCGAGCACCTCGACGACGAGACGGCCGCCGCCCTCACCCACGACCTGCTCCGTGCGGCCGGCGACCGCGCCGTCCTGCTGATCACCCACCGCGCCGACATCGCCGCCGAGGTCGATCGCGTGGTGGCGATCGGGACCCCGGCGGGACCTTCGGCCCTGAGCACCGGCGCGAAAGAACCGCAGAATCTGGGCGTACTCACCGAAAGGAAATCCCGTGGACGCGCTTGACCTGGCCCGATGGCAGTTCGGCATCACGACCGTCTACCACTTCATCTTCGTGCCGATCACGATCGGGCTGTCCGCGCTGGTCGCCGGTCTGCAGACCGCGTGGGTCCGCACCGGCAAGGAGCACTATCTGCGGGCCACCAAGTTCTGGGGCAAGCTGTTCCTGATCAACTTCGCGATGGGCGTGGTCACCGGCATCGTGCAGGAGTTCCAGTTCGGCATGAACTGGAGCGACTACTCGCGCTTCGTCGGGGACATCTTCGGTGCCCCGCTGGCGATCGAGGGCCTGCTCGCGTTCTTCCTCGAGTCCACGTTCCTGGGACTGTGGATCTTCGGCTGGGACCGGTTGCCGAAGCGGCTGCACCTGGCCACGATCTGGCTGGCGTCGATCGGGACGCTGCTGTCGGCGTACTTCATCCTGGCCGCCAACTCGTGGATGCAGCACCCGGTCGGGTACGAGGTGAACACCATGAGCGGCCGGGCCGAGCTGCACAGCATCGGCGCCGTGCTGACCAACGTCACCACGCTCGTCACGTTCCCGCACACCATCACCGCCTGCTTCCTGACCGCCGGCGCGCTCATGCTCGCGGTCAGCGCCTGGCACCTGCGTAAACGCAGTCAGGAGGAGGTGTTCCGCCCCGGCCTGCGGCTGGGCGCCTGGGTGGTGCTGATCGCCGGGCTGGGCGTACTGATCACCGGTGACCTGCAGGCCCGGGTGATGACCGAACAGCAGCCGATGAAGATGGCCGCCGCCGAGGCGCTCTACGAGACGTCCTCGCCCGCCTCGTTCTCGCTGTTCACCGTCGGGTCGCTGGACGGGCGCGAGGAGGTGGCCAGCGTCCGCATCCCCTCGCTGCTGTCGTTCATAGCCACCGGCAGCCCGTCGGGCCAGGTCGAGGGCATCAACAACCTGCAGGCCGAGTACGCCCGGAAGTACGGCCCCGGTGACTACACCCCGTACGTGCCGGTGACCTACTGGTCGTTCCGCCTGATGATCGGCTTCGGGGGGCTGGCCATGCTGATCGCCGCCCTGGCCCTGTGGACCAGCCGGAGGGGCCGCACACCGGCCAACCGCTGGCTGTGGGCCGCCGCCGTCGCCACCGTCGGGATGCCGCTGCTGGCCAACTCGTTCGGCTGGATCTTCACCGAGATGGGCCGCCAGCCGTGGACCGTCTTCGGTGTCTTCAAAACCGCCCAGAGCGGCTCGCCGTCGGTCAGCGCCGGCGAGGCCGGCACGTCGCTGGTGGTGCTGACGCTGCTCTACGGCGTACTCGCGGTGATCGAGGTCGGCCTCTTCCTGCGGTACGCGCGGGCCGGCGCGCCGGCGATCGAGCCGGTGTCCGAAGACCCCGACCGTCCCCTGACCTTCGCCTACTGAGGACAACGACCATGGAACTCACCACCGTCTGGTTCAGCCTGATCGCCATCCTCTGGGCGGGCTACTTCCTGCTCGAGGGCTTCGACTTCGGCGTCGGCATGCTGCTGCCGGTGCTCGGCCGCGATGACCGCGAACGCCGCCTGCTGATCAACACCATCGGCCCGGTCTGGGACGGCAACGAGGTGTGGCTGCTGGTCGCCGGCGGCGCCACCTTCGCGGCGTTCCCCGAGTGGTACGCCACCCTGTTCTCCGGCTTCTACCTGCCCCTGCTGCTCATCCTGGTGGCGCTGATCCTGCGCGGCGTGGCGTTCGAGTACCGCGGCAAGCGCGACGACGCGGCCTGGAGACGCCGGTGGGACTGGTGCATCATCGGTGGCAGTCTCGTCCCCGCGGTGCTGTGGGGCGTGGCCTTCGGCAACATCATCCGAGGGGTACGCCTGGACGCCAACCACGAGTACGTCGGCGGCTTCTTCACCCTGCTCAATCCGTACGCGCTGCTCGGCGGTCTCACCACGCTCACGCTGTTCCTGCTGCACGGGGCGGTGTTCCTGGCCCTGAAGACGGACGGCGAGACCCGCCGGCGAGCGGGCGCGCTGGCCGCCGGGCTGGCCTTCCCGGCGATCGCCGTGGCCGGCGGCTTCCTGCTGTGGACCAGCCTGGCCCAGGGCGACGCGATCGGCGCGCTGCTGTCGGTGGCCGCCGCGGCCGCGCTGGCCGGTGCCACCGTCGCCGCCCGGTTCCGCCGCGAGGGCTGGGCCTTCCTGGCCACCGGCGCGACCATCGTGCTGGCGACCTTCGCGCTGTTCGTGACCCTGTTCCCCAACGTCATGCCCTCCAGCATCGATCCGGCGTACAGCCTGACCGTGCACAACGCTTCCTCGACGGCGTACACGCTGAAGGTGATGACCTGGGTGGCGGTCGCGTTCACCCCGATCGTCCTGGCCTACCAGGGCTGGACCTACTGGGTGTTCCGCAAGCGCCTGACCATGGAAAACATCCCGGTCTGACACCGGACGAACGAGATGGCCGGTACGTCCACCAGGACGTACCGGCCATCGGCGTCGCGGCCTCAGACGAGGACGTCGGCCAGGTCGCGCCGGGGCGAGAGGCGGCCCGGGTCGCCGTAGCCGACCCGGATCGCGATCTGGGGTGTGCCGGTGCGGCGCAGTGAACGGCGTAGCTGGTCGCGCGCGGCCGGGACCTCGATCGGCTGGGAGATCATCGACGTGGCCAGGCCGGCCGCGGTCGCGGTGAGCAGCACACGTTGCAACGCCTGGCCGGCCGCGATCTGGTCGGCCGGGTGGTCGCCGGTCGTGCCGAGGATCGCCACCAGTGGTTCCGGCTCGAAGTCCCGTCCGGGGGCACGACCACGGGTCCCGTACGGCCGCTGCGGCAGCAGATCGTGCGGCTCGGCCACCGGGCCGCCGGCGTACACCGGGACACCGTCGGGCGCCGCGTCGGCGTGGATCCAGCTACTCATCTCGGCCTGGTACGCGAAGTCCCGCCGCAGCACCCGCTCGGCGCTGCGGGCGATCTCGGCGAAGCCGCTGAGCGCGGTCATCCCCACCAGTAGGTCCATCCAGACGCCCTGGTCCCGGGCGGCGGCCAGCAGGGCCGCGCGTGCCTCGGGCGGCACCGGGTCGGGCCAGAACGGCCGCCGGTTGCTGTGCCGGCGGCCGATGGCGCGGGCGAGCTCCAGTTCCGGGTAGCCGGGCCGCCGCGGGCCGGCCGGCGTGAGCCGGGCGACGACGTCGGATCCGCGGTCCGGCCGCAGCGCGACCGTCGCGGGGGTCCCGGCGGCGGCGAGGGCCAGCCCGGCGTTGAACGTCGCGGCGCCACAGGCGATCCGGACCGCCCAACCGCCGCTGTCGGCCACCGCGAGTTGCCGTTCGTTGTCGGCGATCACGTCGATCGCGCCGTCGGCGAGCCGGAAGCGCCAGGGCTGGCTGTTGTGCAGCGATGGGGCCCTGATGGCGGCTTCGGCCGCCCGGCGCAGATCCTGCTGGTCGTACGGTGTCATACCACCACGGTGCCGGGCCCGATCGGGGACCGGGCAGGGCCGAAAGACCCGTTCTTGCGGGCCCTCAGGTGAGCGGCACCCGCCACATCACAACGGTGCCGCCCGCGGGGCCGGGACCGATCTCGAAGGTGCCCCCCAGATCGTGGGCGCGCTCGCCCATGTTGACCACGCCGCCGCGGGCCAGGGCCGGGTCGATGCCCACGCCGTCGTCCTCGACCCGCAGCGTGACGGTGCCGTCCCCGGCGCTGACCGACACCCGGGCCGTGGAGGCGCCGGCGTGCCGGGCGACGTTGGACAACGCCTCGCGCAGCACGGCCAGCAGCTCGGCCACGATGTCGTCGGGTACCGCGCTGTCCACCGGGCCGGACACGTCGATCGTCGGACGGAAGCCCAGCGTCCCGGCCGCCGCCTCGACCGCGTCCCGCAGCTCGGTCCGCAGGCTGGTGCCGGCCGGCGCGCGTAGCTCGAAGATCGACCGGCGGATGTCGCGGATGGTGGCGTCCAGGTCGTCCACGGCCGCGTTGATCCGCTGCGCCGCCTCGGGACGGACGGCCTGGGCGGCCGCGCCCTGCAGCTGCATCCCGGTGGCGAACAGCCGCTGGATCACCACGTCGTGCAGGTCGCGGGCGATGCGCTCACGGTCCTCGAGGACGACCAGCTGCTCGCGTTCCTCCTGCGCGCGGACGCGTTCCAGGGCGAGGGCGGCCTGACCGGCGAAGGAGGACATCAGAACGGCGTCCTCCTCCTGGATGGCGTACCCGGGCGCGAAGGCCACGACCAGCACGCCCAGGAACGTCCCGGCGCCGGCCAGCGGTGCGGCCAGCGCCGGGCCGGCCGGCACCGCCTCGGGCCAGTCGGCGCCCTTCTGCAGGTTCTCGATCAGGCGGTAGTTCTCGTGTGCGAACTCCCGTGCCGTGGCCGACTCGACGGGCACGAACTGACCCGTGAGACTCGACGCCGCGTCGTCGCCGTCGGCCACCTCGATCCGGTGGCGGGCGTTCTGCTCGTCGTACAGCAGCACCATCACCAGGGCCGCGTCCGTGACGTCACGAGCATGCCGGGCGATCAGCCGCAACGCCTCGGTCCGGCGGACCCGGCCCAGCAGCAGGCTGGTGATCTCGGCGGTGGCCGACAGCCAACGTTCCCGGCGCTGGGCCAGGGCGAACAGCCGGGCGTTGTCGATCGCCACGCCGGCCGCCGCGGCCAGGGCCACCACGATCTCCTCGTCGTCGTCGGAGAACTCGGCCGCGCCCCGCTTGTCGGCCAGGTAGAGGTTGCCGAAGATCTGGTCCCGGGTGCGCACCGGGACGCCGAGAAAGCTGTGCATCGGCGGATGGTGGGCCGGGAAGCCGTACGACCGGGGGTGCTTGGTGATGTCCGGCATGCGTACCGGTTGGGGATCGGTGATCAGCAGGCCCAGAACCCCGCGGCCGTGCGGCAGGTCGCCGATCGCGGCGTGGGTCTCGGCGTCGATGCCGTGCGTGATGAAGTCGGACAGGTCCCGGTCGGCCCCGATCACGCCGAGAGCGCCGTACCGAGCCCCGGCCAGGCCGCACGCCGCCTCGACGATGCGTTGCAGGGTGCTGCGCAGATCGAGGTCGGAACCGATGCCGACGACCGCGTCGAGCAGCGACCGGAGCCGCTCCCGGCTGGTGACCACCTCGCTGACCCGGTCCAGCATCTCCTGCAGCAGTTCGTCCAGTCGCACCCGGGACAGCGGCGACAGGCCCAGCGAGGGAGGGTCTTCCATGCCGTCAGGCTATCGGTGCCGGAGAGTTCGGTGTGGCGGGACTTTGGTCCCTTGGGCGCGGCCGGACGACAGGGTAGGAATAAGGCATGATCCGAGTCTTCCTGCTCGACGACCACGAGGTCGTCCGTCGTGGCCTCGCCGACCTGTTGCAAGCCGGCGGGGACATCGAGGTGGTCGGCGAGTCGGCCTCCGCGCAGGAGGCCACCCGCCGGATCCCGGCGTTGCGGCCCGACGTCGCGGTCCTCGACGCCCGACTGCCCGACGGCAACGGCATCGACGTGTGCCGGGACGTGCGCGCCATCGACTCGACGATCAAGGGCTTGATCCTGACCTCGTACGACGATGACGAGGCGCTGTTCGCCGCGATCATGGCCGGCGCGTCCGGTTACGTGCTCAAGCAGATCCGCGGCACCGACCTGGTCGACGCGGTGCGCCGGGTCGCCGAGGGCCAGTCGCTGCTCGACCCGGCGGTCACCCAGCGCGTCCTGGAACGCATCCGGCACGGCGTCGAGCAGCCCCGCGAGCTGGCCGCCCTGACCGACCAGGAACGCCGCATCCTGGAGTACATCGCCCAGGGCCTGACCAACCGCGAGATCGCCGGGCGGATGTTCCTGGCAGAGAAGACGGTCAAGAACTACGTCTCCAGCCTGTTGGCCAAGCTCGGCCTGGAACGGCGTACCCAGGCCGCCGTGCTCGCCACCCGCCTGCTCGGCGAACACCCGCACTGATCAGGTCTTCCGGCCCTGCCCTCGACCCGACGGGCGGTGCAGCGTCAGGGGTGACATCGACGCGAGGAGGCGTGATGAAGGCCCTGGTTTACGGCGGTCCGGGTGTGAAGTCCTGGACGGAGGTTCCCGACCCGGTGGTGAGCGACCCGCGGGACGCGATCATCCGGGTCGACGCGGTGACGATCTGCGGTACGGATCTGCACATTCTCGGCGGCGACGTGCCCGAGGTGCGGCCCGGCCGGGTGCTCGGCCACGAGGCGGTCGGCACGGTGGTGGCGGTCGGATCCGGGGTGGCCGGGCTGGCCGAGGGCGACCGGGTGCTCGCTTCCTGCATCTCGGCGTGCGGCGTGTGCCGGTTCTGCCGCGAGGGCGCCTACGGCCAGTGCCGCGGTGGCGGCGGCTGGATCCTCGGGCACCTGGTCGACGGCGTGCAGGCGGAATACGCGCGCGTCCCGTTCGCCGACCTGTCCACCTACAAGCTGCCGGAGCAGGTCTCCGACGAGGCGGCGGTGCTGCTGGCCGACATCCTGCCCACCTCGTACGAGGTCGGCGTGCTCAACGGCAACGTGCGCCCCGGCGACACCGTGGCGATCGTCGGGGCCGGCCCGATCGGCCTGGCCGCGATCATCGGCGCGCGGCTCTTCTCGCCTGCGCACATCGTTGCGATCGACAAGGCCGACAGCCGGTTGCAGGCGGCGAAGATGCTCGGCGCCGACACCACGGTGCTGGCTGACGAGGATCCGAAGGCCGTCGTCGACCAGCTGACCGGCGGCCTCGGTGCGGACGTGGTGATGGAGGCGGTGGGCGTACCCGAGACCTTCGAGCTCTGCACCCGGCTGGTCCGTCCGGGCGGGCGGGTCGCCAACATCGGCGTGCACGGCAAACCCGCCACGCTGCACCTCGAGGACCTGTGGATCCGCAACGTCACCATCACCACCGGCCTGGTCGACACGTTCTCCACGCCGAAACTGCTCGGCATGCTGGTGGCCGGGCAGCTCGACGTCGGTCAGATGGTGACCCACCGGTTCCCACTGGAGGACATCATGGCGGCGTACGACGTGTTCTCCCGCCCGGCACAGACCGGCGCGCTGAAGGTCGTGCTGTCCCGCTGAGCCCGGTCAGCGCGGCCGTTCCGGGCCGCCCTCGACCGGGGTCGCGCTGAAGTTGCCGGTCCAGGCCGCCTTGGCGCCGGAGTCGCCGATCCGGTAGGTGCCGATGCCACCGGCCAGGCCGGCCAGGATGGCCAGGGCGGCGATCACCCGGGTGACGGCCATCGACTGCGGCGCGAGCCAGGTCCGGCCGCCGACCCGGGCGGTGCCCTCGGTCGCCTCCCGCTGCCGCCACCACACCAGCACGGCCAGTACCGCGATCGGGATGGCGATGAAGAGCGCGAGGTCGCCCAGCTCGGCGTGCTGGTGGATGAGCTCGGTCGAAGGCACCCGGTGCTCCAGCCACTCGCCGGCCTCGGTGGTGATCGGTGTCAGGATGAGGACGCCGACCGCCAGGATGGCGTTCGGGCCGGCCAGCCGGCGTCGCGCGGCCGGCCAGACGGCCGTGAGGACGAGCAGGAACGCCGCGAGTGGCAGCAGCACGACGACGGCGTGAACCAGCAGGATGTGGGCCGGGAGCCCATTCACAGTGCTCATGATCGAAGGGTATGGGCGCGAATCTTGGAGTTTTCCCATCTTCGGGAAGGCAGGGTGGTCCGATGATGGTGAGCGGCACGCGGATCCTGGTGGTCGAGGACGACCGGGAGGTCGGCGAGTTGCTGTTGCGTCTGTTCCGGTCGGCCGGGTACGCCGCCGATATCGCCCCGGACGGCCAGGCCGGCCTGCACCGGGCGCTGGTCGGCCGGTACGACGTCCTGATCGTCGACCGGGGCCTGCCCGCGATCGAGGGCCTGGACCTGCTGGCCCGCCTCCGGCGTTCCGGTGTCGAGGCGCCCGCCCTGATCCTCACCGCTCTGGGCGCGGTCGAGGACCGGGTCGCCGGGCTCGACCACGGCGCCGAGGACTACCTGGTCAAGCCGTTCGACGTGGAGGAGCTGCTGGCCCGGGTCCGGGCGTTGCTGCGCCGCCGGCCGTCCCGGACCGAACCGGTCCTGACCTTCGGCGAGGCGGAGTTCAACCTGGTCACCCGGAAGGTGTCGGTGGGCGACGGGGAGCCGGTCGGATTGTCCGGCCGGGAGAGTGACCTGCTGCGGCTGTTCGCCGAGAACCCCGGGCAGGTGTTCCGCCGGGAGGAGATCGTCGACCGGGTGTTCCCCGACGCCTCGGCCGTCGCGCTGGTCGACACCTACGTGCACTACCTGCGCCGCAAGCTCGGTCCCGACGTGATCACGACGGTCCGCGGCCAGGGCTACCGGCTGGGCCGGCCGTGAGCGCGGCCGACCCCGACCGCCGGCTCCTGCACAGGGCCCAGCGGACCCTGACCGTGCAGACCGCCGCCGCGATCGTGCTCGGCATGCTGGTGGTCGGCGCGCTCGCGATCGTGGTGGTCGCGCGGACCCAGCGCTCCACCCTCGATTCGTCGATGCGACGCACGGCGGCCGCCGCCGAGGACACCGACGACCCACCACCCGACATGTGGATCTTCGAGGAGAACACGGCGGGCCACCTTTCCGGAACCCCGGGCGCCCCCGACGACCTGCCGGACCGCGCCGACCTGGACCGCGTCCGGTCCGGTGGCACCTCGGGCATCCGCCGCGTCATCGCCGGCGACGAGGACTACATGGTGCTGACCACGCGCCGCGAGGACAAACTCGTCCAGGTCGTCGCCGACCTGGAACCGACCGAGCGGGAGCGCCACCGCCTGTTCTTGGCGTTGCTCCTGGCCGAGGTCGTGGGCCTGGCCATCGCCGTGTTGCTGGCGCTGCCGCTGGCCCGCCGGGCCACCGCCCCGCTGGGCGAGGCGCTGAGCCGGCAACGCCGGTTCGTCGCCGATGCCAGCCATGAGCTGCGCACCCCGCTCACCCAGCTGCACACCCGGGCCCAGCTGCTCGCCCGCGACCTGCGGGCCGGCGCCGCCCCGGGCGCGGTGGCCGACGACGTCGACCACCTGGTGTCCGGCACCCGGCAGCTCGGCGAGATGGTCGAGGACCTGCTGCTGTCGTCGCAGATGGGGCGGGGTGAGGACGGCCACCGGACCGCCGTCGACCTCGGCGTGGTGGCCGCCGGGGCGCTCAGCGAGATGGCGCCGCGGGCGGCCGACAAGGGCGTCGCGCTCGAGCTCGTGCCCGATCCGGACCGGCCCGCGGTGGCCGGTGGGCGGGAGGCGGCGCTGCGCCGGGTCCTGGTCGCCCTGGTCGACAACGCGATCAGCCACACGGCGGCCGGCGGTTCGGTCGTCGTGACCCTGACCGCCGGACCGGACCAGGTCACCATCGTGGTCCAGGACGACGGCGAGGGCTTCGACCCGGCCGACGCCGAACGTATCTTCGGCCGGTTCGCCCGGGCCGGCGCCACCGATCAGCGCCGGTTCGGGCTGGGCCTGGCCCTGGCCCGCGAGGTGGTGACCGGCCACGGCGGCAGCATCCGGGCCGAGGGAAGGCCCGGGCGGGGCGCGACGTTCACCGTACGGTTGCCCGCGCACCGGGACTGAGGAGGTCACCATGTCCGAGCCCACCGTCACCCATGCCGGCGAACCGCACGACCCGGCGATCGCCACCCGGCTCAACTGGCTGCGGGCCGGTGTGCTCGGCGCCAACGACGGCATCGTGTCCACGGCCGGCCTGGTGCTGGGTGTGGCCGCCGCCGGCACGGCCACCGGCCCGATCCTCACCGCCGGGGTGGCCGGTCTGGTCGCCGGCGCGGTGTCGATGGCGCTGGGCGAGTACGTGTCGGTGAGCAGCCAGCGCGACACCGAGAGGGCGCTGCTGGCCAAGGAGCGCGCCGAGCTGGCCGACTTCCCCGAGCAGGAGCTCGAGGAGCTGATCGCCCTGTACGAGGCGAAGGGCCTGTCGCCGCGGACCGCCCGCCTGGTGGCCGAGGAACTGACCGAGCGGGACGCCTTCGCCGCGCACGCCGACGCCGAGCTGCACATCGACCCGGACGAGTTGACCAACCCGTGGCACGCGGCGGGCGCGTCGGCGCTGGCCTTCACCGTCGGGTCGCTGCTGCCGCTGGTCGCGATCCTGCTGCCGCCGGCCGGCGCCCGCGTCCCGGTCACGTTCGTCGCGGTGGCCGCCGCGCTGGCCCTGACCGGCTATCTGAGCGCCCGGCTGGGCGGTGCCGCCGCGCGGCGGGCGGTCGTCCGGTTGGTCGTCGGCGGTGCGGTGGCCATGGCTGTGACCTTCGCCGTCGGCCATCTCGTGGGCACCGCCGTCGGCTGACGGCCGGTCCGGATCGGGACCAACGGCCCTGACCCGGGCGACGGCCGCGGGCGCATCGTGGTGGAGTCAGTCAGTCGCCGACGGCACCCGGGACGGCAATCATGGAAACCATCGGGGTACGCGAGCCAGGCCGGATTCGCCGGTGGATGTACCGCTCCGGCCGGCCGAACCGGCTGGCCGCCGCGCTCAACCGGGTCACCGTCTGGGCCGGCGAGACCGGCTGGTTCCGGAGCCGGCTGATCACACTCGAGGTCCGGGGCCGGCGCACCGGTCGCCCGATCACCCTGCCGCTCGTCCCGGTGGTCCACGACGGGCACCGCTATCTGGTCGCCATGCTCGGCGAACGCACGGGCTGGGTCGCCAACGTGCGTGCGGCGGGCGGTCGCGCGGTCATCCGGTCCGGTGGCTGGGAATGCGTCCGGCTGGTCGAGGTCGAACCGGAGCTGCGGCCGCCGATCCTGGCGGCGTACCTGCGGGTGGCGCCGGGCGCGCGTCCGCACATCCCGGTCGACCGGCACGCGGACCCGGCCGCCTTCGCCGCGATCGCCGCCGGCGTCCCCGTGTTCCAGATCTGTGCCGACCACGGCGTCGCCGATCCGTCCTGACCAACCGGCCGGGCTCGGTGCTGCCCTTCTCTCGGCCGGGCTCGGCGCTGGCCCTTCACTCGGCCGGGCTCGGCGCTGCCCTTCTCTCGGCCGGGCTCGGTGCCGGCCCTTCTCTCGGCCAGGCTCGGCGCTGGCCCTTCACTCGACCAGGCTCGGGCGCCGGCCACTCGCTCGGCCGGGCTCGGTGTCGGCCATTCACTCGGCCAGGCTCGGCGCGCGCCGCGACCAGCGGTGCTCGGTCAGCTCGGCGGCGATGAAGCGGGCCAGATCGGTGCGGGTGATCCGCCGGCCGCCGGGCGGGGTGGCGTTGTCGGTAACCCGGTAGGTGCCGGTGGGTGGGTGGTCCCGCAGATGGCTCGGGCGTACGAACGTCCAGTCCAGCTCGGTGGCCCGCACGATCTCCTCCATCCGGTGCATGTCGGCGTAGAGGTCGGCGGCGATCGGGCGTAGCAGGTAGCGGTACCACCAGGCGGCGTGCGGGTCGTCGGGGCGGACGCCGACCGAGCTCAGTGCCAGGTAGCGCCGGACGCCGGTGGCCCGCATGGCGGCGACGGTGGCCCGGGCGCCGTCGGAGTAGAGGTTGCCGGAGCGGCGGCCGGGCGGGCCGATCGCGGACACCACCACGTCGTGCCCGGCGATGGCGGAGCGCAGGCTGGCCTCGTCGCGGACGTCAGCGTGGACCATTCCCTCGGCGCGGCGGGCGGCGGCGGTCACGTGGTGGCCGGCCCGCGCCACTTCCTCGACGATCAGTTGCCCGGTCCGGCCGGCGGCACCCAGAACGATGACTCGACTCATGGACGAACAATGTTCGCCACGAACGCCGTTCGTCAATCGGCCGCCGCGTACGACCTGAGGCTGTCCGAGGTGGAGCTGCCGGGCGACGGCGACTGGCGTACCCGGCTCGAGCTGCGGGTGATCATCGACGGGCGGCCGGCGGCGCGCTGATCCCCTCGATCGACAGGGTGATCAGGCGGATGGCGTCGTCCGCGTTGCGCGTGGCCAGCGAGACGGCGTTGGCCACGGTCAGCAGGTCGACGATGGCGACGTCGGGGCGTACCGCGTCGGCCGCCTGGGCCCGTCGCAGCAGCTCGCCCCCGGCGTCGAGCAGCATGACCTCGCAGTCGCTGGTCGCCGGGGCGGCGTAGAGCACCGACTCGGCCAGCCCGCGGGTGGTCGCGCCGTGGACCGCGACCTCGCGCAGCCAGTCGGCCAGGGCCCGCCCCGGGTCGGCCGTCGTGGCCAGCTCGCGGGCCCGGGCGCACAGCCCCTCGACCCGGTCGTGGAAGACCGCCTCCAGCAACGCCTGGCGGCTGGGGAAGTGCCGGTGCAGTGTGGCCGAGCCCACCCCGGCGTCGCGGGCGATCTTTTCCAGCGAGGCGTCGGCCCCGGACCGGGCGATCTCCGCCTCGGCCGCGGCGACGATCTGCTCGTAGTTGCGTCGTGCATCCGCTCGCACGTTCCGCATCCTAGTGAGTTGACAAACGGGGTACCACCCCGCTTTAGTGGGGTGGTGCCCCACTTTCTTCGTACAGGGAGAACCATGGATGTCTTGGTGACCGGCGCGAGCAGCGGCTTCGGGCGGTTGACGGTGGAGAGCCTGGCCCGGCGCGGGCATCGCGTCGTGGCGGGACTGCGGGATGTGGGCGGCCGCAACGAGAAGGCCGCGGCCGAGCTGACCGCGTTCGCCGGCAACCCGCGGGTGGTCGAGATCGACGTCACCGACCAGGATTCGGTCGACCGGGCGGTGGCCGGCCTGGATCGGCTCGACGCGGTGGTCAACAACGCCGGCGGCATCTTCGCCGGGCCGGTGGAGGCGTTCACCGCCGAGGAGGCGGCCCGCCAGCTCGACGTCAACGTGCTCGGCGCGCTGCGGGTCGGCCGGGCCGTGCTGCCCGGCCTGCGCCGGCAGGGGAGTGGGGTGCTGATCCAGATCGGCTCCCTCTCGGGGCGGGTCGCGCTGCCGTTCTCCGGGCTGTACGCGGCCAGCAAGGCGGCCCTGGGCAGTGTGACCGAGGCATGGCACCACGAGCTGGCGCCGTTCGGGGTGGAGTCGGTGGTCGTGGAGGCGGCGTCGTACCCGACCAACATCGGCCTCAACGCCACCGTGCCGGCCGACGCCGAGCGGATGGCCCCGTACACCGAGGCGGTCGGCGGTTTCACCCAGGCCGTGATCAAGCGGTCGACCGAGCTCGCCGCCGACCCCCAGGTCGTGGCCGACGCCGTCGTCGCCCTGGTCGAGACACCCGCCGGCCGGCGTCCGCTGCGGACGGTGGTCGCCCACCCCGGCCAGCTGGAGGCGGTCGAGGCCTTCAACCGGCTCGGCGCCGAGACCACGCGGGCGGTCGCCGACGCGATGGGTGTGGGCGCCTACCTGACGGGTGGCCGATCGTCCTGATGTCGAGGAGGCGCCCAGCCTCCGACTGTGGACGGTGGGTGACACTGGCGGACCACCCCACCTGATCGCACCCGGCTGCCCGCCGGACCGGTACCGTCCGGGCATGACCAGCATCTTCTCGAAGATCATCGCCGGCGAGTTGCCCGGCCGTTTCGTCTGGCAGGACGACCAGGTGGTGGCGTTCCTGACCATCGCACCGCTGCGCGCCGGGCACACCCTGGTCGTACCCCGGCAGGAGATCGACAAATGGACCGATCTGCCGCCGGAGCTGCTGACCCGGGTGATGACCGTCGCCCAGACGATCGGCCGGGCCGTCGAGCGTGCCTTCGACGCCCCGCGCGCCGGGCTGGCCATCGCCGGCCTCGAGGTGCCGCACTGCCACGTGCACGTCAGCCCGATGTGGGAGATGGCCGACCTCGACTTCGCCCACATGGCGCCCGAGAACGACGCGGCGAAGCTCGACGACGCCGCCCGCCGCCTGCGGTCCGCGTTGCGTGAGCTGGGCGAGCCGGCCCACGTGCCGCGGGTGGACTGAAGGGGCGGCTCCTCGGCCGGCCGCGCGACCGGGCGGTCCGAGGGCACCCGCGGCCTGGGCCTGCGACAACCCGCCAATGACGGCCTGCCATATGCTCCATCGTCATGCGTGAGAACGTGACGTACCTGGACGAGGACGTGCTGCTTCTGCCGGATGACTGGGATCCGCCGCTCGCTGTGCGCGGCGAGACCGAGGTCAGGCCGGTGAAAGCACGTTCCCTCGAGGTGGTGGACGGCATCCTGGCGGCCACGGCTCCCGAGGCGGCCGCCGTGCTGGCCCGGGAGGCCGTGGCGCCGGAGGTGGCGTCGGCGCCGCCGGACAGCCCTCTGCGGGCGGCCACGCTGGCCTACATCGCCGACCGGAACACCGGAGGCCTGTACAACGACCTTCGAGAGGAGAGTCGCGAGAGCCCCACGCTGCGTCGCCATCTCGCTGACGCGTGGGTCTCGGGACGGGGCCTCGCCTTTGCCGTCCGAGCCGTGACCGATCTGGCGAGGATGTCGCACGACAGCAGGATGTTGTACGAATTCGACACGCACTTCATGCGGCGGCACGACCCGCAGAGGTTCGAGGACGAGAAGCACACCGGCCTGTGGCGTACGGACGAGGTGTCCAGTCTCGCTGCTGCTGGTCCGATCCTGGTGCGCCTGCGGGAGCTCGTGGCCGGCCTGCCGGACGACGAGTACGCCGCGATGCTCGAAACGCTCGCCGAGCTCCGGGCCGAGTTGCCGGCGGAGATGCGGGTGATGACCTCGTTCCTGGCGCCGACACAGTCGGCGTGGATCGAGGAGGATTTCGCGACCTGGGAGCTGCCGACGACGCCCGACTGGCGGAAGGGGGCGCAGTCCGTGCTGTTGACGGGATGCGTCCGGGATCCGGATCGGCTGGCATCGCAGATCGGCCGGGCCGGATTGTCGGGCGACCTGCCGGGGATCCTGACGACCTACGTGTCGCTGGTCGGCGAACGGTCGGTCGAGCATTTCAAGGGGTCGTCGCAGTCGGGCAAGTGGCTCTGGGCGCTGCCCTACGACTCGGCCTATCGGCTCCAACGTGACCGGATGGGGGATGTCGACGCCCTGCCCTGGCTGGCCCTGGCCTCGGAGCGGTTCCCCGCGCGGGCCGTCCGCCTGCTCGCCGAGGACGACGACCACGAGCCGGCCGCGGAGTTGTTGCGCCAGCATGTGCTCGCCCATCCCGAGGTGGCGGCTCAGGTGCTGCCGGCGCTGACCGGCGCTCAGCGGGAGAAGGTCGCGGTCGTCCTGGCCGAGCTGGACGCCGTCGGGCCCGGTGCGGTCCCGCCGATTCTGGCTCAACCGCCGTGGACGATCAAGACGAAGGCCACGAAGCCGGTCGTGATCGAGGGACTGCGATGCGATGATCCGCTCGAAATCGACTGGCTACCCGGTGAGCGACCGAAAATCACCGACGGGGAGTGGGCCGGTCAGGTCAACCAGGCACTGGCCCAGAACTTCGACGTCGGGATGTTGAAGGGGACGGTCGATGACGTCCGCCCGCTGGTGCGCGAGTTCCGCGTCTCGCACGAGTATCTGGCGAGGGTACTGCTGCCCGGGCTGATCGACCGGTTCGAGCTGGACGCGTTTCCGGTCGCGTCCGATTATCTGCGGCAGGATGTGAAACGGGCAGCGCGGTTCATGCTTCCGTACACGTCGCCGGAGCTGGCGGTGACCGTCGCGACCTGGAACAGCCGGCTGAAGAGCGTACGCGGTGTCGCTCGCGAATGGTTCGACCGCCACCCGGCGGCGGCCGCCCGCGCGCTGATCCCGAACGCGCTCGGCCGGTCCCGAGCGGCCCGGCGAGAGGCCGAAGAGGCGTTGTCGCTGCTCGCCGAGCTGGGGCATGACGGCACCGTCCGGGAGGCCGCGGCCGGGTACGGTCCGGAGGCCGCCGCGGCGATCGGTGCCCTGCTGGAACCGGGCCGGAAGGCGGTCGGGCCGGTACGGATCCCGAAGATCTGGCCGCCGTTGCGGAGCGGCGTCCTGCCTCCGCTGCTGCGCGACGGGACGGGGCGGCTGCCTGCCTCCGTGGTGCCGGACCTGCTCACCGTCTTCATGTTGAGCACGTTCGAGAAGCCGTACGAGGCGGTCGCGGCGGTCAAGGACGCACTCGACCCGGCCGACCTGGCCCGGTTCGCCTGGGACCTGCTCCGGCGCTGGTGCACGACTGGCACCCAGTCGAAGCACGACTGGGTCTTCACGGTGCTTGGGCTGGCCGGGGACGACGACACCGCCCGACGGCTGGCCAAGACTGTCCTTTCGGCACCGTACGTCTTGGGCGCCCGGGCCGGCCGGGCCCTCGAAGCGATGCAGGCCATCGGCACCGACGCCGCCCTGATCCAGTTGCAGCGCGTGGCGCAGCGCAGCTCGGTCCGGCCGTTCCGGACCATCGCCGAGCAGCGGATCTCGGAGGTGGCCGCGAAGCTGGGGCTCACCGCCGGTCAGCTGGCCGACCGGCTGGTGCCGGACTTCGGGCTGGCCGCCACCGGCGCCTTGACGATCGACTACGGGTCGCGGCGATTCTTCGCCCGCTTCGACGAAAAGCTGATCCCGTACGTGACCGACGAGAACGGCCGGCGGTTGAGTGCGCTGCCGAAACCGGGCGCGAAGGACGACCGGGAGCTGGCCGAGGCGTCGGCGAAGAGCTTCGCCGAGGTGAAGAAGAACCTCCGCACCGTTGTCGACGGCCTGCTCAGTCGGTACGAGCTCGCGATGGTCGAGCGGTACGAGTGGTCGGTCGCCGACTTCCGGACCTATCTGGCCGGGCATCGGCTGGTGGCTCAGATCGTCCGCCGGCTGCTGTGGACGGTCGACGGAGTGCCGGTGCGGATCGCCGAGGACGGCACGTTCGCCGACGTCGACGACGAACTCGTCGAGGCGGCGGAGGGGATCGTCACGGTCGCCCATCCCGTACAGCTGGGCACCGACCTCGAGGCGTGGTTGAAGGCCTTCGACGACTATCAGATCATGCAGCCGTTCCCGCAGCTGACGCGGGAAACGTATCGGCTGACCGCGGAGGAGACCGAGTCCGGCCGGCTGGTGCGGTTCGAGGGCGCCGAGGTCACCATCGCACGGTTGCGCAGGCTGGAGGAGCGCGGCTGGCGGCCCGGTGCCGAGGAGCACGGCGGCATCGTGTACGAGTTCTCCCGCCGGTTCCCGCGCGGCGGTGGCCTGACGATAACGCTGGAGACCGGCTTTCCGATCGGCGGCGCCCGCGACTCGGTGAGCCGCCTGGACACGATCGAGCTGGACGGGGCTCCCGGCGACGCGCACGATCCGATCGCCTGCTCGGAACTGATCCGCGACCTGTCCGGCGTGATCACCCCGGAGGCCTCTTGAGCGGGTGACATCGGTGACCCTCCGAGCGGGCCGCCGCGCGGTGGCCGTCGTGTACGTCGCCCGCCGGGTGTAGTTCCCGGCGGCACTCGTTCGATGGCCGGCCATCGATCCCGGCCGTGCGGTAGCACGGCCGGGACGGGGCGGGAGGGGCTCGGTCGTGGTCAGATCTGCCGTTCGCCGCCGTCGACGAACAGGTTGGCCCCGAGCAGGAAGGTGCTGTCGTCGGAGGCGAGGAACGCCAACACGGCGGCTACCTCCTCGGAGCGGCCCATGCGGCCGACGGGCAGCCTGGCGGCCTGGCTCGCCTTGATGCTGGCTGCTTCCTCCGCGTCGAAGAGGCTTTCGACCGCGCCCGTGTCGATGGGGCCGGGGGAGATGGCGTTGACCCGGATGCGGCGGCTTCGGAGCTCGTTGGACCACGTACGGGCGAAGGACCGGACGGCCGCCTTGGACGCCGCGTACGTGGTGAACGCCTCGTCACCCTTGTCCAGCGCGGTGGATGCGTTGAGGACGACCGAGGCGCCGTCGTTGAGTAGCGGCAGGGCCTTCTGGACGGTGAACAGCGTACCCCGGACGTTGACGCCGAAGGTCTGGTCGAAGTGCTCCTCCGTGATGTTCTCCAGCGGTACGGCCCATCCGATCGCCGCGTTGGCGAAGAGCACGTCGATGCCCCGGCCCCGGGTGCGAACGGCGTCGTAGAGCCGGTCCAGGTCATTCAGTTTGGAGATGTCCGCGACCACGGCAGTGGCGGCCGCCGCGCCGATGCTCTCGACTGCCGCGTCCAGCTGGGCCTCGCGTCGTCCGGTGACGAACACGTGTGCGCCCTCGGCGGCCAGCCGCTGGGCCGTCGCCAAGCCGATCCCGGTGCCGCCACCAGTGATGACAGCGGTCTTCCCGTCAAGTCGTCCCACGTCGACAGATCCCTCCACTTTGGTCTTGATCATTTGCGTCAGCCGAACGTAGCACTTCTGCAGTGGTCAATACAGAAGTAGTAGACTTCTCACATGGAAGAGTGCCGGAAGCCGCCGATGGGCAGGCCGAGAGGCTTCGACACGGAGGCCGTACTCGAGCGGGCCATGCTGGTCTTCTGGCAGTACGGCTACGATCGCGCGTCGCTGACCGATCTGACCACCGCCATGGGCATCGCGGGCACCAGCATGTACGCCGCCTTCGGCAGCAAGGAGGAGCTGTTCCGCAAGGCGCTCGTGCGCTACACCGACGCATTCACCCAGTACGAGGCCCGGGCGCTGGCCGAGCCGACCGCTCGCGAGGTCGCCGCGAACCTTCTCAACGGTACGGTTCAGGCGACCACCGCCCCCGGCCACCCCACCGGCTGTTTCGCCGTCCAGAGTTCGCTCATCGCCGGAAATCCGGGGCGCGACATCTTGGCGGCCTGGCACGACGTGGGCTGGGGCCGCCTCCGCGACCGCTTCCGGCGAGCCATCGACGAGGGGGACCTGCCGCCCGAAACCGATCCCGGCGTGCTCGCTCGATATCTCAAAACAGTGGCCAACGGCCTCGCGGTTCAAGCGGCGGGCGGCGCCTGCCGCGCGGAACTGCAACAGGTCGCCGACGCGACGCTACGAAGCTGGCCCGGCCCTGCCGAGCGGTGACGGCCGGGGCGAGTCAGCCGGCGTCGGCGGCCATGATCGAACCGGCGCCGAGGGGTGTGTCGGTGGCGAAGACCTGATGCCGTTGATCGTGTCGAACAGCCACAGCCGCGCGCCCGGGTGCGGGCGTTGCCGGCGGCAGATCAGCCGGGTGCCGGCCGGGAACGAGGCTGGTCCTTCGGGTGGATGCCCAGCACGCCCGGCCGGCCTGCTGTCCCGCGTCGACGCGGGACAGCAGGCCGATGGCGCGATGCTCCCGCCCGGGGGCCGGCGTCGGGAAAATCACCCCTGACTCGATGGCAATTGAATTGCGGTGAGGGTCCGGTGGCGTAACGTCACCCGCCATGAGAACCCACATAGGCAGTCGTCTCTCTGTCTTACTGGCGAGCACCACAGTGGTGCTCGTCGGGTCGGTCGGTGCCGTGGCGCCGGCGTACGCGGGGGGCGCCGGCCCGACGCCCGGCTCGGCCGGCGTCGGTGACCGTCTGTATCCGACACTCGGCAACGGTGGCTACGACGTGCAGAATTACGACCTGCACGTCACGTACCCGCAGAAAGATCCGAAACAGACAGTGACCGGTGACGTGACGATCACCGCGGTCGCCACGCAGAACCTGTCCCGTTTCGACCTCGACTTCGGCGGTGACTCGGTCGGGTCGGTCAAGGTGAACGGTGACCCCGCGACGTTCACCCGGGACGGTGACGAGCTGGTCATCACGCCCAAGCATCACCTGCCCAAGGGGCAGCGTTTCCGGGTGAAGGTCAGCGGTTACAAGTCCACGCCGATCGCGGCCAACGCGAGCTCGCCGGCCGGCTTCGTGACCACCACCGACGGCACGTTCGTGGCCGGTCAGCCCAGCGAGTCGCACAACTATTTCCCGAGCAACGACCACCCCAGCGACCTGGCCACGTACACCATCGCCCTGACCTTCCCGCAGGGCTGGATCGGCGTGGCCAACGGCGTGCACCTCGGCGACACCACCGCCGGCGGGCAGGTGACCTCGACCTATCGCGAGAGCAAGCCGTTGGCCAGCGAGCTGATCCAGGCCGCGGTCGGTGACTACGTGGTGCAGGACCGCCCGGCGGTGCAGGGCATCCCGATCCGTGACGTGGTGCCGCGCCGGCTCGCCGCCGGCCTGCTGCCGAAGGCCGAGGTCGAGCGCGATCAGCTGGCCTGGATGATCGGCAAGGTCGGCAAGTACCCGTTCGAGAACTACGGGTCGCTGGTCGTCGACACCAACCTGGGTTTCGCCCTCGAGACCCAGACCATTTCGCTGTACGACACCAGCCTGTTCGCCGCGCCGAAGTTCGTCCTCGACCCGGTGATGACCCACGAGCTGTCGCACATGTGGTTCGGTGACAGTGTGGCGCCGTCCGAGTGGAGCAGCGTCTGGCAGAGCGAGGGCCACGCCACCTGGTACGAGCTGCAATACGCCGAGGAGACCGGCGTCTTCGAGGACTACACCGGCACGCCCGACCGCGAGACCTACTTCAAGCAGGTGTACGCCCGCGGCGACTCGTATCGCAAGCGTTACGGCCCGGTTGCGGCCCCGCTCAAGGCCGACGTGATCTGGGACGTCTTCAACCCCAACGTGTACGACGGGGGAGCGCTCGTCC
The DNA here is from genome assembly GCF_043197135.1 of Actinoplanes sp. NPDC049265. NCBI lineage: Bacteria > Bacillati > Actinomycetota > Actinomycetes > Micromonosporales > Micromonosporaceae > Actinoplanes > Actinoplanes sp. NPDC049265. Next base: position 400,594 of record NZ_JBICSP010000004.1, on the reverse strand, counting down.
TCTACGCCCTGCAGCAGAAGATCGGCGAGCGTGACTTCCAGCGCCTCGAGCGCGAGTGGGTCAAGCTCAACCGCGGCAAGGCCGTCGACAGCCACGACTTCATCAACCTGGCCTCCGCGATCTCCGGCCAGAACCTGAAGCCGTTCCTGACCGACTGGCTCTACGGCACCAAGACCCCGCCCATGCCCGGCCACCCGGACTGGACGGTAACTCCCGCCGCGTCGAGCGCGCCCCTCGCCGCCACGGCCCGGCACCGCTGACCCGACCCGCCCCGGGGACCCACGTCCCCGGGGCGGTCACCGCGGGTCACCGCTCACTCGTCCGGTTCGTAGGGCACCGGCTCGAGCCCGTCCTCACCCTGCCACCAGCGCGAATCCGGCCCGTAGTAGATGTCGCGGGCCCACTCGTCGGGCGACTGGTGAAAGATCAGATCGGTGTCGCCGATGTAGTCGATGTGTCCCCAGGTCTGGTTCACCCGGCCCACCGCTTCGTCCTGGGTGATCGGGAACCGGGCGGCCATCTGGTACACCACCTGCCCGACGAAGCGACGGGCCCGGTCGGACATGCGCGGCTTCAGTCCCACGACGCGCTCCCGGGCCGCCGCCTGCCGCGTGTCACGACGCCGGCTCCTTGTGGTGCTCGGCGACCTCACGGAAGAAGGCCGCGGCCTGCGCTCCACTCGTGCTCATCACTCCTCCGTCGACCTCGCCCGCCCCGCCCGCCGGCCCGCCCCGCCCGCCGGCCCGCCGCGCTCACCGGCCCGCCCCGCCGACGTGAGGCGGGGCGGGACCGGGTTCAGTCCTCGGGACGGTCGAAGGAGACCAGCTTGGTCCGGTAGGTCTCCTTCCCCGACTCGGGAACGATCTCGATCACGAAGTCGGGGAGCGCGCCCTCCTTGGGCTCGTCGTTCTCGTCGGCCATTCCGGGCTCGTCCATCCAGTCGATCATGTGGATGGTGACCGCGTACCGGCCCGCCTCGGTCGGCAGCACCGTGATCTCGTCGTCGCCGAGGTCACGGCCCACTCGCTCCAGCCCGCTGAGCGCGGTTTCACCCTCGGCGACCAGGAGGTATGGCTCCGACGAAACCGTCAGGAACTGCCGCTCGCGGTCGCTCAGCGGCTCGACCGGATCGCCGAGCCGGACAGTGAACTGCCAGGACCCGTCGCTCTCGATGTTGACCGGTACGAAGGCACCGGCTTCGACGTGCTGGAGCAGTGCCGCGTCCTCGGCCAACCGGTCGTCCCAGTTGTCCTCGGTCACGTCCGCGAAGTGTTCGGGCTGCCAGAGTCCGAACATTCCGGCGTCGGTGCGGACCGGCTGGGTCGTCTCCCACTGGTTGGGCACGGCACTGCTCCTGTCAGTCGTACTGGCGTCATCTGTCCGAGATGTTGACCCTAGCGACGGGATCGCCAGGTTTCAGTCCGAGCTTGTTCATCTGATTGCTGATCTGGGCGCCGATACTTCGGTTGACCGAGGAATCCAGTGGCCACATGTTGCCCGCGTCGTCCTTGCCGCCGAGCTGCAGCTCGATCTTGTGGTCGATGTCGGAGCCCGGAACCGTCTTGTTGCCGGCCTTCTTCCAGGTCCGGCTGGCGCCGGCGCCCCGCTTGACGTTGGTGACGACGAGCTTGTCGGCCTTGTTGAGGAAGCCCACCTTCTGGTCGGCGGCCTTGCGCTGCGCCTTGCCCCAGGTGTCCTTGTACTTGAGTTCGAGCGTGGCGCCCTTGCAGTTGTGCACCAGGACGGGCGCGTCGCCGACCCGTACGTAGTAGGTGTGGATCCCGTCGACGGTGAGGTTGTGAACCGTGCGGTTCTCGGTCCAGTGCTTGACCGACAGCACGGTCACCAGGTGGCCGTCCGGCGTCCGGATCTCGTCCCCGGCGACCAGGTCACCGGCGTCGAGGAAGACGCCCTGGTTGTCCACCCAGAACGGGTGTCCGTCGGTGGCGACCACCGAGCCCGTCCGGTCACCGGCCGCGCCGTCGGTGTCGACGGTGACCCGGACCAGGTCTTTCTGGCCGTGGCCCTCGATCAGGTCGACCACCGGCCGGCCCGCGGTGATGCCGAGTTCGGGGTCGGTGGCGAGCACCTCGTCGCCGACCTGGACGTCCTCGATGGGTTCGTAGGTGCCGTCGGCCATGAGCACCGCCGTGCCGGGGATGAAGCTGTTCGCGGCGCAGTTTCCGCCTCGCGCGGCCGCGCTGCTGCCGCCTCCACCGGCCTTGCCCGCACCGCCGCCTCCGCCGCCGGCGCGGGACGGTGAGCCACCGCCGGTCCGGGCGCCGGGGCCGCCGGCTCCCTTGCCGGCCGAGCCGCCGCTCCCGCCGGCCTTGGCCGGTCCGGCGCTGCCACCACCGCCCGCGGCCCGGGCGCCACCTGTCGCTCCGCCACCACCGGAGGCGGCCTTGCCCGGTGACGGTGCCGCCTTGCCGGCGCTCTGGGCGCCGTTGGCCGCCTTGGCGCCGCTGCGGGCCGCGTCCGCGCCCTTGGCCGCCGACTGGGCCGCGTCGGCACCCTTGGCGGCGTACTTCACGCCCTTGGCCGCGGAGGCCGCGTACCCGGCGAACGGGATGGCCGAGGCGGCCGATAGCGCGGCGTTGGCGTAGTCGCCCTCGGCCGCGTACCAGGCCGCGTTGGCCAGGTCGGCGACCTCACCGACGCCCGGCACGAGGCCGGCCACGTCGAGGGCGGCGTGCCCGATGTCGCTGAGCGAGAAGTGGCCGTCGATCTCGACCTGGGAGACCGGGTTGCCGCCACCGAACGCGTACCGGTTGTTGGTGAACGGGTCGGTGGTCAGGTTCATGTCGTCCAGGGCGCCGTTGTAGTTGTCCTGGGTGAGGAACCTGTTCAGGCCGGGGTCGTAGTCGCGGAACCCCATGTCGTAGTCGCCGGACGACTGGTCGAGCCGCTTGCCGTTGAAGCGGTACGCGTTGTACGGCTCCTGGGCCGGCTCCTCCGGGTTGGAGGGCTTGTCGACGCCGCTGAACTGGCTGTCGTCTTCGTTGCCGTAGGCCGAGTATCCGTACGTCGACCGCGAATCACCCTGCTCGTCGGTGATCTGCTCGACGTCGGTGTGCGGGTTGTAGCCCTGGTACGACGTCTCGAAGCTACCGTCGTCGGAGAACTTGGCCTGTGACAACATCTCGCCGTCGGGCCCGTACTGGTAGGTCTTGCGAAGCTTGCCGCCCTCCTCCTCGGACAGCAGCTGGTCGGTCAGCCCGAGGTACGAGAACGTGGTCGTCTTGCCGCCTTCCTTGCGGGTCAGCTGCCGGTCCAGCGGGTCGTAGGTGTACTCGGTGTCCTTGTCCGCCTTCTTGGTGTGCTTGATGACCCGGTCGAAGCCGTCGTAGGTGTACTTCTCCATCTCCAGCTGGCCGGTCACCGTGCGCGACTGCCGGCCGAAGTCGTCGTACTCGTACTTCGTCTCGACACCCGAGGTGGAGGAGGTCTTCAGCCGGTTCCGGTCGTAGTTGAAGGTGGTGACGGTGTTCTTGATCTCTTGCCGGATGACGTTGCTGTTGGCGTCGTGCAGGTATTTCTCGGTGCCCGCCCCACTGCCGGTCTTGGTCTGCTCACGGATCCGGTCACGCGGGTCGTAGTCGTACGTCGTCGTGGTGTCGATGTTCGCCGACTTGTTGTCCGCGTTCTGCTTCTTGGCGACGTCCTTGGAGCGGTTGCCGTTGGCGTTGTACTCGATGGTGTGCTCGTTGACGACCGTCGAGTTGTTCGACTTCTTCTCGACCTGGTGCTGCATCTGCTCGTCGAGGTAGTAGTCGTACGTGACGGTGTTGCCGTTGCCCTTCTTCTCGGTCTTCACCTGCTGCCGGGGCGTGTAGGTGAAGCTCGTCGTCTTGGCGTCCGGGTCGTCCGAGGTCTTGCCGTTCTTGACGCTGGCGACCAGGTCGGCGTCGTCGTAGGTGTATTCCGAGAACGTCTTGTCGTGGGTCCGCTTGAGCAGGTCGTCGTTGACGTCGTAGTCGTAGGTCGTGGTGTTCTTGACCGACCCGTTCAGCTTCTCCTCGATCTTGGTGGAGCGGTTCACGACGTCGTACGTCATCAGGTAGGTGTCGATCTTGGCGTCGCCGCTCTTGTCGAGCATCTGCGTGAGGTTGGCGTTGACGTCGTAGGTGAACTCGAAGTTCTTGCGCGGCTTGTCCCCGCCCTCGCCGTCGTCCCGTTGCGTCTTCTGCTTGCCGTCCGGGAAGAACGTCCACGTCTGCTGGCGGGTCTTGCCGTTCGCCCCGGTGAGCTTGCGGGACGTCTGGTCGCCGATCGCGTCGTAGTCGAACTCGGACTTGATGTTCCACGGGTCGGTGCTGGTGCGGTTCCAGCCGTTGTCCCAGTACGTGTACGTCGTGTCGGCCCGCTTGTCCTCACCGTCGGAGGGCGGCGCGCTGACCTTCGCGGTGTTGCCGGCCTTGTCGTACTCGTAGATCGTCTTGGCCGCGGTGCGGTAACGCGGCTCCGGATCGTCGTCGTTGACCGGCTGCTGTTCCTCCTTCACCCGGTTCAGCACGTCGTAGACGGTGACCGCGGTGAAGTCGTTGGGGTCGGAGGTCTCGGTGCCACGCGGCGACTCGACGTGGGTCTGGTTGCCCACCTCGTCGTAGCGGAACCGGGTGGTGCGTAGGACGAGGTCGCTGCCGGAGCCCTTGTGCGGCACCTGCTGCTCGGAGAGCATCGAACGCTCGTCGTACTTGAGCAGAGTGCGGTTGTGCTCCTCGTCCTCGCTGACGGTCATGTTGCCGTCGCGGTCGTACTCCTGCTTGCTGACGTTGCCCTTGGCGTCGGTGACCGCGGTGGTCCGGCCGTTGAGGTCGTAGTCGTATTTGACGTTGTAGTCGTCCGGGTTCGGGGTCTTGGACTTGCGCTGGTCGGCGAAGGTCTTGAGGTTGCCGACGACGTCGTAGGTGGCGGTGACGTCGCCGTTGATGGCGTCCCGGGCCTTGAGCATCTGGTTGAGCTCGTCGTAGGTGTACGTGATCGTGTAGTCGTCCGGGTTGGCGGTCAGCGTCCCCTTGGGCTCGGTCTCCCGCCGCAGGTTGCCGACGTTGTCGTACTCGTAGGTGGTGATCCGGTCGGCGGCGCCGGTGCCGTCGCTGGGGTCCTTGCGGAACACCACCCGGTCGGACGGGTCGTGTCCGGCTTCCACGACGGCGCCGTTGGCGGCCTCTTCACGGACCACGTTGTCGTTGCCGTCGTAGGTGGCGCCCGGCGTGAAGATGTAGACGTTGTTCGCGGCGTCCTTGGGCTCCCGCGAGCCGAGCGGCCGGCCGAAGACGTCGTAGGTGTATGTCGAGGTCTTGTCGGCCGCGTCGGTGATCGACACGACGTTGCCGATCCCGTCGTACTCGTACTTCTCGACCTGGTTGAGCGCGTCGGTGATGGTCGTCGGGTACCCGACCGGGTCGTAGTCGGAGTACTTCGTGGTGTTGTCGTTGGCGTCGGTCGAGGTGAGCTGCTGTCCCCAGGTGTCGTACGTGTAGACCGACGTGTAGTCGCCGGTCTCGGGCGTGGCGTTGCCCTTGGGGTCGGTGACCGAGGTCAGGTTGCCGTACTGGTCGTAGCCGAAGGTGTGCTTGCGTCCCCCCGGACTGGTCTTCGCGGTCAGGTCGGCGACGTGCCCGTTGAGCCCGAAGCGGTACTCGTATTTCTGTGGCGCCGTGTTGTTCTTGTTGGCCTCGGGGTCGCGGATCTCCAGCGGCAGGCCGGTCTTCTCGTCGTAGGTCCAGGTGGTGACCGCGCCGTTGGCCTCCTGCATGCGCCGGACGTTGTTGTCGGCGTCCCAGGTCAACTCGGTCTTGTTGCGCTTGACGTCGGTCAGCAGGGTCGGCCGGCCGTAGCCGTCGAGCGAGTAGGTCGACGCGTTGCCGTTGGCGTCGGTGACCACGTTCTCGATGGACGAGCCGGTAGTGCCGTCGGGGTCGCGGTAGCCGAACGCGGTCGCCTTGTCGTTGCGGTCGCTGACCCGTTCGGTCCGCCACTTCAGCAGTTCACCGGCCGACGGCTGGTAGTAGCCGAGCGTCGTCCCGTTGCCCCGTGGGTCGTCCACCCGCACCAGCCGGGGGTTGAGCAGGCCGCCCGCGTCGTCGTAGTAGAAGCCGAACGGTTTCTCGGCCGGGTCGCCCTGGCCGTCGATCACCTGACGCAGCTGCCCGGAGTCGTTGTAGGTGAAGGTGATCCGCCGTCCGGTGACGTCGGTGATCGCCCGCAGCTGGCTGACGATCTGCGCGTTGTTCAGGTTGGCGGCGCTGCGCTTGTCGTCGCTGTTGCCGACGTAGTAGTCGAAGCTGTCGCCGAGGTTGTGGTACTCGAAGGTCAGCGTGCGGCGGCCGGTGGCGTCGGTGATGTATTTGAGCACTCCGGTGTTGCGGTTGCCGATCGCCACCCGTTCGTAGGTGAACCGCATCTCGTTGCCGTTCTTGTCGACGACCGCGGTCTGGTAGCCGTCGGAGTCGAAGTAGAACTGGCTGCGGTCGGGCCGGGTCATCACCCAGGTGCGCATCGGGTCGCTGTCGCCGTTGCGCTGCAGATAGAGGTGTACGCCGGCCGGGCTGTCGTAGTCCCAGTCCTTCTCGTCGGTGCTGTCGTGCCGGTTGAGCTCGAACCAGTGGCTGGTGCCGTCGCCGTCGGTCAGCGTGATCTTCTCGGGCCAGCGTGGGTCGAGCCCGGTGAACTGCAGCGGGGAACCGAGCCGGGTCACTGTCGAGGTGGACAGCGACCAGCCGTACCCGAGGTAGGAGTTGGAGCTGTCCTGGCTGTTGTAGGACAGGCGCAGGAACGTGGACAGCCCGCGGCTCGGGTTGCTGAACGCGTTGTAGCTGAACACCGCGTTGCCGGAGAACTGGTTGACCATCACGGTCGAGCCGGAGCCCGCGTTCTGCCCGGTGTACTGGTAGAACTTTTCCAGGCCGAGCTGGTCGGAGGTCGGGTCCTCGACGGTGATCGGCTGGGCCAGCGGCGGGATCTCCCACACCTGCGACAGCCACTGCCCGGTGGTCTTGTTCTTCAGGTCCCACTTGAGGACGAACTTCTGCCGCTTGTTGCCCTGGTCGAACCGGACCGGGGTCATGATCTTGGCGTTGACCGTGGTGACCGCGCCGGACGCGAGGTCAACCGGCAGCGCCGTCTCGCGCTGGTTGTCCGGGTTGGTGACGTCGGTGCCGTCGGCCAGCTCCCAGTGGTACGAGAGCACCCAGTCGTTCTTGGCCCAGGTCGAGCTGGTCGAGTTGGTGATGGTGACCGGCGCGGTGTACTCGTCGCCGGGGATCATCCGGGACGGCACGGTCGGCGCGTAGTACGTGTTTTCCGTGGCCGGCGCGGTGTAGATCACTTCGAGCCGGGGCCGCTGGCGCAGGTCGGGCACCTCGCCCGCGGTGAAGAGCACCCGCTGGCTCGGCGACGTCTCGTTGGCCAGCCGGAACAGCACGCCCTTGTTGCTGGTGGCGCTGTTGACCCAGCCCTGCACCAGCGAGGTGGCGTCCCAGTTCTGCCAGCGCGGATCGGTGCCGACGTTGTCCACGTAGGAGGCGGCCGCGGCGGTGTAGTCGCCGCCCGCCGTGGTCCACGCGGCGGCGCTGCTGGCGCGGTCCCACGAGCCCGTCGCCTCGTCGAAATCCCTGGTCAGGCCGTGCATCTGGAACCGGGCCCCGGTGCCGCCCTCGGAGTAGACGCCCCACATGCTGGCCGTGGCCCGCAGCACCTTGGTCCCGGTCGGCAGGCCGGTCATGCTCGGCCACTTCACCACGGTGCGGCTGGTGCCGTAGACGGTGCCGTTGTTGCCGACCTGGACCAGGCCGCCGCCGTCGAGCACGTCGTGCCCGGTGGTCGGCTCCTTGCTGGTCAGCGTGGTGTCGGTGGAGTTGCCCTGCAGTACCCGGACGATGTGGCCGGCCTTGGGCAGCTGCACCTGCTCGGTCGGCGACGGGATCAGTTCGCCGGACTTGGTCTTCACCACGATCATGTAGTACGACGGCGGCCCGAACTCGCTCGGATTGTTCGCCGGCGTCGGTTTGCCGCTGGTGTCGCTGTAGCTGGTGCGGTCGGCGCGGACCGGCGCGACAAGCGTGCGGTCGGTCGGGATGAAGCTCTGTGCGGTGCTGCGGTGGACCTGGTATTCCAGGATGTCGTCGCCGGCGTAGGCGCTCCAGGCGAGTTCGGCCCCGGTTGACCTGACGGTCGTCGGCATCTGCAGCGTGACACCGGGCTTGCCCCAGGTCAGCAGCAGCGTCGGGAAGGTGTCGACCTCGCCACCGAAGGCGTTCTCGGCGCCCTCGTAGCGCGGGCCGCTGAGCACCTGGGCCTCGTTCGGGGTCTTCAGGACGAAGCCGTTGTTGGTCTGCTTGCCGTCGACCCAGTCCTGCACGATATTGCGCACGCTGAACGTGTGCCAGACGTGGTTCTGCTTCTTGCCGCGGTGCTCGGTGGCCGACTTGACCAGCCGGATGCCGTCGGCGACGACTGTCTTGTTGGCGACGTCGCCGAGCATGACCTTGTGGGTCGTGCCGGCGTTGAAGGTGAACCGGCCGAGCGAGACCCACGCGCCGTTGCCCGAGCCGGTGGTCTGGTTGACGTCGACCTTGGTGCTGCCGCCGGCGTGGAAGACGGTGTACGGCGTCTTGGTCGACCGGTCCGAGCCGGGCACGTAGTGGGTGAACACCTCGTACGAGCCGGCCTCGGTGACCCGCGGCACCCAGGTGAACGTGTCACCGGTCTTGGCGCCGCTGTTGGCGCGGTACGAACCGCCGAGGGCCGCGGCCGACGTGACCGAACTCCACTCGCCGTTGACCGCGACCTTCGTGCCGTCGGAGTTGTCGATCTGCTCGGTATTGGTGCCCAGCTCGCCGACGGCGTTCTTGACCGTGTTCCAGGTGACCGAGTTCTCCGACCAGGGCACGGTGGCCCGGTGGGCGCTCACGTCCATCTCGGTGTCGTCGTACGTGTTGAGCATGTTCTGGTCGAAGTAGAGCTTGAGCTGCGCCGAGTCGAGGCGGGTGCCGGCCGGCACCTCGGTCAGCGGGAACTTGACCAGGCTGCGGAACGTCGCGTTGGTGCTGGCGTCGATCGGGTTGGTGCCGACCGACAGCCGCCAGTTCGCGTCGTAGTTGGTGGCCGGCTCGTACGAGTTGACCATGCCGTCCTGCGCGTCGCCGACCTGCGGCTGCACCTTGATCGTGGGGTCGATGACCACCGGGTAGCGGCGGTTCCGGTCGCGCAGCCAGGCGTTGTCGGCGGTCACGGTCAGCCGCAGGTCACGGCCGGTGCCGCTGAGCGTCTGGGTGACCTTGCCGCTGAACCCGGTGCCGGTGGCCGTGCCGGGCGCCGCCGCGCTGTCGTACATGAACGGCTTGGGCAGGTAGAACAGCGGCCGGCCGTCGGCGTCGGCGGCCCGGAACGCGACCGAGCCGTCGGCCTGCTGGGCGGCGGTCACACCGTCGAGGGAGAGCCGGAACGTGTACGTGGCCGGACCGCTCGGCGCGCGGTCGAGGACGATCTTCTCCTTGAGCGCGGAGGAGGTCACGTCGTACGCCACGTCGGCGGTCCCGAACACGTCCGGGAAGCTCACCTTGCTGCCGGTCACCGCCGGTGTGACCGCCCGGCCGGTGCCCTCGGCACCCACCACGACCGAGCGGCCACCCAGCTCGTAACGGACCAGGCGGTCGGTCCGGTCGCCGAACTGGCCGGCGAAGGTGTTCCGGAGCGAGGCGTACGGGTACCCGGCGGCGTTCGAGCGGGTGATCCGCGTGTCGATGTCCTGCCAGCGCCCCTTGCCGTCGCGGTAGTGCACCGGGGTGGCGCTGACCTCGGCCTGGGTACGGCCGTCGGCGAGCCGCCACACCGTGGCGTTGGCCGTGCGTGCGCCGGTCACCTCGGCCACCCGCTTGGCCGCGGGCATGGCCTTGGCCGCGGGCGGATGCGCCGGATGGGCCATCGTGCTGCCCGGCCCGGGCGGCGTCGCGGCGACCGGCCGGCCGCGGACCGGCTGCAACCCGGCGGCCCGGTCGGCGGCCTCCTGTGCCGCGTGGATCTCGGCGTCGGACAGACGACCGTCGTCGCGCAGCAGCCGCGGTGCGACCACCGCGGTGGTGCCGGCCACGGCCAGGGCGAGCAGGCCGGCACCGATGGCGGTGCGCCGCCGACGATTCCGGTCGGGTGAGCTTTGCATTGCGAATCCCCCCGATTGCGCAATTGCGCACGATTCAGCGCCACACGCCCCGTCGATAAAATGGGCGTGCGTGAATAAGAGTCGGAACAGATGTCTCAGACGCGTACAGAGCGCGTCGGACCGAGCAGACTCGGCCCCCCGTGTGTGGTTGCTCTACGGCAACTGACCGTGAAAATATCAGCACCGCCGCGCTTCGGCAACGACCATCCTCAATGGTCAGTCCTCTGTGCTGCGGCGGATTGTCCGTTTCCCCGATAACCAAGAATCACATTCGAACCGCCCGGCGCGATCATGAAAGGTGTGGTTAGCCTTCCTGCGCTCAAGCTTTGTACCCACGGGGGGAGTACACAATGAGGCTTTCCGTAAAACGTGTGCTGGCAACCGCATCCGCTGTCGTATTGACGACCGCATTGGGCGTTGCCGCGACGGAGGGACCGGCCGCCGCCGACACCGACCTGGGCCTGCCCGGATACGGCGACCTGATCGCCAACGACGAGCACGACCGGGTCTTCGTCAGCGGCGGTCCGTCGTCCAACGGCATCACCGTCACCGACCTCGACGGCGAGGTCGTCAAGCACATCAAGAACCAGTACGGCGCCACCGGCCTGGCCCAGGACGCCGATACCGAGTGGGTGTACGCCGCGCTGGCCGCGGGCGACGCGATCACCGAGATCGACGTGCACACGCTCAAGGAGTCCGACCACATCCAGCTGCCGGCCAACACCTGCCCGACCCATCTCGCCATGGCCGACGACGTGCTCTGGTTCGGGCACGGCTGCGGCGACAACTGGAGCGGGGGCATCGGCCGGGTCACCTGGCCCGAGCCGACCGAGGAGAACCCCGACCCCGAGCCCGTGGTCGACCTGAACGTGCAGGGTGACCTGCGCTTCCAGCGCGCGCCGCTGCTCGCGGTGCGCGACGACGGCGACCCGGACGAGCGCGGCACCCTGGTGGCGGCCCAGCTCAACCTGAGCTTCTCCACCGTGTCCGTCTACGACATCGGCGAGGACCGCGGGCTCACCTCGCGCGCGTCGTCCAGCGCGCCGGGCAGCAACCTCTTCGACATCGGCCTCGACCAGTACGGCGAGACGCTGCTGACCGGCGCCGGCGGCCGCAACGCGACCCAGGCGTACGCGACCGCCGACCTGTCCGGCCGTGGCTCGTACTACACCGGCTACCACCCGCTGGCCGTGGCCGCCTCACCCGACGACTGCTACGTGGTCAGCGGCGTCCGCGCCACCGGCGACGACATCTATCTGTACGAGACCGGCGGCGTCGTCCCCGAGAAGCGCATCGACATCACCGACGACGTGCTCGCCCCGCGCGGCCTCACCTTCTCGGACGACATGGAGCACCTGTACGCCGTGACCGTCCCGGCCGCCGGCGGCGCCCCGGAGCTGCACGTCATCCACGACTGGCGGCCGTGACCGCTCAGGGCTGGATGTTCTCCAGGTCGGCCAGCAGGCTGGGGTGCTTCGGCTCCCAGCCCAGGGCCTGCCGGGTGTAGGTGCTGGTCGCGGGCTGGTCGGCGGCGAAGATGGGGCCGATCGGGCCGAAGTTCGCGGCCGGGACGGCCTGGACCGGCAGGCCCAGGCGCCGACCGATGACCGCCGCGATGTCGCGCACCTGGTCGCCCTCGTCGGCCACCGCGTGCCAGGCGGTGCCGGCCGGCGCCTGCTCCAGGGCCAGCCGGAACAGCACCGCCGCATCCAGCGCGTGCACGGCCGGCCAGCGCTGGGTGCCGTCGCCGGGGTAGCCGGCCACCCCGGTCTGCCGGGCGATCTGGGTCAGCAGGCCGGCGAAGCCACCGTCGCCGTTGTTGTGGACCGTGCGGGGCAGGCGGATGGCCGAGCTGCGTACGCCGCGGGAAGCGAGGTCCAGCACGGCCATGACGGCGCGGCCGCGACCGCCGACCGGCCCGTCGGTCGAGGTCGGGTCGGTTTCGGTGGACGGGCGGCCGGGCGCCCAGGGCGTGCCCGAGACCGTGACGAGCGGCCGGTCGCTGCCCTCCAGCGCCGCGCCGAGGGCCTGCTGGGCCGCCGTTTCCTCGGCGACCGACGCGGCCAGGGCCTCGTCGCTGCTGAAGTCGTTGCTGAAGGCCAGGTGGATCACGCCGTCGGCCTGCGCGGCGCCCGCCCGCAGGACGTCCAGGTCGGCCAGGCCGCCCCGGACCGGCTCGGCCCCGGCCGCGTCGGCGGCCTTGGCCGAGGCGTCGGAACGGGCCAGGGCGAGGACGGTGTGGCCGTGATCGAGCAGTTCGGCGACGACGGCGGAGCCGATCAGGCCGGTGCCGCCGGTGATGAAGACGCGCATGGAACACTCCCCAAAGCGATGGGACCTTTGTCCCGTCACTCTAGCAGGGTGATGGGACAAAGGTCCCGTCAACTATGATGGGCCGATGGCGCGATGGGAACCGGGTGCACGCGAACGGCTGGTCCTGGCCGCCCTCGACCTGTTCACCGAGCAGGGGTACGACGCCACCACCGTCGCGCAGATCGCCGAGCGCGCCGGAGTCACCAAGAGCACCTTCTTCCGGCACTTCCCGGACAAACGCGAGCTGCTGGTGGCCGGGCAGGACGCGCTCAGCCAGCTCCTGGCCGAGGGCATCGCCGCGGCGCCCGCCGACGCCGGCCCGCTCGAGGCGGTCGCCGCCGGCCTGCGACGCGCCTCGGACTCGATGGGACCGGTGAACCGTGAGCTCGGCCCGCGGCTGAAAGCGGCCGTCGCCGCCAGCGCCGAGCTGCGGGAACGGGACGCCCTCAAGAGCGTCGGGCTCGCCGCCGCGATGACGACCGCCCTGGTCGCCCGGGGCGTGCCCGAGACCACCGCGGCGGTCGCCGGTGAGTTCGGCGTGCTGGCCTTCAAGCGGGGGTACGCCGCCTGGGTCGAGGACGACCGCGCCGACCTGGCCACGCACACCCTGGCCGCCCTGCGTGACCTGAGGGCGGCCAGCGCCTCTCTATAGGTCGAGCTCGGCCAGCGGCACGTGATGCTGGCCCGCGTGCATGTCCCGGTCGCGCAGGCTGCCCTGGGTGACCGGCCGCGGGAACGAGATCTTGACGACGTTCAGTGACGGGATCCGGAAGATCTGAACGCTGTCCTCGGCCACGCCGTAGAGCCGGGCCACCAGCGACGCGTCCACGAAGGACACCGCCCGGAAACCGGCCTCGTCGCGCATGAACAGCTCCATCGTCGTCCAGAACGGCCCGGCGTTCTTGGAGCGGACCTCGACGGCGAGATCGCCGATGCTAGCCACGTGCGGCCTCCGGGAACTCGATGCGGAACAGGGCGGTGGGGGAGTCGGCGTCGACGACGTGGTTGAGGACGAACTCGTACGCGGCGCCGCGCTCGGTCTCGGCCGGCGAGAACGGGAACGCCAGGCTGGGCAGGTGTTTCATGTCCGGCGTGGGCAGGTGCAGCATGAGCGGGTTGGCGATCTTCGCGATGGCCGTGGCGGTCGCCTGGTCGGCCGCATTGACCAGCAGCATCACGCCGACCTCGCGCGGCGGCGTCTCCTCACGCGTGCCCAGCACCGCGTTGTGGCCGTAGAGGCGGATGTCGAACGCGTAATCGTCGGGCGCGAGGGCGAGGGTCTGGCTGACCCGCTCGACCAGGACCTGTCGCAGCAGGGCGGCCCAGGTGGCGATCTGACCGAGGATGTGCGGGTCACGGATCGCGGTGAACGACATCGTCTCGTAGCCGGTGATCCGTGAGCCTTCGAGCTTGTTGGTGTACTGCTCGGCGAGCTCGAAACGGGAGCCCTCCACCCGTACCCGCCGATGGTCCAAAGCCTTGTAGACCGCGTCGGCGACCTGCAGAGTGCCGGCCGGCTCGCGCATCGAGAACGGGTTCACGGTCTCGTAGAGCATGTGCGCGGCCACCGAGTGCGGCGTGCAGGCGACGCCCTCGGAGAGCGGCTCGACGGTGAAGCCGGTGGCGTCGATGGTGGCGAACACGCCGCTCGACCGCGGGTCGGTGGTGCACTGCGCGCCGCACTCGACGATCTTCGCCGCGTGCCAGGTGGGCCCGGCCGGCATGCCGTGCAGCAGCGGAAAGGCGGCCGCCACGGCGGTGTCGGTGGCCCGCCCGGCCAGCACCACGCCGGCGCCATCGGCCAGGGCCTGGGCGATCGGCTCGTGGCCCATCATCGCCACGATGTGCTCGCAGCTCTCCAAGGTGGACGAATCCAGCTCGCCGTGCGGCGCGAGCGGATGGATCCGGTCCAGGCGCTCCTTGAGATCGGTGGCCCGCTGCTCGCTGTAGATGCGGGCAACCCTCAGATCCGTGCCGATCTCTTGAATCAGGGAGAAGACCCAGTCGACGCCGGAATCGGTGCCGCTGGTCCCGCACGAGCCGACGATCAGCGGAATGCGCGCCGACTCGGCCGCCCGCAGCAACATCCGCAGGTCACGCCGGACCGCCGCCGCCGTCGTCTTGGCCGTGCCCGTGCCCAGGTAGTAGGGCCCCGAGTCGGTCGAGCCGCCGTCCACGGCGATCACGTCGGCGCCGAGTTCGAGCCCGCGGTCGACTATCGACTGCGGGAAGCCGGCCCCGAGCATGCCGGTCGGCACCAGGATGCGTACGGAATCGCGTGTCACAGTGATCCTTTCAGGGATTGGCCGGCCCGTCGTCCGGAGAAGAGGCAGCCGCCCAGGAACGTGCCCTCGAGCGCCCGGTACCCGTGCATGCCACCGCCCCCGAAGCCGCTGACCTCGCCGGCCGCGTACAGCCCGGGAATGGGTTCGCCGCCGGCGTCGAGGACCCGGGCGTCCAGGTCGGTGTGCAGGCCGCCGAGGGTCTTGCGGGTGAGGACGTGCAGGCGTACGCCGATCAGCGGTCCCGCCTTCGGGTCGAGGATCCGGTGCGGCGCCGCCACCCGGATCAGCCGGTCCCCGCGGTACCGGCGGAAGTTGTGGATGGCCGCCACCTGCATGTCCTTGGTGAAGCCGTTGGCCAGCTCGCGGTCCCGGGCCTCGACGACCCGCCGCACCTCGACCGGGTCCAGCAGCGGCTCCGGCGTGAGCTCGTTCATGCCCTTGACCAGCTCGTCCAGGTCGCGGGAGACGACGAAGTCGGGCCCGTTCCGTTTGAACGCCTCGACCGGCGGGGTCGCCCCCGGACGCACCCGGCCCAGCGTCTGCCGCCAGCTGCGCCCGGTCAGGTCCGGGTTCTGCTCGGAGCCGGAGAGCGCGAACTCCTTCTCGATGATCTTCTGGGTGAGCACGAACCAGCTGTGGTCGTGCCCGGTCGTCCGCAAATGCGCGAGCGTGCCGAGCGTGTCGAAACCCGGATACAGCGGTACGGGCAGCCGCTTGCCGGTCGCGTCGAGCCAGATCGGCGACGGGCCGGGCAGGATCCGGATGCCGTGCCGCGGCCAGATCGGGTCGAAGTTCTTGATGCCCTCGACGTAGTGCCACATCCGGTCCGGGTTGATGACCGCGCCACCGGCCTGTTCGGTGATGCCGATCATCCGGCCGTCCACGTGCGCCGGCACGCCGCTGATCATGTGCTCCGGGGGCGTGCCGAGCCGCTCCGGCCAGGCCGAGCGGACGAGCTCGTGGTTGCCGCCGATGCCGCCGGAGGTCACCACGACGGCCTGGGCGGCGTACCCGAAATCACCGATCTCGACCCTGGAACTGGCCTGGCCACGCTCCACGTCGCTCGGTTCCAGCAGGGCGCCCGAAACGCCGGTGACCCGCCCGGCGGTGGTGGTGAGCGCGTCGACCCGGTGGCGGAAACCGAACGTCACGCGGCCCTCGGCCGCCGCCTGCCGCACGACCGCGACGAACGGCTCGATCACGCCCGGTCCGGTACCCCAGACGATGTGGAAGCGCGGCACCGAGTTGCCGTGCCCGGTCGCGTCGTAACCACCCCGCTCGGCCCAGTTGACCAGGGGAAAGAGCTTTATGCCGAGGGTACGCAGCCACGCGCGCTTCTCGCCCGCCGCGAAGTCGACATACGCCTCGGCCCAGCGCCGCGGCCACGCGTCCTCCTCCCGGTCGAAGCCCGCCGTGCCCAGCCAGTCCTGCCACGCCAGCGCGTGCGAGTCGCGGATGCCCATCCGCCGCTGCTCGGGCGAGTCGACCAGGAACAGCCCGCCGAACGACCAGAACGCCTGCCCGCCCAGACTCTGCTCGGGTTCCTGGTCGAGCAGCAGCACCGACTTGCCCGCCGCGGCCAGCTCGGCCGTGGCGACCAGCCCCGCCAGCCCCGCTCCGACGACGATGACGTCCGCTTCCGCGGTCCTGCTGCTCATGGGCGTTCCCCTGTCAGGTGGGCGTTCACGGACGAGGCCGGGCGGCCCGCGAGCGCGGCGACGAGTTCGGTGGCCCCGTCCAGTCCCGCGGCGCGGCGGGCCTCGACGGTCTGCCCGGCCATATGTGAGTAAATCTCAAGTCCGTCCACGCCGCGCAACGCACTGGCCTCCGGCAGCGGTTCGGTGCCCACCACGTCCAGGGCGGCGCCCGCGATCCGGCCCGCGCGCACGGCCTCGGCCAGCGCGTTCTCGTCGACGATCGGCCCGCGCGCGGTGTTGATCAGGTGGGCGGTCGGCTTCATCCTGGCGATGGCCGCGGCGTCGATCAGATTCCGCGTACGCCCGGTCAAGGCCGTGTGCACCGAGACGAAGTCCGACTCCCGCAACACCTCATCCAGCCCGGCACTCTCCGCGTCGGGCACGCTCGTGTGGCACAGCACCCGCATCCCGAACGCCGCCGCCAGCGGCGCCACCGCCCGGGCCGCCGCACCCCAGCCGATCAGCCCGAGCGTCTTGCCGCGCAGCTCGAACCCGTCCCGCCGCGGCCACCCGCCGCCCCGCACCGCCGCGGCCATCGGCACCAGCCGCCGCGCCTGGGCCAGCATCAGCCCGATCGTGTACTCGGCCACCGCGTTGGCGTTGACGCCGGGCAGATTGCTGACGCTGATCCCGAGGCCCGTGGCGGCGTCCACGTCCACCGAGTCGTAGCCGACACCGGTGCGCACGATCGCCTTGAGGGTGGGCGCGTGGCGCAGCACGTGGGCGGTCATCGGCTCGTTGGCGATCAGCGCGCCGTCGACGTCGGCCAGGGCGGCGATCAGCTGGTCCTGGTCGCGCGGGCCGCGCATCGGATCGTGCCGGGTCGTGAAGCCCAGGCCGGTCAGGTAGGCGTCCACCTCGTCGCCCGGTAACAGGTAGTCGGTGGTGATCAGGATGGTCGGCATCGCTCTCTTCCGGTCCGGCGTTCGAGTCGGGCGGCTCTTGGTGCGCAGAGCGGCTCTGCTTACGAATAGGGCTCGTTCGGGTGGGGCGATTCCTGGTGCGCAGAGCGGCTCTGCTTACCAATAGGGCGTGTTCGGGTGGGGCGACTCCTGGTGCGCAGAGCGGCTCTGCTTACCAATAGGGCGCGTTCGGGAGGGGTGGCTATCGGTGCGCAGAGCCGCTCTGCGCACCGAGAGGGGACAGGCGGGCCAGTCGGGTGACTACCAGGACGGCGAGCAGGGCGAGGACGGCGACGTAACCGAGCATCCCGGTCCAGCCGAACAGGTCGACCACGCCGCCGATCAGGGCCGGCCCGCCGAAGCCGCCGAGATACCAGGTCACCGCGTACAGGCCGGTGTAGGTGCCGAGCACCCGGCTGGAGGGCGCCAGGTTCCACAGGGCGACCGCCGCGTTGATCGTGAAACCGGCCGCACCGACCGACGCGACGCAGAACACGACGACGGTCGCGGTGGCCGTCTGCGCGACGGCCCCGGCGGCCAGGGCGACCGCGAAGACGGTCATCCCGATGCCGATCACCCGGAGTCGCCCGAACCGTTCGGCCAGCAGCGCCGCCGGGTAGGCGGCGATCACGTAGGCGATGCCGCTGGGCAGGGTCAGCCCGCCGGCGTCGCCGCGGGACAGGCCGAGCACCTCCATGCCGTACGGAGTGATCAGCGACCGCGACGCGAACCAGGCGCCGCCGAACAGCAGCACGGTCAGCAGCAGGAGCAACCTTCGCCGGTCCCGGTCGGTGATCAGGTCGGCGACGATCGCCCGGAACGGCACCCGCGACTCGGCCGGGCCGGCCGCCGCGTCCTCGGCCACCGCCGCCTGGTAGGCCCGGGACGCGCTGTCGCGCACCTTGACCAGCAGCACGGCCGTGGCGGCGAGCAGGATCACCGACGGGATGGCGAACGACAGGCGTGGATGGTCGTCGACCACGAGCAGGCTGATCAGCGAGGCGACGATGATGGTCAGGGCGGTCGCGATCTTGACGACGGCGTTGGTGCGGCTGCGGCGCTCGGGTGGGATGAAGTCGGGGGTCAGCGATTCGGCCAGCGGTCGCATGGTGTTGGCGACCAGCGCGTACCCGAACATGACGGCGATCAGCATCGGTAGCGACGTGGTCCACGGCAGCAGCGCGAAGATCAGTGCGGCCAGGGGCATGCCGACGGCGAGGTACGGGATGCGGCGGCCCCATCGGGTGCGGGTGTTGTCGGAGCGGTTGCCGATCCAGGGCTGGATGAAGATGCCCAGCAGGTTGTCCAGGCCCATCAGCGCACCGACCAGGGCGGCGCTGGTGACGTGTTCGCGCAGTAGGACGGGCACCTGGTTGTCGTAGAAGTTCCAGGTCGACTCCTGCGCGAACAGCGCCAGGGCGATGTAGAAGGTGATCTTCCGTTGAGACAAAGCCGCTCACCCCCTCGGTGGTGACCGTCACGTTATTTTGCTGTAGCAAAATCGTCAAGAGTTGCAAACGCGGATGCTATGGCAAGGTTGTATTCTCGCGGACATGACAGCAACCGCGCCGACGCTTGCGGACCAGGCGTATCTCGACGTCCGTGACGCGATCCGGCTTGGCCAGCTCGCACCGGGTGAAAAGGTGACCGAGCGGGGCATGGCCGAGCGGCTCCGGATCAGCCCGACGCCGGTTCGCGAGGCGCTGCGCCGGCTCGAACTCGACGGGCTGATCGAGCGGATCGGACCGCGTACGGTACGAGTGGCCAGCATCCGGTCGGCCGCCGTCGACGACCTGGTCGAGGTCGAGATCGGGCTGCGCGGCCTGGTCGCCCGGTTCGCCGCCCGGCACGCCACCACCGAGCAGATCGACGCCCTCGACGCGATCCTCGACCGGGCCGACGACCTGCTGTTCCTGGTCAAGGAGCGGCAGGACAAGCGGGTCCCGGTCGAGCGCTACCTGACCGACCTGTTCGACACCATCCAGGAGTTCAACGACGCCGTGATCGCCTGCGCGCACAACCCGGTGCTGGCCCGGATGGTCGAGCAGAGCCGGGTGTTCTCCGTGCCGCAGCGCCGCCAGGTGGTGGTGCTGACGGCGATGAACACCGGCACCTGGGGCATGGACCGCTACAGCAGCCACCGCGCGCTGGTCCGGGCCCTGCGGGCACGCGACTCGGCCGAGGCGGAGCGGATCGCGCTGGCCGACGCGCAGGGCGGGCTGGCGGCCATCCGGGAGGCGCTGTGACAACGCACCGGATCGCGGTCATCCCCGGCGACGGCATCGGCCCGGAGGTCGTACCCGCCGGCCTGGACGCCCTGTCGGCGACCGCCGAGCGCTTCGGCCTGCGGCTCGAGTACGACACCTTCGACTTCGCCAGCGCCGGTTACTGGCAGCGGCACGGCACGATGCTGCCACCGGACTGGGAGGAGACGCTGCGACGGTACGACGCGATCTTCTTCGGCGCGGTGGGCTGGCCTTCGGTCGTACCCGATCATGTCTCGCTTTGGGGCAGCCTCCTGCAGTTCCGCCGGGTCTTCGACCAGTACGTGAACCTGCGGCCGTGCCGCCTCATGCCCGGCGTCCGCAGCCCCCTGGCCGGCCGGGCGGCGGGCGACATCGACTTCGTCGTGGTCCGCGAGAACACCGAGGGCGAATACTCCAGTGTGGGCGGTCGCGTCTTCGCCGGCACCGAGCGCGAGACCGTCCTGCAAGAGACGGTGATGACCCGGGTCGGCGTCGACCGCGTGCTGCGCTTCGCCTTCGAGCTGGCCGACCGGCGCCCGGCCCGGCACCTGACCTCGGCGACCAAGAGCAACGGCATCAGCATCTCGATGCCGTACTGGGACGAGCGCGTCGAGGCGATGGCAGATCGATTTCCCGGGGTACGCCAGGACAGGTTCCACATCGACGCCCTGGCCGCCCAGTTCGTGCTCCACCCCGAGCGCTTCGACGTGGTCGTGGCCAGCAACCTGTTCGGCGACATCCTCTCCGACCTGGGCCCGGCCTGCGCCGGCACGCTGGGCATCGCGCCGAGCGCCAACATCAACCCCGACCGCTCCAGCCCCAGCCTCTTCGAACCGGTGCACGGCTCCGCCCCCGACATCGCCGGGCAGGGCATCGCCAATCCGGTCGGCCAGATCTGGTGCGCCTCGATGATGCTCGACCACCTGGGCCATCCGGAGGCGGCGGCCCACCTGCTCGGCGCGATCGAGGACGTGCTGGCCCTCGGCCCGTCCGGGGCGCCCCTGACCCCCGATCTGCACGGCAAGGGAACCACCGCCGAGCTGGGCCGGGCCATCACCGAGCGCGTCCGCGAGCGTTAGGCCGACCGTCCCGGCCTCACTCCGGCGCAGGTGATCACGGTCGAGCTCGCGCTGTTCGGCTCCGGGCCGCCCGGCCCGGGGCCGAGACCGGGGCCCGCGTACCCGCCGGCTCGCCTCCGGCCGGCCCCTGCTGGTTTCCGCCTGAGCGGTCCGGCTCCGGAAACCGGTCCGTCACACTGACTCCAGGATGGTCGTCGCGGCCGGGCGGGGCTTCCAGCCCAGGGTCTTGGCACGGTCGTTGTGGATGACCGGGCCCTCGGCCGCGTGCTCGACCGGCCGGCCGTGCAGGACGTCCGCCACCTCGGCGAAGTTCCAGGTCGGGCCGTCGGCGACGCAGAGGAAGCGGCGGCCGGCGGCGTCGGGGGCGGCCATCACGCGCAGGTGCAGGTCGGCCACGTCGCGGACGTCGGCGATGCCGAAGCGGTGCTGGGGCAGGCCTTCGGTCGTACCCTCGCGAAGGGTTTGAATCAGGAACATCGAGGAGCCGATGTCGGTGGTCAGCGCCGGGCCGAGGATGAAGGTCGGGTTGACCACGGCCAGGTCGAGGCGGTTGCGCCGGGCGAAGTCCCAGGCCGCGCGTTCGGCGACGGCCTTCGACCGCGGGTAGGCGGCCAGGCCGGGCGTGTCGGGGTCGGTCCAGTCGTCCTCGGTGAACTCGGGGGACGGCTTGGGCGTGTAGCCGATGGCGGCGAAGGACGAGGTCAGCACGACCCGGCGCACGCCGGCCTGGTGCGCGGCGCGTAGTACCCGTACGGCGCCGTCGCGGGCCGGGCGGATCAGGTCGTCGGGGTCGTCGGGCTGGGCGACGGGGATGGGTGAGGCGACGTGGTGGACCTCGGCGCAGCCGGCGACCGCCGCGGCCCAGCCGTCGTCGGCGGCCAGGTCGGCCTGGACCACCTCGAGCGCGGTGTCGTCGGCGCCGCCACGGCGGACGGCGGCCCGCAGCCCGGCCTCCTTGGCGAGGGTGCGGACGGTGGCGCGAACCGGGCGGCCGGCGCGCAGCAGGGCGGCGACCAGGTGCGTGCCGACGTACCCGGAACCCCCGGTGACCAGGACCGGAATCTCAGCTTCAGTCATGTGACAAAGGGACCAGACCTCAAGCGCTTGAGGTCAAGCGCCGGCCTGATACCTTCTACTTGAACACGTTCAAGTCTGGGGTGAGTGCCATGGATCGGCTGACCGGGCCCGGCTGGGCCGGAGTGCACGTGGTGGTCGCGGTCGCGGTGCTGCTGTTCGTGCCGCTCGGGCTGCAGATCCTCGGCCGTGGCGACCGGCTCGTCCGGTGGTGGCCGGTCGCGGCCGGGCCGGCCGTGGTCGCGCTGCTCCTGCCGCGTGGGCCGGTCGCGGCGTTGCTCGGCGTGCCGTACCTGATCGCGTGCCTGGCCGTGCCGGTCGTCCTGCGGCGGGACCGGCCGGCGGCGTTCGCGGCGGCCTGCCTCCCGGTCGCCGCGGCCGGGCTGCTGGCCGAACGGGCCGGCTACCAGCTGTTCGGCTTCCCGCTGGGAGTGCTCGGGCTGACCGCGGCCCACTTCCATGTGGCCGGATTCGGCGCGATGTTGCTGCTCGCGCTGGCCCGGCCGCGGTTGCGGTTCCTGGCGCCGCTCGGCATCGCCGTCGTCGGCGCCGGGTTCTTCATCGGCGACGCGGTCGAACTGGTCGGGGCCGGCCTGCTCACGGCCGGGCTGTGGCTCGCGCTGGCCTCCCGGCGGACCCGGCCGCTCTTCGCTCTGAGCGTGGTGACCATGGGGCTGGCGCTGCTCTACGCGGCGGGCGAGGTCTTCGAGATCCCGCACCTGAACCTGACCTGGATGGTCCTGACCCACGGGGTGCTCAACGCCGCCGCGGTGCTGACCGCGCTGGTCGTCGCCTGGGTCCGGCGTGAGCAACCCTGGTCGGAACACCGGTGGTCGCATCCGGCGGGCGACTTCACCGCCGCGTCGGACGCGCTGCTGCGGTGGGAGATGCACCGCCGGGCGGGCGCGTGGGTCGACCCGGCCACGCCGCCCGCGACGACCGGGCAGCGGATGGTCTCGGCCGTCGGGGCCGGCCGGCTGCGGCTGCCGGAGCCGTGCGAGGTGATCGAGGTGGTGCGGGCTCCCGGCCGTACGGTGATGCACTACCGGACGCTTCCCGGGCACACCTTCACCGGCGACGAGCGGTTCGCCGTGGTGGCCGACGGCACCGGCCGGGCCCGGCTGGAGGTGGCGGTGCGGTCGCAGCCCGTACACGTGATCGCGCGACTGGCCGGCCCCCTCGTCGCCGTCGCGCAGTGGCTGTTCGTCGCCCGGTGCGCGGCCGTCCTGCGCGCGGCGTCGCACATCACCTCTCGAAGTGCTGGTAGTCCTTGAGCGAGGTCCAGTCGCCACCCCAGCGGAAGCCGCGGGCGGCGAACGTGCGCCAGACCCGGTCGCCGTGCCGGATCAGGCCGGGGCGGAGGGCGGTCCGGCCGGTGAATCGCTTTCCGCTCGGCGGCAGCACGACCCGGCCCTTGACGTACGGATTCTCCATCGGATTGAGGTCGATGGCCCGGCCGTACGAATGCACCGAGAAGCCCCGCGACGAACCGGTGGCCGGCCGGCAGTTGAACGCCGAGGTGTTGTCGGCGGCCATCGACGCGTTGTCGTCGCCGCGGTAGAGGTCGACGCGGTTCATCCGGCGGATCGGGAAGCGCATCGCGTACAACGTGTGGAAAACGGTCACGACGCTGCTCGCGGCATCCCTGTGCACGATCAGCTCACCGCGGTGCCGGATCCCGTCGAAGCCCCAGTAGGTCAAGCCGACCAGGCGCAGGTCGGCGATGCGCACCGGGCAGCCGCGGCGCCAGGAGACCCCGGTCATCGCCCGTGCGGTGGCCGTGTCGATGCCCCGGATGGCGGCGCGGTACCCGTCGTCGGGCGCGGACAGCCCGGTGGCGGCCAGGACCGCGCTGAGCACGAAGGCGATCACGCAGTCATTTTGGCATGGTTCGTGACGTTACTTGACCTTTACCGCATGGGCGACGCTGTACGCCGCCAGCAGCCCCGACTCGGTGTCCCCGCTGACCCAGGCCCGATAGGTGTACGTCTTCTTCGACGTCTGCTTGACCACGACCGAGTAGACGCCGTGCTCGAGCGTGTACCCACGGTTGACCACCGACCAGGTGCCATTGGCGTTCTTGCGCTGGATCTGCACGGCCAGCCACGGCTGGGCCGGGGTCTGAACGATCCGCGCCGTGACCGTGCCGGCCCGGCCGGAGACGACCGTGAGGACCGGCACCACCCGGTTGTAGACCACGACGGTCCGCGACATCACGCCGTCCACCGCCACCGCGAACTCGAAACCGGTGTCCACCCACCGGGTCATCCGGTAGGTGCCGTTCGCCGCGGCCTTGGTCGTGATCGGCGCGAAGGAGCCGTCCTGCCAGTTGAGGGACGGCGCCAGGGCGTGGAACTGGTACGCGGACTCGTACAGCTCGACCGTCGCGCCCGGCGTGGCCGTCCCCGTGATGGCGATGGTCTGGTAACCCGCTGTGCTGGCTGGTGCCGAGATCGTCGGCGTAGCCGAGGCCGCTCGGGCCGGTGTGACGACGATGTTAGAGCAGGTCAAAGCCATGGCGGCGGCCAGGAGAGCGGTTCGGAGGCGCATGGACGGAGCCTAAGTTCGATTACCGTACGCAATCATGGCCCGTTTGGGCAGATGTAGCCGCTGAATGGCAGGGCGCCTCGACCCCGACGAGGGCAGTCACTGCTCATCTCCACCGCCACCCCCGGCTCGGAGAGTTACGGCAAGCTGTCCCTGCTCACCGTCCTCGGCGCGGACATCTTCACGGGACGGCGCTGACGCCCTCGGTTCCCTAGAATCGGCCGCTCGGTGACCGTCCAAGGAGGACTGCGTGACGATCGATTCGCGGCCAGGGGTGAGCCCGCTGGGCTACTGGCTGGGCTGCTTCCGCAAGTACGCCACGTTCAGCGGCCGGGCGCGCCGCGCCGAGTACTGGTGGTACACGCTCTTCAACCTGATCATCTACGCCGTACTGGTCGGGATCGGCTTTCTGATGGGCGACTCCGACACCGGCACGACGGTGTTCGGGTTCATGGTCATGGCGTACATCCTCGTCGTGTTCCTGCCGACCCTGGCCGTCACCTGCCGGCGGCTGCACGACGCCGGGCTGAGCGGCGGGTGGCAGTTGCTGGGCTTCGTACCCATCGGTGGCCTGGTCGTGTTCATCATGACGATCCTGGACAGCAACCCGGGCCCGAACCAGTACGGCCCCGACCCGCGCTGACACCGCCGGCCCGGGGGACGCGCCGATGACGACGACCGCGTTGTGGCCGCCCATGCCCAGGGACGACTTGACGGTGAGGCCGGGCTCGACCGGCTGAACACCGGACAGCAGCCGGGGGTGGGCGTCCGCGACGGCCGGGGGAGCGGGCACGACACCCCGGCGGTAGGCCAGGGCGCTGACCGCGATCTCGACCGCGGCGGCGGCGCCCTGGCAGTGGCCGGTCAGCGGCTTCACCGAGAAGACGCGGGTGGCCGGCGGGAACAACTCGTCGAGGATCGTCGCCTCGGCGGTGTCGCACTGCCGGGTGCCGGGGCCGTGCGCGTTGAGATAGCGGACGTCGCGAGCGTGCACGCCGGCCGCGGTCAGCGCCTCGGTGAAACAACACCGGACGGCCGCCAGACCCGGGTCGATCGAGGTGACGTGGTACGCGTCGTGGGTCATCGCGCCGCCGAGGATCTCCGCGTACGGGTGGCCGCCGCCGGCCGACAGCACGAAGGCGACCGACGCCTCGCCCATCACGAAACCGCGGCTGCCGGCCTGGAACGGACGGCAGGCCCGCAACGGCTCCACGTCCGTGACGGCGACGCCGAGACCGACGAAGTGGTCCAGCGTCTCGGGGGTGCAGGACAGATCGGTGGCGACGACGAGCACATCGTCGGCGGCGCCGGTGTCGATCCAGGACCTGGCCGTGAGCACGGCGGCGTTGCCGGAGGCGCACATCGCCGACACCGCCATCGCCGGGCCCCGGAAACCGAACTCCCGCATCAGCAGCGACACCGGGGTGGAGGGCATCAGCGCCAGATAGTCCCGATTGGACAGCCGTCGGTCGGGCCCGGTGTAGAAGTCCCGCCACAGGTCGACCTCGCCGAGCACGACCGCGTGTACCAGCCCGACCCAGCGGCCCGGCACCCAGCCGTTGGCCCGCGCGTCCGCGACGGCCTCGCGGGCCGCCGCGCGCACGGCCCGGGCGAACCGGCTCGGACCGTCGGCCGGATCGCCGCCGTCGGGCACGTGTGCGGCGTACCCGGCGTCCGGGTGCGGGCGGTAGCCGGGACTGGGCGTGGCGGCGGAGCGACCGGTGAGCAGCCCGTTCCACAGGTGCTCACGGCCCCAGCCGTACCCGGTCACGGCGCCGATGCCGTGGATGGCCGTACCCATCGCACCACCGTGATCCGGCCACCGCGCCGGGACCAGCGGTTTCGACCTCGCTCGAAAGGCTCAGGCCGTCGCGTACGCCCACGACCGGATGGCCGTGCCGTCCGGCGGGGCCGGCGCCGTCACGCCGGCAGCCGATAGCGTTTGAGGAAGTCCCACAGGATCCGCGTGGCGTCGATCTCGCTGCCCGGTTCGGTCACGCCGGGCCAGACGTGGCCGCCGTTGCTGATCCGGTAGAGCACGACGTCGGCATTCTTGCGGCAGTCGGTGTACGTCAGCCGGGTCACGTGCGCGGTGACGGTCTCGGGCTGCGGGCCGGTGCGGCAGTCGTTGAGCCGGGCCCAGGTCTGCGCGGCCAGCGGAACCGCGTACCCCCACCGCAGGTCGTTGCTGCCCGGGTACGGGTTGGTCGTGTCCTGCTGACCGTGCCAGGTCACGATCGGCACCGGGCGGCTGGGCCGGCAGTCCTCGACCTCGGGCACGCTGACATCGTCGGGGTCGGGGCGGCCCGCCCGCAGCCCGGCGCTGGCCGCGATCGCGGCGATCTTGTCGGCCCGGCGGCAGGCCAGCGCCGACGACATCCGGGCGCCGCCGGAGTGCCCGGCCGCGTAGGTGCGGCGCGGGTCGGTGCAGAACCGGTCGGTGATCACGTCGATCACGTGACTCAGGTATTTGATGTCGTCGCGGGCGTCCGGCGGCGGCATCTGACCGGCGGTCGTGGGCACGCCGGGCACGTTCCAGGCCCAGCTGCCGTTGGCCGGCATCGGGTTCTGCGGCAGCGAGATCGCGCCGTTCGGCGCGGCCACGATGAAGCCGTTGGTGCCGGCCACGGGGCGCAGGCCGCTGTAGTCCATCTGGCCAGGCCCGTTGCCGCTGCTGCCGTGCAGATTCAGGAGCAGGGGTACGCGGCCCGCGCGCAGAATCGGCGGGATGTACAGCAGCACCGGGTAGGTCTGACCCTGGAACGGGACCTCGATGGTCGTGTCACCGCTGACCGCCGGCCGGGAGCAGTCGGGCGGGGCGGGGGCGGCCGAGGCCGGCACGGCGGTTCCCGTGACCAGCAGCGTCACGGCCCCGGCGAGCACGCCGATGGTGTTACGAATGGATCGGTCAGACATGAACGACACGTTACGGAATCGGCATCCATCGATCAATGCTCAACGTGGACGACCCGCCGATCGTCGGGCCCGCGCCGAGTCAGGCCCCGCTCGTCCAACCGTTCCAGCAGCGGCACGGCCACCCGGCGCGTGGTGTTCAGAGCCTTCCGGGCATCACTGAGCGTGAACGGCTGCGGGATGGTCGCGAGCACCCCGGCAGCGGCCTCGATCGCATCCGGGGCCAGCACCACGGCGTCGGCCAGGCGGAGCAGGGCTCCCGTGCGTGCCGCGGCCGCGATCTGCCGGGGCCCGAGCCCCACCTCGGCCAACCGTCCCGCCTCGGGCGCCGCGAACGGGTTCTCCGCCAGATCGGCGCGGATCAGGGCGACGGCGTGCGCGACCGGCGCCGGCAGCCCCGCCCCGCCCA
The DNA here is from genome assembly GCF_043197135.1 of Actinoplanes sp. NPDC049265. NCBI lineage: Bacteria > Bacillati > Actinomycetota > Actinomycetes > Micromonosporales > Micromonosporaceae > Actinoplanes > Actinoplanes sp. NPDC049265. The sequence continues at coordinate 372,964 of NZ_JBICSP010000004.1, read as the reverse complement.
GCTCGCCGACCCGGCCGTTGCGATACCCCAGCGGTGGCCTGACCAGGGCCTCGACCAGGGCGCGGTCCGGCAGGCCGAGCAGCCGGCGCAGCTCCTCGACCGGCATGCCCGGCTCCAGCGGATGCTGCTCGACGTATACGCCGACCGCGGCCGCCAACGCCTCACCGAGTTCGGCCCAGTGCCCCGGATCGGCCAGCCAGTCGCCGGTCACCGGTGTCATCGCCGCCGGCACACCCATCCGCCGCAGATCGGCCCGGCGAACCAGCCGCCGGCGGCGCACCTCGTCCCGCTCGTCCGGCCGGCCGTCCATGGTGGCCAGCTCGACCGCCCGCCCGGCGGCCGAACCCCGGCGCCCGAGCGGCGGCGGCAACACATCGAGCACTGTCACCCCACCGGCGAGCCGGCGCAGCCCCGGATCACGCAACAGCGCCCGGTCACCCAGCCGCAGCGGCAGCGCCCGCTCCAGCCGCAGCCGCGCCGTGTCCTTGCCCAGCGGCCGCACCCGCACCGGCACGGCCGCCGCCCCGACGTGCAGAATCGCGGTGCGCGGCAGTTCCCGGACGTCGTCCCCCGCGACCCGGACGTCGATCAGCTCGGCCACCCCGAACTCACCCGGCGTCAGCAGCGCCGACCCGCGGCCCACGTCGGAGGGCTCGACCCCGCGCAGGTTCACCGCCACCCGGGCCACGGCGGCCACCTCGGTCTCCGTGCGGCCGAGCGACTGCAGCCCGCGTGCCCGCACCGGCCGCCCGTCGGTGAGCGTCAGCTCGTCGCCCACCCTGATCCGTCCCGCGCCGAGCGTGCCGGTCACGACCGTTCCGCTGCCCCGGATCGTGAACGACCGGTCCACCCACAGCCGCACCGGCGCGTCCGGGTCCGGGGCCGCGAGCGAGGCGGTCAGCCGGTCGAGCGCGGCCACCAGCTCCGGGAGGCCCAGCCCCGTGGCCCCGCTGACCGCGACCGCGGGCACGTCACCGAGCGAGGTCGAGGCCACTTCGGCGCGGGCCTGGACGATGGCCGGCCCCGGATCGGCGAGATCACTGCGGGTGACGGCGATCAATCCATGGCGTACGCCCAGAGCGTCCAGCGCGGCCAGATGCTCGGCTGACTGCGGCATCCACCCGTCATCGGCCGCGACCACGATCAGCGCGGCCGGCACGGGTCCGACGCCCGCCAGCATGTTCGGCACGAACCGTTCATGCCCCGGCACGTCGACGAACGCGACGGTGGCGCCGGACGGCAGCTCGGTCCAGGCGAACCCGAGATCGATCGTCATGCCGCGGCGCTTCTCCTCGGCCCACCGATCGGGCTCCATCCCGGTGAGCGCCCGCACCAGCGTCGACTTCCCGTGGTCCACATGGCCCGCGGTCGCCACGACATGCACGTCAGCCGTCCCGCCCGGCGCGCGCGTCGCCGCGCTGCCCGCGCTCGGCGGTTCCATCCGCGCGTCGCTCGCTCTGTTGTGCCGGGTTGTTGGGCTGTCCGTGCTTGGCGGTTCCATCCGCGCGTCGCTCGCTCTGTTGTGCCGGGTTGTTGGGCTGTCCGTGCTTGGCGGTTTCATTCGGGTGTTGCTCGCTCTGTTGTGCCGGGTTGTTGGGCTGCCCGCTCGCGGCGGTTCCGGAGGCGGCGGCGACGGCCGCGGCCAGGGTGGCGTCCTGGTTGGGCGGGACGCAGCGCAGGTCCAGCAGGAGGCGGCCGCCCTCGACCCGCCCGACCACCGGTGGGTTGCCCGTGCGCAGGGGGAGAGCCAGGTCGGCCGGCACCGACACCGCCCACGACGGGAGCTCGACGCCCGGGGCACCGCCGCCGCCGACCACGGCCGCGGATTCCGTCGCGGTGGCGTCGACGTCGTCGCCGCGCAGGGCATTGGCGAGCGCTCTGCAGCGTACCCTCAGATTTTGGGGTTCGGCGCGCAGCGCATCCCAGGTCGGGTTGGCCGCCGAGCGCAAGGTGGCCGCCAGCGCGGCCAACGTCAGCTTGTCCACCCGCAGAGCCCGCGCCAGCGGATGCCGGCGCAGCCGCTCGACCAGCCCCGCCTCGCCCAGCAGCAGCCCGGCCTGCGGCCCGCCCAGCAGCTTGTCCCCACTGGCCGTGACCAGGCCGGCGCCGTCCCGCAACGAGGTCGCCGCGTCGGGTTCATCCGGCAGCAGCGGATCCGGTGCGAGCAGCCCCGACCCGATGTCCACGACCACGGTTACCCCGAGCGTCGCCAACGATGCCACCGGAACCGCCGAGGTGAAGCCGGTGACCACGAAGTTCGACGGATGCACCTTGAGCACGAACCCGGTCGCCGGGCCGATCGCCGCCGCGTAGTCAGCGACCGACGTGCGATTGGTCGTGCCCACCTCCCGCAGCCGCGCTCCCGTCGACGCGAGCAGATCCGGCAGCCGGAACCCGTCCCCGATCTCGACCAGCTCACCCCGGCTGACCACGATCTCCCGCCCCACCGCCAGCGCGGTAGCCGCCAACACCAGCGCTGCCGCCCCGTTGTTGACCACATGCACGCCGCCGGCCTCCGGAACGGCCGCCCCCAGCGCCGCCATGGCGTCCCGCCCCCGCCCGGCCCGCTTGCCGGTGCGCAGGTCGAGCTCGACATCGGTGTACCCGGCCGCCGCGACCAGCGCGTCCACGGCCGCCGCCGAGAGGGCGGCCCGCCCGAGGTTGGTGTGCAGCACGACCCCCGTGGCGTTGAGCACCGGCTTCGGCCCGCCCGCGACCAGCGTGGCGGCGGCCTCCCGGGCAATCTCCTCCGGGGCGATCTCGCCGCGCCGGGCGCGCGCCTGCGCGGCCGTGACCGCGTCCTTGACCACGGCCCGCCCCAGCGAGGCGGCCGCGCTGGCCAGCAGCGGGTCGGCGAGCAGCGCATCGGTACGCGGAATCCGCCGTCGCGGATCCGCCGTGGTGTGGTTCACGCGTACTCCTCGGGAGCTGCAGCGGGGTGTCACACGGATACGCCGGATAGCGCACACACGTGTCGAAGAACGCGGGGAAAGCGGCCACTGCTGCCGGTCACCTCGTCGGCCTGGCTTCGATGGTGGCTTCGTAGAGGCCGTCGTCCTCCGTGTCGGCGGCCATCTCGTCGAGGGTGGTGCGGCGCTCGGTGCGGGTTCGTTCGGTGTAGTCGAGGATGTCGCGCAGCAGCACGCGGCGGTGGCGGCCGCGCATCGTGTGCGGGATCTCGCCGTCGGCGAGCAGGCGGACCAGGGTGGGCCGGGAAATGTTCAGCAGGTCGGCGGCTTCCTGGGTGGTGAGCATCGTGTTGTGCGGGGCGATCGAGATGGCCATGCCTTGGGAGAGTGCGCTGACCACGTCGCGCAAGACGGCGTAGAGGTCGTCCGGGATGTCGATCTGCGACCCGTCCGGCCCGATCAGTTTGGCTCGCGCCGCCGGCTCGGCATCGCTCAGGCCGCGCGCGAATCGAACCAGGTCGGCGGGGTCCTGGGGCGGAAGAACGGTCCGTTCGCGCAGCGTGGGGGGCATGATCGCAGCATACCGATATTCGAAAAAAGCGAAAGCGATCGCAGATGCCGGGTCGGTCAGTGGCGCAGCAGGGACTTCACCTCGAGCCGGAAGGGAAACGGCTCTTCGGCGGTCAGATCGTCCGCGGGCCCGGCGATGTCGAACCACCCTCCTTCGCTGCGCTGACCGAACGTTTCTCGCGGCTCGGCGGGGTCGACCTCGTTCCGGCTCGGGCGACCCTGCCCGGGCGGCGGACTTCGGCGTGGCCTCCGCGCCCGGTGACCGGTCATGGGCGGCTTTCGATACGTAGGCATTGTGTTTCCCGCTTGGCGAAATGAGCTGGAACAAAAGCGTTGAGCGGAGGCGGACGGGAATCGAACCCGCCTGACCCGGATGCCGGGTCACACCGGTGTTGAAGACCGGGAGGGGCACCAGCCGCCTGAACGCCTCCACCCGGCAGCGTATGCCACAGTCGACGGGTGACGACGACTGAACCGCGGCGGTTGACCGGATACGCCCACGGCGGTGGCTGCGCCTGCAAGATTCCGCCCGGTGAGCTCGAGTCGGTCGTGGCCGGCCTGCTCCAGCCGGGCACCGGCGACATGAACGCCGAGCTGTTGGTCGGGCTGGACGACGGGGACGACGCCGCTGTGGTGCGGGTGCCGGGTGGGCCGACGATGGTGGCCACGGCCGACTTTTTCACGCCGGTCGTCGATGACCCGTACGACTGGGGGCGGATCGCCGCGGTCAACGCGCTGTCCGACGTCTATGCCATGGGCGGTACGCCGGTTGTCGCCGTGAATCTGCTGGCCTGGCCCCGGGATCTGCTGCCGATGGAGCTGGCCGCCGAGGTGCTGCGCGGCGGGCTGGACGTGGGGCGGCAGGCGGGGTGTCACGTCGCCGGCGGGCACAGCGTGGACGATCCGGAGCCCAAGTACGGCATGGCCGTCACCGGTGTCATCGACCCGGAGCGGATGCTGCGCAACGACGCCGGTGTGCCGAGGATGCCGCTGACGTTGACCAAGCCGCTCGGCATCGGGGTGCTGAACAGCCGGCACAAGGCCACCGGCGAGACGTTTCCGCAGGCAATCGCCACGATGACCACGCTCAACCGGGATGCCTCGCGGGCCGCGGTGGAAGCGGGCGTCACCTGCGCCACCGACGTCACAGGCTTCGGCCTGCTCGGTCACCTGCACAAGCTGGCCCGGGCGAGCGGCGTCACCGCCCACATCGACGCGTCCAGGGTCCCGTACCTCGAAGGGGCGAGAAAGGCCCTGACCGACGGCTACGTCTCCGGCGGCACGCGGCGGAACCTGGACTGGGTGCGGCCGCATCTGGACAGCGACCTGTCCGAGGACGAGTTGCTCCTGCTGGCCGACGCGCAGACCTCGGGCGGTCTGCTGGTGGCCGGTGAGCTGCCCGGACACCCGGTGATCGGGGAGCTGCGAGCGGCGCGCGGCGAAGGGATCACACTCGTAGTACGGTGAAATCCATGGGCGTCCGTACGTGGATCGAGGGCTGGCCGGTCTACCGGCAGCTCACCGGCACGGACCCGCTCGGCCGCGGCGCCGCCGCCCAGTCGGAACGCAGCCGGTCGCTGACCGCCCGCACCGAGACCGCCGATTCGGTGGCCAAGTCCGTCTGCCCGTACTGCGCGGTCGGCTGCGGCCAGCGCATCTACGTCAAGGACGGCGCGGTCACCCAGATCGAGGGCGACCCGGACAGCCCGATCTCCCGCGGCCGCCTCTGCCCCAAGGGCTCGGCCAGCAAGAGCCTGGTCACCAGCGACCGCCGCCAGCACAAGGTGCTGTACCGGCGGCCGTACGGCACCGACTGGGAAGAACTCGACCTGGACACGGCGATGGAGATGATCGCCGACCGGGTGGTCGCCGCGCGCGACGAGACCTGGGAAGAGCAGGACGACGACGGGCGGCCGCTCAACCGCACGCTCGGGTTCGCCAGCCTCGGCGGCGCGACACTCGACAACGAAGAGAACTACCTGATCAAGAAGCTGTTCACCGCGATGGGGGCACTTCAGATCGAGAACCAGGCGCGTATTTGACACTCCGCCACCGTTCCCGGTCTGGGAACCAGCTTCGGCCGTGGCGGGGCCACCGGATTCCTCCAGGATCTGGCTAACGCGGACTGCGTCATCATCCAGGGTTCCAACATGGCCGAGGCCCACCCGGTGGGCTTCCAGTACGTGGTGGACGCCAAGAATCGTGGTGCCAAGGTCATCCACATCGACCCGCGGTTCACCCGGACCAGCGCCCTCGCGCACAGCTACGTGCCGATGCGGGCCGGCGCCGACGTGGCGTTCCTGGGCGGGATCATCAACTACATCCTCAGCAACGAGAAGGACTTCCGCGAGTACGTTCTGGCCTACACCAACGCGGCCATGCTGGTCAGCGAGGACTTCAAGGACACCGAGGACCTGGACGGCCTGTTCTCCGGGTACGACGAGGAGCTGAACGCCTACCACCAGGCCAGCTGGGCCTACGCGGGCCAGGAGGAGCAGGCCCAGAGCGAGGGCGAGGCGCACGCCGACCGCGAGACCGCGTCGGGGCTGGAGCAGGAGTCGCACGGTCCGCCGGTGCCCGGCGGCGTGCCCCGCGACGACACGCTGCAGCACCCGCGGTGCGTCTACCAGGTGCTCAAGCGGCACTACGCGCGGTACACACCGGAGATGGTCGAGCAGCTCTGCGGCGTACCCCAGAAGAAGTTCTTGGAAGTCTGCGAGGCGTGGACCGCCAACTCGGGGCGGGAGCGCACGACGGCCCTGGTCTACTCGGTCGGCTGGACGCAGCACAGCACCGGTGTGCAATACATCCGCACCGGGGCGATCATCCAGCTGCTGCTGGGCAACATGGGCCGGCCCGGCGGCGGTGTGATGGCGCTGCGGGGGCACGCCAGCATCCAGGGCTCGACCGACATCCCGACGCTGTTCAACCTGCTCCCGGGCTATCTGCCGATGCCGCACCACCGGCAGCACGAGACCTACCGGCAGTGGATCGACGCGATCCGGCATCCGGGGCAGAAGGGCTTCTGGTCCGAGGCCGAGTCGTACGCGGTCAACCTGCTCAAGGCCTACTGGGGCGACGCCGCCACCCGGGAGAACGACTGGGGTTACGGCTGGCTGCCGCGGATGACCGGCGACCACGGCACCTACCGCACCGTGCTGGACATGATCGACGGCAAGGTGAAGGGCTATTTCCTGCTCGGGCAGAACCCGGCCGTGGGCTCGGCCCAGGGCAAGGCGCAACGCCTGGGCCTGGCCAACCTGGACTGGCTGGTGGTCCGCGACCTCTTCATGATCGAGAGCGCCACGTTCTGGAAGGACGGGCCGGAGGTCGCGACCGGCGAGCTGGTGCCCGCGGAGTGCCGGACCGAGGTGTTCTTCATGCCCGCCGCCTCGCACGTCGAGAAGGAGGGCACGTTCACACAGACCCAGCGGATGCTCCAGTGGCGCGAGAAGGCGGTCGAGCCGCAGGGTGACTGCCGTTCCGAGCTGTGGTTCAGCTACCACCTGGGCCGCCTGGTCCGCGAGCGGCTGGCCTCCTCGACGCTGCCCCGCGACCGGGGCATCCAGCAGCTGGCCTGGGATTATCCGCTGATCGGGGCGCGCGGTGACGAGCCCGACGCCGAGGCGGTGCTCAAGGAGATCAACGGGTACGAGATCGCCACGGGCAAACCGCTGTCGGCGTTCACCGAGATGAAGCCGGACGGTTCGACGCTGGGTGGTTGCTGGATCTACACCGGTGTTTTCACCGACGGAGTCAATCAGGCCGCCCGCCGCAAGCCGCACACCGAGCAGAACTGGGTGGCTCAGGAGTGGGGCTGGGCGTGGCCGGCCGACCGCCGCACGCTCTACAACCGCGCGTCCGCCGACCCGGAGGGCAAACCCTGGTCGGAACGCAAGAAGTACGTGTGGTGGGACGAGGAGGCCGGGCAGTGGACCGGCTACGACATCCCCGACTTCGAGAAGACGAAGCCGCCGTCCTACCGTCCGCCGGAGGGTGCCACCGGGGTTGAGGCGATCGCCGGCGACGACGCGTTCATCATGCAGGGCGACGGGAAGGGCTGGCTGTACGCGCCGAGCGGCCTGATCGACGGCCCGATGCCGACGCACTACGAGCCGGCCGAGTCGCCGGTCCGCAACCCGCTCTACGGGCAGCAGGCCAACCCCACCCGCAAGGTGTACGACCGCCCGGACAACCCCACCAACCCGGACGCCACCCAGCGTCACGCCGAGGTGTTCCCGTTCGTGTTCACCACCAGCCGGCTCACCGAGCACCACACCGCCGGCGGGATGAGCCGGCAGCTGGCCTACCTGTCCGAGCTGCAGCCGGAGATGTTCGTCGAGGTGTCGCCGGAACTGGCCGCCGAGCGAGGCCTGGAGCATCTGGGCTGGGCCCACGTCGTCACCTCGCGGTCGGCCGTCGAGGCCCGGGTGATGGTCACCGACCGGCTGACCCCGCTGCGCATCGAGGGGCGGCGGATCCACCAGATCTGGCTGCCCTATCACTGGGGGAGCGAAGGGCTGGTGACCGGCGACTCGGCCAACGACCTGATCGGCATCGCGCTCGACCCGAACGTGCTCATCCAGGAGAGCAAGGTGGGTACGTGCGACATCCAGCCGGGCCGCCGTCCGGCCGGCGCCGATCTTCCCGCGTACGTTGAGGGGTATCGGAGACGGGCCGGTCTCACACCGGACCACCGGACGCCCATCCTGACGACCGACGCTGACGAGGACTGAGCATGGCCGGACCGAACAGCTTCTACGGGCCGCTGGACCCCGCGCCGGACGCGGGCTACACCGACGCGCCGCCGCGCATGGGGTTCTTCACCGACACCAGCGTCTGCATCGGCTGCAAGGCGTGCGAGGTGGCCTGCAAGGAGTGGAACGCGGTCCCCGACGACGGCTTCGACCTGCTCGGCCAGTCGTACGACAACACCGGCTCGCTGTCGGCCAACACCTGGCGGCATGTGGCGTTCATCGAGCAGCCGGTGCCCGGCGGGACAGAGAGACACGAGGAAAAGGCCACGGGCCCGCAGTTTCTGGGGATGCCGGGCAAGGACCTGCCGGGGCGCGAGATCGATGCTCCGCGTACGGATTTCCGCTGGCTGATGATGTCCAACGTGTGCAAGCACTGCACGCACGCGGCCTGCCTGGACGTCTGCCCGACCGGTTCGCTGTTCCGCACCGAGTTCGGCACCGTGGTCGTGCAGGAGGACATCTGCAACGGCTGCGGGTACTGCGTGCCGGCCTGCCCGTACGGCGTGATCGACCGCCGCGAGGACGACGGCCGGGCCTGGAAGTGCACGCTCTGCTACGACCGCATCGGTGACGGGCTGACCCCGGCCTGCGCCAAGGCCTGCCCGACCGAGTCGATCCAGTTCGGTGAGCTCGACGAGCTGCGGTCCCGCGCCCAGCACCGGCTGGAAAAACTTCAGGAGCAGGGCGAGACCTCGGCCCGGCTGTACGGACACGACCCCGAGGACGGCGTCGGCGGTGACGGCGCGTTCTTCCTGCTGCTGGACGAGCCCGAGGTGTACGGCCTGCCCCCGGCCCCGGTGGTGACCACCCGTGACCTGCCGTCGATGTACAAGCGGGCCGGCCTGGCCGCGCTGGCCATGGTCGGCGCGGCCGTGGTCGCCTTCGCCGGAGGCCGCCGATGACCACCAACCCCCGCAAGGGCCGCCGTGGCGGTGGCGCCGACCGCTCGATGGTCCCGCCGGCCGACTTCAAGTCCTACTACGGCCGGCCGGTCGTCAAGGCCGCGCCGTGGAAGCACGACATCGCCGCGTACCTGTTCACCGGCGGGCTGGCCGCCGGCTCGGCGCTGCTCGCGGCCGGTGGGGACGCGACCGGCCGCCCCGCGCTGCGCCGCGCCGGCCGCCTCACCGCGATCGGGGCGGTCGCCGCCAGCACCTACTTCCTGGTCGCCGACCTGGGCCGGCCGGAGCGGTTCCTCAACATGCTGCGGGTGGCCAAGCCGACCTCGCCGATGTCGATGGGCACCTGGATCCTGAGCGCCTTCGGTGCCGCGTCCGGTGCGGCCGCCGCGGCCGAGCTGGCGCCGAGTTTGGCCTGGCCCCTACTCGATCCGTTGGGAAAAGTCGGACAATACGGCGCTGCCGCGGTGGCTCCGGCCCTGGCCACGTACACCGCGGTCCTGCTGGCCGACACGGCCACGCCGAGCTGGCACGAGGCGTACCCCGAACTGCCCTTCGTCTTCGGCGGCAGCGCCCTGGCCAGCGGCGCCGCGGTCGGCCTGATCGCCGCGCCCACCGACCAGGCCGGCCCCGCGCGGCGGCTGGCGGTGGCCGGCGCCGCCATGGAGCTCTACGCCACCCACCAGGTGGTGAACTCGAAGGGCCTGGTCAGCGAGCCCTACCGCCAGGGCCGGGCCGACAAGCTGCTCCGCTCGGCGGCCGCGCTGACCGCCGCCGGGGCGATCGGGTCCGTGCTCGGCCGCCGCAGCCGCGTCGTCTCGGCCCTGTCCGGTCTGTCCCTGCTGGCCGGTTCCCTGGCCACCCGGTTCGGCATCTTCGAGGGCGGCATGGCGTCGGCCCGCGACCCGCGCTACACGGTGATCCCACAGAAGGAGCGCGCCGGTTAGCGCCCGGCCCCGCGGGGAATGCCCTTGATCATGCCTGGATGGTTGCAAGCCGGCGGCTGGGGCCTGCTGGCCGGATCGGCCCTGCTGATCGGCGCCGCGGTCGGATACCTGGCCAAGGTCCCGCAGAAGGTCATCGCCTCGGTCATGGCGTTCGGGGCCGGCGTGCTGCTGTCGGCGGTGGCGTTCGAGCTCATCGCCGAGGCGCACGAGCGGGCCGGCCTCACCCCCACGGTCCTCGGGGCGGTGGCCGGCGCGGTCATCTACACCGGCTGCAACGTGCTGCTGGCCCGCCGGGGCGCCCGCCACCGCAAACGTTCCGGCCAGCAGCAGCCCTCCGAACAGCAGCAGGGCGGCTCCGGCACCGCCCTGGCCCTAGGCGCCCTGCTCGACGGCATCCCCGAGTCCATCGTGATCGGCACCAGCCTGCTCGGCGGCGGCGCGATAAGCGTGGTCACCGTCGTGGCCGTGTTCATCAGCAACGTGCCCGAGGGCCTGTCCAGCGCGGCCGGCATGCGCAACGCCCACCGCTCCGGCCGCTACGTCTTCGGTCTGTGGGCCGGCATCGCGCTGATCAGCGGCCTGGCCGCGGTCCTCGGCTACACCGTGCTCGGCTCGGCCCCCGCCGCCGTCCTGGCCGCCATCACGGCCCTGGCCGGCGGCGCAATCCTGTCGATGATCGCCGACACCATGATCCCCGAGGCCTTCGAGGACGCCCACCTGCTGATCGGCCTGATCACGGTGGCCGGCTTCCTGGTCGCCTTCGCCCTCTCCCACGCCGCCTAGAGCCGCACAGACCTTCCCCGACTGACGCGACGTCCGGGTCAACGCCCCGTCATACAGGGGCGTCGGCGTCCCACACGCAGTTCGCGTCAACGGTGTCACATCAGCGGAGAGAAACACGGGCCGCTGCTGGGGAGATCTCAATAACCGTTTAACAGAACGGGCCCGTCGGCCTCCTTTAAGGGTCCTTTTTTCTGGCTTTTTGGCCGACTATTCGATCGCTTGTCCTGTTGGGAGCCTGGATCAGATGTGAAGTGGTCGAGAGGGGTCCAAGATGGGTGGCCGGTGGGGCAGGCATGGCTGGCCGGCTGGTGTGTCGACGTTGCTGGGCGTGATGGTCGGCGCGTTGACGAATCTTGCGACCGCGGGCTGGTCGTGGGGATTGTCCGTGGGCCTGCTGGCGGCGGCGGCATGTTGGACGTTCTGGGAGGTTCGGCTGAGGGGCTCGGAGCAGCGGGCAGCCGAGGTAGAGGCGCGGGACAAGGTGCTCGCCCCGCTGGACCGTGCCGGGGCCGGCGAGGCGGGCGCGTTCGGTCTGCTGGTGGCGGATCGCCGGGTGGTGCCGTTGCAGGGGCGGCGGGCCACTATGGAGCTGTTGCAGGCGTGGTGTGACAGCGAGGAACCGGCCGGCGTTCTGGTCGTGTCGGGTCCGGCGGGGGTGGGCAAGACCCGGCTGGGTTTGGAGTTCGGGTTGCAGCTGCCGGAGCCATGGGTGGCGGGCTGGCTGCGGCCGGGGCAGGCTGCGGCGGCCATGTCGGCGGTTGTGGACTGTGGTGATCCGGCGCTGATGGTGATCGATGACGCGGACACCAGGGCTGAGCTGCCGAGGTTGCTGGAGGTGCTCGCCGAGCATGGCGGGCGTCCGCGGGTACGGTTGCTGCTGATCGCCCGAGACGGCGACGCGCTGCTGGCCGGCTTACGGCCGCTGGTGGCGGATGCGTCGCGGTGGCTCGTGCAGGGCGCCAACGTGGTCGAGGTCGGTGCCCTCGGCGGTGCTGGGGATCGGGAGCGCTGGTATGCCCTGGCCGTGGGTCGCTTCGCGCGGAAGGTCGGCGTCCTGGCGCCGTCGACGGCGAGCCTGGCCGGGGTGGTCGGGGCGGATGACGAGACGATGCTGGCACTGCAGGCGCGGGCACTGTTGACGGTGTTGACTGCTCCAGGTCAGGTCGGCGCGGTGACGGCGGTACGGCGGTTGCCGGTCGGTCAGGTGATCGCTGAGTTGTTCACCCACGAGCAGGCCTGGTGGGAAGGCTCCGCGGCGTTGGAGCGATGGGGCATGTCCGGGTTCGCGAGCGAGACCCGGGAGCGAGCCATCCTGGTGCTGGCGGTGCGCGGGACGACCGACGAGGAATCCGCGGTGCGCGCACTGCGGCGGGTGCCTGATCTGGCTGACGCGACCGGGTCTCAGCTGCGCAGCCTGGCGCGGTGGGTGGCGAGCCTCTACCCGGCGGTTGGTTCGAGGATCCTGATGAAGCCGGATCTGTTCGGGGACTGGTTCATCACCGACCGACTGACCAGTCAACCGCGGCTGGCCGCCGCCCTTCTGTCCGACCTGGATGCGGCCGAGATGGAGTGGGCTCTGGCGGTGCTGACGCGTGCGGCCGCTGTGTTCCCGAGCATGCTGCCGGTCCTTGCTCAGGTATGGGAAGCAGCCGGCGGCAGTCGCATCGAGGCGGCGGTCAGGACGGTCGTCGTGCATCACACGGCCCGGCTCGACCAGCAGTTCGCCGTTTTCCTCGCACACGCCGACATACCGGTCGCAACGCTGGAGGCAGTCGATGCCCAGCTTCCGGAGCACCAGATGCCGCGCAGCAAAGCAGCCGTTGCCCAGCGGTTGGTTGCCCTCTACCGGGGGTTGGCCGCGGATGATCCCGCCCACCAACCCAACTTCGCCAGCGCCCTCAACAACCTCGGCACCCGTCTGTGGGCGCTGGGTGAGCACGGGCCGGCCTATGAGGCCACCAGTGAGGCGGTCACGCTCTGCCGGGCGTTGGTCGCTGAAAGTCCCGCCCATCAACCCACCCTCGCCAGCGTGCTGAATAACCTGGGCATTCGTCTGTGGGCGGTGGGCGAGCACCGGCCGGCCTATGAGGCCACCAGTGAGGCGGTCACGCTCTACCGGGCGTTGGCCGCTGACAATCCCGCCTACCAACCCACCCTCGCCAGCGTCCTGGACAACCTCGGCATCTTTCTGTGGGCGCTGGGCGAGCACCGGCCGGCCTATGAGGCCACCAGTGAGGCGGTCACGCTCTACCGGGCGTTGGTCGTTGACAGTCCCGCCCATCAACGCAACCTCGCCAGCGTCCTGGACAACCTGGGCACCCGTCTGGGGGAGGTGGGTGAGCACCGGCCGGCGTATGAGGCCGCCAGTGAGGCGGTCGTGCTCTATCGGGCGTTGGTTCTTGACAATCCCGCCCACAGATCTGGCCTCGCCAGCGCCCTGGACGGCCTCGGCGGCTGTCTGGGGGCGCTGGGCGAGCACCGGCGGGCCTTTGAAGCCGCCAGTGAGGCGGTCGTGCTCTACCGGGCGTTGGTCGCTGACAATCCCGCCCACCAACGCAACCTCGCCAGCGCCCTCAACAACCTCGGCACCCGTCTGTGGGCGCTGGGTGAGCACGGGCCGGCCTATGAGGCCACCAGCGAGGCCGTCGTGCTCTACCGGGCGTTGGTCGTTGACAATCCCGCCCACCAGCCCAACTTCGCCAGCACCCTGGACAACCTGGGCACCCGTCTGGGGGCGGTGGGGGAGCACGGGCCGGCCTTTGAGGCCGCCAGCGAGGCGGTCACGCTCTACCGGGCGTTGGTCGTTGACAATCCCGCCCACCAGCCCAACTTCGCCATCGCCCTCAACAACCTCGGCACCCGTCTGTGGGCGCTGGGCGAGCACCGGCCGGCCTTCGAGGCCACCAGTGAGGCGGTCGTGCTCTACCGGGCGTTGGTCGTTGACAATGCCGCCCACCAGCCCACCCTCGCCAGCGCCCTCAACAACCTCGGCACCCATCTGTGTGAGCTCGGCGAGCACGAGACCGAGTTTCGTCACCGACAGGAGGCGGTAGATCTCTATAGAACGATGGCCGAACGAGACACAGACATCTACGGCGCCGATTACGAACGAGCCGTCACCAACCTCCAAGCTGTCTACGTCCGCCACGGTAAGGACAATGAAGCCGTCCGCCTTGGACTATTGCCACAACCCCGAGACTCGGGCGACTCCAAGAGACGGCCGGAAAGTCCCGCCACCCCAGACAGCCCGCGAATGCAGGACTGATCTTCGCGACCATGTGACAGAGGATCGATGCGGCTGGCATCGCGTCGCCGTCACACCCGGTTCACCGGCGCGACCTGGACCGATCCGGGCCGGCTGCGGAGCCGCCTCGCCGACATCCGCGCGGCTGATTGCGGACGGGCTATTGCCACCTATCCGCTCCTTCGTGGTCAGCAGGGGCGAACTGGACCCCGGCGGCCTCGGCGTGGCCGTACCGGTGCGTACCGAGGGTGGCCGCGTCGTCGCCGCGATCAGCATCGCCGCACTCGCACGCGCATCATCGCGATCGAGGAGCGCTCGTGGACCGGGGACCTGTTCCGGGCGCTGCGGGCGCTGCGGGCGCTGCGGGCGCTGCGGGCGCTGCGGGCGCTGCCGGCACGGCCGGGCTCGACTTCTTCGAGCTGGACTTCTTCGCAGGGCGGGACACCGCGCGCGCAGCATCGAGGACCTGGCCGGGGACCGGCTCGCGGCCATGGACGAGATGGGCATGGACGTGCAGGTCGCTGTCGGCCGGGCCCTCAACTCGACAAGCTCGACGAAGCCGAACTCCCGTCGCCCGTCATAGTCTGGGCACCCGAGCAGACCGGAGAATTCCTCAAGCTGCTCCGCTCGGCGGCCGCGGTCCTCGGCCACACCGTGCTCGGCTCGGCTCCCGCCGCCGCCCTGCCCGCCATCACAGCCCTGGCCGGCGGCGCCATCCTGCCGATGATCGCCGACACCATGATCCCCGAGGCCTTCGAGGACGCCCACCTGCTGATCGGCCTGATCACGGTGGCCGGCTTCCTGGTCGCCTTCGCCCTCTCCCACGCCGCCTAGAGCCGCACAGACCTTCCGGATGACCCACGTGTGTGATCTTCCGGCGGCGATTCTCTGGTACGAGCGGCGGCTCGGCGCCCCCACCCACGCGCACTTCACCCTCGGGCCGGCCCAGTTCGCGCGCCCACGACGGTCTATCACGGGGGGCGCGGCCCGGCCGACTACTCGCGCGACCCGACCGGAGCACGGATCTGCCGATGTGAGTCGCTTTCGTCGCGAGCCGTGATGAGGCCGACTTCGCTCTTTTCCGGTTTCAGTAATTGCCGGCCGATGGCAGCAATGCGCGCCCGCCGTCGGCGGGCGGATTCGGGTTGTCAGATCGTTTCTGTAGTTTCGGGCGGGTCCGGGTCGGCGTTTGACGCGGTTCCGGATACACGTAACAGCTTTTCTCCGAGACAGGCCGGTGGGGGTTCCTCCTGTGTGGATGGGCAAGACATTTGCGTCGCCGCCGGGTTTTGCGATTGTCGCAGGTGAGGTCGCTGGATCCGGCACCGCGAGGTCCGGCACTGCGGGTCCAGCCGCAGCAACGCTAGCCTGGGCCCTTCGTTAAGGTTTGTCCAAGGGCTGGGCTGAAATAGAAAAGTGCCTTCCGATCAGGGGAAATAGGGCTTGTCGAAAGTCCTGTTGTCCCGCCACGGAAGGCACTTGCAGGGTGAAGGTTACCGCAACACGTCCGAAGATCACGGCGGCCGGGGACGGTCCGGGCGTGGTCGGTCACGCCGGCGCCCGGCTGCTCGCTGACCTGGCCGACACTACCGGCTTGACCAGCGGTTTCAGTCAGGCTTTGGCCGGGTTGCGGCAGCGGCGGCGCGGCCACGATCCGGGCCGGATCACGGTCGATGTGGCGGTGATGCTCGCCGACGGTGGTGAGGCCATCGCCGATCTGGCGGTGCGGCGTAACGAGGCCGGCCTGTTCGGGTCGGTCGCCTCGGACCCCACGGCGTGGCGACTGTTGTCGCTGAGCCAGGTCCTCTCGCTCGCCACGCCGCCCGGCGCGCTGGAGATGATCAGCGCTGGGAGATGACGCTCGGGCGTCGTGTCATCCGCCTGTGCGCAGCGCCGTTGCGGCGTCTCGCAGTGCGTTGGCGAGTCGATCGACGTCATCGTCTGTGGTGGCCCAGTTCGAGAAGGACACCCGCACCGCTGCTCGACCGTGCCATACGGTTCCGGCGACCCAGGCCTCGCCGCTGTGGCGTACGTGCTCGCACACCTGCCAGGTGGTCTCGTCGTCGTCGACCCGGACGAGGACCTGGTTGAGCACGACGTCGTTGCAGACGATGAAGCCGGCGTCATCGCGGACGGCGTCAGCCAGGCGGCGGGCGTGATCACAGCAGCGTTCGATCAGGGCCTGGACGCCGGGGCGGCCCAACGATGCCAGTGCCGCGTACACGGGCACGGCGCGAGATCGGCGGGACATCTCGGGGACGAGGACGCCGGGTTCACGGGCGGTGCTGGTGGGCAGGTAGCTGGTGGTTGCGCCGAGCGCGGCGCGAGCGGCGTCGGGGTGATTGACGATGGACAGGCCGCAGTCGTATGGGACGTTGAGCCATTTGTGGGCATCGGTCGACCAGGAATCGGCTCGCTCGACCCCGGCGACGAGCTCCGACAGTCGTGGTGATGCCTGTGCCCACAGTCCGAATGCGCCGTCGACGTGGACCCATCCGCCGTGTTCGCGGGTCAGGTCGACGATCTGTGCCATGGGGTCGCAGGCGCCGGAGTTCACGTTGCCGACTTGTGCGCACACGATGGCGGGAGTTGGGTCGGCGGCGAGGGCGTCGGCGAGCGCGTCGGCGCGCATCGCTCCTTGGTCGTCGACGGCGACGCGTTCGACGAGGCGCGCTCCCAGGCCGATCATCTGGATTGCCTGCAGCACCGACGGGTGGACCTCGTCGCCGGCGATCACGCGGATGCGGGGGGCCTGAGTGAGCCCATCGGCCTCAACGTCCCAGCCCTGCCGTTGCAATAGGACGTGGCGTGCGGCGAGCAGACCGACGGTGTTGCCGGCCGTGGCGCCGGTGACGAACCCGACCGTCGCTTCAGTCGGCAGACCTAGCACCTGCAGGATCCACTGTTCAGTGACGGCATCGACCGCGGCACCTGCCGGCGAGGACATCCGGCTGTAGGCGGTCTGGTCCCAGGTGGACACCAACCAGTCGGCAGCCAGCGCGGCGGGAAGGGACCCGCCGACGACGAGCCCGAAGTAGCGGGGACCGGCGCTGGCGATGGTGGCCGGGCCGAGGATCGCGGCCAGCCGTTGGACCACTGCCACTGCATCCGTCGCGTGCTCCGGGACCGGGCCGCTGAGAAGGTCCAGGACCTCGTCGTAGCCGGTAATCGCGTCCACATGTCGGTCCGGCAGATCCCGCAGGTACTCCATCGCCAATTCCGCCGCCCGCCGAAGAACGATATGTGCCCCATCAAAGGAATCAGAGGCGGTGCTGTGATCCATCTACTTCTCCTTCACCCGAACTCGACCGTGCAGGACTAGCCTCGGCGCTTCGTTAAGGGCTGTCCAAGCAGTGGACCGGAAGCGAAGAAGTGCCTTCTGATCAGGGAAAATAGGGCTTGTCGAGAGTCCTAATCAACCCGTCACGGAAGGCACTTGCTGGGTGAAGACTACCCGAACACGTCCGAAGATCATGGTGGCCGGGGACGGGCGGGGCGTGGTCGGTCATGCCGGTGCCCGACTGCTCGCCGACCTGGCGGATGCGACCGGTTTGACCAGCGCATTCGGCCAGGCATTGGCAGGCTTGCGGCAGCGGCAGGGCGGGCATGATCCGGGTCGGGTCGCGGTCGATCTCGCCGTGATGCTCGCCGACGGCGGCGAGGCCATCGCTGACCTGGCAGTACTGCGAAATCAGCAGGCCCTGTTCGGGACGGTCGCGTCCGACCCGACCGCGTGGCGGCTGTTGTCGCAGCTCGACGCCACGATGCTGGCTGAGCTGCAGGACGCCCGGGCCCAAGCCCGTGAGGTCGCCTGGGCCCAGCACGCCGAGGTCCGTGGCGACCTGCCGCAATCGATGGTGGCTGGTCAGCAGGTGGACGGCCTGGTCCTGGACATCGACGCGACCATCGTGATCTGCCACTCCGAGAAGGAGTCCGCGACCCGCACCTGGAAGAAGACCTTCGGGTTCCACCCGCTGCTGTGTTTCCTGGACAACACCGGCGAGGCCCTCGCCGGTGTGCTGCGCGAGGGCCGGGCCGGCTCGAACACCACCACCGACCACATCACCGTCCTCGACCAGGCCCTCGCCCAGATCCCCGACGCCCACCGACACGGGACCCCGATCCTGCTCCGCTCGGATTCGGCCGGATCCAGTCACGGTTTCCTCGCCCACATCCGGTCCTGGCGCCAGCGGTACCTCGACATCCGATTCAGTGTCGGCGCCGCGATCACCGAAGCGGTCCGGGAAGCGGTCCGGGCCGCGACCGGCTGGGTCCCCGCCCTCGACACTGGCGGTGATCTGCGTGAACACGCCGAGGTCGGCGAGATCACCGGCTTGTTCGAGGCGACCGGCTGGCCCGGAGGGACCCGGTTCCTGGTCCGTGGGGAACGCCCGTATCCCGGCGCCCAACTGAGCCTGTTCGACACCATCGAGGGCTGGCGGCACCAGATCGTGGCCACCGACACCCCGCCCGGCACCGGCAGCATCCAGCTCCTGGAAGCCCGACATCGGGCTCACGCCAGGGTGGAGGACAAGATCCGAACCGGCAAGACCACCGGCTTCGGACGGTTCCCGTCTCGCGTCTTCGCGATCAACCAGGCCTGGCTCCAACTCGCGTTGACCGGCATCGACCTGCTCGCCTGGACTCAGACCCTGCTCCTGGACGGCGACCTCGCCAAAGCCGAACCCAAGAAACTGCGTTACCGGCTGCTGCACGTCGCGGCCCGGATCACCCCCACCGCCCGGCGGACCGCCTCGCCATCGCCGCCGACTGGCCTTGGGCAAATGCACTGACCAGCGCATTCAGCAACCTCGCGGCACTACCCCGCCCCACCGGCTGACCCCGCAGCTCACTCCTCAACCAGCAACACGGAGGAACCCGGCCCCGCGCCGGGCATTCGGCATGCCAACAAAACAGCGACAAAAACCCAAATCGTATTCATCGAACAAAGGCTATGGGGCGACGCTCAAGTGAAAGACCGAGGCTAGGCGTGGCCGCCGGGTCGGTCAGGGCGAGGTAAGGCGTGGCCGCTGGGTCGGTCAGGGCGAGGTGGGGCGTGGCCGCCGGATCGGTCACGGCGTCGTGGGGCACGGCGGCCGGGTCAGTCCCGGGGACGTTGGGTGTGGCCGCCGGTTCGGTTACGGCGGCGGTTGCCACCGTCGGCGCGTGACCGCACGCAGCCTGTTGCTCCGACGACCCCACTCCAATCGGCTCCGCGACGTGCGCCTCGGCCGTATGGGTCGTCAGGACCGGCGACCCGCCGCCGCCCGGTGTCGAGCCGGCGGTGCTGGGTCCGGCACCCGCGGCGACTGATCTGTGTCTGCTCCAGACCGCAACCGGCGCAGCTTCGTGGCATGCCTCTGTGACAAGCCCCAGACCCGATGACGAGCATGCTCCCGGCGAAATTCCTCGCCCTCAACAGAATAGCGACGCGACGCAGCCCGATCACGCATGGCGGCCAATCCCGCCGACGTGAACAATTGAAGCTGTCGCATACCAAAAATTGTTCCGCACGCCGCCCGAACCATCACACTGAACGATCACCCAGAAAGAGCGACGATTGTCACCATCGCACACAGACCCAGTCGCGACAGGGGCCGCCTTCGTGCAAAGAAGGGCGCCCCATCGGCCGCGATCCGCGCCAACGCGACGGGACTATTGTGCGCTGCGAGCCGCGCTCACATGCCGCGGGGAAGGCGCGGAGGGTGAGGCGGAGCAACGCCATCGCCAGTCCGATCGGTGGCAGGGGTGGCGTGGATCGGCCTGGCGACATCGGCGGGGTGTGTACGGCCCTCGGGCGCTTACGGTGTTAGCGGAACAGCACCGTGGTCCGATGCTCCGTCTCGGCGCTCGGGTGGCCAAGTGTTGCACCACAGGCATGACCAGTTGAGATTGTCGCGGTCGTTGGTTCCGCCGTTGAATCGGGCGACGAGGTGACCGAGTGACCCGATCCGGCGACCGACGTGAGCCCAGGCTGCGGGTCGGCCGTCCGCGCCGGACGGCCGACCTTCCACAGCGAGTGAACCGCAATGAGTGCACCGGCCCTCGGCGGCCTCGAGAACTTCCCTCACCGTTTCCGGAGTCACTCTGCCGCCCGCGACCCCTGACATGAGGCGCGGGCGGTTCGCGGTCCTAGCCTTCAACCGATACCACTTCAGCCGTTGTTCTGCCGTGGTGAGGGCCAGGAACTCGGACCATGACCGATAAATCGGTGGGGGTGCATCGACAGTGTCCGGTTCCGGAGTTGTCGGCAGTGGACGAGCCTTGGCGAGAAGGCGCTCTCCCATTGGAGCGGGAAGCGTCGCAGCGAACGCTTGAAGCTCCTCCAACGTTGGGGCTTCGCGGTCAGGCTCCACATCGCAATTCTGGGCCTGGAGATTGCCTCTGGACTCATCCTTCTGGTTCGACCTCGGCGACGAGCCGCGAGCCCGTCATCGGCTCGTCGCTCTACGCGGCGCAGCCGGGCTTGTTCGGGCGGGTGGCCTCGGACCCGACCGCGTGGCGGGTCCTCGCCGCGATCGACGAGTCGGCTTGGGCATAGCGATCGGGGGCACGATCGGCGCCGCGATCGGCGGCCCGCCCGGAGCGGTCATCGGTTGCGTGGTCGGCGCCGTGGACGCACGGGTGACCGGCGGGTCAATGAGTGACGCGGGCGGCGCTTGCGCCCGCAACGCGGCCTACGGCGCCGGGTTGGGCGCGGGCAACGCCCTAGCCAACGCGATCACCGGGAACTGATGGCGGGGGCCCGCGCCGGGGTAGTGACGAAAGGCCGGTGCGGGCCCGCGGCGTTCGGGCGGACGATCAGCCTCGCGCCTTGGCGACCAGGTCGCGCACCTCGGGTGCCACCTCGGCGGCCAGCCGCTCGTACGACCGGGGGTCGTCCCCGCCGACGATGAAGCCGCTGATGCCGTACTCGAGGGTCAGTTCGGCCAGTTGCTCGGCGGAATAGTCGAACCGCATGAAGTTCATCAGCCTCCGCACCGCGGCGGGGGAACGGCCCGCTTTCTCGGCCCCCTCGTCGATCCGCGCGTTCATCCCCGGCAGCGAGGCGACACCGTCGGGCAGGTATTCCATCGACGGCAGCCACCCGTCGCCCTGCGCGCCGGTCAGCGCCAGGATCCGCGGCTTGTACGCACCGACCCACACCCCGATGTCGTGCGCCGGCTTGGGGCCCCGCTTCGCCCCGCTGACCTGGTAGTACTCGCCGTCGTGGCGGACCCGGCCGGTGCTGTCGGTGTCCCACAGGTCGCGGATGATCCCGATCGCCTCGCCCAGCGCCTCGATGCTCTGCCCGGCGGTCAGCCGCCGGCCGCCCATCGACACGATCGCGTCCCAGAAGCCGCCCGCGCCGATACCCAGCTCGAGCCGCCCGCCGCTGAGGATGTCCAGCGAGGCGGCCGCGCGGGCCAGCACGGCCGGCGGCCGCAACGCCAGGTTGGTGACGTTGGCGGCGATCCGGATCCGCGACGTCCGCGCGGCCACATAGGACATCAGCGTCCACGTGTCCAGGAACGACGGCTGGTACGGGTGGTCCTGGAAGGTCACCAGGTCGAGCCCGGCGCGGTCGGCCGTGACGGCCAGATCGACGGCCGCCCGGTCCTCGGCGCTGGGCGTCACGAACGCGCCGAACAGCAGATCATGCCCGTAGTCGGTCATGCCGTCACCCCAAAGACGTTGAAGTTGTCGCGGAACAGATTGTCCGGGTCGTAGCGTCGCTTCAGCACCCGCAGCCGGTCCAGCACCGGCGGCGGGAAGGCGTCGTGCAGCCGCTCCGGCCGGGGGTCGGTCTCGAAACTCAGGTACAACCCG
Organism: Actinoplanes sp. NPDC049265; assembly: GCF_043197135.1. Taxonomy (NCBI): domain Bacteria; kingdom Bacillati; phylum Actinomycetota; class Actinomycetes; order Micromonosporales; family Micromonosporaceae; genus Actinoplanes; species Actinoplanes sp. NPDC049265. Next base: position 351,046 of record NZ_JBICSP010000004.1, on the reverse strand, counting down.
TCGAAATGGCGGGCCAGGCGGTCCCAGACCCGGTCGAGCCCGTCCCGGTCGCGGCCGATCGCGGTCACCTGAAATTCCGGCGTACGGTGCCAGAACGCGGTCGCCTCGGGTGCGGTGTCGCCGATCGCCCCGCCCATCTGCCGCAGTTGGAAGAAGAAGACCTCGCCGGTACGCAGCAGAGCCGCCGCGTCCCGCGCGAACTCGTCGGTCAGCTCGGGCAGGAACGCCGACCGCGACACCGGTTCGCCGACCCCGTGATGTCCCTCGGCCCCCACGTCCGCCGCCGACGCCATGACCCCGGCGTAGCGGGTGAGGACCACCTGCTGTTGCGCCAGCAGGCCGGTCGACGCGAACGGGGTGAGCCGCTCGACCACCACCTCCGGGTCGGCCGCGTCCACCACCCCGTACATCTGGATCACCGACTGCCCCTGCCGCGGCGGCCCGGCCAGCCAGAACACCGTCGTGTCGCGCGGCGCTGCCCGGGCCACCCGGCCGTATTCCCGCAGCGACTGCTCGACGTCCGGGCTGACCAGCACCAGCTGCGCCCAGCCGACCTCGTGCACCTCGCTCGCCTGGAACTCGAACGCGGTGACGACACCGAAGTTCGCGCCGGCACCGCGTACACCCCAGAAAAGCTCTTGATCGTGGGTCTCGTCCGCCCGGATCTGGGTGCCGTCGGCCAGCACCAACTCCACCGCCCGCAGGCTGTCGATGGTCAGCCCGTGCTCGCGCGACAGGAAGCCGATGCCGCCGGCCGTGGCCAGCCCGCCCACCCCGACCCCGCCGTAGTCGCCCGAACCCAGCGCCCAGTCGTGCTTGTCCAGGGCGGCGGCGACCTGCTTCCAGGTGGCGCCCGGCCCGATCCGTACCAGCCGCCGCCGCTCGTCCAGCACCTCGATCTCGTTCATCCGGCTGACGTCGATCACCAGCCCGCCGTCGTTCGTGCTGCGCCCGCTCACGCCGTGGCCGCCGCTGCGCAGCCCGAGCGGCAGATCCGGGTGCCGCCGCGCGAAGGCCAGCGCGTCGGCGACCTCGTCGGGCGTGCCCGGCTGGAGTACGAGCCCCGGTGCCCCGCCGCGCATGTACGTCGACCGGCGCCCGCGATAGCCCGGATCGCCCGGCTCGATCACCGCGTCGGCCAGCGAGCCGGGCACCCCGTCGTAGTCGATGCCCGGCCGCCGCCGCGCCCGGGCGGCCGAGGTCCGGCGCTGCTTGTTCGCGGTGCCCCGCAGCTGCCCGATCTCGCCGGCGGGCCGGATCGTCACGTCCGGCGGCGCGCCGACGACCAGGCGGGTGCCGGCCAGGGTGGCGAGGCTCTCCTTGGCCTTGGCGACCATGGCCGGGGAGGCGGCGGCGGGGTCGTGCGGGATGCCGATCTGGATCCGCTCGGTGCGGCCGGCGAGCCAGGCGGCGGTGGTCCACGGGTCGAGGCCCTGCACGTCGTCGTCGGTGTCCGGCTCGCTCAGCATGACCAGGTCGAGGTCACGGGCCTCGGCCTGCTCGGCCAAGGCGGCCAGCCGGTCTGCGTGCGCGAGGTCGAGCTCAACGCCCAACTCGACGGCCATCGCGATCCTCCAGATCTTCGATCGTATTCTGCCTAGATAGTATTCCTGGCAGACGATCTGTCCAGCAGATAGCATGGCGGGGTGAGCAACGCGACAGCAGCCGACGACTTCGGCGCGGCCATGGGCATGGTCCTGCGGTCGTACGCGGAAATGGTCGGCCCCCAACTGGTCGACTTCCCGCAGGGCGCGCGCGGCTACGAAACGCTGTGCGAGGTCCTCAAGGGCGAGCCGCCCAGTCAGGCCGCCCTCGCCGCCAAACTCGGCATCGACCGCACCATCATGACCTACCTCCTCGACGACCTGGCCGCGGCCGGCCTGGTCGAACGCCGCCCCAACCCCGCTGACCGCCGCCAACGCCGCATCGTCGCCACGCCTCACGGCCGGGCGGCGGTGTCCGAGCTGTGCGGCCGGGTGGCCGAGGCCGAGCAGGCGGCGCTGGCCCGCCTGGACGAGAACGAGCGGGTGCTCTTCCGGCGCCTCCTGAGCAAGGCGGCCGGCACCGCGCCCGCCCACACCGAAGAGGCCTGCGCCATCGTCACCGGCGCCCTGGCCGAGTGACCGGCGCTGCTCCCGCCCAACCGGCCAGGGCGCGGCAGCGCTTCTCGCGCGCATGGCCGGTGGCAGCGAGGGTTCAGCTCGACACCATCGGCCGTGAGCTCACCTCCGCGCTCGCGGAGGCCGACGACGGAACGCCGCGAGCAGTCGCCGCGATGCGTGCGTTGGAGATCGCGCGGCCCACTGAACTGCCGGAGCTGGCGCCGTCGGTGGCGGCACGGCGAAACGCCGTTGTCGCCTCCGGCGGACCACAGCGAAGCCTCATCAGCGGGCCAGGGCCTCGGTCGGAGCCAGGCGGGCAGCCCGGATCGCCGGGTAGAGGCCCGCGATCACGCCGACCACGACGGTCGCGGCCAGGCCGCCGGCCAGGGCCCAGGGCGGGATGGCCACCGGCCAGGAACGCCACCACGACCAGCCGGCGGTGACCAGGGCGCCGGTGGCCGCTCCGGCCAGGCCGCCGACCGTGGACAGGAGCAGGGACTCGGTGAGGAACTGCTGGCAGACGTGCAGGCCGGTGGCCCCCAGAGCGCGGCGCAGGCCGATCTCGCCGCGGCGTTCCAGGACGGAGATGACCATGGTGTTGGCCACCCCGACGCCGCCGACCAGGAGGGCCACCGCGCCCAGGCCGAGCAGGAGGCCGCTGAGGGCCGAGTCGGTGGCCCGGGCGGCGGCCAGCGCGTCGGACGGGCGGGACACCTTCACCTCGTTGGGGGCGGCGGGATTGACCGTGGCGCCGAGGACGTTGCGGGTCGCCTCGACCGAGGTGGAACGGGTGTAGATCGTGGTCGGGTGGCCGTCGAAGCCGAGGAGGTTCTCGGCCGTGGACCAGTCGACCAGCGCCGCCGAGTCCAGCTCGGGGGCCAGCAGCGCCGGCTCGAGGATGCCGACCACCGCGAACCACTGGCCGCCCAGCCACACGCGTACGCCGGGGGTGTGGATGTCCAGGCGGTCGGCCGCGCCGGAGCCGAGGACCACCGTCGGCGTACCCGGCTTGGTGGTGGTCAGCCATCGGCCGTGGGCGGTGCCGCCCTCGAGGACGGCGAGCAGGTCGGGGCGGGCGGCCAGCACGTTGACGCTGCTGTGTTCGGCGACGGGAACGTACGGGTTGCGGTAGACGTGGGCGGCCAGGTGGCCGGTCGCGCTGACCGAGCTGACCGACGCGATCCGGCCGGTCATGGTCAGCGACTCGCGGGGCAGCACCGCGTCCTCGCCGCCGAAGGTCTGGCCCGGCGCGACGGTGAGCAGGTTGGTGCCGAGCCGGGCCAGGGCGCGGTCGAGGTCGGCGCGGCTGGACGCGGAGATGCCGACCACCGCCAGCATCGCCGCGATGCCGATCGCGATCCCGGCCGCCGAGAGGACCATGCGCAGCGGGCGGGCCCGCAGACCGGCCGCGCCCAGCCGGGCGACGTCGGCGGCGGCCAGCCGGGCCGGGCGCAGGCCACGACGACCGTCGGCGGTGGAACGGCCGCGCCGGCCGGGGAGGTGAGAACCGGCGGTCATGCGGCCACCAGCCTTCCGTCGCGGAGGGCGATGCGGCGGGGCAGGGCGGCGGCGATGTCCCGGTCGTGGGTGATGACGACCGTGGTCGTGCCGGCCCGGTGCAGGTCGTGCAGCAGGTTCATGACCACCGAGCCGGACGCGCTGTCCAGGTTGCCGGTGGGCTCGTCGGCCAGCAGCAGGGCCGGGTCGGCGACCACCGCGCGGGCGATCGCCACCCGCTGCCGCTCGCCCCCGGACATCTCGTGCGGGCGGTGGTGGGCGCGGTGGGCGAGGCCGACCCGGTCCAGGGCGTGCTGGGCCCGGGCGCGGCGTTCGCGGCGGCGTACCCCGGTGTAGAGCAGGCCGTCGGCGACGTTGTCCACCGCGGGTACGCCGGCGGCCAGGTGGAACTGCTGGAAGACAAAGCCGATGGTACGGGCGCGCAGCGTCGACAGGGCCCGGTCGGGCAGCGCGGCGACGTCGTGGCCGGCGATCTGCACGGTGCCGGCCGACGGGCGGTCCAGCGCCCCGAGCAGATGCAGCATGGTCGACTTCCCGGAGCCGGACGGCCCGACCACGGCGAGCAGTTCGCCCCCCTCCACCGACAGGGACACGTCGTCCAGGGCGGTCACCCCACCCGGATAGGTCTTGCTGACGTTACTCATCGTGATCACGCGGGCATCCCGACCGTCATGCCCTCGGCCAGCCCGGCCCCGCGTACCTCGACCTTGCCGTCGGCGAAGAACCCCACCTGGACCGGCAGGAACCGCGGACCGGAACCACCGACCACCTCCAGGCCGTACCCGCCCTCGGCCAGCGCGACCAGCGCGGCGACCGGCACGGTGAGTACGTTCTTGCGCCGCTCGCTGACGTACGTCGCGGTGACCGGCCCCTCACGTAGCCGGCCGAGCGGCGCGTCGGCCCCCAGCGCGACAGTCACCGGGATCGTGGGCGCCTCACCCTTGTCCTTGGGCTCGGCCTTGGTGCCGATCGACGCCACCGTTCCGGGGGTGTCCTTGCCGTTGGGCAGCGTGACCGTCACCTTGACGCCGGGCTGAGCCCAGCCCGCCTTGTCGGCGTCCAGCTTCACCGTGACCACCGACTCGGCCCCGGTGTAGCTGAGCACCTCGCCGGTCGCCGGGGCACCGAGCCGCACCGGGCGGCCGGCCACCCGGATGGCCCCGTCCGCGACCACCACCCAGGACGGGTCGACCACCCCGGTCTTCTCCCGCCCCAGGTCCTCCTGCCAGCGCCGGACCGCCTGACCGGTCAGATCGGTGTACTCGTCGTCGACGGTGAAACCCGCGTAGCCCAGGCCGCGCAGGTTGCGTTCGAGCAGGGCCACGTCGGGGCCCTCGACGCCGGGCCGCAACTCGCGATACATCGGCAATACCCCGTAGAGGAGTACGACGGGCTTGTTGTCGGCGCGCAGCATGACACCGCCGCGCTTGATCGTGGCCCCGACCTTGGGCAGCCAGGTGACAGTGCCGGGGGCCTTGGCGGCGATCGGGACGACCTCGCCGTACCCGAGTTCGCCGTCGACCGACACGGAACCGGCCAGCGTCTCGCGCCGCACCGTGGTGGTGGCACCGGGTGGCGGCGCGCCGGCCGGCGCGCCACCGGAGCGGCGCTCGGCGACAACGGCCGCCGTACCCGCTCCGGCCAGCGCGACGACCGCCGCGGTGACGCCGATGGCGGTTCGGCGCCGCACTACTTTCCCCGGACCAGCGGAGCCGTGAACGAGGCCGAATCGCCGCCGCACTTCTTGCCCGCCGACTGCAGTTTGCTCACGTCCATCTGCTTCTCGGGCAGGGCGATGGCGCCGGTCTCCGGGTCGGGGTCGGGGTAGTCGGGTACGCCGTTCTCACGCATGCACTTGGCCTGCGCACGGGCCTTGGCCAGGTCCTCGGGGGTCATCTTCTGCGGCGCGCCGCCGACGTCGGCCGGCAGCAGCGGCAGGCACTTCTCGGACGCGGCCTCCATCTTCTTGTCGACCGGGGCGCCGGCCTTCATGGCGGGGGCGCGCAGGACGCCGTCGCCGTCCGGATCGGGCATGTCCACGCCGTTCTCGCGCATGCATTTCGCGTACGCCCGCAGCTGGGTGATCTTGTCCGCGGACTTGGACGGTGCCGGAGCGGCGCTCGTGTCATCGGTGCCGCCGCACCCGCCCAGCGCGACGACGAGCAGCAGCAGAGGAATAGCCAACTTCTTCATGCCGAGCAGCACACCGGACCGGGCATAAGATCATCATCAGCGCGGACCCTTACAGCTTTCTTACGGCCGGGGCGGTCATCATGTCCCGATGCGTGTGTTGATCGCCGAGGACGAGGTCGTACTGGCGGAGGCGATCGCCGAGGGGCTGCGGCTGCGGACCCTGGCCGTCGACACCGTCCACGACGGTGACGCCGCACTGCAACGGCTCGCCGTCAACCAGTACGACGTGCTGGTGCTCGACCGTGACCTGCCCCGGGTGCACGGCGACGACGTGTGCCGGGCGGTGGCCGGCGGCAGCGTACGCATCCTCATGCTCACCGCCGCCGGCGAGCTCACCGACCGGGTCCACGGCCTGGGCCTGGGGGCCGACGACTACCTGGCCAAACCGTTCGCGTTCGCCGAGCTGGTGGCCCGGGTCCGCGCGCTCGGCCGCCGTGCCCGCCCGGCCGCGCCACCGGTCCTGGAACGCGCCGGCATCCGGCTCGACACCACCCACCACGAGGTGTTCCGCGACGGCCGGGTGGTCGGGCTCTCCCGCAAGGAGTTCGCTCTGCTGGAGGAGCTGCTGCGGGCCGACGGCGCCGTGGTCAGCGCCGAACAGCTGCTGGAACGCGCCTGGGACGAGAACACCGATCCGTTCACCAACATCGTGCGGGTCACCATGGTGACCCTGCGCCGCAAGCTCGGCCCACCGCCGGCGGTCGAGACAGTCACCGGAGTGGGGTACCGGATCCGATGAGCCACCGCTGGACCGTCCGTCTCCGCCTGACCGCCCTCTACGGCGGCCTGTTCGTGCTGGCCGGGGCGGCGCTGCTGACTATCACCTACCTGCTGCTGGCCCAGGTCCTGAACCGGCAACCGGTCAGCAGCGCCGCGGTGCTGGAGATCGCCCGGGTGCCGGCCAGCCGGGCGGTCTCCAGCACCACCACGGTCGAGCCCGCCATGCCGCTGGACACGCTGACCCCGACCGAGCAACTCGACGTGGTGCGTGGCGTGCAGGTGGCGCAGCGGATCCAGTCGGACGTCCGGTCCGAGACGCTGGGGTCGCTGCTGCGGCTGGGCGGTCTGACGCTGGCCGGCGTGGGGGTCGCGGGTGTGTGGGCGGCCTGGTTCGTGGCCGGGCGTACGCTGCGCCCGCTGGCCGAGATCACCGCCACCGCCCGCCGGGTCGCCGACCGCAACCTGCACGAACGCATCGGCCTGACCGGTCCGCGCGACGAGTTGCGCCGGCTTGCCGATACCTTCGACGACATGCTGGCCCGCCTCGACGCGGCGTTCGCGGCCCAGCGCCGGTTCGCGGCCAACGCCTCGCACGAGCTGAAGACCCCGCTGGCCATCAACCGGACGCTGATCGAGGTGGCGCTGAGCCATCCCGAGCCCTCGCCCGACGTCCGGCGCCTGGGCGAGACCCTGCTCGTGGTCAACGCCCGCCACGAACGGCTGATCGACGGCCTGCTGCTGCTCGCCCGGGACGACCTGTCGACGGCCGACGGGGTGCCGGTCGACCTGGCCGAGATCACCGGGCACGTGGCCGCGCAGCACGGTGTCACCGACCTGACGACGACGTCCTCGCCGATGACCGGCGACCCCGTCCTGCTCGAGCGCATGGTGCAGAACCTGGTCGAGAACGCGGTCGCCTACAACGTGCCGGGCGGGACGGTGACAGTGATCTGTTCGCACGGCACGCTGACCGTGACCAACACCGGGCCGGAGATAGCGCCGTTCGAGGTGGGGCGGCTGTTCGAGCCGTTCCAGCGGCTGACCGACCGGGTCGGCTCGGCCAAGGGCAACGGGCTGGGGCTTTCCATCGTACGGGCGGTCGCCCGGGCCCACGACGGCACGGTCACCGCCACCCCGAACCCGGGCGGCGGCCTGACCGTGACAGTCAGTTTTTGCGAGCCACCCCGGCGAAGTGGGAAACGTCCTCGGTGACCCCGCCGGTGGCCCGCGGCCGCCACCGCGAACAGGTCACCACGCCCGGCTCCAGCAGCTCGAGCCCGGCGAAGAACGCCCGCACGCCGGCCTGGTCACGCAGCCGCATCTCGGCGCCGCCGGTGGAGTTCCACAGGCGTACCGCCTCGGTCATCGCCTCGCCGTGCACCTCGGTGGTCGGGTGCGACACGACCAGGTAGCTGCCCGCCGGCATCGCGTCGACGAGCTGCCGCAGGATCGTCTGGGCCTCGTCGTCGCCGATGATGAAGTTGAGGATGCCGAGCAGCATGACGGCCACCGGCCGGGTGAAGTCGAGCGTGCCGGCCGCGGCGTCCAGGATCGTGCGCGGGTCACGCAGGTCGGCGTCGATGTAATCCGACGCCCCCTCGTCGGTGCTGGTCAGCAGCGCGCGGGCATGGGCCAGGACGAGCGGGTCGTTGTCCACATAGACGACCCGCGTGTCCGGGGCGACGTTCTGCGCCACCTCGTGCGTGTTGTTCGCCGTCGGCAGCCCGGTGCCGATGTCGAGGAACTGCCGGATGCCGGCCTCTCCGGCCAGGAACTCGACCGCCCGGGCGAGGAACTCGCGGTCCGCCCGCGCCGAGGTCACCAGGTCGGGGACGAGGGCGAGAATCTGCTCGCCGGCCGCTCGATCGGACTCGAAGTTGTCCTTGCCCTGCAGCCAGTAATTCCAGATCCTGGCGCTGTGCGGGATTCCGGTATCGAGGCTCACAGCGCGACTGTAGACCGTCCGGGCCCGCGGCTCCATCGAGGAATTCGGCTGCGCCGGGCCCGGCCGGCTCGTAAGGTCGGTGCGGTGACGGCCGAGTTGTTCGCCCTGTGTTTCGACGCCAACGACCCCGAGCGCCTGGCCCGCTTCTGGGCCGAGATCCTCGGCCGCGAGGTGGGGGAAGACCTGAGCCTCGACCCGGTCCACGACCCCGGCCTCCGGATCCGGTTCCGGCCGTCGGCCGCGGTGAAGAACGGCCCCAACAAGATGCACTTCGACCTGACCAGCACCTCGCCCGAGGACCAGCAGGCCAAGGTCGACCGGGCCATCACCGCGGGCGCCCGCCGCCTCGACATCGGCCAGGGCCCCGACGCCCTCCACGTCGTGCTGGCTGACCCCGAGGGCAACGAGTTCGACGTGATCGAGCCGGGCAACCGGTTCCTGGCCGGCACCGACCTGATCGGGGCGGTGAGCAGTGACGGCACCCAGGAGCTGGGCTATTTCTGGAGCGCGGCCCTGGGCTGGCCGCTGGTCTGGGACCAGAACCAGGAGACTGCGATCCAGTCGCCCCGCGGCGGCACCAAGATCACCTGGGGTGGCCCGCCGCTCAACCCGAGGAGCGGCCGCGAGCCCCACTTCGACCTGGTGGCACCGCCCGAGGAGGTCGCCCGCCTGGTCTCGCTGGGCGCGACTCGCACCGGCACCGGCGCCCCCGACGGCGTGGTCCTGATGACCGACCCGGACGGCAATGACTTCTGCGTCCTGACCGGCGGCCACGCCGCGTAGTCAACTCAGTGGTTGGCAAATCGGGCATCGCGTATCGCGATGCCCGATTGCCTATCACTGGTGCTCGGTCTGTCCCCGATGGACGCGGTCACTTTCGGTCCGGAGCAGCGCGCCTTCGCGGTCGAGCCCGGGGCGGCACAGCTAAGGCGTGTCGGCCGGGGGCTGCCAGCGGCCCCGGTGTACGACGTCCGTCCGCGGGCGCCGCCGGGAGCTCAGGTCGCGGGCCGGTTCGTCGCTGTAGCCGATCGAGATGGCGCCGATCGGGTTGAACTCGGCCGGCACCCCGAACTCCGTGCGGAAAGTGTCGACCCGCTCGGCCGGGATGCCGAAGAAGCAGGCCCCCAGCCCGGCGTCGACCGCCGTGAGCAGCATCAGCAGCGAGGCCATGCCGGTGTCGATGTCCCAGTACGGCGCCGGCCACCACGCGTCCGAGCGGTCGTCGTGGCCCTTGTCGGCCTGCGCGTACCGATCGAGGTAGACGCTCTTGTTGGCCATCGGCACGATCAGCAGCGGCGCCTCGACGGTCGCGGAGAACCAGCGCTCGGGGTTCTCGGGCGGGGTGGCGGCGGCCCGGAAGAGCTCGACGTCGGCCGGCGTGTCGAGGACCAGGAAACCCCAGCCCTGCGAGAATCCGCCCGACGGGGCCCGCAGCCCGTTGTCGACGATGCGGTCGACGACCTCGGGCGGGATCGGCCGGTCAGGGTCGTAGCGGCGGATCATGCGCCGGCGGCGGACAACGTCCTGGAACTCCATCGGCACAACGTACCGCCGCCGTCTTGCCGGGCCGACCCCTCCCGGCCGAGCGGTCAGCTCTGCTTCCACCTGCCCCAGCCGTGCCAGCGCTCGATCGTCATGTGGGTCTTCACCCGCGGGCTGGTCCGGTTGGCGTAGGGCTGGCCGCCGTAGTGCTTGGACAGCCGGTCGATCTCGTGCAGGTCGACGTCCTCGGTCAGCGGCCCGACCGTGCCCTGCAGGCTGACGTGGGTGTACCAGTCCTCGGCGAGCACGGTCAGCGAAATGCGCGGCTCGACCTCCATGTGCTTGATCCGGGCCCGTGTCGCGTCCAGCCCGAGCAGAATCGTCCCGTCGTCCTCGAGCAGGTACCACGTGGCGACGCTGACCGGCCGCCCGTCCGGGGCGACGGTGGCCATCACCGCCGGGTTGGGGCGGCGGAGGAACTCGACGATGTCATCGGGCAACGGCTTGATCGGCATACCGCCAGCCTCTCACAGGCACGGCGGGGTGTAGCGGGGGACGTGGAGCCCCCGGAAGTCCAGCCGGTTGGCGGTCTTGCCGACGAAGACCAGCCCGCGCGCCGCACCCCGGGCCACGCTGTACGGGTGCGCCGGCTCGCCCAGCTCGGGCACCGACGTCCAGGCCTCCGGGCGCAGGCTGAAGAACCGGGTCACGAGCCGCCCGCGGGTGGACGGGATCGCCGTGGCCCACTGGGCCCCGCCACTCCAGTGCGAGGCCGGCCGCAGCTGCACCCACAGGTCGTCGGTGGCGCTGTAGGTCAGCCAGAAACCCGCCGACCGCGTGAGGTCGACCTGAGCCTCGAACTGGTTGCCCAGCCACAGGACGGCCACGTGCCACTCGTCCCCGACAAAGGCGATGCGCGCCGCGTACTCGCCGTCCGCAGCCCCACCGCCACCCTTGACCGGGCTGAAGGCTGAGCCGTGGATCGGCACGAGCATGCTGCCGGTCGCCGGGAGCGTCGTCCCCTCGCCGCTGGCCAGCCACTGCTGGTACCGGTCGATCGAGGGCGTCGCACACTCCCGTGCGTGTGCCTCAGCGATGGCGGGGGAGAGGACGAGCGTCGTCAGGACGGCCACGGCCGCCACGATCAACCTGCGCATAAATCGACATTCTACGATGTCTTAGTAGTTGCCCGCGCTCTGGAAGTGCGACCACGCGCCACACGGCGACTTGTAACGGCCCCGCACGTACCCCAGGCCCCATTTGATCTGCGTGGCCGGGTTGTTGCGCCAGTCCGGGGCGATCGAGCCCATCTTGCTGCCCGGCAGGGCCTGCGGGATTCCGTACGCCCCACTGCCCTTGTTCTCGGCCTTGTGGTTCCAGCCGCTCTCGTGGCTCCACAGCTTCTCCAGGCACGGAAACTGGTCGATGCCGAAGCCCGCCGCCAGCATCAGCGCGCACCCGGTCTTGCGGTTGCCGCTGTACTCCGTGCAGGAGGAGGGGATCGGCCCGCTGTAGGGCACGGTCCCGTTCTTGGGCTTGGGCGGCGCCGCCTTCTTCTCCTTGGCCTTCTTCTCGACCTGCTCGGCCCGCACGGCCGAACTCTTCGCGGCCGTGGCCGCCCGGACCGCGGCGTCCCCTTCGGCCGCACGCTGGTAGGCCCGCGCCGCGGCGATCTGGTTCTGCCGCGCCCGCAGCAGCTGCGACTCGTCCTCGCCGGCCCGCAGAACCAGCTCGGCCGCGTCCCCTCGCTCGCGGCTGACCCGGTCCTGGGTGAGTTGCACGCCCGCCACCACGCCACCGACCAACAGCGCGATCGACACGATCCGGACACCCACCGTGTTCCACGGTCGCTTCACGTCGGTCCTCTCCTCGCCAGGCGGCCGCCGCCCGACCCGGCGGGCACAGGGAGCCTAGTCACCGCGTCCCGACCTCCCGCCGCCGGTGCGCTCATGCCGAACTCCCGAGCAAGCGACCAGTGCCGGTGCGCTCATGCCGAACTCCCGAGCAAGCGACCAGTGCCGGTGCGCTCATGCCCGAACTCCCGGGCAAGCGACCAGTGCCGGTGCGGACCCGCGGGACGGGCGAGGCCGGGCGAGGAGTCTCAGGCCAGGTGGCGCCGGATGGCCGCGGCCACCTCGCCGGCGGCGGTCACCTGTTCGGGTGTGAGGGCGTTCACGAACAGCTCGCGGATGGCCAGCAGGTGGGGGGCGGTGGCGGCGTGGAAGGCCTGGTCGCCGGCGGGTTCGAGGAGGATTTCGGAGCCGCGGCTGTCGTCGGCGCAGTGCTCGCGCCGGATCAGGCCCCGGCGTTCCATGCGGCCCAGGTGGTGGGAGAGGCGGCTGCGTTCCCAGCCGATGGCCGCGGCCAGGTCGGACGAGCGGTAGCGCCGGCCGGGCGCCTCGGTCAGGGCCAGCAGCACGGTGTAGTCGCCCATCGACAGGCCGGCGTCCTCCTGCAGGCGGGCGGCCACGGCCGTACGCAGCAGCTCTGTCGCCTCGATGAACTCCCGCCACATGGCCAGCTCGTGACGGGAGGGCAAGCGTCGCGTCCCGGGCATAACCGCGCCTCCTCCAGTGTTTGACGTGTCAATTACATCATGCTTTAGTTGACGTGTCAGCCAGTGGAGGGCAGAAACCATGAGCAGCGAACTCGTGATGGGTCTCGACACCTTCGGTGACGTGCCGGTGGACGACTCGGGGGCTCCGCTCACCGGCGCCGGCGCGATCCGTCAGGTGATCGAGGAGGCCGTCCTCGCCGACCAGGCCGGGGTCGACGGCATCGCGCTGGGCGAGCACCACCGCCCGGAGTACTCAATCTCCAGTCCCGAGACGGTGCTGGCCGGCATCGCCGCGCGTACCCAGCGCATCAGACTGGCCTCGGGCGTGACCGTGCTGAGCTCGGACGACCCGGTGCGGGTGTTCCAGCGGTTCGCCACGGTCGACGCGATCTCGAACGGCCGCGCGGAGGCGATCCTCGGCCGCGGGTCGTTCACCGAGTCGTTCCCGCTGTTCGGGTACGACCTGAGCGACTACGACATCCTCTTCGAGGAGAAGCTCGACCTGTTCGTCAAGCTGCTCGACGAGAAGCCGGTGACCTGGAGCGGCACCACTCGCCCGGCGCTGGACGACGCCGACGTGTTCCCCAAGACCGAGTCCGGGCGGCTGACCACCTGGGTCGGCGTCGGTGGCTCGCCGCAGTCGGTGGTACGCACCGCCCAGCACGGGCTGCGGCTGATGCTGGCCATCATCGGCGGGCAGGCCGCGCGCTTCGCCCCGTACGTCGACCTCTACCGCCGGGCCACCGAACAGCTGGAGACGCAGGCGTACCCGGTCGGCATGCACTCGCCCGGCTTCATCGCCGACACCGACGAGCAGGCCAAGGAGATCTTCTGGCCGGCCTACAAGGAGCAGATGGACCGGATCGGCAAGCTGCGCGGCTGGCCCCCGATGAGCCGGATCGCGTTCAACAACGAGGTCGCCGACGGCTCGCTCTACGTCGGCTCACCGGAGACCGTGGCCAAGCGCATCGCCGCCTCGGCCCGGGCGCTCGGCGTCGGCCGCTTCGACCTGATCTACACGGTCGGGCCGCAGCCGATCAGCGCCCGGAGCCGCGCGGTCGAGCTCTACGGCACGAAGGTGATCCCGATGGTCCGCGACATCCTGGCCGGCTGACCATGACCACGGTGGGCATCATCGGGGCCGGCAAGGTCGGCACCGTCCTGGGCCGGCTCGCCGTCGCGGCCGGCTATCGCGTGCTGATCGCCGGCTCCGGCGACCCGGCCAAGATCGCGCTGATCGTCGAGATTCTGACCCCCGGTGCGACCGCGGTGACCTCGGCGGCGGCGACCGAGGCGGACATCGTGGTGCTGGCCCTGCCGCTGGGCAAGCACCGCGACATCCCGGTCGAGCAGCTGCGCGGCAGGCTGGTGGTGGACGCGATGAACTACTGGTGGGAGGTCGACGGGGTGCGCGACGACCTGACCGACCCGCGGACGTCGTCCAGTGAGATCGTGCAGGCGTACCTGCCCGGGTCGCGTGTGGTCAAAGGCTTCAACCACATGGGCTACCACGACCTGGAGGCGGGCGCGCGGCCGCCGGGCGCGCCCGATCGCAAGGCGATCGCGCTGGCCGGCGCGGCCGAGGATGTCGCGGTAGTGGCCGCCTTCGTCGACGCGCTGGGCTTCGACCCGGTCGAGGCCGGTGCACTTCCCGAGGGGGTACGCCTGCAGCCCGGCGCCGAGGCCTTCGGGGCGAACACGGACGCCGCCGAGCTCCAGGCGATGCTCGACCGTCACCCCGACTCGGAGCATGGTCGCCTCGTCGCCGAGGCCCGCCGCGGCTGACTACTTCTGCTTCCAGCCGTTGCTGGTGCAGGCCTTGGTGAAGGCGTCGGCATGCGCCCGCCACTGGCGACTGTCGTCGGCGTCCTGACCCAGCGCCACGGCCTGGTCGGCGATGGCGTCGTTGTCGGTGTCCATGGTCGACTTGGTCACCTTGTCGGCCAGGCTGAGCCGGGCGGCCGCCGTTTCCGCCGCCGACCGCCCGGCGGCGAAGTCGTCACAGGCCTTGACCGCGGCCGCGTCCAGGGCCTGGGCGGCCTTGCCCGAGTCACCGGACCCGCCGAAGCTCCGGGCCAGCAGTGCCACCCCGACAACGACCACGACGGCCACGATGATGAGCGTGCGCTTGTCCAGTTTGAGCTTCACAACTTCTCAACCTACGTCCGCTTCTGAATGCCCACAATGTGGAAAATCACCTACTCGCGGGTATGCCGGGCGGCGAAAATGATCGCATGACGTCTTCTCGCATGGTGAGACCAGCGGCCCGGCCGGTCGACGCGGTGGTCCGGCCGCCGGGCTCCAAGAGCATCACCAACCGGGCATTGATCTGCGCCGCCCTCGCGCCCGGCCGGTCCACCCTGACCGGGGCGCTGTTCGCCGACGACACCCGGGCCATGATGGACGCCGTCGCCGCCCTCGGTGCGACCGTAACCGCTGATCCGGGTGCGCGCACGATCACCGTGGCCGGCGGCGGCACCCCGGCCGCCGAGGGGACGATCGACGCCCGGCAGTCGGGCACGACGTCACGGTTCGTGCTGCCGGCGGCGGCGCTGTTCGGCGCGCGGACGGTCGTCGACGGCACCGAGCAGCTGCGGGCCCGCCCGTTCGGTCCGGTCCTCGACGCGTTGCGCCAGGCCGGTGCCAAGGTCGAGGAGCTGGGCCCGCCCGGTTACCTGCCGGCGGCGGTCAGCGGGCCCATGCGCGGCGGGACGGTGCACGTCAGCGGGCACGTCTCCAGCCAGTTCCTGTCCGGCCTGCTGATGGCCGGGCCGCTGATGCGCGACGGCCTCGAGGTGTCGCTGACCTCAGAACTCGTGTCCGTGCCGTATGTCGAGATCACCAAGGCGGTGATGGACGCTTTCGGCGTACCCGTCGACGGTTTGAAGGTCTCACCCGGCACCTACCGGGCGCGCGCCTACCACATCGAGCCCGACGCGAGCGCGGCGTCCTACCTGCTCGGCGCGGCCGTCGTGACCGGCGGCCGGGTGACGGTCGAGGGCCTCGGCGCCGGCAGTCTGCAGGGTGACGTGCGGTTCGCCGACCTGCTGGAACGCATGGGGGCGACAGTCACCCGGACGATGGATTCGGTCACCGTCACATCTACCGGGCGGCTGCACGGCATCGACTGCGACATGGCCGACATCTCCGACACGGCCCAGACGCTGGCCGCGGTGGCCGTGTTCGCCGACTCGCCGACCCGGGTGCGGGGCATCGGCTTCATCCGCCACAAGGAGACCGACCGCATCGCCGCGATGGTCACCGAGCTGCGCCGCGCCGGCATCGACGCCACCGAGGACGAGGACGGCTTCACCATCGATCCGGGTACGCCCCACCCGGCCGTCCTGGAAACCTACGAGGACCACCGCATGGCGATGAGCCTGGCCCTGCTCGGCCTGCGCGCCCCAGGCATCGAGATCAGCTACCCCGCCTGCGTGGCCAAGACCTACCCGGCCTTCTTCGACGACCTGGCCGCCCTGACCCCGTAACCGGCCGACCGTGCCGCGGCCGGCCGGCGCCGAGCGCGGGCGGCTCGTGCCGGAGTTCACTCCGGGGCAATGCTCAACCTGGGGTGCCTGCTGCCGATGGGTCCCGCGTTATCGGTTCAGCAACGTGGGAATGGTGCCGGGTGCGCAGAGTCAAGATCTCCGTGAGGTTGATCGGCAGTATGACGCTGCTGCTGGCCCTCATCGTCGGCATCATCGCGGTGGCGTTGTCGGCCATGACGGCGCAGCGGCGGGCGACGGCCGAGGTGCAGCACTACCAGACGGTGACCCGGCTGGCCATGCAGGTCAAGTTCCGGTCGGCCGACTTCAACGGCTGGCAGACCGCGTACGCCTTCGACATCGTCCGCGGCGCCGACGGAGCCACCGCCGACACCGGCGAGGCCCGGGCGGCCTTCCTGGCCTCGGCCGGCTCGTTCCGCACCGAGCTGGCGGCCCTGCGCGGGGCCGGGCTCAGCGCGGGCCAAGAGGTCGCCGCCGCGTCCGCGGTGCGGATGTTCGATGATTTCATGGCCATGGACGAGCGCGTCATCGCCGACTTCCGCAGCGGGGACCCGGCCCGGGCCGCGCAGGCCCAGAAGCTCGTCGCGGTGGACGAGATCGCGATCTTCAACCGGGTCGCGGCGTCCGTCGACGAGCTTGTCACCTCGGTCAACCGGGACGCGGGGGCGGCGGTCGTGGCGGCCGGCGCGGCATCGCGGCGGGCCTCCGTTTCGATCTTCGTGGCCGGCGGCGCCGTGGTGGTCCTCGGTGTGGTGTTGGCCGTCCTGCTCA
The DNA here is from genome assembly GCF_043197135.1 of Actinoplanes sp. NPDC049265. Taxonomy (NCBI): domain Bacteria; kingdom Bacillati; phylum Actinomycetota; class Actinomycetes; order Micromonosporales; family Micromonosporaceae; genus Actinoplanes; species Actinoplanes sp. NPDC049265. The sequence goes on along the minus strand of NZ_JBICSP010000004.1, from coordinate 334,252 downwards.
TCGGGTCGATCAACCGTCCGCTGCGCAACCTCAACCACCGCCTGGCCGAGATCGCCGACGGCGACGCCGACCTGACCCAGCGGATCGACGACGGCAGCCGGGACGAGATCGGCGACGCGGCCCGCAGCTTCAACCGCTTCGTCGGTCGGATGCAGCAGCTGGTCGGCCAGGTCGCGACCGGGGCCGGCCGGGTGTCGGCCGCCGCCGACCAGATCGGCGCGATCAGCACCAAGCTCACCGGCGGGGCGGAGCAGACCAGTTCGCAGGCCGACGTGGTGAGCGCCGGGGCCGAGGAGGTGTCGGCCATCGTCTCCACCATGGCGGCCTCGGCCGAGGAGATGACCGCCTCGATCGCCGAGATCGCTCGGAGTGCGTCCCGGGCCACCGAGGTCGTCGAGAGCGGCGTACGTGCCGCCGGTGCCGCCAACGAGACGATCGCCGAGCTGGGCCGCTCCTCGGCCGAGATCCAGTCCGTGGTCAAACTGATCACGGCCATCGCCCAGCAGACCAACCTGCTCGCGCTCAACGCCACGATCGAAGCGGCCCGGGCCGGCGAGAGCGGCAAGGGGTTCGCGGTCGTCGCCGGCGAGGTGAAGGACCTGGCCCTGCAGACGGCCACCGCCACCGAGGAGATCGCCGCCAAGATCGGCATCATTCAGCAGGGCAGCCAGGAGGCGGTGCAAGCGATCGACCGGATCGGCGAGGTGGTGGCCGAGATCAACGACACCCAGCTGACCATCGCCTCGGCGATCGAGGAGCAGACCGTCACCACGGCCGAGATGAGCCGCAACGTCGGTGAGACCGCCATCGGCGCCGGCGAGATCGCGACCAGCATCCAGGGCGTCGCGCTGACCGCCCAGGAGACGCACGCCGGCGCCGACCACGCGCAGCGCACCGCCCGGGAGCTGACCAGCGCCTCCACCGACCTGCGCCGGCTGGTCTCGACCTTCCGCTTCTGACCGTTTCAACGGCCATCTAGGTTGAAGGTATGACTACCCTTGCCGGCCGCACCATCGCGGCCCTGCGCACCGAACACGACACCCTGGCCGGTGCGGTCTCGGCGCTGACCCCCGAGCAGCTGACGGGGCCCTCCGGCGCCGCCGAGTGGACCATTGCCGACGCCCTGTCCCACCTGGGCAGCGGCGCCGAGATCTCACTGGCCGGGTTCCGGGCGTCCATCGGCGCGGCCGACGCCCCGGGACCGGACTTCAACCAGGGCGTCTGGGACCGGTGGAACGCGCTGAGCCCACCGGACCAGGCGGCCGGCTGGGCCCGGTCCGACGAGGCGCTGGTCACCACCCTGGAAGCGGTGCCGGCGGACAGCTACGACGAGCTCAAGCTCAAGACCTTCCTGCCCCAGCCGGTGCCGGTGGCGACGTACGCGGCCCTGCGGGTCAGCGAGGTGATCCAGCACGGCTGGGACGTGCGCGCCGGGATCGACCCGGCGGCGACCCTGGCCGCCGGGTCGGCCGAGCTGCTGGCCGAGCACCTGTCCGGCGCCCTCGGCTTCCTGTTCGGCTTCGCCTCCAAGGCCGACCAGGCCCCGGAACCCGCCGTCGTCGAGATCACCGGCACCGCGTACCGCGTCGTCATCGACGAGTCGGTCCGTTTCACCACCGACGCCGCGCCCGCGACGGCGACCTTCACCGGCTCGCTGGAGTCGGCGCTGCGCCTGTTCTACGGCCGCCTCAAGCCCGGGTACACCCCGGCCGGCGTCGAGGTGACCGGCAACGTCACCCTCGACCAGCTGCGGGCGGTCTTTCCCGGCTTCTGACCGGGCCCGTCGGCGCCCGCGATCCCGGTCGCGCGCGCCGGCGCGCCCGGCGGTGAACCTTTGTGGCGCGGCAGTGCTACTCACCGGGTGATGGGTACGGACGAGGCGGACGCCGCACTGGTCGGGCTGGTGGCTCGGGGGGACAGCGCCGCGCTCACCCGGCTCTACGAGGCGCACGGCGGGCGGCTGTTCGGGTATCTGCTGCGGCTGGCCGGCGACCGGATGACGGCCGAGGAGATTCTGCAGGACACCATGCTCGCGGTGTGGCGGTCGGCCGGGGGGTACGTGGGCGGGTCGCGGGTCACCACGTGGTTGTTCGGCGTGGCGCGGCGGCAGGCGCACAATCGGCTGCGGAACGCTGCTCCGCCCGTACCCGCCGAACCTCTCGACCAGCCCGACCCTCACCCGGGGCCGGACGAACTCGCCATCGCCGCGGCCGGCGGAACCCCCGTCGCCGCGGCGATCGGACGGCTGCCCGAGCACCAACGGGAGGTCATCGGGCTGGTCCTCGTGGCCGGCCTGCCGCTGGCCGACGCGGCCGAGGTGCTGGGCGTGCCGGTGGGGACGGTCAAGAGCCGCCTGCATCACGCCCGGGCCAGGCTGACCCAGCTGCTCAGTCACCAGGGGGTGCCGGAATGAACGATCGGTTGGTGGAATACGCGGCCGGAACGCTGACGCCGGCCGAGCGGGCGACGGTCGACGCGCACCTGGCCGGCTGCGCCACGTGCCGGGCCGACCTGGCCGCCTGGCGAGGCATCGCGGACGCGCCGGTGCCGTCACCCCCGCCCGCGTCCGAGCTGATTCACCGGGTGCTGGTCCGGAGTGCGATGTCCGAGGTGAGCCGGACGACTCCCCGGCGTGCGGAACTGATCAGAGCCCAGTTGCGGCTGCTGCGGGCCGGCGTGCTGGTCGCGTCGGCGCTGGTCATGGCGCTCGGCGTGGTGCTCGGCCCGGCGGGGCTGGTGCTGGTCACGCCGTTCGTGGCCGCGGCCGGGATCAGCGGCGCGTACGGGCCCCGGCGCGATCCGGCCTTCGAGGTGGTCGCGGCCACCCCCACCTCGCAGCGGCTGATCCTGGCCATCCGGGTGCTGCTGGTGCTCGGGTACGACCTGGTCCTGGCCCTGGCGGCGTCGGCCCTGCTGGTGGCGGCCGGAGCCGCCGGGGGAGTGGGGACGCTGGTCGCCGGATGGCTCGGGCCGACGGCCGTGCTGTCGGCGCTGTGCCTGCTGCTGGTGGTGTGGCTCGGCCCGGACGTCGCCATCGGTGCGGCCCTGGCGCTGTGGTCGATGCGGGTGCTGGCCGACAACGTGCTGGCCCCGGCGACCGGGCTGGTCCACGTCGTACGGCTGGTGTGGACGACCGGACCGGCCACCGGGCTGACGGCGGCCGTGCTGGCCGCGGCCGCGATGATTCTGGTCGGCCGGGGTGAACCCGTACGCCACTCGCGCGCTACCCACCTGATGTGAGACCACTTGCACTGTGGCGGCATGAGATCCGCCGGGCCGGATGGGCCCCCCTGCTCGCTCCACCGTTGCTGGCCGCCGGCCTCGTCGCGATCACCTGGGCCGAACACCCGATGCGAAACCTGTTCGTGTTCCTCGAACTCGGGGTGCCGCTGGTGGCCGGGCTCGGCGCCGCCTCGCTGATCGGCCGTGACCCGGCGGCGGAACTGCAGCTGACCATGCCGATGCGGTACCGGTCGACGCTGCTGCGCCGGCTGGCCGTGGTCGCGGGGTGGAGCGGGCTGGTCGCCGTACTCATCTCATCGCTCCTGATCCTGACCGGCCGCTGGCCGGCCGGGCACGGGCCGATCGTGGGTCAGCTCGTCTGGCTGGCGCCGGGGCTCTGGCTGACGGCGTTCGGCCTGCTCGCCGGCGTGCTGCTGCGCGGGCCGGCGGCGGCGAGCGGGCTGGTGGCCGTGCTGTGGCTGGTCGAGCAGCTGTTCGGCGCGGTCGTCCAGGAACACGGCTGGTCGCGGGCCGTCTACCTGTTCGCCACCACGCAGGGCACCGTGCCGGCCGAGTGGGCCGGCAACCGGATCACCCTCATCGCCACCGCCCTCGGCCTCGGCGGGGGAGCATTCATGCTGCTGGGACGGGCGGAATGATCGCGGCCGCGCGGTACGAGTTCCGGATGATGCTGCGGAAGCGGTCGCTGTGGATCAGCGTCGGCGTCATCGTGGCGCTGCTCGGCGTGGTCGCGGCCCGCCAGCTCGGCGACGTGATCCGGCAGGGCGACGCCAAGGGCGCCATGCTGTCGGCGGCGCTGCTGGTCAACATCTTCCTGCCGGTGGCGTACGGGTGCCTGCTGGCCGACCGCCTGGTCCGCGACCACCAGCTGGGCGTGGAGTCCATCCTGGACAGTACGCCCGGCCGCCCGGCCGCTCGCCTGGTCGGCAAGTATCTGGGGGTGTGCGCCGCGGCGGCCGTCCCGATCGCCGTCGTCTACCTCGGTTTCGCCGTCGGCTACGCGGTCGCCGCCGGCCGCTGGACCGGGCTGCCGTGGGCGCTCGCCGCCTTCGGCGTCGTACACCTGCCCGCGATCCTGTTCGTCGGAGCGTTCGCGCTGGCCGTGCCCCTGGTCATGCCCGCGCCGCTGTTCCGTGTGCTGTTCGTCGGCTACTGGTTCTGGGGCAACGCGATCGGCCCCGACAACATGCCGACCCCGGCGCAGAGCATCCTCTCGGCCAGCGGCAACTATCCGCTGCAGGCCCTGCTGGGTTTCGACGACACCGCCATCGCCGGTCCGGTGCCCGGCGCCGCCCTGAACATCCTGCGTCCCGAGGCCACCGCCGCCACCGCGTGGCTCTCGGTCGGTGTCCTGCTCGTCATCGCCGCCCTCACCCTGACCGCCGCCACGCTCCGCCACCGCCGTTAGGACACCGCCATGCAGATCGACATCTCCGACCTGACCAAACGCTACCGAGGCGGTGTGACCGCGCTCGATCAGCTCAGCCTGGTCGTGCCGACCGGCATGTTCGGCCTGCTGGGCGCGAACGGCGCCGGCAAGACCACCCTGATGCGGATCCTGGCGGGCCTGTTGCGGCCGTCGTCGGGCCAGGTCACGATCGGCGGGTACGACGTGAGCACGCGCACCGGCCGCCAGGCGGTCCAGCGCGCCCTGGGCTACCTTCCGCAGGAACTGGGCGTCTACCCCGACCTCAGCGCCCGCGAGTTCCTCGACTACGTCGCCCTGCTCAAGGGCATCGACGACCGGACCGAGCGGCGGCGCCGGGTCAGCGAGGTGCTCGAGATCGTCGCGCTGACCGGCGACGCGGGCCGCAAGCTGCGCGGCTACTCCGGTGGCATGCGCCGGCGGGTCGGCATCGCCCAGGCGCTGCTGGCCGACCCGCGGCTGCTGATCGTCGACGAGCCCACGGCCGGGCTCGACCCGGAGGAGCGGATCCGGTTCCGGACCCTGCTGTCCCAGCTCGCCGGCGACCGCACGGTGCTGCTCAGCACCCACATCGTCGACGACATCGCCCAGACCTGCCGCGAGCTGGCCGTGCTGGCGTCGGGCCGGCTGGTGTTCCGCGGCACGGTCGAGTCCCTGACCCGCCGGGCCGCCGGTCGGGTGTGGACGGTCGTGACCGCCGGCCCGGCCCCGACCGGCGGCACCATCGTGTCGGCGGTCCCCCACGAGGCCGGCATGCGCTACCGCGTGGTGGCGCCGGCCCCACCGGCCGTCGACGCCGAACCCGCCGAACCGAACCTGGAGGACGGCTACCTCGCCCTGGGCCGGGCGGAGATCCTGTCCTCTCCGTAGCCGATCGGTCCGCCGCCACGCCCGCCGGGTCGTTCGGCGAGATCGTCCGGAGCACACCGCGGTCAGGCCGGGACGTCGATGGTGAAGGTGCTGCCCGCGCCCGGGGTGCTGGTGACCGTGATGTCGCCGCCGTGGGCGCGGGCCAGCCGGCGGGCGATCGGCAGGCCCAGGCCGCTGCCGCCGGTTGCGCGGGAGCGGGACGAGTCGGCGCGCCAGAAGCGGTCGAAGATTCTCGGCAGGTCGGCGGGGGCGATGCCGGAGCCGGTGTCGGTCACCCGGATGGTCAGGCGGCCGGCGGTGACGCCGGCGTCGATCGTGACCCGGCCGCCGGGCGGGGTGTGGCGCAGCGCGTTCGAGACCAGGTTGCCGACCATCTGGCGCATGCGGACCGGGTCGACGTAGGCCATCAGGTCGGGGTCGGCGGTCAGCTCGACGCCGGGACGGCCGGACAGCAGGTCGTGGATGTAGGCGTGCTCGCGGTGGATGCGCAGGCTGCCGGCGTCGGCCGCGGCGATGTCGCGCAGGTCGTCGACCACGTGGTGGAGCAGGATGGACTCCTCGACGAGCAGGTCGAGCACCTCGGGGCCGAGGTCGACGGCGCCGTCGCGGGCGGTCTCGAGCCAGGTGCGGATGTTGGTCAGCGGGGTCCGCAACTCGTGCGCGATGTCGTTGACCATGTCCTGGCGCTGCTGTTCCAAAGCCTCCCGGCGCGCCGACAGGTCGTTGAACGCGGTCGCCAGGTGGCCGATCTCGTCGTGGGTGGTCACCGGCACCGCCCCCTGCCGGTCGACGGGCTGGCGGGCCGCCTCGGTCAGGGCCCGCAGCGGCCGGACCAGGCGGCGGCCGACCACGACGGTGGCGATGACGGCCAGCACGAGCACGATGCCGGTGGTGCCGGCGATCCGCAGCTGGTTGCCCGGCGACAGGTCGACCGACGGGGCCGGCATGGCCCGGCCGGTGACGAAGAGCAGGGCGGGCGGGGCGACGTACGGGCGCAGCTGCGCGCGGCGACTCTCTCCGACGCAGTTGTCCACCTGCTGTTCCCGGTCGCTGTCGGGGGCGCCGGAATACCGTACGTCGAACAGCGGCGTGAGCGAGAAGTCGTCTCCGGCGCACGACCGGACCAGCCGGTTGAGGGCGGCCAGGGGCTTCCGCTCCGATCCGACCGGCGTGAAACCGCGGTCGAGGCGGTCGCACCGGGTCGCGGCCGGCGGTGCGGCGCTGAGCCGGCGTACGACCGGGCGGCCGCTCGGCGTGTCGACGATCTCGGCGGCCGCGTGGAACGAGCGCAGACAGTCGACGTAGGACGACGCGTCGCGGCGCAGCGAGCGGCGTTCGTCCTCGGTGAGGCGGTACGGGCCGACAGCCCGGGCGTCGATCCGGCCGCCGGTGTTGCGGGCGATGCCGGGGTCGAGGAAGAGCGGGTCGACGGTGGCCGTGGGCACGTCGGACACCGCGGCGGCGTCGAGCGCGTCGGCCGGGAACCCGGCGATCGGCCGCCGGCCGGGGGTGGTCAGCGCGATCCGGGCGCCGGTCAGGTCGGCCAGCCGGGCCACCTTGGCCTGGGCGCCGGCCCAGCTGTCGTGGGTGGCCGCATACTCGATCAGGGCGTCGTAGATGTCGGTGTCGGCCGACAGGGTGCGGCTCTGCTCCTGGGTCACGGCCTGCTTGGTGAGCTGTACGGCCAGCCAGGCCGTCGCCGCGATCGAGCACACGGCGATCAGCAGGGACGTGGCGAGCAGTTTGACCAGCAGGCTGCGGCGGGCCGGAACCGGGCGGCTCATCCGGCCACCAGCTTGTAGCCGACCCCGTACACGGTCAGCAGGTGCACCGGGCGGCGCGGGTTGGGTTCGAGCTTGCGGCGCAGGTTGGACACGTGTGTGTCGATGGCGCGTTCGGCCGATTCCCGGTCGTACCCACTGGTCTCCTGCAGCAGCGCCGCCCGGCTGAACACCCGCCCGGGCCGGCGCATCATCGCCACCAGGATGGCGAACTCGTCCGGCGTGCACTCGACCGGCCGTTCGCCGACGGTGACGACACGCCGGGCCAGGTCGACGGCGAACGGGCCGGCCCGTACCATGTCGTGCGCGGCCGGGGCCGGGGCCGCGCGCCGCAGCAGCGCCTGGATCCGGGCCAGCAGCTCGCGCGGGCGGTACGGCTTGGTCAGGTAGTCGTCGGCGCCGCGCCCGAGCCCGGCGAGCAGGTCGTCCTCGCCGGCGCGGGCGGTCAGCATGAGCACGGGTACGGACGACTCGCGGCGCAGCACTTCGCACAGGTCGAGCCCGTTCAGTCCCGGCATCATCACGTCCAGTAACAGCAGGTCGGGGTTCAGCCGGCGGGTCCGGTCGAGTGCGGTCGGGCCGTCGTGGGTGATCGTCGTCCGGTAGCCGGCCGACTCCAGGTAGCGGCGCAGGATCTCGGCGTGCTTGCGATCGTCCTCGGCGACCAGTACATGTGCGGGCACGGCAGCGACTATAGGACGACGTTCGAAGTTTTCCGCCGTCCCGACAAGTTCCTGTAAATCGTCCGCCACGATCGTCGCCATGCCACCGAACGACGGCCCGCGCCCCCGGCGGACCCGCATCCTGACCGCACTCTCGGTAGCGGTAGCGGTGGCGGTGTCAGCGGCGGTCGGGGTGGCAGTCTGGGCGCGCGGCGCGGAGCCCCCTCCGGCGACGCGCGCCCAGACCATCCCGGTGCGGACGGTGAAGGTCACCCGCACCGACCTGTCGACGAGCCGGTCGCTGGCGGGCTCGATCGGCTACGGCGCGAGCCGGGTGGTCAAGGGCGGCCGGTCGGGCGTGGTCACGTCCCTGCCGCGGACCGGTCAGCTTTTGAAACGCGGCACGGTGACGTTCCGGGTCGACGACGAGCCCGTCCCGCTGTTCTTCGGCAATCCGCCGCTGTACCGCACGCTGAGCGCCCGCGACACGGTCGGCCGTGACGTGGCGATGGTTCTCGAGAATCTCCGAGCGCTGGGGTACGCCACCGGCGGCCAGCCCGGCCCCGGCTCCCGCGTCAAGGTGGCGGGACCGGAGAGGCCACCGACCGTCCGCACCGGCGAGGCCGTGCTCACCGCCACCCTGATCGCGGCGATCAAGCGGTGGCAGCACGATGCCGGGATGACCGCCGACGGTGTCCTGGAGGTCGGTGACGTGGTCGTCCTGCCCGGTCCGGTGCGGGTGGACAGCGTGTCCGGGGTGATCGGCGACGACGCGGCCGGGCCGATCATGTCGGTGACCCAGCCCGCGAAGGTGGTCAGCGCCCAGGTCGGCGCCCCCGACGCCGGGTCGCTGAGGAAGGGCGCCGCGGTCACCCTCCGGATGCCCGACGGCGCCGAGGCGCCCGGCCGGATCAGCGCCGTCGCCAACGTCGCCACCACCCCCGAGGGTCAGCCGGCGGGCGGCCCCCAGCAGGTCGCGGTGACCATCGAACCGCGCAAGCCGGTCAAGCTCGACGGCGGCACGGTGGAGATCAAGGTCAAGGGTGAGACGCGTACGGACGTCCTGGCCGTACCCGTCAACGCCCTGCTCGCCCTGCGCGAGGGTGGCTATGCCCTGCAACTGCCCGACAACCGGCTGCTGCCGGTCGAGACCGGACTCTTCGCGATGGGCCTGGTCGAGGTCAGCGGCGACGGCGTCGACGACGGCCTGACGGTGGTGACCACGTCGTGAGCCGGGTCCTGTCGATCCGCGACGCCGAGAAGGTCTACCCCGGCGGGGTCACCGCCCTCGACCGGGTCAGCCTGGACATCGACCGCGGCGAGCTGATCGCGATCGCCGGCCCGTCCGGCTCGGGCAAGTCGACGCTGCTCAGCATCATGGGCACGCTCGACCGCCCGACCCGTGGCGACGTGGCCGTGGCCGGGCACGACGTGGCGACGCTGGGCGACCGCCGCCTCTCCGCCCTCCGGGGCCGGTGGCTGGGCTTCGTGTTCCAGCAGTTCCACCTGACCGACGGGCTGACCGCCGCCGACAACGTCACCACCGGGCTCCTCTACGCCGGCGTGCCCCGCCGGCACCGCCGGCGCAGGGCGGCCGAGGCGCTGGACCGGGTCGGCCTGGCCCACCGGATCACCCACCGGCCACACCAGCTCTCCGGGGGTGAACGCCAGCGCGTGGCCATCGCCCGCGCGATCGTCCACGAGCCGGCGCTGCTGCTGGCCGACGAGCCGACCGGCGCCCTCGACACGGCGACCGGGCGGGCCGTCCTCGACCTGTTCACCCGCCTGCACCGGGAGGGCACGACCATCGCGATCATCACGCACGACCGTGAGATCGCCGCCCGGCTGCCGCGCCGCGTCGAGATGCGCGACGGCCGGATCGTCGGCGACACCCGCTTGCGCGACGCCCGGCCGGCCGGGAGCGACGGCCGTTTCGTGGGCGCGGCCCGCGTTCCGGGCGCCGGCGGCCCCGGTGACGACTCGGTTGACGGCTCGGGTGACGGGCGATGACCGACATCCGGCCGGTGCGGCTGGCCCCGCTCGACGTGCTGTCGCTGGGCACGATCGGGCTGCGGATCCGGCGGACGCGGGCGGTGCTCTCGGCGCTGGGCATCGCCGTCGGTATCGCCACCATGGTCGCGGTGACCGCGATCCCGGCGTCGAGCTCACGGGCCCTGATGAACGAACTGGCCGCCCTCGGGCCCAACCTGCTGCAGGTCATGCCCGCCCCCGACCGGGAGGCGGAACGGCCCAGCCTGCCCGCCGCCGCGGTCGCCATGGTGTCCCGGATCGGCCCGGTGACCAGCGTGTCGGCGGTGGCCAACCTGAACACGGTGGCCCGCCGCTCGGACCTGACCGACGAACGCGACGGCTCCGGCCTCACCGTGCTGGCCAGCCGGCCCGACCTGCTGAGCGCGCTCGACGGGCGCGTGCTGTCCGGCCGGTTCCTGGACGGCGGGAAGTTTCCCACGGTGGTGCTCGGCTCGGTCGCGGCGGCGCGGCTGGGCATTCCCGGCGTACCCGCGGACGGTCCGCCCCGGCAGATCAACGTGGCCGACGCCTGGTTCAGCGTGGTCGGGGTGCTCGCGCCCACGCCGCTGTCGCCCGAGATCGACCGTTCGGTGCTGGTCAGCTGGGAGGCGGCCCGGACCGTGCTGGATTTCGACGGCCGGCCGACCGTGCTCTACCTGCGGGCCCGCGAGCCGGCGATCGAGTCGGTGCGCGCGGTGCTGCCGGCCACCGTCAACCCCGAGGAGCCGAGCAAGGTGCTGGTCACGCTGCCGTCCGACGCGCTGGCGGCCAAGCGGGTGACCGAGCGTACGTTCTCCGTCCTCTTCCTCGGCCTGGCCCTGGTCGCGCTGCTGGTCGGCGGGATCGGCGTGGCCAACACGATGGTCATCTCGGTGCTGGAGCGGCGCTCCGAGATCGGCCTGCGGCGGGCCCTGGGCGCGAGCCGGGGCCAGATCCGCATCCAGTTCCTGACCGAGTCGGTCGTGCTCTCCGCCCTGGGCGGCGCGACCGGCCTGCTCCTGGGCGTCGCCGGCACCGCCGTCTACGCCGCCCGTCAGCACTGGCCGGTCGTGATCCCGGCCGGTGCGGTCGGCGCCGCGCTCGGCGGTGCCGTCCTGGTCGGCGTGATCGCCGGCGGCTACCCGTCGATCCGCGCGGCGCGGCTCACCCCGACCGCCGCCCTTGCGTCGGCCTGATCAACTGTCCCCGGGAAGGAAACCCACGATGAAGGTACGCACGACCGGCGCGGTTCCCGCCGTCCTGCTCGGCCTCCTGCTCGCCGGCTGCGGTTCCGCCGACGCCCAGGACGGCGAGGACGTCGCGACCCTGGTCAGCGTCAAGCCACCGGCACCGGCCGCGTCCTCGGCCGCGCCGGTGCCCGCGGAGCGTCCGCTGATCCGCACCGACACCTCGTCCGAGGAGGAGGAGCGGCTGTACGACGTGTGGCAGTCCTGCCTGGAGGACAACGGCGGCGGAACCGGTGCGAAGCGGAAGGCGGCCGCCGATGCCGCCGCCGAGCCGAAGGTGGCCCAGAATGTCGATCCCGGCTTCGAGGAGCGCTACAAGAAGGCCGAGAAGAAGTGCGCGAACAAGGAGCCGGAGGAGCTGTGGGAACGGGCCAAGCGGCTCGACCCGGCCTACGGCGACAAGCTGCGCGACTGGGTGACGTGCATCCGCTCGCACGGCATCGACGCCTGGGAGAGCGACGGCTTCCTGACCTTCGAGAGCCTGCCGCCGGACAACCAGATGAAGAAGGTCGACGATTGCCAGGACAAGGCGTTCGGCAAGGGCTGAGTGGTAGGCGAATCGGGCATCCGCCCCGCCGATGCCCGATTCGCCTACCACTGAGGGTTGCCATGGGCGGGTAGCGTTGTCGCCATGATCCAGGCGCTCTGGCTGTTGCTGAGCCCTGTGCTGCCCGGCACCCCGACCGCCTCGGCGACCGAATTCGTGCTCGGCCTGGCCGTGGTGGCCGCCGCGCTGCTGGTCGTGGTCGCGGCCGCCAGCGTCAGCCTGCCAAGGGTGCGGGCCTTCGGCGTCGCCTCACGGCTGCGGCCGCGGTCCGTCGCCCGGCTCGCCCGAGTCAGCGATCCCGACGCGGCCGGTCGTCCGCGCCCCCGAGCACCGTCGGCGTACCCCGCGGCCCCCTGATACCTATTTGTGCTCAGAGCGCTCTGAGCACAAATACGCATCACGGCTGCCGTTTCCGCGTCCGTCATACCTTCGTGGAACGCAGGGGTACCCCTTCATGTCCTTTTTCATTGGCTTTGCCCACTCGATCATCAACCTGCTGGCCGCCGCGACCACGCCGGCGCTGGCCATCGTCCTGTTCACCGTGGCCGTCCGGCTCCTGATCAGCCCGATCACCTACTGGCAGGTCCGGGGGGAGCGCCGCCGCGCCGCCCTCGCCCCACAGCTGGCCGAACTGCGAACCAAGCACAAGAACGACCCGATCGCGCTGGCCACGGCCCAGCTCGACCTGCAGCGCGAGCACGGGATCAGCCCGTTCGCCCCGCTGCTGCCCGCGCTGGCTCAGGCGCCGTTCTTCATGCTGATGTACCGGGTCAGCAGCGACGGGTTGGTCACCGGATCGCTGTTCGGCTATCCGCTGACCGCCCACGTCGGTGCGGCGGTGCCGATCTTCGCCGCGCTGATGGCCCTGTCGGCGCTCCTGGCGTGGTGGTCGGCGCGGCGGATGCGGCGGCTCAACCCGGAGACGCCGAGCTGGATGACGTGGCTGCCGTACCTCGGCGTACCCGTCATGTTGATCCTGCCGTTGACCGCGGGTCTCTACCTGGTGACCTCGGCCGCGTGGACGGCACTGGAGCACGCCGTGCTGCGCCGGCCGCGGGTCAGCGCTGTCGTCCCGACGCCGGTACCCCGTCGCCGGTGATCTGGCGGGTGTGGGCTGTGGGTCAGTGTTGTCGTTTCGGCGCTGGTACCGCTCGTGCCGACATTGTTGACCAAGCACGTCGACCGGTCCGAAGGCGTCCCGGGCGGCGGCGAAGAGCCGGTCCACGCCGGCGGGGTCACCTACAGCCTGACCGAGCTCGGTGCGTGCCTGGCCGGACCGCTGACCGAGCTGATCGGCTGGTTGACGCCCACGGGAGGAGCTTCGAGGCGATGGACGCGTACGACCGCGGGGCCTGATCGGGCAACCGACGCTGCCCTCACGACGGCCCGGGCCGACCGGGACACCGGCCGGCGCCCCTGCCAGTCTCCAGGCTGGGGGAGAGGGCGGGGGATGACGACCAAGGCGAAACTCACGACCAGCCGGAGCACCACGAAGCCGGTCACGGCCCCGGTGCGACCCGGCCCGGGACCGGACCGGCCGGGGCGACCGGACCAGCTGCACCACGCCGACGACGTGCTCGCGCTGCAGCGGACGGCGGGCAACCAGGCCACCACGGCGGCGATCCAGGCCCAGCAGCCGGTCGTGCAGCGCAGCCCGGAGAGCGACGCGATCCGGGCGGCCCTCGACTCGATCACGGTGACCAGCAGCACCGTGAAGGTGGACAGCCTCCAGCCGTGGGTGATCTTCGAGACGCTGCCCTGGAATCCGCACGGCGGGGGCAAGCAGCGACTGTTCGCCGCGCTCAAGGGCGCCCACAAGCAGCTCGGCGACCGGAAGAAGGCGCTGGCCGCGGCCGAGAAGGTGGAAGCGGCCGTGTCGGCGGCGCCGGCCCCACCGGCTCCGGCCCCACCGGCGAAAACGAAGAAGAAGGGCAAGAAGGTGCCGACGCCGGCCGAGGCCCAGAAGGCCGTCGCCGACGCGCGGACGGCGGTCGAGAAGGCGCAGACGGCGGTCGAGGCGGCGACCACGGCCCTCAAGGACTACGTCAAGAGCATGCTCGACTCCAAGTACAACCCCAAGCTGGCCGAGGTCCGAGCCCAGCTGGCTCGGACCAAGTCCGATCTGGCCGGTGCCGAAAACGCGCTGCGGCTGGCGCGGAAGGCCAAGCGGCCGGTCGACGTGCTGACCACCCAGCGCGAGCAGGCCAAGGCGGCCGTGACCAAGGCACAGGACCAGATCAAGAGCAGGCTGGCCGAGCTCAGGGCCGGGATCGACGCCGCCGACTGGGGGATGACCCAGGTGGATCAGACCCGGTCGGTGTACGAGGTGGACGGGGCCAAGGCCTCGATGCACAACCGGGTCGAGGCGTACGCCACGGTGACCGCGGACGGCCACGAGGGCAAGGCCACCCGCAACGACGGCAAGGACGCGAGCGTGGCCGAGCTGCTGGCCAAGGACCCGACGATCGGCGCGTCCACCCGCAAGATCCTGGCCATCATCTCCAGCTTCGAGGGCGACTTCACCTCGGTCAACACCTGGGACATCGCCGACGTGACGTTCGGCATGGTGCAGTGGACCACCGGCAAGGGCGGCGACGGCGACCTGATCAAGGCGCTGACCATCATGAAGGAGGCCGCCCCGGCGGCGTTCGCACGGCGGCTCACCCGGTACGGCATCGACGTCGCCACGGACGGGCTGGTGGTCACCCGGGCCGACGGGACAGTGCTCAGAGGCGTACCGGCCGCGAAAGCAGTCCAGGGTGACCCCAAGCTCACCGCGGTCCTGTCGACGGCCGGGACCGACCCCGAACTGCGCACCGGTGAACTGCGCGCGGCTAACGAGTTCGAGGTGCTCCGCCCGCTGCGCACGAAGGTGACCCTGACCGTTCCGGGCACCGGCCCGGACGCCAAGCCGACAGTGGTCAAGGTGCCGATCTCGGCCCTGATCACCTCCGAGTTCGGCGTCGGCGTGCTGGCCAACCACACCGTGCACGGCGGCCTGCCGCTGGGCGACCTGCAGCACGCCGCCGCGGCCTACGTCGCCGCGCATCCCGGTCTCGACCCCAAGCAGGTGGCGACTTGGGGGCCGCAGGCCGAGGACGGGATGGTCAAGGCCATCAGCCGGGGCGGCGACGCCAAACGGATCAAGAAGATGCGCGAGGAGCTGGACACCGCCGCCGGCACCTTCCAGTGAGCGATCCCCCAGCTGGGGGAGGCCGGGCGGGCGCGCGTGGGTGACGATCCGGCGCCCGCCGGTCCCTAGACCGGCCGTCACGGCTCCAGGCCGGTGATCGTGCGGAGCTGGCGGCGGGACGTGATGCCGAGCTTGGTGAAGATCTTGCGCAGGTGCCACTCGATGGTGCGCGGGCTCAGGAACAGCCGTTCGCCGACCTCCGGATTCGAGTAGCCGTCGCGGACCAGCAGGGCGATCTGGCGTTCCTGGGCGGTCAGGCCGATCTCGCGTACGGCGCGACCGCGCTCGCGGAGCGTCTCGCCGCAGGCCCGCAACTCGCGGCGGGCGCGCTCGGCGAACGCGGTCATCCCGATCTCGGTGAACAGGTCGTAGGCCAGGTGCAGTTGCTGCCGGGCGGCCGGCCGGCGTCGTTCCCGGCGCAGCCACTCGCCGTGCAGCAGGTGCGCGCGGGCCAGGTCGGGCCGCGGACCGGCACGGGACAGCCGCTCGACCGCCTCGGCGTGGGCCGCCCCGGCGTCCGGGCCGCTGGTCACCAGGGCCCGGCCGCGGGCCCGGAGGCCCGGGTCGGCGCCGGCCCGGGTCAGCCGGTCGAGGGCGTCGCGGGCCAGGTCCAGGTCGCCGCTGAGGGCGGCCGCCTCGATCAGTTCGGGCAGCGCCCACCGCGCGATCACCGGGTCGGTCACCGGGGCGACGGCCTGCTCCGGGCGGCCCAGGCCGTTGTAGAGGACGGCCGCGCACCACCGGGCCACGTCGCTGTCCTGCTTGATCAGCGGCGCCGCCTCCTCCTCGCGCCCCTGGAACGCGGCCAGGCACGGCGCGCCGGCGGGCAGGAATCGTCGCGCGGCGTCCCACTCGCCCACCGCCAGGGTGGCCGCGGTGGCCGTCAGAATGCGCTCGGTCCGGCGTACCCCCTCGTCGCTCATCGCCACCGCACGCTGCAGGAACGCGGCCGCCGCGGCCGGACCACCCACCTGCGCGGCCGCCTGTTCGAGCGCGGCCGCCACCGTCTCGTCGCGGCCGGGCGACGCCGCGGCGAGGTGCCACGCGCGCCGGTCCGGACGCGGGTCGGCCTCGGCCAGCGCCCGATGCGCGGCCCGCCGGTCGTGGGGCTCGGCCACGTGATAGGCCGCCAGCCGGACCCGCGGATGCCGGAAGGTCGCCCGCTCGTCCAGCGTGAGCAGCCCGGCCGCCCCGTCCAGCGCCTCCTCCAGGACGACGCCGAGCCGGTTCGCGGCCCGCAGCACCAGATCAGCGTCACCCACCGGGTCGGCCGCCGCGATCAGCAAGATCATCCGGGGGTACGCGGCCAGCGCGCGAATCCGCCGGACCTCACCGTCGTCCGGGGCGGCGTCGAGCAGACCCAGCCCGCCGGCCAGCCCGACCCCGGTCAGCCTGCCCGGCCACTCGACCAGGGCCCCCGGATTGCCCGCGGCCTCGGCGACGATCCGTCCGGCGATCAGCGGGTCGAGCGGAGCCGCCGCGACCTCGTCCAGCAACCGCCGCGCATCCTCCCGGCCCAGCCCGGACACCACGAGCTCCGGCAGCCCGGCCAGCTCCGGCCCGACCGCGCGGGCCCCGATCAGCAGCAGCACCTGGACGCCGACGTCGCCACCGGCGACGACTTCCGGGTCGTGCAGGTCACCCCGCCCGGGTCGCCCGCGTCGGTCATCTTCGGCACGTCGGTCACCGCCCAGGAGCCGGGTACGGCCCAGGGCCTGCACCTGATCGTCTCCGACATCGACGCGGCCCACGACGAGCTCGAGCGCCTCGGCGCCGATCCCGGCGAGATCTTCCACGACGCCGGCGGCGTCTTCCACCACGGCGGCACCGACGCCCGGGTGCCCGGACCCGACCCGCAGCGCAACAGCTACGGCTCGTTCCTGTCGTTCAGCGACCCGGACGGCAACGGCTGGCTGCTGCAAGAGATCACCACCCGGCTGCCCGGCCGCGTGGACCCGGCCGCCACCACCTTCGCCTCGACCGCCGACCTGGCCGCCGCCCTGCGCCGGGCCGCCGCCGCGCACGGCGAGCACGAGGCCCGGACCGGCGCCGAGGACCCCGACTGGCCCGACTGGTACGCCGACTACCTGGTCCGCGAGCAGGCCGGCCAGGACCTGCCACAATGACCACCGACTACGACGTCATCGTCATCGGCGGCGGGTCGCCCGGCGAGCACTGCGCCGGCGCCCTGGCCACCGGCGGCCTGCGGGTCGCACTGGTCGAACGGGAACTGGTCGGCGGCGAATGCTCCTACTACGCGTGCATCCCGTCGAAGACGCTGCTGCGCCCGGGCGAGGCCGTGCAGGCCGCCCGGGACGCCGAGTCGACCGCCGAGATCGACGTCAAACGGGTCCTGGCCTGGCGCGACTTCATGGTCTCGAACTACTCCGACGAGGGCCAGCAGCGCTGGCTGGCCGGCGCCGGCATCGACCTGCTGCGCGGCCGCGGGCGGCTGGCCGGTCCGGGCACGGTCGAGGTGGCCGGGCAGCGGTACACCGCCCGGCACGTGGTGCTGGCCAACGGCGCCGACCCGATCATCCCGCCGATCCCCGGCCTGGCCGGCCTCGACGGCGTCTGGACCAACCGCGAGGCGACCGGCCTGACCTCGGTCCCGGAACGGCTGATCGTGCTCGGCGCCGGACCCGTCGGCGTCGAGATGTCCCAGGCCGTGCGGCGGCTCGGCGGCGAGGTGGTGCTCACCGCCCACGGCCGGCACGTGCTGCCGCGCGAGCCGGCCCAGCTCGGTGAAGGGCTCGGTGAGGCGCTGCGCCGGGACGGCGTCGAGCTGGTGCTGGGCCCGTCCGCGGTCGCGGCGAGACGCGACCGTGAGGAGTACGTCCTGACCCTCGACGACGGCCGTGAGCTGCGCGGTGACCGGTTGCTCGTGGCCACCGGCCGCCGCCCCCGGGTGCGCGACATCGGGTTGGAGACGGTCGGCGTGACCGCCACCGACCGCGGCATCCCGGTCGACGCCCGGCTCAGCGCGGCCGACAACCTGTGGGTGGTCGGCGACGCCACCGGCCTCTGGATGCTCACTCACGTCGGCAAGTACCAGGGCGAGGTGGTCGCCGACAACATCCTCGGCCGGCCGCGTGAGGCGGACTACACGGCCGTACCCCGGGTCGTCTTCACCGACCCGCAGGCCGCCTCGGTCGGCGCGAGCGACGCACCGCACCGCGCCACAGTGCCCCTGGCCGAGGTGGCCAAGACCGAGACCTACACCCGGCGGTACGCCGAATCGCCCGGCTTCCTCACCCTGCTCAGCGACGGCGAGGTCCTGACCGGGGCGTACGCCCTGGGCCCGGAGGCCGGAGAGTGGCTGCAGCAGGCCACCCTGGCGATCCGCGCCCGCGTCCCGCTGGCCGTGCTGCGCGACACCATCCAGCCGTTCCCGACCTTCTCCGAGATCTACGTCGCCGCCCTGCGGAAACTCGTCAGCCCTTGACCACAGTGGCCGGTGGGCGGACCGTGTAACAGTGCCCGGACGCCTGCGCAAACCGGTACCGCTGTCCACACACGACGAAATCCCGGCCGCGGGCCGGCCCCGGCCCGCGGCCCGCGGCCTGCTCGAACTGCAGCAGACCGCGGGCAACCAGGCGGTCACCTCGCTGGTCGCGCAGCGGGCCCCGGCCCCACCACACACCGCGCCGCCGCCCTGGTGGCCGAACGGCCCCACCGTCGCGCGCAAAGGACAGACGGCGACGCTGGCCCAGTACGTCAGCTGGGTCAAGCAGGTGGAGGCGGCCTACCCGGGCCGGGAAGAAGTGGTCCACCGGCTGCGACGGCTCTACTACAGCGATTTCGTGGCCAAGGCGCCGGCCAAGGGCATGAACCCGTCCCCGTCGGCCGGCCCGCGGTTCGACACGTTGATCGAGGGCAACGACACACCGGCCCCGATGACCAGCCCGCCGGTAAGCCTGGCCGCGCTCAACGGGCTGTTCGAAACCGACACGGTGACCACGCCGGCCGGCGAGAGCATCGACCCGACCCACTTCCTGCCCGCCCTCGACCTGGCCCTGCAAGGCCCGTCGACCACCGGCTCCACGCTCGAGACGGTCAGCGGCGCCCCGCTCACCGGTGTCTTCACCTGGACCGGCGACCTGGGCTCGTGGTTCGTCGACTGGGCCGACCAGAAGAAGAACAACCCGAAGGCGAACGACTTCCAGTTGCTGACCTCGCGGGCCGGCGCCAAGGTGTCGATCGACGACCTGCTGGCCGACCTGGACGCCCAGGCCACGGTCAAGGCCGACGTGACCACCAAGGTCACCGTGCACGACTCCGGAGCGCCCGAGATCCCGCCGGCGATCCAGGTCGACCGCTCGCTCAACCGGCCACTGTCGGACATTCTCCAGAGCCTTTACGGTACGCCCGCGGCACCGAACGCCGCGGGCACGCCGAACCGCTTCGTCCGCTTCGTCAAGGCCGCCGTGCCGGCCATCCCGCACGTCGTACCCGACCCGAAGAAGCCGCACGAGGTCCGGTTGGCCGCCGACGCCGAGGCCAAGATCTACGACGCCGTCTACGCCGCCGCGGAAGCCCTGCTCGAAGGCAACCGCACGATCACCCGGATCGGCACGCCGGCCGCCCTCGACCAGAACCCGCACGTGGTCAAGGAGATCGCCCGGCGGTTCCGGGTCTACCTGGAGGCCGGCCTGGCCGGCGGGAGCGCCACCTGGCCGTGAGCGGTGCACGGCTCACCGCATCGTCACCGGCCGGCGTCACTGGTTCGGGCCGGTCAGTGTCCTGTCCCGGCCGGCCTTACTGGTTCGGGCCGGTCAGTGTCCTGTCCCGGCCGGCCTTACTGGTTCGGGCCGGTCAGTGTCCTGTCCCGGCCGGCCTTACTGGTTCGGGCCGGTCAGCGCCTGGGTCCCGATCACGGCCAGGAGGCGGAGCTGCTCGACGGCGGCACCGCCCACCGGTGCGGTGAAGAACTGCAGGCGCTGGCGGCCGTCCTCGCTGAACAGGTTCTGACAGTTGATGTCGACCACGCCGAGCTCCGGATGGTTGATCCGCTTGCGTTCGCCCCGGCGTACCGCCACATCACCGCTGTCCCAGAGCGCGGTGAACTCCGGGCTGACCTTCCGCAGCCGGCCGACCAGAGCGCCGGCCCGCGCGTCACGGTCGCGGTGTGCGACGGCCGCACGCAGATCGGCCACCAGCACTCGGGAATGGTGCGGATGGTCGTCGACCGGATAGACGTCCCGGCTCCCCGGATCGGTGAACCACTGCTCGACGAAGCTTTCCGGACCGGCCGGCCCGAGCAGGGCGTCGGCCAGCCGATTCTGAACCAGCGTCTCGTGCAGATCGGTGATGATCCGGGCGGGCGTGGTCTCCAGCCGGTCGAGCAGCGCCAGCATCGCCGGCGCCACGTGCGCGGCCGTCCCACCGGCGCCGGGCGGCGGGGTCCGGCCGGCCAGCCGGAAGAGGTGGTCGCGCTCGTCGTGGTCCAGCCGCAGGGCCCGGGCCAGCGCCGCCAGCATCTGCGCGGACGGCTGGGCGCCGCGCCCGCGTTCCAGCTCGATGTAGTAGTCGACCGACGCCCCGGCCAGGTGCGCGACCTCGTCGCGGCGCAGCCCCGGCACCCGGCGGCGGGGACCGGTGGGCAGGCCCACCTCGGGCGGGCTGATCCGGGCTCGCCGGGACCGCAGGAAGACACCGAGCTCGTCGAGGTTCACCCGGCCAGTCTGCCTCGGCCGCGCGGATGGCACCCAGGGGTCGGTAACCCCTGGGTCGGCGGCTCCTGGTTCGCCGCGCCGGCGCCGGTCAGGGTGGGTGGCATGCCATTCGCGAATTTGAAGGTGCCGGCCGGTCTGCTGACCGCCGAGCAGAAGGAAAACCTGGTCACCAAGGTGACGGATCTCTACGCCGAGACGTTCGGGGACGCGGCCCGGGACAACACGATGGTTCTGGTCGACGAGGTCGCCGACGGCGGCTGGGGCATTCGCGGGGAGGTGCTCACGCTGGCCCAGCTGAAGCCGGACCCGGCCTGACCGCCGGGTCAGAGGCCGCGGAAGGCGGTCGTGATCATCAGCAGGTAGCCGAGCGCGCCGAGCGGGACAGACCAGGCCAGCGCCAGGATCCGGTCCCGCCCGGTGCGCCCGGCCAGCACGGTGATGAGCACGGCCAGACCGATCAGGACCAGGGTGTACGCGAGCCCGTCGGGCCGCAGGACGATCTCCGCCAGCAGCACGGCGGCGGGCAGTCCCAGAGCGGGCCGCCGCAGCCGGCCAGGGGAGCGGGCCAGCACCCCGCCCGCGCCGAAGACGACGCCGGCGACCACCCCGAGCCCCATCCACAGCACCGACGACGGCGCCCCGATGTTCGACCAGTCGTCGTTCTGGATCAGTGTCGCCGCCACGTAGTAGGTGGGCACGGCCACCACCAGCATGATCACGGCACCCGCGATCGCCGGCCCCATCGCCCACCGCCGGTAGTAGGTGAGCAGGAACGCCGCGACGGCCCAGACCGCGATCGAGTTGCCCAGGCCGCCGAACGGGGCCGGCACGAACTTGATCCACACGAAGTCCAGAAATCCCAGCAGCAACCCGGCGAGCGGCGCGAAGACGGCGACCATGATCGGGATCGTAGGCGCCGCGATCCACAAAGGCCCAGGGCTACCCGTGGCTCTGGCGGTGGTAGGCCGGGCGGTGCCTGGGCGCCGTGTTCGGCACGGTGGTCAGGTGGGGGTGTGCAGGCGGGAGGCGATCTCGGTTACGTGGCGGCCCTGGAAGTGGGCCATGCCGAGTTCGAGAACTCTGGTCATGCCGGTATCTCCTGATCGACGGGGATGTGTACGCGGGCGAGGAAGGCGCGGCAGGCGTCGACGTCGAGTTCGTCGCAGCGCCAGGCGACGTAGCCGTCCGGGCGGATCACGTACAGCGCCTGGGACTCGTTGCCGCGCAGGCCGTACGCGTCGAAGACCTCGGCCGAATCGACCAGCTCGACCCGCTCGTCGCTGCGGCAGACGACCCGGGCGACCAGGTGGAACGAGGTGCCCGCGAGCCCGGCGGCCAGGTCGCTGATGGTGGCGTCGTCCAGCGGCTTGCGTGACAGCGCGACGACGTGCAGGCGGTAGCCGGACAGCAGGTCGAACATCTGCCGGCCGGTGCGGATCCGGGCGTCGGGGGCCCGCTGCCCGGCCCACGGCCCGCGCAGCGAGTGCAGCAGATCGTTGACGACGTACGGGCCGGTCCGGTAGGCCAGGCCGATCTGTGACAGGCGGCGGAACGCCTTGCGGTGTGGCAGTGGCATGACCGACGCCCGCCGCACCAGGAACGGGCCGATCCGGTCGCGCAGCCGGGCCCGCCAGCCGTGCAGGCCGGCCGCGACGGTGAAGAGCCGGTCGGTGAACCGCAGCAGCTCGACACCGACCGGGTGCCGCTCGTCGTGGTAGCTCTCCAGCAACGCGTCGCCGGCGCCGGCGTGCAGTGCGGCGGCCAGCTTCCAGGCCAGGTTGGCCGCGTCCTGCAGGCCGGTGTTCATGCCCTGCCCGCCGGCCGGGGAGTGGATGTGCGCGGCGTCGCCGACCAGGAAACCTCGGCCGACCCGATAGCGGGCGGCCTGCCGCAGATGCGCCTGGTAACGCGTGGTCCACACCGGATCGGTGAGCGTGACCGGCACGGCCGTCGCCGCCCGCAGCTCGGTCTGCAACTCGTCCAGGGTCAGGGGCCCGGTGCCGTCGCCCGGATCGTTGGTCATCACCCGCGAACGGTTGGTCCCGTCCAGCGGCAGGAACAGGCCGATCCGGTCGCCGGCCATGAAGATGCGGAAGCTGGTGTGGTCGAACGGCCACTCGACCCGGCAGTCGGCGAGCAGGAAGCGCTGGGCGTACCCATCGCCTTGGAAATCGAGGCCGAGTTGCTTGCGGACCGTGCTGTGCGCGCCGTCCGCCCCGACGATGTAGCGGCAGGTCAGATCGCCGGAGTTCAGGCGTACCCGGACATGATCTTGATCTTGGGTGAAGGACTCCAGCCGGGTGCCGCGCTCGACGCTCAGCCCATGCCGGGCCAGGTCGGCCAGCAGGATCTGCTCCACCTCGCTCTGCGGAGCCATGAGAATGAACTGGTACGGCGTGTCCGCGGCGTGGGCCCGATCGAAGTCGAGCCCGCCGGCGGGCCGTCCGCGGAAGTGGAACAGGATGCCGGTGTCGATCACGCCGTGCGCCAGCAACTCGTCGGCCAGTCCCAGTGAGCGGAACAGCTCGATGGTCCGCGCCTGCACCGCGAACGCCCGCGACTCGGTCGACGGCCCGGCGCCGGCGTCGATGACGCGGACCGCCACCCCCTGCCGCACCAGCAGCGCGGCCGTCATCAGCCCGCTCGGTCCGGCGCCGACGACCAGAACCTCGCCGTCCTGACGCGGACCGGTGGCCACCAGCGGGGCCGGGTGCCGGACATGCAGGCGGGGGAGCGGCCGGCCCCTCAGCCGCGCCCACGCCCGCCGGCCGAACGCCAGTGTCACCGTGATCAGCGCCAGGACGACGAGGCCCATGGGATCACCCGGCCGCGGTGGGCAGAGTGCTGACCATCCGGAGGAACTGCTGCCGCAGAGGCCCCTCGACGTGCGGTTGCATGCTCCGGATGAAATCTTGGGTGTACGGCTGCGCGACGTGCCGTTCGAGATCCTTCTTCGAGCGGAACATCTCGTAGATGACGAACGTCCGCCGGTCGGCGCGGTCGCGGTGCACGTGGAACTCGATCGCGCCCTCCTCGGCGCGCAATGGCTCCACCAGCGCCAGGATCAGCGCCTCGACCTCGTCCTCGTGACCAGGCTTGGCAACGGCAAAACCGAGGTGGGTGTACGGGCCGGTCTCGTCCGGATCGGGCTCGGGAAACTGAGGTCGCTCCATCGCCACAGTGTTGTGCGCGTCGCCGCCCCGGCAGAACGACCAGTCCCACTGAGCGGTACTCCGTCAGTAGCGGAAGGCCCCGACCAGCGCCCGCAACTCGTCCGAGGCACGGCTCAGCGTCTCGGCCGTGGCGCTCGTGCTCGCCGCCGCCGTCGTGGTGCGCTGGGCGGTGCCGGCCACCCCGCCGATGCTGGCCGCGATCTCGCCCGCACCGACCGCGGTCTCGCCCACGTTGCGGCTCAGCTCGCCGGTCGTCGCGGTCTGCTCCTCGATCGCCGACGCGATGGTCAGCTGCGCGCTGTTGATCTCGCTGACCACCTCGGTGATCTGGCCGATCGCGCGGACCGCCTCCTCGCTGCCGGCCCGGATCGCCTCCACCTGCCGGGCGATCGACTCGGTGGCCGACGCCGTCTGCTGGGCCAGGTCCTTCACCTCGCCGGCGACCACCGCGAAGCCCTTGCCGGCCTCACCGGCCCGGGCCGCCTCGATGGTCGCGTTGAGGGCCAGCAGGTTGGTCTGCGCGGCGATCGCGGTGATCAGCTGCACCACCGACTGGATCTCGTCCGAGGCGGTGCCCAGGCGGCCGATCGTCTCGCCCGCCGCCGCCGACGCCCGTACGCTGCTCTCCACCGTCTCGGACGCCTGCCCGGCACTGCGGGCGATCTCGCCGATGGAGGCGTTCATCTGCTCGGCCGCCGCGGCCATCGTCGACACGATCGCCGAGACCTCCTCGGCGCTGCTGCTGACCACGCCGGCCTGGACGCTGGTCTGCTCGGCGCCGTCGGCCAGATCGGCGCTGACCGTACGCAACTGGTCGGCCGCCGTGGCCACTTCGTCGGCCCGCGCGCCCACGTCCGCGACCAGCTTCTGCATCCGGTCGGCGAACCGGTTGAACCCCGAACCGGCGTCGGCCACCTCGTCCCGGCCATGGTCGTCGATCCGTTGGGTGAGGTCGCCGTCGCCGTCGGCGATCTCGGCCAGCCGCCGGTTCAGCGCACCCAGCGGGCGGACGATCGACCGCGCCAGCAGCACGGCCAGCGCCACCCCGACCAGCAGCGCGGCCGCACCGGCGACCAGGATGATCGTGATCGATTGGCTGGCCGCGGCGTCGGCGTCGGCCACCGCCGCCTCGGCCTCGGAGTCGATCGCGCCCACAAGCTTGTCGATGTCCTGGGCGATGGTGTTGAACAGCGTGATCTCGTCGCCCATGACCAGGTCACTGGCGGCTTTGGTGCCGGTCGCGGTGCCCGCCCGGTAGCCGTTGGCGATCTGCTGGTCCAAGGTCATGAACCGGTCGAAATCGGCGAGGGCGGAGGCGAGGGTCTTCCGTTCGGCGTCGGTGAGCCGGCCGGCCTTGTCCAGGTCGGCGAGCTCGGCCCGGAAGGCGTCGGCCGAGGCGAGGAACGATTTGCGGCTGGCGCCGGTGTCGGCGGCGGCTCCCTCGACACCGCGTACGGCGTCGAAGGCGTACGCCGTCTGCCAGCCGTTGAAGTCGGCCGCCCGGAACTTGACCTGCCCGGCCAGCCGGGTCGTCTCCCGATAGTCACCCACCGTCGCGGTGGCCTGCCGGAGCGAGGAGATCGCCACGATCCCGACCACCGCGATGCCACCGAGCAGCACCAGCAGGATGAGCATGGTGGCACTGAGACGAGCGCTGATCCGAAACCTTCGCACGCACCGATTGTGCCGAATTAACCCGCTCTTAACCGGCGAACCAGCCGCTACGGCGCCACCTTGCGGTCGAGTGCGACGAATCGCAGGCCTCGCGCCTGAAGCGCCGGAATGACCTGTTTGAGCGCCGTGTACGTCTGTGAGCGGTCGCCGCCGCCGTCGTGACAGAGCAGGATCTGGCCTGGCTTGGCCGCGGTCAGCCGGTGCACGATGTGCGGGACGCCCGGTTTCGACCAGTCCCGCGGGTCGTCGCTCCAGTCCAGCGAGACCAGCCCCTGCCCCGCTGCCGCGCCGAGCAGGGACGGCGACCAGTCACCACCGGGCGACCGGAACAGCTGCGGCACCAGTCCCGTGGTGTCGTGGATCTTCTCTTGGGCCCGGATCATCTCCCGGCGCATCGGCCGGCTCGCGGCGCGGCCCAGGTGGGTGGGGTGACTCCAGGTGTGATTGGCCAGGTGGTGGCCGTCGCGAGCCACGTCCCGGGCGGTCGACTCGTGGCCCAGCACCTGGTTGCCGATCATGCAGAACAGCGCCGGCACGTGGTATTTGTGCAGCAGCCGCAGGATCTTCGGCGTCCACACCGGGTGTGGCCCGTCGTCGATGGTCAGCGCGATCGCGTCGGCCGGGAAGGCCGGCCCGCCGACCAGGCGGCGGTAGTCGCCGAGCGTCTTGACCGGCTTCTTGGGCGTCGCCACCACCGGCGGTTTCCGCGGCTTGGCCGGGCGGTGCGAGGGTTTGGGCGGGGCACTCGGGCGCGGTGTGACAACCGCCCGGGCCTGTTGCTCCGACGTCGACGCGGCCGATGCCGACCCGCCCAGCGCGAACGCGCCGACCGCCACCGCTCCGGCTCCGATCAGCCGCCGCCGCGTCAAAGGCGACATCTCGGACAGTTTCGACAACCGGGTGAGCCGCGCGACCTCCTCGATTCCCACGACGAGGCAAGGTATCAAGCAGGATCAAATCCCCCGAACCGAATACCGATTTCTGTGACTTCCGCTTCCTTGCCTGAAGCGTAACTTGGTGGTTACGCTTTCCGGGTGGACGAGGTGGCGGCGGCGATCGCCGACCCGGTGCGGCGGGACATCCTGGTGATGTTGCGGGCCGGGCGGCTGGCCGCCGGCGTGATCGCCGACCGGTTTCCGATCAGTCGGCCCGCGGTCAGCCGGCACCTGCGGGTGCTGCGGGCCAGCGGCCTGGTCCGTGACACGCTCGTCGGCCGGCAGCGGCTCTACGAGCTGGACGCGAGCCGCTTCGCGGGGCTGATCGCGTGGCTCGGCCAGTTCGACCCGGCCGCCGGCTGGGAGCACCGCCTCGACGCGCTGGAGACCGAGGTCTACCGCACCCGCCGCGAGCGCCGGGAAAGCCCCGCAGTCGGGCACCCAGCGGCCGAGCAACCCGCAGTGGAGCACCCGGCGGCCGGGCACCCCGCGGCCGAGCATCCGGCAGTCGGGCACCCGGCGGCCGAGATCCATCGCAGCCGCCGCGAGCGCCGGGAGGGCGGCGCGGCCGATCAACGACAGGAGCGCACCGCATGACCAACCCACCCGTCGGCCGGCTCTTCCCGACCGCGACCGGACACGACCTCACCCTGACCCGCACCTTCCGGGCCCCGATCGAGGACGTCTGGGCCAGCGTGACCGAGCCCGGCCGCACCGCGCGCTGGTTCGGCCCCTGGGAGGGTGACGCGGGCCCGGGCCGCACGATCAAGGTCCAGATGGCGTACGAGGAACAGACCCCCTGGTTCGACATGACCATCGACGCCTGCGAACCGCCGCGCCGCCTGGCCCTGTCGACCAGCCCGGATTCCGGCGGCTGGCGCGTCGAGTTGCTGCTCGCCGAGACCGATGGTCGCACCGAGCTGCGGTTCGTCCACCACCTCGACGACACCGACCAGCTCGGCGAGGTCGGCCCGGGCTGGGAGTATTACCTCGACCTGCTCGTGGCCGCCCGCGACGACCGGCCCGGGTCCAGCTTCGACGACTACTATCCGTCGATGAAGGCCTACTACGAGGGGCTGATCGGCTGACGCCGGCGCAGGTCGGCGGTGACGTTGCCGGCCCGCTCGACCAGCTCGTCGATCCACGTGGTCGACTCGGGCACCACGTGGATGCCCTCCTCGAGGACCCACCGCAACGCTCGCAGGGTCCAGGCCACGCCGCCCAGCGCGAGCTGCCACTCCAGGTCCACGGTCGACGGCGCCTCGTCCGCGTACGCCGCGACGATGTCACCGACCGGCCCACCGGCCAGGCCCGCGTCCCGGATCAGGCCGTACAGATCGCCGAGGTGGGAGCCGACCTGCGCGGCCGACCAGTCGACGGCGACCGGGCCGGTGCCGCCCAGCACGATGTTCTTGGCCTCGAAGTCGCCATGGATGATCGTCTCGGGCACGGTCCGGGTGAGCCGCTCGAAACTCGGCGCCAGCAGCGGCTCGCACGCGTCCAGCGCCCCGGCCAGGTCCGGCCGCACCGCCGCGAGCGCATCCGCCGCCCGGGCCCGCGTCCCGACGATCTCGGCCAGACCGAACCGGAACCGGGCGGCCGTGCCCAACCGGTCCTGGGCGGCCGTGCCCGACCGGTCCTGGGCGGCCGTGCCCGACCGGTCCTGGGCGGCCGTGCCCAACCGGCTCTGCGCCGCCGTCCGCAGCCGGGCGAGCAGCCGCGCCGCCGCGATCCAGCCCTCCGCCGACGGCCGCTCGGCCAGTGAGTGCGGCCCGACGTCGACGAAGCCGAGCACGACGAAACCGTCGCCCCGATGCGCCGCCGTCAGCCGGGGCGCGTCGATCGCGTACGGGATCAGCAGTTCCTCGTACACGTCGAGCGCCAGCGCCTCATCACCGGCGCCGCGCTTGACGATCGAGCTTGACCCGTCGGCCCAGCGAATCCGCCAGGTCTCGCTGATCCCCCAGTGGCGCAGCTTGTCGCCACCGGCGGCGACGCGCCCCTCGGACACCAGCGGCAGCCACGCGGGAAGGTGATGATCCGACACCGGCCGAAGCATAGGCGGCCGGCGCGTCAGTCGGTCGGCAAGGTCGTGGGCCGGTCCCGTCTAGCGGGGCGAGGCCGGTTCGGGGCGGCCGAGGTGGAAGCCCTGGCCGAACTGGTAGCCGAGGCCGGCGAGCAGGTACTGCTGGGCCTCGGACTCGATGCCCTCGGCGATGACCGTCACGTCCAGGCGGCGGAACAGGCCGAGCAGGTGCCGCAGCAGGGCCGGGGCGGCGTCGTTACCGGCGGCGGCGTCCTGGGTGAAACGGCGGTCCAGTTTGACGCAGGTGATCGGCAGGCGGGTCAGGGCGGACAGGTTGGCGAAGCCGGTGCCGAAGTCGTCCAGGGCCAGGCGGACGCCGAGCCGGGACAGGTCCCGCAGGACGTGCCGGTAGCGTTCGACCGCCGCGCTCTCGGTGATCTCCAGCTGGAGGCCGATGGCGGGCAGGCCGGTGGACTGCAGGACGGACGCGACGGTGGCGGGCAGGGCCGGGTCGGCGAGCTGGTACGGCGACACGTTGACGCTCATCAGCAACGGGCGACCGGCCTCGCGCCACGCCACGGCCTGACGGCACGCCTGGGTCAGGATGTCCGCGCCCAGCCGGTGGATGAGGCCGTTCTGCTCGGCCGGCGCGATGAACTCCGACGGCGGCCGCCGACCCCAGCGGGCCAGGGCCTCGACGCCGATGACGCGGCCGGTGCCCAGGTCGGCGATCGGCTGGTAGTGGCAGGTGATCTCGCCACGGTCCAGGGCGGCCGGCAGCGCCGCGGCGGCGGTGCGCCGGCGGACGTCGGCGGCGGCCCGGTCCGGTTCGAACACGGCCCGGTCGAGGCCGTCCTGCCGGGCCCAGCGCAGGGCGTGGCGGGCGTCGCGGATCCAGCGGTGCGGGTCGGTGCCGGCCGCCCGGCCCTCGACCAGCCCGTCGACCGTCGGCGGGGCGCCGATCGCCTGGCGGGCCTGGTCGGCCGCCTTGATCAGGTCGTCCGGGGAGCTGGTGGTGATGACCACGGCGAACAGGTCGTCGCCCAGATGCGCGGCGAAGAAGCCTTGCTCGGCGGCCAGCCCGCGGATCCGGGCGCCGATGCCGGCCAGCAGGTCGTCGAGGGCGTCGCCGTGCTCGTCGGAGAGCCGGCCGAAGTCGCCGATGCTGAGCAGGCCGACGCCCAGCCGGGTGTCGGTCGCGGCCGTCGCGATGCGTTCGCCCAGGTGGGCGTAGAGGTGGGTGCGGTTCGGGAGATGCGAGTACGGGTCGTGCAGCTGCCGGTGCTCCTGCTGCCGGGCGAACACCCGCCGCCAGTGCACCTTCTCGGCCCGGTTCAGGGTTTCCGCCGCCTGGACGGCCGCGGTGCGCTGGGCGTTGCTGGCGCCGGCGGTGAGCTGCCCGAGGACGCCGGGAATCCGGTCGCGGGCGATGGCGTCGCCGGCCAGCACCGGCAGTTCCTCGGCGAGCACCGTGACCGTGGCGCCGATCACGGCCGGGGAGCTCATTCTCAATTCGACGAGGTGTACGCCGGCCGCGTACCCGGCCGCAGGATCGGGATCGGCCGCGTGCAGGGCGGCCAGCAGCTCACCCAGCAGCCGCTCGAGGGCGGCGCGGGTGCGGGCCCGGCCCATGGGCAGGAAGCCCACAGCGGCGACCGCGGCGGTCCACCGGCGGGCGGTCTCCTGCAGGGCCATCGTGGCTGTCCCTTCGCTCAACGCGAGGAACATCCGACCATGGTGGACAACCGTCGGCCACCGGACAGTCGACGGCCCGCCGCCAAGATCGACGCGGAGTAGCCGCTGGCCGACGCCCAGTTTCCGGGCGTGGCGAGCGTGGCTGTTTGGGCACCATGCGTTGAATGCGGCGCCTCGAACGAGTGACTTCGTCAGCGCCGGCGGCCCGCTGCGGTCAGCGTCGGCGGCCTACCGCGGTCGGGGTCGGCGGCCCGCTGCGGTCAGCGTCGGCGACCCACCGCGGCCAAGGCCGACGGCGCCGGCGGATCGTCGGCGTCCTCCGGATCGGGGAACCAGTCGGTCACGGCGGCCACACCCGGGCCGAGGATCTCGAAGGCCGCGCCGAACAGGGCGGCGACCTCGTCGGCGGAGCGTACGGTGACCGGGGTCGGGGTGCTCTCGTACAACCTGACCGCCCGCGCCTGCTCGGCCCGGCCCTCCGGCGTCGGAT
Source organism: Actinoplanes sp. NPDC049265 (assembly GCF_043197135.1). Classification (NCBI taxonomy): domain Bacteria; kingdom Bacillati; phylum Actinomycetota; class Actinomycetes; order Micromonosporales; family Micromonosporaceae; genus Actinoplanes; species Actinoplanes sp. NPDC049265. The sequence continues at coordinate 303,605 of NZ_JBICSP010000004.1, read as the reverse complement.
CCGGCCCCAGATGTGACAGCGCCAGATAGCTGCCCCTGACCAGGGCATCGCCGATCGTCGCGACGATCTCGGCCGGTTGCGCGGCGTCCGGCACGAAATGCCAGACCGCGACCGTGAGCACGGCGACCGGGCGCCCGAAGTCCAGCAGCTCCAGCACCTCCGGGTGGAACAGGATCGACTCCGGCCGGCGCAGGTCGCCCTCGATCACCCCGGCCCGCGGGTCGCCCCGGAGCAGGCTGCGGCTCTGCTCGACGGCGATCGGGTCGATGTCGACGTACATCACCCGCGCCTCCGGGTTCGCCTCCTGGGCCACCGCGTGCACGTTGCCGATGGTCGGGATGCCCGAGCCGATGTCCAGGAACTGGTCGACCCCGGCGCCGGCCAGCCATCGGACCACCCGGCCGAGGTACGCCCGGTTGGCCCGCGCCAGCAGCTCGGCGCTGGGCATGAGCTTCTTGGCGCGTTCCCAGAACTCCCGGTCGACCTCGAAGTGATGGTCGCCGCCGAGCGCGTAGTCGTAGATCCGTGCCGCGTGCGGCACGGTGATGTCCACGCTGCCCGGTACCCAGTCCGGTTTCGGTGTCATCGTCCGATCATCCTATGTGTCCGTTACCTTCGTCGATCACTATAGTCACACGACTATCCCCGCCCGGGACCCGGGCATGCCCGCTCCCGCCCTCGCCGGGCCTGATCGTCAGGCGGCCTGGCTGCTCGAGTCCTCGGGCCAGTGCGGGTGGTCGGGCGGCGACCGGGTTTGCGTCCTCGGGCCAGTGCGGGTTGCCAGGCGGCGACCGGGCCTGCGCCCTTGTGCGGGGTCAGGGGCAGGTCGCCAGGCGGCCGGGCTGCCCGCTCGTTGTGACCGCCGCCCCCCACGCGCCGTCGCGACGAAACAGTGGTAGCCCCGAGCGGTATCCGTGCCGCGCATACCGCCCGCGCCTACTACTGCTCCGATCAGTGGTAGTCCCGCGCGGTGTCGAGGCTGCGGATGCCGCGCGGGTCTACCACTGGTTCGGTCGGTGGTAGACCTGGGTGGTGTCGAGGCCGCGTGGGCCTGTCAGGACTTTGGTTGGTGGCCGAGGGTCTTGATGCGGCGGTTGGAGATGATCGCCTCGGTGGTGGCCGGGGTGTCGACGGCCACGCGGATCATGGCTCGGGCCAAGGTGTCCACGCCGAGGGAGAGGGGGCCGTAGAGGGCGTGGGTCAGGCGGCCGGCGGAGGTGGGGAGGACCTTGGCCGGGCGGAAGCTGTGGACGCTGAGGTCGGGGCGCCGGGTGGCTAGTTGGCGCAGCTCGTTCTCGGCGCGGCCCTTCACGGTGGGCCCGCCGCCCCACGCGCTCAGGTAACAGAAGCGGAAGGGGCGCTCGGGAAGGGACGCTACGAACGCCGTCGGGTAGGCGACGGTCAGCTGCTCGTGCCCGGCCTTGTCGCCGTCGGGGGCGGAGCGGCTGCCCATTGCCCAGAGGCACGCGTCGTTCGCGGCCAGCAGGTCGGAGTCGTAGCTGGTGAAGTCGTCGACGACGATCGACTCGACCTTGGCCGACGTGGGCGGGATCGGGCGCCGGGTCAGGCAGGTCACGCGGCCCACGTCCGGGCGCTCGATCAGCTGCCGCAGGATCTCGCCGCCGATGAAGCCGGTCGCGCCGGTCAGGATCACATTGATCGTCACGGCTACAGGATGCCGGGTGGGGTTGGGCGCGGAGCGGCCGGAGGGTGACCACGCACGGACGTGGAGCGGAGCGACCTCGGCGGGAGCTGCGGTCCGCACCACCCATCCAGCTGCGAAATCTTGATCTTGAAGTTGCGCTTCTCGGGGCTGCTACTCACGAGTAGCCTGGCGTCTGGCGGGGTATGTAGCCGTCCTCCGAGCGAGGAGGTAAGCGTGACCACGACGCAGCCGAACCAGGCCCAGGTCTCCGAGAAGCAGGCCCGGCAGGTGGCCGAGGCCGCCCGCGAGGCCGAGTGGCGCAAGCCCAGCTTCGGCAAGGAACTCTTCCTCGGCCGCTTCCGGCTCGACCTGATCGACCCCTGGCCGTCCGCCCCGCCCAGCGACGAGGCCGACGACTTCCTCGGCCGGCTGGGTGCCTACGCCCGCACCGAGATCGACGGTGCGCGGATCGAGCGCGACGCCCGCATCCCGGATGAGGTCTTCCGCGGGCTGGCGGGGCTCGGCGCCTTCGGCATGAAGATCGACAAGCGGTACGGCGGGCTCGGCCTGTCCAATCTGCACTACTGCAAGGCACTGACTCTGGTCGGGTCGGCCAACCCGTCGATCGGCGCGTTGCTGTCGGCGCACCAGTCGATCGGCGTGCCGCAGCCGCTCAAGATCTTCGGCAGCCCGGAGCAGAAGGAGAAGTTCCTGCCCCGGCTCGCGGGCGGCGAGGTGTCCGCGTTCCTGCTCACCGAGCCCGACGTCGGCTCCGACCCGGCCCGGCTGGGCACCATCGCCGAGCCGGTCGAGGGCGGCTTCAAGCTCAACGGGGTCAAGCTCTGGGCGACCAACGGCACCGTGGCCACGCTGCTGGTCGTCATGGCCCGGGTGCCGGACAAGGGGATCACCGCGTTCGTGGTCGAGGGGGACGCCGAGGGCATCACCGTCGAGCGGCGCAACGAGTTCCTCGGCCTGCGTGGGCTGGAAAACAGTGTGACCCGCTTCCACGACGTGTTCGTGCCGGCCGAGAATGTGATCGGCGGGCTCGGCAAGGGGTTGAAGATCGCGCTGACCACGCTGAACACGGGGCGGCTGTCGCTGCCCGCGATGTGTGTCGGTGCGGGCAAGTGGTCGCTGAACGTCGCCCGGGAGTGGTCGGCCGATCGGGTCCAATGGGGACGGCCGGTCGGTCAGCACGAGGCGGTGGCCAAGAAGCTGTCGTTCATCGCGGCGACCACCTATGCCATGGAGTCCATGCTCGATCTCTGCTGTCTGATCGCCGACGACGACAGCAACGACATCCGGATCGAGGCCGCCCTGGTCAAGCTGTTCGCCAGCGAGATGGCCTGGCTGGTCGGGGACGAGCTGGTGCAGATCCGGGGCGGGCGCGGGTTCGAGAAGGCGGACTCGCTGGCGGCCCGGGGCGAGCGGGCCGCGGAGGCCGAGCAGATGCTGCGCGACCTGCGGATCAACCGGATCTTCGAGGGTTCCACCGAGATCATGCACCTGCTCATCGCCCGGGAGGCGGTGGACGCGCACCTGTCGGTGGCCGGTGACATCATCGACCCGGACGCCGACCTCGGTCGCAAGGCCCGCGCGGGGGCGCGAGCCGGTGCGTTCTACGCCAAATGGTTGCCCACGCTGGCGGTGGGTCGCGGTCAGATCCCCGGTGGGTACGCCGAATTCGGGCCCCTGGCGGCCCATCTGCGGTATGTCGAGCGTGCCGCCCGCAAGCAGGCCCGGTCGACCTTCTACGCGATGTCCCGGTGGCAGGGCAAGATGGAGCGCAAGCAGGGCTTCCTCGGGCGCATCGTGGACATCGGGGCCGAGCTGTTCGCGATGTCGGCGGTCTGTGTCCGCGCCCGCGCCGAACGCGACCCGCACCCGGAGGGCCTGGAACTGGCCGACGCGTTCTGCCGCCAGTCCCGGTTGCGGGTCGAGGCGCTGTTCGCCGGCCTGTGGGACAACACCGACGCGGTCGACGTCAAGGTGGCCGAGCGGGTCATGGGTGGCCGCTACACGTTCCTCGAGGAGGGCATCGTCACGCACTCCGGCGACGAGGCGTGGGTCGCCGCCTGGCAGCCGGGGCCGGCCACGGTTCCGGACGTGCGCCGCCGCATCCCTCCGGCCGCCGGCCCGGCCGATTAGATCGTGTCGGTGACGCGGCGGGCGATCTCCCGCAGCTGACGTTGCTGGGGGCGGGTCAGCGGGTCGAAGACGTGCCGGCGGACGGAGGTGACGTGGCCGGGCGCGCTGGCCACCATCTTGGCGTGGCCCTCGTCGGTGAGGATGCCGAGGGTGGCGCGGCCGTCGTTCGGGTCGGGCCGGCGCCGCACCCAGCCGCGTTTTTCGAGGCGGCTCACCGCCTGTGACAGCCGGGGGAGGGTGCCCTCGGCCCGGGCGGCGACGTCGCTGAGCCGCATCGTGCGGTCGGGTGCGTCGGAGAGTGCGGCCATCACCAGGTATTCGAACAGGCTGATGCCGGCGTCGCGCTGCAGCTGGGTGTCGAGGGTGGCGGGCAGGCGGAGCAGGGCCTTGATCAGGGCCAGCCACGTCTCGCGCTCGTCCGGGTCGAGCCAGGGCGGCTCCGGGTCGTGTTCCATGGGGTCCATCATACTTGCACGGTGAAGTGATGTGCATCACTATTTACTTGCGCGCTTAATCAATTCGTTTCTACCGTTTGATTAATCGTTGAACTATTTGAGGAGCGAACGTGCGCGCACTGCATGTCCCGGCCGCCGGTGAGAGCCCGCGGATCGGCGACCTTGAAATCCCGGCCGTGACCGAGGGGACCGTGCTGATCCGGGTCCTCGCGGCCGGTCTCAACCCCCTCGACAACGCCATCGCCGCCGGCGCGCTCGCGGCCCTCATGCCGCACGCGTACCCGCTGGTGCTGGGCCGGGACGCCGCCGGGGTGGTGGAGGCCGTCGGCGCCGGGGTCGACCACGTCAAGCCCGGCGACGAGGTGCTCGGTCACGTCACGCTGACACCGCCGATCCAGGCCGGGACGCTGGCCGAGTACGCGCTGCTGCCGGCCGTCGCCGTCACCCCCAAGCCCGCCACCCTCGACTTCGTCCAGGCGGCCGCCCTGCCCCTGGCCGCCGCGGCCGCCGCGCAGGCGGTCGACGCCATCGACGCCCGGCCCGGCCAGACCGTGCTGGTCAGCGGCGCGTCCGGCGGCATCGGCTCGTTCGCCGTCCAGCTGCTCGCCGCCCGCGGTGCCACGGTCGTCGCCACCGGCCGTGACGCCGGGCGGCTGACCCGGCTCGGTGCGACCACCGTGGTCGACCGGGCCGCCGGGCCGGTCGACGAGCAGGTGCTGGCCGCGTACCCCGGCGGTGTCGACGCCCTGGTCACCCTGTTCGGCCGGGCCGAGGCCGACGTGCCGCTGGCCGCCGTCCGCCGTGGCGGCAAGGTGTCCACGCTGGCCCAGGTGCCCAGCGGCGACGCCGGAACGGCCGCCGGGATAACCGTCACCAAGATCATGACCAAGGCGGTCGGCACGGTCACCGGGCCGCTGGCCGAGCAGGCCGCCGCGGGCACGCTGACCGTCGACGTCGGAGCGGTGCTGCCTCTCGACCAGGCCCTCGACGGACTCGCCGCGATCGCCGCCGGGCGGGCCCAGGGCAAGACCGTCGTCACGCTCGACCGCTGAACGGGGGCCGCCACATGATCGAGCTCGAGAGCCGGTTGCCGGTCGTCCTCGCCGATCTGCGCCGAGCCGTCGACGACGTGATCCTCAGACACCAGATCACCCTGGACGAGCTGCGGGCCACGACCGGATGGCTGCGGAAGGTCGCCGACGCCGACGAGATCCCGGCGCTGGCCATCTTCTTCTACAAGGCCGTCCTCCGGGCCACCGACGGCGCCACGTACGCCCACCCGGAGAAGGACGGTGCGAGCCCCTGGGAGATGCGGGGCTCCGCCCACCTTCCGGGCGCCCCGGTGCTGGACACGCCGGCGGTGTTGCCGATGCGCCCGGACGAGCCGGGGGAGCCGCTGATCGTGTCCGGTGCCGTTCGCACCACCGGCGGCGATCCGGTGCCCGGCGCCGCCCTGGACCTGTGGCAGATCGACGCCGACAACGTCTACGCCGGGCTCGACAGCAGCGACTTCGGGCTGCCCGGGATCCCCAACGACTCGACCGGCATCCCGCGGTACAACCTGCGGGCCAAGGTCGTCGCCGACGCGGCCGGACGGTACGAGTTCCGGACCGTGATGCCCGGCGTGGAGACGTTCGGGCTGACCCCCGGCGGGCCACTCGACACGCTGGTCCAGGCCGTGCAGCTCCGCGGCCAGCGCCCCCGGCACATCCACGCCATCGTCACCGCCGACGGCTGCCTGCCGCTGACCACGCAGGTCTACTTCGACGGCGACCCACTGGTCGAGGGCACGGTCGAGGGCGCCGTCCCGGCCGCCGCGGTCCGCGGCACCAGCCGCCACGACGACCCGGACGACTACGCCGCCCGGGGGCTCGACCAGCCGTACCGCACCCTGGCGTACGACTTCGTCCTGCGCCCGGCCTAGGGCGAAGCTGACGGATCACCCAGGTGCGAGGCGTGGTCCGGCCACCGCCGGAGCAGCCGAAACGCAGATCAGGCGGTGGCCGGGCGGGCCAGCGGTGTCTCGTCGAGGTGGTCGCGCAGCTCGACCAGCGAGTCGAAGACCCGGATCGCGCCCGCCTCGGTCAGCTCCTCGACCGAGAACCCGCCGGTGCGAACCGCGATCGTCGGCACGTCGAGCTTGCCCGCGGCGACACAGTCCCAGGTCGAGTCGCCGACCATCACCCCGGTGGCGCCGTCCACCCGGGCCAGCGCGTTGCGGACCAGGTCGGGCTCGGGTTTGCTGTGGTCGGCGTCCTCCGAGGTGGTCCACGCGTCGGCCAGCTCCCGGCCACCGATCAGGTCCAGGTACTGCTCGACGTGCGGCTTCTTGCCCGAGCTGGCCAGCACCAGCTTGAACCCGCGGTCCTTGACCTCGGCCAGCAGCTCCCGGGCCCCCTCGAACGGCTGCACCTCGTCGATCAGCCGGTCGAACTCCTCCCGCCAGGCGTCCTCGAGCGCCTCGCCGTGCCGGTCCTGCGCCTCCTGACCGGCCACGGCCGGCACGAGCTGGTCGCCGCCCATCCCGATGGCCCGGTGGATGCGCCACAGCGGCCGGGTGATCCCGAACCGCCGGAACGCCCGGAACCAGGCCACGGCGTGGTGGTAGTTGGTGTCGATCAGCGTGCCGTCGACGTCGAAGATCGCGGTATCGGCCACGCCCCCGGCGTACCCCATCGGCGGTCTTTCTAACGCGTTCAGTAGACGATCCGGCCGTGGCGGTTGTGGAACTCCGCGGTCGGGCCGTCCGGGCCGATCAGGGCGAGCGCGACAGTGGCGTCGGTGCCCTCGGTGACGGTCTGGTGCCCTTGGTGCCCGTTGAGGTCGGTGGCCGTGTAGCCCGGATCGGAGGCGTTGACCCGCATCCCGGGCAGGTTCTTGGCGTACTGGATGGTCAACCCGAGCACAGCGGCCTTCGAGCTGGAGTACGGCACCAGGTACGCGGTGTAGGAGTCGTCCCGCGGGTCCAGCAGCGCCCGCGGGAAGCCCAGCCCCGAGGCCACGTTCACGATCACCGGGTGCGACGAGCGCCGGAGCAGGGGCAGGGCGGCCTGGGTGACCCGGACAATCCCGTACACGTTGGTCTCGAACGGTATGCGCATCGCCTCGACGTCCAGGTCGTCCAGGGTCCAGGACGGGCCCACGACGGCCGCGTTGTTGATCAGCACGTCGAGCTCGGGCAGTGACGCGATCGCCCGGTCGACGCTGTCCTGATCGGTGACGTCGAGCTGGACCAGGATCGCGCCGAGATCCTTCGCCGCGCCCCCGGAACCCAGGTCACGCATCCCGGCGTAGACGGTGTGACCGGCGTCGATCAGACGGCGGGTGGTTTCCAGACCGAGGCCCTTGTTGGCCCCGGTCACCAGAGTTGTGGTCATGCCGCCAATCTGCGCCGCCGCCGGGCCCGCTGACAGGGAACGTTCGACGGTGGGATCGGCAGTACCACCCGCCGCGCCCGGACCCGAGGCACCATGGGGACATGGACGAGTTCGCGCAGATCCTGCGGGCGTGGCGGGACCGGGTACGCCCGCAGGACGTCGGCCTGCCGCCCGGCCTGAACCGCCGCGCCCCCGGCCTGCGCCGCGAAGAACTGGCCCTGATCGCCGGGGTGAGCGTCGACTACATCGTCCGGCTGGAGCAGGGCCGGGCCCGCAACCCCTCCCCGCAGCTGCTGACCTCGCTGGCCCGCGCGCTGCGGCTGACCGACGCCGAACGCGACCACCTGTTCCGCGTGGCCGGTGCGGCCGTCCCGCCCGCCGGGCACGTGCCGCGGCACGTCACGCCGAGCGCGCAGCGGATGGTCGACCGGTTCCGCAACGCGCCGGTGGCGGTGGCCGTGCACACCGCGATGTACGAGCTGGTGCTGTGGAACCCGCTGTGGGCCGTCCTGTTCGGCGACCCGTCGAGCCAGAGCGGGCTGGAACGCAACGTCGCCTGGCGCTACTTCGCCGGTTCGATCCCGGTGACGCACACGCTCGAGGACGAGGAGGCGTACCGCCGGGACCTGGTCGGCCACCTGCGCAGCGCCCTCGGCCGCTACCCCGACGACCCCGAGCTCCCGAGGCTGATCGACCGCCTGATCAAGGAGTCACCCGACTTCGCGCGGCGCTGGCTGGCGGGCACTGTCGGCGAGCTGCGGACCAGCCGCAAGACGCTGCACACCGACCTGGTCGGGGACATCGTCGTCGACTGTGACACCTTCACCGGCGGCCCGGGCGACCAGACCATCGTGGTGATGACGGCCGTACCGGGCTCGGAGGACGAGCAGAAACTCGACCTGCTGCGCGTGATCGGCCTGCAGAACCTCGAAAACTCAACGCCAACCGCGTAGCACCTCGTCGAGCGAGGCGGGCGCCGGTGGCCGAGGCGGGGCCGGCGGAGTGCGGCTGAACCGCGGGGCCGGGGCCGGCTGCAGGTCGGGACCGACCTGGGTGAAGGTGGCCCGCTCGCGATTGTGCGGGTCGGCCGGGGCCTCGGACGGGGAGAGCACCGGGGTCACGCACGCGTCGCGGGTGGTGAAGACCAAGGTCCAGTCCGCCCGGGTACGCTGCGCGAACCGCTCGGCGAACCGCCGGCGCAGGACCGGCCAGCCCGCGGGATCGTACTGCTCGGGCAGCGGCTCGCCGGCCAGGTCCAGGCCGGCCAGCAACTCGGCGTAGAACGCGGGCTCGATCGCGCCCACGGCCATGAACTCGCCGTCGGCCGTGGCGTACGTGTCATAGAAGGGCGCCCCGCCGTCGAGCAGGTTGCCGCCCCGCCCGCCCGACCACTGACCGGCCGCGATCAGGCCGTGCAGGAACGTGGTCAGCAGCGCCGAACCGTCCACCATCGCGGCGTCGATCACCTGGCCGGCGCCGGAGCGCTCGCGTTCCAGCAGGGCGGCGAGCACGCCCACGGCCAGCAGCAGGCCGCCCCCGGCGAAGTCGGCGAGCAGGTTGAGCGGGGCGTGCGGACGTTCGCCCGGGCGCCCCAGCGGATGCAGGGCGCCGGCCAGGGCCAGGTAGTCGATGTCGTGGCCGGCCCGGTCGGCGAGCGGGCCGGACTGCCCCCAGCCGGTCAGCCGCGCGTACACCAGCCCCGGGTTGCGGCGCAGGCACACGGCCGGACCGAACCCGAGGCGCTCGGCCACCCCCGGGCGATAGCCTTCGACCAGAACGTCGGCCCGCTCGACCAGGCTGAGCAGCCCGGCCGTCCCGGACGGCGACTTGAGGTCGAGGGTGACCACGCGACGGCCGCGGCGCAGCAGGGCCGGCGGCAACGGATCGGGCCGGTCGACCAGCACGACGTCGGCGCCCAGGTCGGCCAGCATCATGCAGCCGAACGGGCCCGGGGCCAGGCCGGCCAGCTCGATCACGCGTACGCCGTTCAGCGGTCCCATGTGCTCAATGCCTCAGCTCGCCGCGCGGTGGTGCCCAACGCTATTGCCGCCAGAAGACCTCGTCCCGTCCAGGTGCGTTGCCGGCCATGAGGAGCTCGTCGAGTGCCTTGACGAGTCGCTGCAGGTCAACGGCTCTTCGCGGGAAACGTCGACTGTTCACAAAGACTATCCTGGCGTGACCGAAACCCGGTTGAGCCAAGCGGGCGAAATCGCTGACGTTTCTGTGACGACCCAACGATTACTTCGAGCGGCCCAGTTCGCGGCCGGCGGTCGGGCGCGTACCTTCGTCGGTCGATGGTTCTCGGCCGGGATGGGGGATGGGCCGTGGTCGAACTCGACGGTGTGCATGTGCGCCGGGCTCCGGCGGGCGACGATTCCGAGCAGATCTACTGGCGGGTCGAGGTCTCGCCGGTCGACGGCGTCGTCAAACGTACGGTTCAGCGCGGCGCCGGCCCTGCGACGCTGGCCGACTGGCCAGGGGACGACACGTCGTGGGAGCCGGAGGCGGTGATCTGGCCGGCCTGGTCGCCGAGCCTCGACCCGGAGGCCGATCGGCGGACCACGCCGCTGCGCGGGGCGAGGGAACACTGGGGTGCGCTGGGCGACCGGCTCCGCGAGTCGGCCAAGTGGATGTCCACTGTGCTGGGCGCCGCCCTGGCCCTGCTGCTCGGCACGTCGCCGCTGGGCGAACTCGGTGAGAAGCCGTTGAACGCCCGGGCGGTCGTGTGGGGCCTGCTCGGTCTGGCCATGTTGCTGTGCACCATGTTTCTGCTGTTGCAGGTCATGCAGCCCAGGGCGGTGTCGTTCGAGGACGTGCAGCGGTCCGGTCGTGGCCCCCTGGCCCGCTGGCGCAGTGTGGTCGAGACGCAGCAGGACCTCTACCTGCCGGACGGCGTCAACGATCTCAACGGGCTGCGCAACGCGATCATCGTCGAGGAGTCGACGCTCGCCGCCCTGGCCTGTGCCGTCCAGCGGGCCAGCGAGGCGGAGAGCCAGGCCGCGGAGGCGGACGACGAGGCGGCGGAGGACAACCACGACGCGGTACGGGCGACCCGGCGCCGTGCCGACCTCGAGCAGGCGCGCAGGACCCGGACGGCGCGGCTGCGGGACCTTCGCGCCGCCGTCGACGAGGTCGCGGCCATCGGTGAGTTCTATTGGCTGCGGCGGCGCGGCCAGTACGCGTGCTACGCCGGGGCGTCCTTCGCGGCCGTGGGTATCGCCTGCATCGTCGCCGCGCTGACAGCACTGCACGGCTGAAACGCAGCGCTTTCCGGATAAGGCGTACGGACGCCGCAGGATGCATTCACGGATCCGCGGTGGAAGGTCCGTATTGATCGATTTCCGGCACATTTCATGATCGCTTTTTCGGCGTACGCCATTTCCCTTGACTGACCGTGCTAGACCGGTACCCTGAGCGCCTGCGAAGCGACAGGGCTCGATTTACCGGGGGAAACAAGCCGCATGGACACGTATCTCGTATCGCGCATTCCGGCCGAGGCGACCGATCAATTCGTCGCGCGGGCAGAGGCGCGCGGTGCCGAATTCCTAGGGCCGCAATACAAGATCACGACGCGTACGATTCCCGGTAATTCGATCACCACCGTGGTAACGATCGCCCGGAACGTGCACAGTCCGCTGCCGGAGTACGTCTACGAGGACGAGTCGACGATCTACGTGTTCTCCGGCTACCTGGTCGACGACGTGTCCAGCCCCCGTGCCCGGCGGAACCTGTTCGCGTCGGCCGACCGCGACGAACGGCCGATCGTGCGGTCACCGGGCGGGATCTACAGCTACGTGACGGTGCGGCGCAAGGACGGCCAGGTGTGCGCCGGGCACTCGACGCCGTCGCTCGAACCGGTCCACTACGCCGAGACGTCCGACGGCCTGCACGTGGGCAACAGTCCCCTGCTCGTGCACGTGGCGAGCACCGGCATGGAACAGCCGCGGATCGACGAGTCGTTCTATCTGGCCACGGTGGGTGCCGGGGCGGCGATCGACGGGTCGACCCCGTTCATCGGCTGTTACCGGGTGCCGCCCCGATCCATTCTGATCAACCGGCCCGGCACGTTCGGGACGCTGATCCGCCCCGCGCCCCGCCCCTCGTACGGTCGATATCAGGTCGGCACCTTCCAGCAGCGTCTGGACTCCGTGTCCGAGGCATTGATCCGTGCCGGGTCGGTTCTCGGGAAGCTTCCGCAGGGCGAGATCCGTGTTTCCGGCGGCAAGGACTCGAGGACTGTCGCCGCGGCCCTCATGCACGAGGGCATTGCCGCCACGCCGGTGAACAACAACTTCCCCGGCGAGCTGGAGGGGCAGATCGCCGACAAGGTGGCGAGGGTGATGGGCCACGAGTCGTGTCTGCGTCCGCCCCGGCAGAAACGCCCGCAAGGCGACGAGATCGATATGGAAACCCGCCGGAAGATCGCCTACACGGGCGGCCTGCCGACCGCCACGTCCCTGCTCTACACGATTCGCGGCGAGGGCACCGTCCCTGGTCCGCCCCTGATCATGGGCCACGCGCATCTGCAACGTGGCGGCCTCATCCAGCGGGTCCGCTCCCTCGAGGAGGCGGTGGCCAGCGCGTCCAACCGCACCGTGAGCCCGTATCTCCGCCCGCAGTTCGCCCAGCGCAACGCCCGCGCCGTCCGCGAGTTCGCCAACGAGACCCTGGCCGCCCCCGGCGCCGTCCCGCAGAGCATCACGTTCCACGCCTACCTGCAATATGTTTTGAGTTTCCAGTTCCAGTCGCAGTACGCGTACGCCCGCAACTGGAACCCGCTCATCACCCCCATGGTCGACGAGCGTTTCGCCCTGCTGTGTGAAGACATCGTGGCCAGCGGCGCGCCCCGCTTCCGCACCAACGAGCACCCCGGCGTCATCGACCTCCGCAACGAGCGGGTAGCGATGGGCGTCATCGAGTCCCTGGCCCCGTCCCTGCTCGACTTCCCGCTGGCCGGCGGCCGCTTCCGCTGCGACAAGCCCCACCGCCGAGGCTACGACCTACGCGACCCCGATTCAGTGACGCCGATCCCGGTGACCCGGGAGGAGGCGAACATGGTCTTCAACACCCGCCGCACAAGACCTTCGGTCCGAGCCCACCTGTGGCAACGCATCCAGGGCACTCCCGTAGAGTCGTGGGGCGAGCTCACCTGCCGCCCCGAGGTCTGGCAGTACGTACGCAACCCCAACTCAGATGCCCCCGAGGGCGAGAGCGTGGTCGCACTCAACCAGTTCCTGTGGAGCCTGTATGGCTACGCCCTGATCCTCGGCACCGACTGGTGGACCGAACTGTCCGCGTTCTGACCGACCTTCCCCGGCCCTGTTCGGTGCTTGGTTCTCGGTCGTGTTCGGTGCTTGGTTCTCGGTCGTGTTCGGTCCCCGGTTCTCGGTCGTGTCCAGTCCCCGGCCCTGTCCTGCTCCAGGAGCCGCGCCGGGCCGCGGTGAGGCGGCTGCGTTCTCGTTCGTGTTCAGCTTAGGTCGACGGTCAGCGTGTGGCGGCCGCCCGTATTGCCGGCCGCAGTGTGCAGTTCGGTGCCGCGGGATGTGGCGAGCAGTCGGAACGGCGCCCGTCGGCCGTCGAGAGTGGCCGAGGCCGCGGTAGCTCCGGGTGGCAGGACCACGCCGAGGGTCAGGCGCGCCCGGACCGCGGCGTCGACCGCGACAGTGAGGGCGTTGTTCCGGGCTGCGGCTCGGACGTCGACGTGACCCTTGCCCACGGCGATGTTCCGCCCGGCGATCGGGCCCGCGCCGGGCTGGAGCTGAGGCGCCACGGTCAAGGCATCGTTGCCCAGATCGGGTGAGACGCCCAGCTGCTGATGAATCACCGGCCACAGCACGCCGTAGGCGCCCCAGGCCTGCAGGACGCTGGAGCGGCTCAGGAAGTCCTTCTCCAGGTTGGAGCCGAAGTCAGGCGACGGCAGGATCTCGGGCATCGCTCCCGGCATTTCCCACGCCGCCGGATCGAGCTGGCTGCGCGCATTGGCCGTGGTGTAGCGGCGTTGCTGAGCCAACCGCCCGGTGTTGCCCTCGGCAACCGCCATGATCGCGTTCCCGAGCGAGAAGACGCTGCGCTCGGGCGGCACCGACGACACCACGCTGTCACAGCCGGGCGTGCCGGTGTGGAAGAAGCCGAACTCGCCGGTGAAACAGCCCCGCTCACGTTGCGACAGAGCAGTGCTCGCATGTGGTCGGCTAGCCACGATGCCGCCGCCGGACAACGACGCCTCCATCGGGACGGCGCCGATCCAGAAGCGTTGATACAGCTTGGAGTCGGCCAGCGAGTCGGCGTAGGAGCGGGCGTCCCCGCCATACCACCAGGCTCTCTCGAACCCGCGCATCCGGCTTGCCGCGTTCTCCGACGCCCAGGCCGCAGTCGCGCGGTCGCCTTTCGACGCGGCGAGCGAAGCCAGGTCGAGCAGGCCACGGATCGTGTAGACGGCCACGTCCAGCTTCTCGGGGCCCATGCCCTCGCGCTCGACGTTGCCGCTGCCTTCGGGCCAGCCGTCATGGTCGGCGTCCAGTGCGAGCGCGTAGCGCATGCCACGCACGGCGGAGTCGTACATCTCGTCCCGGAAGGCGTCGTCACCGGTCCAGCGCCAGACCAGGGCCACCGCGCTGGGCAGCTTCACGGTCTCGTCGGTGTTGCCCGGATCATCGTTGGTGCCGAAGTAGACCTGCCCGTCCGGCGTCACCTCGTGGACGACCTTGCCGGAGCGGTGATTGATGACGTCGCTGATGTCGCGCAGCGTACGCAGATGATCTTTGACGGCCGGGAACTGACCGGCCGCGACCGCGGCGAAAGCGGTGTACTCGCCATCGGTAGCGAAAATCCACGGATAGTCCGGCCAGCCCGCGCCGATCCAGCGGGCCCGTGCGAGCATGCCGGCCGGTGGCGGCATCGCGGTGCCCTCGTCGCTGGCGAACAGACGCAGGTCACGTGACTCCTGAACGGAGTCGGCCAGGTTCTGCTTGGACCACTCGACGCTCTGCTCCAGCCGCCGGTCGCCGGGCAGGTCGACGCGGCTGCGCTCGGCCACCGCACGCCGGGCGGCCGCCTTCGCCGCCAGCGCCGCCTCGGGGTTGCGCAGAGCCCGGGACAGGGAGGAACGCGCGGCGGCGAGACCTTGGTCGGACCCGGCTACCGCGAACCACACCGTGTGGCCGCCACGCACGTCGTAGATGAGTCGTCCGCCCGTACCCCTGCCGTCGGGGCCGTCGTCGCACTCGGCCGGAGCCGGGTCACCGCAGATCACCGCCCCCTGGGGCCCGCGCATCCCGGCGCCCAGCGCGTGACCACCCGGCGTGAGATCGCTGCCCACCACGGCCGCGCGCTCATGATCGGTGAAGACCAGGTTGTGCCCGTCGAAGGACCCCACGTCGGGCCGGTTGGTGCCGCCCGCGGAGGGCGTCGTGGACGTCCACGGGTACGCGGCCAGCAGCTCGGAATGCGCCTCGACGGTCAGCCGGAGCGAGCCGGCGGACGGCGGGAACCGCAGGCCGATGAGCGCCGCGCGACCGCCGTCCGGCACCACGTCGACGCGTTGCACCGTCAGGCCTCCCGGCCCGTTCAGCGTCATCGTCGTGAAGCCGGGCCCGGAGGAGAATCGGCCGGCCCGCAACCACGTGCCGCCGACCCTGAACCAGATGCCGTCGAGCAGCTTGATCGGCGGCGACCAGAACCCGCCCATCTCGCCGCGGATGTGCCAGCCGGTGGCGGGATAGGTGCCGTCCGCGGCGCCGACCTCGTACATCCGGTCGCCGGTGACGACGAAGCGCCGGTCAGCGAGCCTGCTGGTCTCCGCGAGCGCGCCAGCGGCGGACGCGTGGGCCACCGGACCTGGACCGGCCAGGCTGATGACGACGCCGATGACCACAGCGGCCGCGAGTGACTTCATGACACGCTCCCGGATTGATCTTCACTGATCTCCTGCGTCCACCCTTCTCCGGGCGTAGGGCCGCCGCAAGCTGTGGTTTTCCGCAAAAAAGCAGGCGGCGAACCCCATGGGAACCGCTCGCCGCGCTCCATAACGTCGACCGCATGATTTCTGCAGACGAAGGCGGTATCGCTGGTTGGGCCGTCGCCCTGATGGACTCCCTCGGCGGTCCGGGCGCGGGCCTGGCCATCGCCCTGGAAAACCTTTTCCCGCCGCTGCCCAGCGAGGTGATCCTCCCGCTGGCCGGGTTCGCCGCCAGCCGGGGCGAGCTCAGCCTGACGGGTGCTCTCTTCTGGACCACGCTGGGTTCGGTCGTCGGCGCGGTGGTTCTCTATCTGCTGGGCGCGGCTTTCGGCCGTGATCGGGTACGCGCTGTCGCCGCCCGCCTTCCACTGATCAACCTGGCCGACATCGATCGCACCGAGGAGTGGTTCGCCCGGCATGGCGGCAAGGCGGTGTTCCTCGGCCGCATGATCCCGATCTTTCGCAGCGTGATCTCGCTACCGGCCGGCGTCGAACGCATGCCGATGAGCCGGTTCCTGGTCTACACGACGACCGGCAGCGCGATCTGGAACTCGATATTCGTGCTGGCCGGCTACCAGCTGGGCGAGAACTGGGCGCTGGTGGAGCGCTATGCGGGAGTCCTGCAGAAGGTCGTGATCGCGGTGGTGCTCGTCGCGCTGGCTTGGTTCGTGGTGCGCCGGGTCGGGACACTGGTCCGGTGAACATCGTGGCTCGCTGGGTGCGGGAGATCTTCGGGGTGCTGGTCGGCGGCGCCACCGCGCTGGGCGCACTCGTGTTCTTCCTGGGCGCGGGGTTGCTGTGGGCGGTGCCGGCCGGCCGTCGATGGGTACGCGGCGGAGCACGGCAGTTGGCCGTCTTCGACCGGTCCCGGGTCAACCAGTGGCTCGGCGGACCGCACATCGACGGCGATGTCGAGCCCGCCCGGGCCGCCGCCTATCTGGCCCTGCACCTGCCGGTCGGACTGCTCGGCGGCCTGGTCGTGATCCTCTACGGATGGGGTGCGATCACGGTGGCACTGCTCGTCCTCGGCTGGTTCATCGGCCAGCCGGTCGACGACATCCCGCCAACTCCGTTGAACGTGATCTACATCCTGGGCGCCGCCGCGTTCCTGGCCTTCCTCGGTTTGCAGGGCCTGCTCACGATGGCCGGGCTCGACCGGGCGCTGGCGGCGCGGTTCCTGGTGCCGAGCGACCGGGTGGCCTACGAGCGGCGGATCGCCGAGCTCTCGACGGCGCGGGCCGAGGTGGTGGCCGCGGTCGACGCCGAGCGCCGGCGGATCGAGCGTGACCTGCACGACGGCGTGCAGCAGCGACTGGTCGCGCTGGGCCTGCTGCTCGGCCGGGCGCGGCGGGCCCAGCCGGATCGGGTCCCGGAGCTGCTCCGCCAGGCCCACGGCGAGGCGGCCGACGCGCTGTCCGAGTTGCGGGAGGTGTCCTGGCGGGTGTTCCCGGCGGCGCTGGACGCGGGCGGGTTGCCGGCCGCGCTGGAGACGGTCGCCGATCGGTCGCCGGTGCGGGTCCGCCTGGCGGTGGAGCTCGATGACCGGCCGGTGTCCGCGGTGGAGACAGTGGCGTACTTCGTGGTCTGCGAGGCGGTTACCAACGCGGTCAAGCACGCCGGGGCCGCCGCGATCGACGTCGCCGTCCGTCGCCATGGCGGTGACCTCCACGTCCGTGTGGCGGATGACGGCTCGGGGGGTGCCGATCCGGCCGGGGGAGGGCTGACGGGGCTGGCCCGCCGGGTGTCCGCGCTGGACGGTCGCTTCTCGGTGCAGAGCCCGGCCGGCGGCCCGACCACGATCGCGGCGGTGCTGCCGTGCGCCTGATTCTGGCCGAGGACTCGACACTGTTGCGGGCCGGGCTCGAGCGGCTGGTCGCCGACGAGGGGCATGACGTTGTGGCCTCGGTGGGGGACGCCGAGGCGCTGCTGGCGGCGGTCGCGGCCGATCCGCCCGACGTCGTGGTGGCCGATGTGCGGATGCCGCCCACGCACACCGACGAGGGGCTGCGCGCTGCTCTGCGGATCCGGTCGGACTGGCCCGCGGTGGGGGTGCTCGTGCTGTCGCAGTATGTCGAGAAGCGTTACGCCGGCGAGTTGCTCGGGAGTACCGCGGCCGGGGTGGGCTACCTGCTCAAGGATCGGGTGGTGCAGGTCGGCGAGTTTCTCGACGCGCTGACGCGGGTGGGTGAGGGCGGGGCGGCGTTCGATCCGGAGGTGGTGCGGCAGTTGTTCGCGCGGTCCGATCATGTTGATCCGCTGGCTTCGCTGACCGGTCGCGAGCGCGATGTGCTCGGGCGGATGGCGCAGGGGCTGACCAACGCGCGGATAGGTGCCGAACTGCACATCTCGCAGAGTGCGATCGAGAAGCACGTCAACGCGATCTTCGACAAGCTGCGCCTGACGGCTGAGGCGGGGTACAGCCGTCGGGTGCTCGCCGTTCTCCGCTACCTCGGTGCGTGAGCGATGACGTCAGTGGTTCGGCGGCGGGCCGAGTACGAGGCCTGGCGCGGTGCGGCGGCATTGTTCGACCAGGATGATTCGGTCGACGTCGAGGATCGGCGGTTCGGCGGGGCGTCCGTTGCGCGCCCCGGGCCGAGTCGATCACGATGCGCCGGGCTCCCCTCGGCGGCCCGGCGCCGCTGTTCGGGCTCGTGGGCGGGCAGCTTTTCGACGTGCCGCCAGGCCCGGAGCATCGTCTCCTGCAGCATGTCCTCCGCCGCCGGCCGGTCACCGTTGGTGAGCCGGAGCAGGCGACGGAGGACGCTGGGCGCGTGCCGCCGATCGATGCAGGTCATGCTGCGAAGCGACGAAGAACATCCGACGCCGCACTGACACCGGACTGAGGTGGAAGTGCGGTGCCACGGCGTGACAGCGGTGCCACGGCGTGACAGCGGTGCCACGGCGTGACCGCAGTGGTTGTTGCGTTGCCGTGGTGCCACGGCGTGACCGCGGTGGTTGTTGCGTTGCCGTGGTGCCACGGCGTTGCCGCGGTGGTTGTTGCGTTGCCGTGGTGCCAGGGCGTTGCCGCGGTGGTTGCTGCGTTACCGCGGCGGTGCGGCGATGCCGTGTGCGGCGAACACCGACGCCTTGGCGGCCTTGCCGGACACGTTCTGGCGGGTGTAGATGCGGGTCGCGTCGTTCTGGTTGCGGAAGGCGATCAGGTACGTCTGGCCGCCGCCGTTGGTGAACTCGGTGATCGTCGGCTCGGTGACCGACGGGTCGGACGTGCCGTCGGGGGCCAGCGGGAGCCAGTCGCCCCACGTGCCCGCGCCGGCCGCGGTCTCGAACACCCGGTAGATCTCGTTGTCCGTGCCTCGGGCGACCACGAAGAGCCGGCCGGTCAGCGGGTCGAGCACCGCCGCCGGGGCGCCGGCCGCGGTGAACGTACCCACGGGGGTCCAGGTGCCGGGGAACGCGCCGCCGGAGGTCTGCTGCTGGGTCAGGATCTGGCCGTCGGCGGCCCGAGCGAACACCCGCAGGACCTGACCGGGCAGCTTGACCGCGGCGGGGCTGGCGGTGAAGCCGCTGCCGCCCAGCTCGGTCCAGGCCGTGACCGTTCCGTCGACGTACGAGGCGGTGACCGGCGTGCCGTCCGCGTCCAGCGCGAACAGGGTCGCCTTGCGGTCCGCGCCGGGCACGACGACGAGTTCGCCGCCGAGGCCGCTGCCGCCGAGCTTGCGCCAGCTGAGCAGGTTGACGTCGCCGACCGTGCCGCTGTACCGGCGGTGCCAGAGCGCGCCGTCGACGTCCAAACCGAACGCGGCGGGCGTGCCGTCGGACAGCCGCACCACGGCCGGGCGGGACTTCAGCGCGCCGCCGAGGCTGAGGCCCGGCGCCCAGGACGTGCTCGGGGCCGGCTGCCGGGTGAACGACCAGGCGTCGCTGTTCGTGTTCTGGGCCAGCAGCTGGATGTTGCCCTGCGGGTTGGCGACCAGCGCCGGCCGGCCGCTGAACGCGTCGTCGGTGGGCACGGCGGCCCACTGCGGCGCGCCGAAGTTGTCCGGGTCGGACTGGTAGGCGTGGCGGAGCCGGCCGATGTTGTCGGCGTACACGTACTCGATCGGGCCGAGCTGGGTGCCACTGGCCGGCCGCTGCAGGGCGACGATCGGGCTGTTGGCCTGGATCGGCGTGGCGGGGCGGGCCGGCTCGTGGCGGTCGGTGAGCTGGCACGAGTTGGTCGTACCGGTCGTGTTGGTGAAGTTCTGCCAGCCGCTGTTGCCGGCGATCCGGTTCTGCACCGGCCAGGTGTCGTTGTCCTCGCGGTAGCGGTAGTGGGCGAGCTCGCCGTTGGAGCCGCGCGGGGCGTAGAAGGTGTCGCCGCCGATGGCGAAGATGCCCTTGGTGTACTGCTGCCACGAGCTGTGGCCGACCTCGTGGTGCTCCTGCAGCCAGCGCTGGCTGGCCGGCTCGTAGCGGCTGCGGAAGAGCTTGCCCTCGGGCGTCCGGCCGTAGATGACGCCCGGCCCGGCGGCGAAGATCAGGTCGTAGCGGTCCCAGCCGGTGCTCAGCACCCGGCCGTTGATCGTCCACACCCGGGTGGCCTCGTCGTAGCGCCACTGGCGCAGCCGGCCGTCGCTGTCCACGGCGTAGAAGTCACCGAGCTCGTCGACAGTGATCTTGTCGCGCCAGGCGGCCGTGGCGTACTGGGTGAACTCGGTGCTGATCTTCCAGTTGATGACGCCGTCGACCTTTTCCCAGCCGGTGCCGACGTTGCGGTAGCGGAACAGGCCGTTGGCGTTGATGCCGTAGACCTTCAGGTCGGGTCCGCCGAGGACACGGCCGTAGGTGTTCCAGCCCCCGCCCAGGTCGACCCGGGTGCCGTGCGCGGCGGTGTTGGTGCCCGGTGCCGTGAACGGGTAACGCCAGAGGTGGGCCGAGCTGTCCACCGCGAAGCCGTAGGCGGCGGTGGTGCACTGCCAGGTGTCGGCGGCCGAGGCCGGGCCGGTCGAGGTGAGCACGACGAGCGGAACCGCGACGGCGGCCGCGGCGGCCGCCGTGCGCAGACGGATGCCCCAGTGAGTTTTCAATTTTCCTCCCCGTTGGTGGTGCTGCGGGGAGGTTATACCACTGTGGTCCATCAATCGAAGAAGTCGCCGATCCGGTCCTGGAAGGTCAGCGCGGACAGCACCCCGAACAGCAGGAAGGACCAGATCAGGGCGGCCAGGCGGACCCCGCGGACGCGGATCGGCGCGGGCAGGATCCGGCGGTTGATCAGGATCAGCAGGGCGGAGTAGATGAACATCATGAAGCCGCCGACCACCGCCGAGGTGACCAGCAGGACGATCGGCTGGCTGAAGCCGGCCACCAGCACCACGATGCCGATGGCGACCAGGCCCCAGACCAGCCCGGCGTACACCTTGCTCTCGTTGGCCCGGCGGGCGTATGAGGTCTTGATCACGTCGGCGGCGAGCCGGCTGGTGTAGTCGACGATGCCCAGCGCGGCCGCGAACAGCGAGAACGCGCCGATCACCCAGAACAGGTACTGGAACCACGAGCCGACCCGCTCGGCCAGGATCTGCCCCTCGATCTGCAGGAAGGAGATGCTGTTCTCGAGGCCGTCGCGGCCGAAGACGGTCGAGTACGCCAGCAGCGAGGTGAACAGGATCGTCAGGAACGTGATCAGCACGAACGTGGTCAGCTGCTCGACGTTGGCGAACTTCCACCAGCCCCGCCAGCGCCGCAGGTTCTCCGGCGTCGGTTCGAAGGTGTACCCGGTGCTCGGTTCCGCCTCGGGCTGACCGGTCACCGGGCTGACCAGGCGTGGAACGTACGTACCCATGCCGAAGCCCTTGTCCCGGATCCAGTTGGACTGCACCAGGTTCTGGCCGCCGCCCGCCCCGGCGAAGGCGAGCGCGCCGAGGAGCAGGGCGAAACCGAGTTCGGTGGGTACGCGCGGCTGAGTCACCACCTGCGGCACGTCGCTCCACGCCTTGGCACCGACCGCGAAGATCGCCGCCACGACGACGAAGGTCAGCACCGCCGCCACCTTGAGCATCTGCGCGCGTTCCAGCGCCACGTAGACCACCGGCGCCAGGGTCAGGATCAGGCCGATGGCCAGCAGCATGCCGACCGCGATGACCGTCTTGTCGCCGCCGAACAGGTAGGTGGTCAGCGTGGCCGAGCTGGTCGCCCACCCGGGCCACAGGTTGGCGAAGTAGGTGAGGATCGCGAAGACCAGGCCCCAGTGCTTCCAGAAGCGGCTGAACCCGGTCAGCGCGGTCTCACCGGTGGCCAGCGTGTACCGCTCGATCTCCATGTTCAGGAAGTACTGGGTCACCACCCCGACCATCGCGGCCCAGACGAAGACCAGACCGACCTGCGACGCGATGTACGGGAAGAGGATGAACTCGCCGGATGCGAGTCCCACGCCGGCGGTGACGATGCCCGGGCCGATCAGCCGCCGGTAGCGCCGTGGTCCGTCGGGCAGGTCACGAAGCTCGGGAGCGGGAAGGTAACGAGTCGGGACGGCCACCATGCCTCCTCGATCGGGATATCAACCCTCGTGGATCTACCCGGGAGTGTCAAGGGTCACAGTGCGGGCCTGTGGGCGACCGGGGCCGACATACGCTTCGAGCATGACCCTCGGTTTCGACCCGGACCGGTTGCAGACCCTCGATCGGCACTTCCAGCGGTACGTCGACGAGGGCCTGCTCCCCGGCTGGCAGATCGTCGTCACCCGCGACGGCGGCATCGCCCACGACAGCGTCTACGGCCTGCGCGACATCGCGTCCGGCGCTCCCGTGCGGAACGACACGCTCTGGCGGATCTTCTCGATGACCAAGCCGATCACCTCGGTCGCCGCGATGAGCCTGTGGGAGGAGGGCCGGTTCCAGCTCACCGACGAGATCAGCCGCTGGCTGCCCGCGTTCAAGGACATGCGGGTGTACGCGAAGGGCTCGGCGTTGAAGCCGTACTCCACCCCGGCCACCGAGCCGATCCGGGTGTGGCACCTGCTGACCCACACCGCCGGGCTGACCTACGGGTTCATGGAGACCTCGGTCGTCGACCGGCTGTACCGGGAGGCCGGGTTCGGTCTGGACGCGCTGGACGCGTTCGACCTGGCCGAGGCGGTCGACCGGTACGCCCAGCTGCCGCTGTTGTTCCAGCCCGGCAGCGCGTGGGGCTACTCGGTGGCCACCGACGTGCTGGCCCGGTTCGTCGAGGTGGTGGCGGGCAAGGACTTCGACTCCGTACTCCAGGAACGGGTTTTCGGACCGCTGGGCATGGCCGGCGTACGGCGCTGGGCCGACGCGGCCGACGCCGACCGGCTGGCCACCCTCTACGTCCCGCACCCGGCGACCGCCCGGGCGGTGCCGATGCCCCAGGCGCCCGGCTCGGACCGGGAACCGCCGACCATGCGGGCCGGCGGTCACGGCCTGATCTGCACCGCCGACGACTACCACCGGTTCACCCAGATGCTGCTCAACGGGGGCGAGCTCAACGGCACCCGGGTCCTCGCCCCGCGCACGCTGCGCCTGATGACCCGTAACCACCTGCCCGGGGGCCAGGACCTGGAGGCGCTGTCCGCCGGTGGTTTCACCGAGACCAGCCTGGAGGGCGTCGGCTTCGGGCTCGGGTTCGCGGTCGTCGAGGACACCGTTCCCGGTCACGCCGCGGGCAACGTGGGCGAGTTCTACTGGGGCGGCATGGCCAGCACGGCCTTCTGGGTCGACCCGGTCGACCGGGTCACCGCCATGTTCTTCACCCAGCTGATGCCGTCCAGCACCTACCCGATCGGGCCGCAGCTGCGCCAGCTGGTCTACTCGGCGCTGGTGGACTGAGGCGCGGCCGAGGGGTCGAACGTGAACGCACTCATGCCCTAGCGTCGGGTCACGGCCTGGGGGAGGCGGACACGTGAAGGTTCTCATCATCGGAGGCGGGATCGGCGGTTTCGCGGCGGCGTTGAGCCTGCACGCGGCCGGCATCGACAGCGAGGTGTACGAGCAGTCTCCGGAGATCCACGAGTCCGGTGCCGGCATCAACATGCTGCCGCACGCGGTGAAGGAGCTGGCCGCGCTCGGTCTGCTCGACCGGCTGGACGCCGTCGGTGTGCGTACCCGGGAACTGATCTATTGCAACCGGCTCGGCCAGCGGATCTGGCGGGAGCCGCGCGGCCTCGACGCCGGGTACGACCACCCGCAGTTCTCGATCCACCGCGGCCGGCTGCACGCCGTGCTGCACTCGGCCGCCCGTGAGCGTCTCGGCGCCGCGCGGATCCGTCCCGGACACCGGCTGGTCGCCTACGACCAGGACGAGCACGGCGTCACCGCCACCTTCGCGAACGGTGTGATCGCCCGTGGCGACCTGCTCGTGGCGGCCGACGGCATCCACTCGACCGTGCGGCGGAGTCTCTATCCGGCCGAGGGGCCGCCGACCTGGAACGGCATGATGATGTGGCGCGGCACGGTGCCGTACCCGCGCTTCGGCACCGGCCGCTCGATGATCATCTCGGGTGGGCTGAACCGGGCCAAGCTGGTGCTCTACCCCATCTCGAACGACGACCCGCCGCTGCTCAACTGGGTGGTCTGCGTCAAGCTGGGCGATGGTACGCGGCCGCCGCCCCGGCGCGAGGACTGGAACCGCCCGGGGCGCGTCGAGGACGTGCTGCCCCACGTCGAGCGCGAGTTCCGGCTGTCCATCGTGGACGTGCCCGAGGTGATCCGGCGCGCGGGGCGCTGCAGCGAGTTCCCGATGTGCGACCGCGACCCGGTGCCCCGCTGGTCGTTCGGCCGGGTGACGCTGCTCGGCGACGCCGCCCACCCGATGTACCCGGTCGGCTCGAACGGCGCCAGCCAAGCCATCCTCGACGCCCGCTGCCTCGCGTCCCTGCTCGCGCCCGCGCCGCCACCGGGCGAGAAAGCGTCACCACTGAGCGACCAGGCGCCGCCACCGGGCGAGAAAGCGCCACCACTGAGCGAGCAGGCGGCGCCACCGGGAAAGCAGGCGGCGCTCCTGAGCGAGCAGGCGCCGCCCCTGAGCGAGCAGAGCGCCGGGGGAGGCGTCGCGCCGGCACTGATCGAATACGAGGCGCGGCGCCTCCCCGCGACCGCCGAGATCGTCCGGCTCAACCGCCTCGGCGGCCCCGAGGGCGTGATCGATCTGGTGGCCGAGCGTGCCCCGGACGGCTTCACCGACATCGACGAGGTGGCGACCCGGGCGGAGCTGGAGGCAGTCATCAAGGGCTATTCGGTCACCGCCGGCTTCGACCAGTCCCAGGTCAACCGTCAGATGCCACCATCGGCCGGGTGATGGCGGGTTAGCGGCGGCCTCGTCGGCGATCTGGCCGAGCGGGCCGGTCAGTGGCTGTTCCTGTTCGCGCGGTCCGTTACGGGTTAGCGGCCGCCTCGTCGGCGATCCGGCCGAACTGGGTGGCCATCGCGGTGGCCAGGGCGTTCGCCGCCGACAGGGGCCGCACCATCACGGTCAGCTCGTCGATCAGCCCGTCCGGGTTCAGGTGCAGGAAGTCGCAGCCGTGCAGGTCCTTGCCGGCCACCGTGGCCCGGAACATCAGCGCGTGGTCCCGGCCGTCGGCGCTGACGATCGACCGTACGTAACGGAAGTCCTCGAACACCCGCAGCACCCCGCGCAGGATCGCCGCGGTCATCGCCTTGCCCGGGTACGGCTTGTGGGCCACCGGGCTGGTGAACACCACGTCGTCGGCCAGCAGCGCCTCGATGGCGGCGGAGTCGCGGGCCTCGGCGGCCCGGCGGAAGGAATCCATGCCGGCGACCCTACCCAAGGGCTCCTACAGTGGCGTCCATGATCGTGCGCATCGGTGCCTGGCTCGGCTGGATCGTGGCCGCGCTCCTGCTCACCCCGGTCTGGCTGGACAACAGCGGGTACGAGGGCTTCCGCCCCGAGGGCGGCGACATCTGGCTCACGGCGACCGTGTTCGCCGTGGTCGCGGGGCTGATGCTGGGCTTCGCGTACCGGGCCTGGCGGCTGGTGTGGGTCCTGGCCCTGACGGCGGTCAGCGCGGCCGTGCACCTCGGCGCCGTCGTGCTGGTGTACCGCTACCTGATCCCGGTCGAGTTGTCCGGCGGGCTGCCGACGGTGCTGGTCGTCGTGCTGCCGGTGGTGGGCGCCGCGCTCGGGTTCGGCGCCGGGACGCTGGTGCGGCGCCCGGCCGGGTGGGCCTCCGGCGGTCGCTGGTGGGTGGTGGTGCTGCTCGTGGCCATCGGCGGGGTGTACGCGGTGACCGGCTTCGTGCGGGTCGGCGCCGAGTGGGCCACGGAACGGTTCCTGCCCGCCGACGCGTCCACGGCCACAACGCTCGACCTGGCCGCCGGCCGCCACGCCGTCTACGCCACCTACAACGACCAGCCGTCACCGTGCGTCATCACCGACAGCCGCGGCGGCCGGGTCGAGGTGCGCCAGCCGACGGTCGAGTTCACCGACAACAGCGACAGCGTGGTGACCGTCCTGTTCGGCGTCTTCGACCTGCCGCGGGCCGAGCGGGTGCGGGTGGATTGTCCGCGTACCCAGATCGGGAGCCCGCCGGACGTGCGCGGACCGCTCGGCCGGGCCATCTTCTGGCCGATCGCCGTGCTGGTCGCGATCGGCGCCCTGCCCGGCCTGCTGCTCGCCGCCGGATCGCTCGCGCGGCGTACGAAAGATACCGCCGCCGCCGGACGACGGGGCCGATGACCGGACATAGCGTCGGGGCGGTGCGAGATGTGTACGCCGCCCACGCCCGGCCATTGCGCCGCTATCTGATGCGGCTGACCAACGGGTCGGCCGAGACGGCCGAGGACCTGCTGCAGGAGACCATGCTGCGGGCCTGGCGCCACCGCGACGCGCTGCCGGCCGGCGCCGAGCCGCTGCGCCGGTGGCTGTTCACCGTGGCCCGCAACCTGACCATCGACGCCGTCCGGGCCGGCCGGGCCCGTCCGGCCGAGGTCAGCGACGACGACCTCGGCCGGCTGCCGGCGACCGGCGACCCGATCGACGGCGTCCTGGACCGGCGGCTGCTCGACGAGGCGCTGCGCCGCCTGACCGCCGAGCATCGGGCGGTGCTGGTCAGCCTCTACTTCCGGGACGCGACGGTGGCCGAGGCGGCGGCTGCGATCGGCGTACCCGAGGGAACTGTGCGTTCGCGCAGCTTTTACGCTCTGCGTACCGTGCGGGCTCTGCTCTCATCAGAGATGGACCAGGTCGGTGGTGGTCGTGTTCACGGGCCGCCCCGGTGGCCGTGCCGGGCCGGCTGAGCCTGCCCGCGTGGCCGTGCCGGGCCGGCTGAGCCTGCCCGCGTGGCCGGGCTGGAACGGGCTAGAACACGGCCAGCGGGTTCACCGGCAGGCCGCTGGTGCCGAGGATGCGCGGAATGGCCACCACCAGCATGAAGGTGTGCCGGCCGAGCTCGGCGCAGACCCCGGCCAGGGCCTCGGCGTCGGCGCCGTCGATCAGGGGGATGGCCAGGCGGCCCAGGCCGAGCCGGTGCAGGGCGCCGGGGACCTCGTCGGCCAGGGGCGGCATCGCGTCGCCGATGTCGCCGGCGTACACCGAGACGCCCTGCTCGTGCATCCAGCGGACCGCTCCGGCGGTCATGCCGGGCAGGCCCCGGTGCAGGTCGGCGGCGTGGTCCCAGCCGCCGCGGACGACTATCGCGTCGCCCGGTCGCGGCTCGACGTTCGCGTGGCGGGCGGCGGCGGTCAGGTCGGCGGCGGTGACGGGGTGGCCGTCGGGGAGGCGGCCGCCGGGGGCCAGGTCGAGCAGGATGCCGCGGGTCAGGATGCCGTTGCCGTAGACGTCGGCGGCGCCGTGGGTGACGCCGGCCGGGCCGGAGCTCTCGGCCTGGGGGACTCCGGGGTAGACCTGGCCGTCGACGATGAAGTGGCCCATCGCGTCGAGGTGGGTGATCAGCCGGTGGTGCGACGGCATCATCAGGTACTCGGCCATGGCGGGGGCGGGCGAGCCGGTGAACATCATGACCGTGTGCACGGCGGCCGTGGGCAGTTCGACGGGGGAGGCGGGGCCGGCGTTCAGTGACGCGATGGCGGATTCCCGGGCCAGGGACACGGTCTTTCCGGTACGCGCTTCCGCGACACCCCGCGCCCGCGCCTCGGCGGTGATGAGGTTGACCGCTCCGAGCTGGTCGGTGGCGCCCCAGCGGCCCCAGTTGGTCGGGAAGTCGGCGATGCTGTTCTGATCCATGCTCCGGTACGACGGGCGGCGACTCCGGCGCGTTCAGCCGATATTCTCACTCGATGTCGTGGCAGTCGATGTGGCGTGCGGCCGGTCGGTCGCGGGCCTTCGCGCCGGTGGTCAGCCGGCTCCTGGTCGCCGACCGGTGGGTGAGCCGGCTGAGCAAGGGGCGGGTGGTGGCCCTCGGCATGACGCCGTCGCTGCTGCTCACTTCGACCGGGCGGCGTTCCGGCCAGCCGCGGCGGAGCCCGCTGCAGTACGTGCGGGACGGTGCCGCGTACGTGGTCGTGGGCTCGAACTGGGGCCGTCCGACCGACCCGGCGTGGGTGTACAACCTGGCGGCGGAGCCGAAGGCGACGGTCACCATCGGGGGCGCCGACCGGCCGGTGGTGGCGTCCGAGGTCACCGGGGCCGAGCACGAGCGGCTGTGGCGACTGCTGCTCGATCAGTGGCCGGGGTATTCCCTGTATCGCCAACGCGCACCGCACCGCACGTTCCGGATCTTCGAGCTACGAGAGCACGACGCGTAACGACGCCAGCGTGTCCAGCACGATGTCGGCCAGCGGCCGGTCGCCGTCCTGGTCGAGCCACTCCTCGACCGACACGAACAGCAGCGTCGCGCAGGTCTCGCCGAGCAGGGCGGCGGTCACCTTGTCGACGCCGCGGGCGACCATGGCCTTGCGTACCTCTTCGCGCAGCACGCTCCGTTTGCGCTGGTCGCGTTCCCGCAGGCCGTCGTCGGAGTTGACGATGTCGCGCCGGATGCGCAGGTCGTCGCGGCGGCCCTCGAAGCGTTCGGCCGCGACCGCGCGCAGCCCGGAGACGATCAGCGCCAGCGGTTCCACGTCGGCCGGCGCCTCGGCCAGCATCCGCTGGGCCGCCGCGGCCGCCTGATCGCCGCCGAACAGCACCTCGCGCTTGTCGGCGAAGTAGCGGAAGAACGTGCGGGTGGTCAGCCCGGCCCGGGCGGTGATCTCGGGCACGGTCGTGGCCGCGAAGCCCTGCTCGACGAACAACTCGATCGCGGCGGTCTCGAGCCGCTGCCGTGCGTCCGGCTCCCATCTGCCCACCCGGCGAGTGTACTGATGACATGGCATGTCATGGTGAGCTATCTTCCATGACACGAGATGTCATCGAGTCGAGTGCGTCGAGAGGACAGCCGATGGAGACCTGGATCCTGGGCGGGACCGGCCGCAGTGGCCGCGCCGTCGCGACGGCACTGGCCGGCCGGGGGATCGCACCGGTGCTGGCCGGCCGGGACGCCGGTCGCCTGACCGAGGCGGCGGCCGAGGTCGGCGCGGCCCGCACGGTGGTCGCGGGCACGGTCGAGGAGACGATCGCCGCCCTGCGCCGGGACCGCCCAGCCGCGGTGATCAACACGATCGGGCCGTTCGGTGTCACCGGCGTCCCGATCGCCACCGCCTGCTTGCCCTTCGCGCACTACGCCGACCTGGCCAACGACGTCGGGGCGGTGGCCGCGCTGCTCGCCCTGGACGCGCGGGCGACGGCCGCCGGCCGGTCGGTGGTCACCGGCGCCGGGTTCGGGGTGACCGCCACCGAGAGCGTGGTCGTCAAGCTGTGCCAGGACCGGCCCCCGGCGGCCGAGGTCCGGGTCGACATGGTTCCGTCGCTGGCCATGGCGGAGGGGCGGCTGGGCGAGGCGCTGGCCGCGTCCCTGCTCGACGGTCTGCCCGGCGTCGAGGGCGGTCGCCGGTTCCAGGGGCGGCGCTACACCGGGGGGCGGCTGGCCCCGGCCCGGCTCGGCGGTGCCGCGCGACAGCTCACGCTGCCCGACGGCAACCGGGTGACCACCGTCGGCGTGCCGTTCGGTGAGCTCGTCGCCGCCCAGCGGGCCAGCGGCGCGCCCGAGGTGGTCTCCGCCACCAGCGAGCTGGCCCCCGCCCGGCCGGTGCTGCCGCTGGCCGGGCTGCTGGCGATCGGGCCGTTGCGCCGGTTCCTGATCCGGCGGATGGCCGCGGTCCGGGTCAAGGCCGCGCCCAAGCCGCGCGAACGTTCCTGGGGGCACGCCCGCGTCCGGTGGGCCGACGGCACGGTCCGGGAGGGCTGGCTCGGCATCGGCGACGCGCAGGCCTACACCGGGGCGGTGGCGGCCGAGGTGGTCCGCCGGCTGCTGGCGGGGGAGGGCCGGCCCGGCGCGTACACCCCGGCCGCGCTCTTCGGCCCGTCGCTGGCCGAGTCCTGCGGCGGCGAGTACCGGGTGGATCGCGCATGAAGCCGGGTGGCCGGAGCATGGGCGGCGCGGGCGCGGGCCGCTTGACTGGGCCGCGTGACCGAACAGAACCTGATGCGGCTGCTCTCCGGACTCGCCGCTCCGATCCTGGCCCCGCTGCGTGACCTCCCGTCCGGCGCGCATGTCGTGCAGCTCGCCTGCGGCACCGGGACGCTCAGCCTCGAGCTGGCCCGGCAACGGCCCGACCTGCGGATCACCGGCATCGACAACAACCCGGCGGTGCTGCCGTCCGGCACCGCGAACGCCGAGTTCCGGGTCATGGACATGGCCCGGCTCGACTTTCCCGACGGCGGAGCCGACGCGGTCATCTCCCGGATGGGCCTGCTGCTGCCGAGCACGGCGCCGGTCGGCGTGGCCTCGCGCGAGGCGGCGCGGGTGCTGCGTACCGACGGGATCCTCAGCCTCGCCACCTGGCCCGACCTGGCCTCCAGCCCGTACACCGGCATCGGTCTGTCCGTTCTGCGGGAGTTGCTCCCCGACGTGCCGGACGTCGAGGCGGCCTTCGCCGGCTACACCGAGGAGCTGGAGGGTTTCCGGGACGTCGCGGCGACCACCTACCACTGGGACACCGAGTACCCGGATTTCGAGAGCTGGTGGGCGTTCTGCGCCGGCTTCGGGCCGCTCGCGGGTCTCTTCGCCCGTGCCGACGAGCAGAAGGCGCGCGCGGTGATGGCCGAGCACATCGCCGGGTTCCGGACCGGGTCCGGCGGCTACCGGCTGCCGGCCAGCTGCCGGTTGATCACCGCCCGGCGATGAGGGCGACGAGCACGGCCCGGGTGGCCTCCAGGTGGGCCCGCATGGCGCCCTCGGCGGCGGCGCCGTCGCGGGCCAGGACCGCGGAGACCACCGGCTCGTGCTCGGCCAGGATCGCGGTCAGGGTGCGGCCGGCCGCGGTCGTCGGCGGTCCGAGCAGGGCCGTCGTGCTGCGCAGGCGGTCGACGATGGTCGCGGTGCGGGGTCTGCCCGAGGTGCGCAGCAGTGCGTCGTGCAGCGCCCGGTCGGCCGGCCAGAACGCCGCCTCGTCGCCCCGGGACGCCGCGCCGGCCATCGCCGCCAGCGACGCCCGAATCTCGGCCAGTTGCTCGTCGGTGCCCCGCTCGGCGGCCCGGCGGGCGGCCGGTGGTTCCAGGGCGAGGCGGATGCCGATGATCTCCTCGATGTCGTCGGTGCGCGGCGGCAGCACCCGGAAGCCGCGGTTGCGCCGGATCTCGACCAGCCCGGCCTCGGCCAGCCGCAACATGCCCTCGCGGACCGGGCTGCGCGAGACGCCGAGGATCTCGGCCAGCTGGTAGACCGAATACGTGGTCTCGGGCACGAGCTGCCCGGACGCGACGCCGTCGCGGATGGCCTGGGCGACCGCGTCGGCCAGGGACGGAGCCTCGGGAAGGCGGAGCGAGGGCATGAGTAACATGTTACTCATGGGAGATGTGGTGGCAGAGCTGGAGAGGGCCGGGCTCGAGGTTCGATCCGATCCGGGTACGCGCGGCATGTACGCCTCCGACGCCTCCCTCTACCGCATCCCGCCGCTGGCCGTGGTCCGCCCCCGCGACGTCGACGAGGTGGCCGCCGCCCTGGCCGTCGCCCGCGCCACCGGGGTGCCGCTGACCAGCCGGGGCGCCGGCACGTCGGTGGCCGGCAACGCGGTCGGCCGGGGCATCGTGCTCGACTTCTCGCGCCACCTCAACCGGGTGCTCGAGGTCGACCCCGAGGCCCGGACCGCGGTCGTCGAGCCCGGCACCGTGCACGCCGTCCTGCAGAAGGCGGTCATCCCGCACGGCGTCCGCTTCGGCCCCGACCCGTCGACCCACCCGCGCTGCACGATCGGCGGGATGATCGGCAACAACGCCTGCGGTTCCCGGTCCCTCGCCTACGGCCGCACCTCCGACAACGTGGCCGGGCTCGCCCTTCTCACCGCCGCGGGCGAAAAGATCACGACCGGGCCGTCCGGCGTCACCGGCGCCGCGTCCGTCCTGGCCGGGGTGCGGGAAGCGGTCGACGCGCACCTCGCCATCGCCCGCACCGAGTTCGACCGGTTCGGCCGGCAGGTCTCCGGCTACGCCGTGCAGCACCTGCTGCCCGAGCGCTTCGACCTGACCCGGGCCCTGGTCGGCTCCGAGGGCACCCTGGCCGTCATCACCCGCGCCACCGTGAAGCTGGTCGTGGACGCCCCGGTGCGGGTCGTCGTCGTGCTCGGCTTCCGCGACATCGTCGCCGCCGGCGAGGCGTCCCCGGCCGTGGTGGCCCACGGTCCCACCTCCTGCGAGGGCCTCGACTCGCGGCTGCTCGACGTGCTGCGGGCCCGCCGCGGCGCCGACGCCGTGCCGGCCCTGCCCCGCGGCCGCGCCTGGCTCTTCGTCGAGCTCGCCGGCGACGACCCGGGCGAGGTCGAGGCGCGGGCGCGGCGGCTCGCGGCCGACGGCATCGGCGACGACGCGCTGGTCGTCACCGACCCGGCCACGCAGGCCCGGCTGTGGCGCATCCGCGAGGACGGCGCCGGGCTGGCCGGTCGCGCGCCCTCGGACAAGCCGGCCTGGCCGGGCTGGGAGGACGCGGCCGTGCCGCCCGATCGGCTGGGCGCCTACCTGGCCCGGTTCGACGAGCTCGTCGCGTCGTACGGGATGACCTCGGCGCCGTTCGGCCACTTCGGTGACGGGTGCATGCACGTGCGCCTGGACCTGCCGCTCGACCAGCCCGGCGGCACGAAGGTGATGCGAGAGTTCCTGACCGACGCGGCCAAGCTGGTGGGCGAGTTCGGCGGGTCGCTGTCCGGCGAGCACGGCGACGGCCGCGCCCGGTCCGAGCTGCTGCCGCACATGTACTCGGCCGGCGCCCTGAAACTGTTCGCCGGGGTCAAGCACGCCTTCGACCCGGGCAACCTGCTCAATCCCGGGGTGCTGGTCGACCCCGATCCGATCGACGCCGACGTGCGCCCGGCCGGCCACTTCTCGTTGCCACGCCTCGCGCTGGCGTACCCGCACGACGACGGCGACCTGGGTCAGGCCGTGCACCGGTGCACCGGCGTGGGCAAGTGCCGGGCCGACAACGCCGCCGCCGGTGGTGTGATGTGCCCGTCGTACCTGGCCACCCGGGAAGAGAAGGACTCCACCCGGGGCCGGGCCCGGGTGCTGCAGGAGGTGGTCCGCGGCGAGCTGCCCTGGTCGCATCCGTCGGTGCACGACGCGATGGACCTGTGCCTGTCCTGCAAGGGCTGCGCCTCCGACTGCCCGACCGGCATCGACATGGCCACCTACAAGTCCGAGGTGCTGCACCAGACGTACGCCGGAAAGGTCCGTCCCCGCTCGCACTACACGCTCGGGAAACTGCCGTTCTGGGCGCGCCTGGCCGGCTGGACGCCGCGGCTGGCCAACCTGGCGACCCGGCTACCCGGCGTCCGCGGCCTGGCGCTGTGGCTGGCCGGTGTCGACAAGCGACGGTCGGTGCCGGCCTTCGCGCGGCGCCCGTTCCGCCGCACCTTCGAACCCCGGACCGGCGGCAAACCGGTCGTGCTCTTCGCCGACTCGTTCTCCGACGCCTTCTCGCCCGAGGTCGCCGAGGCCACGGTCCGCGTGCTGCGGGCCGCCGGCTACGAACCGCGGCTGCCGTCCGGCCCGGTGTGCTGCGGTCTGACCTGGATCACCACCGGGCAGCTGGACAAGGCCAAGACCATTCTCCGCCGTACGGTCACAGCGCTCGCCCCCGACGCCCGCGCCGGCCTCCCGATCGTCGGCATCGAACCGTCCTGCACCGCCGTGCTGCGGTCCGACCTGCACGAACTGCTACCCGGCGACGACGACGCCCGCGCGGTCGCCGGCTCGGTGCACACCCTGGCCGAGCTGCTGGCCCGGACGGACGGCTGGACCCCGCCCGACCTGTCCGGCGTCGAGGTGGTCGCCCAGCCGCACTGCCACCACCACGCCGTGCTGGGCTGGAAGACCGACGCCGACCTGCTCGCCGACAGCGGGGCCACGGTGCGGCGGCTGGCCGGGTGCTGCGGTCTGGCCGGCAACTTCGGCGTGGAGATCGGCCATTACGAGGTGTCGGTGGCGGTCGCCGAACAGAACCTGCTGCCCGCCCTCGACGCGGCCCCGGACGCGGTCGTGCTGGCCGACGGCTTCTCCTGCCGTACCCAGATCGCCGACCTCCGCGACCGCCCGGCCGTGCACCTGGCCCAGCTCCTGGACCGCTGAGCCGTTTCCGGTCGCGCCCAACCCTCCGATCCGGCGCGTGACCGTCCGATCCGGCGCGTGACCGTCCGATCCGGCGCGGGGCCCTCAGGTCGCGCGGGATCCTCAGGTCGTGCGGGAACGGAACGCGCGGCGGTACGCCTGGGGGCTGATCCCGACGACGCTCTTGAACCGGTCGCGGAAGGCGGTCGGCGAACCGAAACCGGCCGTGTCGGCGATCCGGTCCACGGTGTCGTCGGTGTTCTCCAGGAGGTACTGCGCGCGGCGCACCCGGGCCCGGTGCAGCCAGCGCAGCGGTGTCGTCCCGGTCTGCTCCCGGAACCGCCGGTTCAGCGTGCGGGTGCTCATCCCCGCGTGCGCCGCGATCTGCGCGGTCGTGAGCTCGGCCGGCGCGGCCTCCTCGAGCCAGCGCAGCACCGGCTCCAGCGCCGACCCGCGCGGAGCGGGCGGCTGCTCGTGCACGATGAACTGGGCCTGACCGCCCTCACGTTCGAGCGGTACGACCGACAGCTTGGCCGCGTCCGCCGCCACCGCCGAGCCGTGGTCGCGACGGATCAGGTGCAGGCACAGGTCGAGCCCGGCGGCGGCACCGGCCGAGGTGGCCAGCAGGCCGTGATCGATGTAGAGCACCGTCGGATCGACCTCGACCTCCGGATAGGACGAGGCCAGCAGATCGGCCGCGACCCAGTGCGTGGTCGCCCGCAGGCCGTCGAGCAGGCCGGTCGCGGCCAGAATGAAGGCGCCCGAGCAGAGCGAGGCGATCCGCGTGCCCCGGGCCGCGGCCGCGCGCAGGCTCTTGAGCACCTCGGGGTCGATCGGGATGCTCAGGTCGGCACAGCCGGGCAACAGGATCGTGTCGGCGCTGTCCAGGGCGTCCAGGCCCCAGGCGACGTCGAGCGTGAAGAGGCCGGCGTCGACCCGGGGCGCGGGGGAGCACACCCGTACCTCATAGGGGTTGCCGCCGTCGGCCAGCCGGACCCGGGCGAAGACCTCGAGCGGCGTGGCCAGGTCGAACGGGATCACACCGGGCAGGGCCAGAACAGCGATGGTGTGCATGGTCGCCAAGCCTAGACCGGCCGTGGCGGGAATCCGTTGGCACCTGGCATTCGCGCCACTGTTCGCGCGCGCGGGCGCCGCCTAACTTCGCAACCGTGACAAAAGTGCTTCTCAGCATCCATGTGCTCGCCGCGATCATCGCCGTCGGACCCGTCACCGTGGCGGCCAGCATGTTCCCCGCCCTGGCCCGCCGCGGCGACGCCCGCGCATTGCGCCTGCTGCACCGGATCTGCACGGTCTACGCGACGATCGGCGTCGCGGTGCCGGTCTTCGGCCTGGCCACGGCGACCAGCCTCGGCGTGCTCGGCGATGCGTGGCTGCTGACCTCGATCGGGCTGACCATGGTGGCGGCCGCGCTGCTCGGGCTGGTCATCCTGCCGCGCCAGAAAGGGCTTCTCGACCAGGCCGGACCGGATCCACGGCTGGGCATGCTCACCGGCGTGTTCAACCTGCTGTGGGCGGTCGTGGTCGTGCTGATGATCGTCCGCCCCGGCTCCACCACCGGCGCATGAGCCTGCTGCGGGCGGCCGCCATCGCCGACCTCGTCACCCTGGTCGTGCTTCTGACCAACCTGGCCACCGTGCACATCCCGCAGGTGGCGTCGCTGATGGGCCCGATACACGGATGCGCCTACCTGCTGGTCATCGGAGCCACCTGGCACCTGACCCGATCGGGGCGCGCCACGGTGCTCGCCGCGATCCCGATCATCGGGGCAGCGCGGACCATTCTTCGATCCGGTCGATGACCGCCCGCGGGGTGCGGCGGGCCCAGCTGAAATGGTCGAAGCCGCCGGGCCGGTCGGCCGCCCCGGCCGGCACGGTCAGCCGCGAGACCGGGCCGCCGACCCGCCGGGCCAGATGGTCGACGGCCCCGGCGGGGATCAGGCGGTCGCCGTCGAGGTCGATCAGCAACGCGGGTACGCGCGACCCGGCCAGCGCCGCCTCGTAGTCGGTGGGGTCGCCGGCCAGCCGGTAGCGGCCGTGCCGGGCCTCGTACGCCCAGTCCCGCATCAACGACCGCGGCTGCCGCCCGGCGAACCGCATCACGTGCCCCGGCCAGTGCCCCGCCGCCCACGAGACCACGCTGACCACGCCGACCCCGAGCCGGCGCTGCCACCGCCGGCCCCACGGGAGGTGGCCGCCGGCGCTGCTGCCGGTGGCCACGGTCACCACCGCGGCCGGGGCGACGGTCCCGCCGGCCGCGGCGAGCAGGGCGATCTGCCCGCCCAGGCTGTGCCCGACGAGTACGACCTGAGGGGCCCCACGTTCGACGGCCAGCGCCACCGCGGCGGGCAGGTCGCGGCGCAGCAGGTCGGAGTAGCCGAACCGGGCCCGGCGCAGGTCACCGACCCTGCTCTCGGGCATCCCGCGCCACTCGACGGCGATGACGTGCCGTGGCCACGCCGCCAGCAACCGGTGGTAGTAGCTGAGCGGCACGCCCATCGCGGGCAGGAACACCACCGACGGGCGGGCGTCCGGCGTCCCGTACTCGCGAACGCCGATGGTGAATCCGTCGACCTCGATGCTGAGTTTCATCGGCCGTCCTCGTTCAGCACCCGGTCGGCGGCGTGCTCGAAGGCCGCCACCAGCCCCTGGACGGCCACCGCGCGCAGCCGGTTGACGGTTTCCGGCAGCAACGCCGGGTCGATGGCGAGCTGACCGTCGCGCAGCGGCTGCCAGATGCCGGCCCGGAACACCTCGGTCAGCTCGGCCGCCAGGGCGTCGGTGTGCCGGGTGAGGACGGCGGCCGCCGCGCGCAGGGCCGGCAGCGGCAACGGCAGGTCGAGCAACTCCTGGCCGACGGCGAGCTGCGACGGGGTGCTCTGGTGGCGGCCGTCCGGCAGCCGGCGCACGAGGCCGACGTCCT
Organism: Actinoplanes sp. NPDC049265; assembly: GCF_043197135.1. Taxonomy (NCBI): domain Bacteria; kingdom Bacillati; phylum Actinomycetota; class Actinomycetes; order Micromonosporales; family Micromonosporaceae; genus Actinoplanes; species Actinoplanes sp. NPDC049265. Next base: position 266,519 of record NZ_JBICSP010000004.1, on the reverse strand, counting down.
CGAGGAAGGCGACCTGCTCGGCCGTGAACGGCTGCCCGTCCCGCGTGGTCAGCTCGTCGTGGTGCGTGACCGGCGCCCACGGGGTCAGCAGCGAGCCGCGGACGGCGAACTCCTCGGGCGTGGCGTCGGCCGGGATCGACTCCAGCACCCGTCGGATCGCCGCCAGCGTGTAGCCGTGGTCCTGCAACCGGTGGATCAGCTCCAGCCGCACTCGGTGGCCGGCGTCGTACCAGGCCGTGCGCCCCTCCCGTGCGGGCGCGGGCAGCAGTCCCTCGGCCGCGTAGAACCGCACGGTCCGCACGGTCGTCCCGGTCGCCGCGGCCAGGTCGTCAACACTCCAGCGAGCCACAACTGTGACAGTACTACTGTCACAGTGCCGCTGCCACGATCAGTGGTAGGCCCAAGGCGCCATTCGCTGCGCGGATGCCGCCCAGGCCTACCACTCGGGCTTCCGGTGGTGGGAGGGGGCGCTGGTAGCTAGGGCTTGCGGAGGACGCCACACCACTGGTCGACCTCGACCGGCAGGGTGCCGTCGGGCAGCGGCACCGGGCGCCAGCGCGAGCACGACACCCAGCCCGGCTCGACCAGCTCCAGGCCGTCGAAGAAGGCGGCGATGCGCTCGGGGGTACGCAGCTTCAGCTTCGGCTGGGCGTCGATGTTCCACACCCGTACCGCCTCGGCCGTGGTGTCGCCGTTGACCGCCGTGGTCGTGTTGGCCACCGCGATGTAGCTGCCCGACGGCACCGCGGCCAGCAGGGCGTCGATGATCTGCCGTAGCTGGTCGTCGTCGTTGATGAAGTGCATGACGCCGAGCAGCATGATGGCCACTGGCCGGTCGAAGTCGAGCGTGTTCGCCGCCGCGCTCAGGATCGAACCGGGGTCGTGCAGGTCGGCGTGCAGGTATTCGGTGACGCCCTCGGGCGAGCTGGTCAGCAGGGCGCGGGCGTGCGCCAGGACCAGCGGGTCGTTGTCGACGTAGACGATCCGCGTCTCGGGGGCGACGGCCTGCGCCACCTCGTGCGTGTTGTCCTGGGTGGGCAGACCGGTGCCGATGTCGAGGAACTGGCGGATGCCGGCCTCCTCGGTCAGATAGCGCACCGCGCGCCCGAGGAACAGCCGGTCGGCCTGGGCCAGCTCGATGACCACCGGGAAGATCTCGCGGACCTGGTCACCGACCCGCCGGTCGGCCGCGAAGTTGTCCTTGCCGCCGAGCCAGTAGTTCCAGATGCGCGCGGTGTGCGGCACGTCGGCCCGGAGATCGTCCTGCTTGACGGGTTCGTCGGCCATCATCAGCCTTTCGGGCTCGGCAGCACGACCCACAGTGGATCGCCGGCGGATGATGATGCTACTGAATGCCGCTACTCTCCGCTACCTGTATCCAGTCTGGGTTGATCGAGCAGAACGGACGCGGCCAGTCCACTTTCGGTGGTTCCGTCGGCCCGCGTGAGCGTCAGGGTGGCCCGGTTGGTGCTGGCCTCGTCCTTGCCCTCGGGATACCAGGCGGCAAAGAAATTGTCACGGACGGTAGCGTGGACCGTCCGGCTGGAACCGTCACGGCCCCGCACGACGATGTCCACCTTCCGGATCCGCGAGCCGAGCCGGCCCGACATCAGCCGGGCGTATCCCTCGTCGGTCCGCAGCTGGCCCCACCCGTACATCTCGATGCCGGTGCGGCCGAGCTGGGCGGCGCCGGCCGGGCCGACCAGGACGCTCGACTGACGGACATCGCCGTCGTGGTCGCGGAAGCAGGTCCGGCTACCGTCCGCGGTCAGCACGTCCAGGTACGCGTACCGGCCGCGCGCCTCGCCGATCGCCACGCGGGCACCGGGCCGCTCGGCCGTCGGCACGCAGCGGTCCACGATGGCCCGGGCGTCGGCGGCGGGCAGGGGAGCGGGGTCCGGCGTCCATGACGCGTACGCCCGGCCCGGCCCGAGTCCGTTCACGACGGCGACGGTGGCGGCGACGAGGATCAGCGCCGAGCCGGCCACGGCCAGGCGCGGGAATCGCCGCCGCCGCGCGGAAAGGGCGGCCGGCGCCGGAGCGACCGGCGTGCGGGCGGCGGCCTCACGAGCGGCCGGCGTGCGGGCGGTGGCCTCATGCGCGGTGGGAATGCGGGCGGTGGCCTCATGCGCGGTGGGCGTGCGAGCGGCCGGCGTGCGGGCGGCGGCGGTAAGGGCGACGGAGGGATCGCTGTGGACGATGTCGTCGAGCAGCTTGCGGGCCGGTGGCCGGGCGACCCGGCTCGGAACCGGTTCGGCGGCCGCGCGGAGGGACTGGTCGATGTTCATGCGGAGGCTCCGGTGGGGTGAGCGGCGGGTGTGGGGTCGGGCAGCAGCAGGTGGTGCAGGCGGCGGCGGGCGCGCAGGAGGCGGAGGCTGAACGCGGGGCGGGAGATGCCGAGAAGGCGGGCGGCCTGCGTACCCCGCAGACCCTCGAAAACGGTGAGGGTGAGCACCTCCTGGTCGGCGGGACCGAGCCGATGCCAGGCTCGGACCAGGTCGACGCGGGCGGCCACCCCGTCGGCCTCGGTCCCGGGGGCGTCACCCGGCTCGCGCAGAACGCGCAGGGCCAGGCTGTGCTGACGCCGGCGGCTGCGCTGCCCGTTGCGGAGCAGGTTGTGCGCGACGGTGAACAGCCAGGCGCGGGCGTCGTCGAGCGGTTCGGGCACGTCGTCGAAGCGCCGCCACGCGGTCAGGAACACCTCGGCCACCACGTCGTCGGCCACCGCGAGGTGGATCCGGCGTTCGACGAAGCAGAGCAGGTCGTCGTACGCCGCCTCGAACAGCTCGCGGAAGGCGGTCTCGGCGTCCGGTCGTCTCATACCGCCTCCATGTCCGGCGCGGCCCGTCCTGCTACAAGATTCTCGAGTACGGGCGCCAGCCGCCGTTCGACCAGGTGGTGCACGAGCCCGGCCACGACCAGCAGCAGCACCACGGCCCCGGCCACGAGCGGCGCCGCGTCCCAGCCGGTGACCGCCTGGCACCAGCGGATCAGGCTGTATCCGACCCGCTGGTGCAGCAGGTAGAACGGGTAGGTCAGCGCACCGGCGGTGCCCAGCAGGCGCAGGCGCAGCCGGTCGGTGGCGCCGAGGGCGATCGCCGTCAGCGTGGCGTACACGATGGTGATCAAGACCGGCGCCGGCCAGACCGCGACCGGGAAACCGGGCTTCAGATCGACCACCCGCAGATGTACGAGGTGCAGGCTGACCAGCCAGCACCCGGCCAGCAGCACCCACAGCGAGCGGTCGCGCGGATTCCGGCGCAGCAGGAACATCGTCATGCCCGCGATGAAGTACGGCGCGAACCTGGGCATCACGACGTCGTCCAGCCACGCGCCCGGGAACGCCGGCATCGCGATCGCGGCCAGCAACCAGCCGGCGCCGAACAGTTTGACCCGGCGGTCGGTGAGCCCGCCGGCGATCAGGACCGCGACGACGAGATAGAAGCGCATCTCGTACCAGAGGGTCCAGTAGACGGTGTCGACCAGCGGGGTGTTCAGCGGCTCGGCCAGCATGGTCAGGTTGACCAGCACGTCGCCGCCCTCGGCGGCCCGCGGGAACGGTAGCCCGCCGCTGATCGGCAGAACGGCGGTCACCACGGTGGTGAGCAGCACGCACGCCCAGAAGGCGGGGTAGAGGCGGGCGGCGCGGGAGGCGGCGAACTCGCGGACCGTCCGTCCCCACCCGCTCATCAGGATCACGAAGCCGCTGATCAGGAAGAACGTCTCGACGCCGAGGAAGCCGTAGATGAGGATCGGGGCGGCGTCGGGCAGGTGGTAGGCGGGCCGGTGCACGCCGTCGAGCCGCCACGAGTCGCCGAAGTGGAAACCGGCCACGGCCAGCGCGCAGATCAGGCGCAGCCCGTCGATCGCGTAGAGCCGGGTGGTGCGGCGGCGGCCCGTGGGCGAGACGGGCCGTTCCAGCGTGGCGGTGGTCATGCGGCTGCTCCTGTCGGTCCGGGGTCTCCGGGCCGTACATGTGCGGCACCGCGGTGACTGCTACGCCGGATGGCCGCCCGACCTGAGGTCTCGATCGGGCACTGCCCCGAATCGCCGGTGGTAGCTGCGCGATTTCGTCAGACTGCGCATATGGGGCAATGGCTACTGCGGTGCAATCCGGCGCACTGGCGCATCCGGGACTTCTTCACCGATGGGCACACCAGCACCGGCTGGACCATCAAGCAGCACTGGAAACGGATACGGCCCGGTGACGACGTCGCCGTCTGGCTCTCGGGGGAGGGCGGCGGCGTGGTGGCGATCGGGTCGGTGGCCGGGGAACCGCACTTCGGCCCGTTCGCCGACGAGGACGCGCACTACTGGACCGGGGACCGGGACCCGGCCGGGGAGCGCTGGGTGGTGCCGGTCGAGTTCACCGCGCACTTCCTGGACCACCCCATCGGCCGGGAGGTGCTCGAGGCGGACCCCCGGTTCGCGCACGCGCTGATCCTGCGGATGACCGGTGGCCGGAATCCGTCCCCGCTCACCGACGAGGAGTGGGCGGCCGTCGCCGACCGGGTTCCGCCGCCCGGCCCGCAGGTGGTCGCGACCGCGGTGCGGGGCGCGGCGGCGGTGGTCGTGGCCGGGGCCAGTGCCGTCCGGGAGGCGTTCCGCTCGGTCGTGGGCTGACCCGGCTTCCGGTCGCCGCCGGCCGGGGTGTGGGCGCCCGGTACGTCGTCGCGGCTCGGGCGGCCGACCGGCGCTGGCCTGGGCCGCGTAACTCGGCCCGGCCGCACGCCCGCGCTGGGACTGTGCGGCCTCAGTCGACCCGGGCGGCGCGGGTCGCGATCTCCTGCAGGGCGGCGATGTGTCCACTGAGGGCGGCGCGGCCGGCCTTCGACAGGTTGAGCCAGGTGCGCGGGCGCTTGCCCACGTAGCCCTTGCGTACCTCGACGTAGCCGCTCTCGGCCAGCGCGGAGACCCGTTTGGACAGCGTGGAGTCGCTGACGTCGACCGAGTCGCGGACGAAGGCGAACTCGGCCCACTCGGTTCCGGCCAGCACGGCCAGGATCGCCAGCCGGGTCGGTTCGAGCAGCGCCTGGTCCAGTTTGGGCTCGGTCATCGCCGGGCCGCTCGGGTCAGCACCCGCCGCTGCCACCACGGGCCCACGGCGGCCAGCAGCACGCCACCGACCAGGCCGGCCCAGATCGGGTAGTGCGGGGTGTGCAGGTGGACGGCGAACACCTTGCCCCCGATCAGGATGGCGATCACCAGCAGGAACCACAGCATGCTGGCCGGATCGTAGGCGACCCGCGGCCGCGCCTGCCGCCGGAACAGGCTGCCGCCCCACCGCGAGTTGGCGATCAGCGAGACCGCCAGCACCAGGACGATCGCGGCCGAGCTCCAGCCACGGTTGAAGTCGGGCACCTGGTCGGCCAGCACGCCCCAGACCAGCACCGCGGCGCCTGAGGCGATCCAGACCCACCGCTTGCGGCCGGTCGCGGCCGCGGTCTCGGCCTGGTGCCGCTCGACATCCTGGAGAGCCTGCCGTGCCTCATCGGGCGTGGGTGTCGTACTCATCGAGCACCTCCTCTTTCCATAGCGGAAAGTACCCCTTCACTTTCCGCATTGGCAAGTACTTTCCGTCAGGCTCGTTTGAGAACGCGGATGACCGGAGCCGTCTGGACCTGGGTGATCGCGGGCAGGGCGCCGAGCCGGTCGGTCAGGTAGCGGTAGAGGTCGCGGCTGTCGCGGCAGACGACCGACATCAGCAGGTTGGCCGGGCCGGTGGTGGCCGCGCAGAAGGTCACCTCGGGGTGGCCGGCCACGGCCGCGCCGGTAGCGGCCAGGTGGGCCGGTGGCACGCTCGCCCACAAGCGGGCCTCGGCGCGGTGGCCCAGGGCCGCCGGGTTGACGTCGACGTCGAAGCGGAGCAGGCCGGCCGCGCGCAGGGCGTACACGCGGCGGGCGACTGTCGACTCGGACCAGCCGGTCGCGGTGGCCAGCGCGGCGTGCGAGGCGCGGCCGTCGGCGGCCAGGGCTTCCAACAGCGGGCGGTCGGTTCCGGCGAGGTCGGTGGTGCCGGTCTTTTCGTCGTACGCGGGGCGCAGCGCCGCCACCTGCGCGTCGGTGAGCGGGCCCGGGCCCTCGAAGGCGTGCTGTCCGCCGGTGAAGACGTTCAGCACGCTGTGCGCCGACACCGACACCACCGAGGCGGTCCGCTGCACCCGCCGCAGGATCAGTTCGTCGCGTTCCGCCACCGACCAGGAACGCAGGTTGGCGCTGATCTCGGTGCCTCCGGAGAGCAGCGTGACCCAGCGGGTGTCGTCGCGCCGGGCCAGGGCCTCGGCCACCGCTTCGGCGGCGCCCGTCCGGCACTGCATCCGGACCACCCATTCGGCGCCGCCGAGGCGGCTCGCGTCGACCATGCCGACCAGATTGATCACCCGGGCCTGGCGTAGCCGGCCGTAGCGCCGGGCGACCGTCCGGTCGGACACGCCGAGGACCTCGCCGATGCGGGCGAACGGAACCCGCGCGTCCAGGTGCAGGGCTTGCAGCATGCCGCGGTCGACCTCGTCGAGAGTGACGGAATCCGTCGTCATGACCATAACAGTGCCAGATTCCTGCAGAGTGTCGTCCGCGTCATCGGGATACCGCAACAGCGACCGATGCTTCCGGGCATGAAGGCAGTGCGATTCGCCCGGTACGGCGGGCCCGAGGTCCTCGAACTCAGCGAGGTCGGCGCCCCGCACGCGGCGGCCGGCCAGATCCGCATCCGGGTGCGGGCGGCCGGGGTCAACGGGCTGGAGTGGAAGGCCCGCCAGGGGCTGCTGCGCGACCACGTTCCCGTGCGGTTCCCGGCCGGCGTCGGTGGGGACGCGGCGGGCATCGTCGACGAGGTCGGCGCCGGGGTTGCCGACGTCGCGGCCGGCGACGCGGTGTTCGGGTCCGGGCGGGCCACCTACGCCGAGTACGCCGTGCTGACCTCGTGGGCGCGAAAGCCGGACCAGGTAACCTTCGCGGAGGCGGCCGGCTTCGCCACCCCGTTCGAGACCGCGCTGCGCCTCCTCGACGACGCCGAGGTCGGGGCCGGGCACACGGTCGTCGTCAACGGCGCGAGCGGTGGCGTCGGGTCGGCGGCGGTGCAGTTCGCCCGGGAGCGCGGCGCCCGTGTCATCGGTGTCGCCGGACCATCCAATCAGGACTACCTGGCCGAGCTCGGCGCCGTGCCGACCACCTACGGTCCCGGGCTGGCCGACCGGATCCGTGCCCTCGCCCCCGACGGGGTCGACGCCGCGCTCGACATCGCCGGATCGGGCGTCCTCCCGGACCTGATCGCACTGACCGGAGACCCGGCCGCGGTGGTGTCGATCGCCGACTTCACCGCCCCGGAGCACGGCGCCCGGGTGTCGATCGGCTTCGACCGCGACCGGGCGCCCGCCCTGCGCGAAGGTGCGCGCCTGGCCGCGGCGGGCCACGTCACGCTGCCCGTCACCCGCACCTTCCCCTTGACCGAGGCCGGCGCCGCGCAGTCCGCGTGCGCGACCGGCCATGTTCGCGGTCGCATCGTCGTGACCGTCTGACCGAGGCCGGTGCCGCGCAGTCCGCGTGCGCGACCGGCCATGTTCGCGGTCGCATCGTCGTGACCGTCTGACCGAGGCCGGTGCCGCGCGGCGTCCGGCCATGTTCGCGGTCGCATCGTCGTGACCGTCCCCTGAATCGGAGGTATTCCATGCCCATCACCCTGATCAACAGCTTCGCCGTCGAGCCGGAGCACGAGGAACGGTTCCTCGCCGAGTGGCGCGGCTCGATCGCCCACTTCGCCGCGGCGCCCGGGTTCCTCCACGCCCGGCTGCACCGCAACACCGGCCTGACCGGCACGGCCTTCCAGTACGTGAACGTCGCGCTCTGGGCCGACGCCGACTCGTACCGCGCGGTCTTCGAGGGCTACGTGCCGCCCGGGCAGCGGGTGCCGGGAGTGACGGCGTACCCCGGCCTCTTCGAAGTCCTGCACGAGGTCGACCCGTCCTGAACCCGAAAGGCGTCAGCCCGCGCCTACCACTGTGCAGAGCAGTGGTAGGGGCGGGCGGTGGTCGGGGCGTGGTTGCCGCTCGGGTCTACCACTGGTTGCGTCATGGGTGGAGGAGGGCGGAGTGGGCGGCGTTCAGCAGCCACCGTTCCGCCCGATCGAGCGACCAGCCGTTCTCGTCGGTGAGCGTGAAGTACGACGAGTACCCGAAGTAGAACCACAGCACGTCGGCGGCCTCGGCGGCGGTCAGGTCGTCGCGCAGCGCCCCGATCGCCGCGAGCCGGTCGGCGGTCAAGACCATGCCCTTCCGGTACGCCGCGGTCGCCGCCGCCAGGATCTCGGCCGCCGCCTCGTCGTGCGGCGCCGTGCCGAGGACCACGCGCATGATGTCGGCCCACTCCTCGCGGACCCGGCGGGTGCCGGCCGCCGTCACGCGCAGGATCTCGGTGCCGTCGGTCAGCTCGGCGACCCGCCGGTAGGTGCTCTCGATGACCGTCGCCGACACCCACATCTCCATCAGCGCGCGGAGCAGAGCCGGCTTGCCGCCCGCGGCGTACACCGTGGGCGGGGCGACCCGGGCCCGCGCGGCGATGTCGTCGACCCTGGTCGCGAAGTAGCCACGGGTCGCGAACAGCTCGCGGGCCGCATCGACGATGGCGCGGCGGGTCGCGGCCGCGTACTCGGCACGGCGGGTCGGTCGCTCACTCACCAATCGATCATAGCCGATCGTACTCGATGTAATTGTCTATACTGAAAACATGCAGCTATGGAACGCGGCCGTCACGCACCGACCCGCCGAGGTCGTGACCTGCCGGAATGTCGACGACGTGCGGTCCGCGCTGGGCCGGGGGTCACCGCTGTCGGTGCGCGGGGGCGGGCACGACTGGGCCGGCCGGGCGATCCGGCCGGGTGGGCTGATGCTCGACCTGTCCGGAATGCGTGAGGTGACCGTCGAGGGGGACGTCGCGACCGCGGCCGGCGGCGCCACGCTGCTCGAGGTGATGACCGCGGCCCAGACGACCGGGCAGGCGGTGGTGGCCGGCTCGGTGGGCGCGGTCGGCCTGGCCGGCCTCGCGCTCGGCGGCGGGTACGGGCCGCTGATGGGCCGGGCCGGCCTGGCCGCCGACAACATCGTCGGCGCGGACGTGGTGCTGGCCGACGGCACGCTGGTCCGCGACGACCCCGACCTGCTGTGGGCCCTGCGCGGCGGGGGCGGCAACTTCGGCGTCGTGACGGCGCTGCGGCTGCGCCTCCAGCCGGTGGCGACGGTGCTGGCCGGGCATGTGATGTTCGGCCTGGGTCAGGCCCGTGACGTGCTGACCGGGCTCGGCGCGATCCTGGGCGAGCTGCCCGACGACCTGACGTTGTCGTGCGGGATTCTGTGCGCACCGGACGGCACCCCGTTGCTGTTCGTGGGTCCGACCTGGGCGGGGGAGCCTGCGGCGGGCCGGGAGTGGATCGCGCGGATCGAGGCGCTGGGCCGCCCGGTCGCCAACACGGTCGCCGTCGTCGCGCCGACGGTTCCCCTGGAGCGCGGAGATGCGATGTTCGCTCCGGACGGGCGGCACTACGCCATCCGTACCGTCAATGTCGAAGCTCTGCCGATCGACGCTCTGCTCGCCGGCGAGGCGGCGCGGACGTCGCCGCTGAGCATGCTGAACATGCACCACTTCCATGGGGCGGCCGCCCGCGTGCCGGTCGAGGCGACGGCCTTCGGGCTGCGCCGCGACCACCTGATGGTCGAGATCATCGGCGCGTGGCGGCCCGGCGACGGCACCCGCGACAGCGGCTGGGCCGACCAGGTGGCCGAGCTCATGCGCCCGTCCGCGCTGCCCGGTGGCTACCCGAACCTGCTCGGGCCGGACCACCACGAGCAGATCCGCGACGCGTACGGGCCCAACGCGCACCGCCTGCGCGAACTCAAGCAGCGGTTCGACCCGGACGGAGTGTTCGCGGCGATCCCACTGCCCTGATGGTGGTGCTAGCCCCACCATCGATCGACGTGCCCACACTATCGAGGTGCTGGCGCATGATCCGTACCGTCGATCTCATGCTTGACCACCTGATGCCGCTGATCTCGTCGCCGTGGCTCTACGTGATCGTCTTCGTGGCGGTCGCCATCGACGGGTTCATCCCGATCATGCCTTCCGAGACCGTGGTGATCGGCCTCGGCGCGCTGTCGGCGACCGGCCGGCCCAGCCTGGCCGCGCTGGCCACGGCCGTGATCGCCGGCGGGATGGCGGGCGACCGGGTGTCGTACTGGCTCGGGCGCCAAGCCGGTGGGCGGATTCGCAACGGCAAGCTGGCGATGGCCAAAGAGAAGGCGGAGCGGGCGTTGCTGCGCTACGGCGGGGCGGCGATCCTGGCCGGGCGGTTCCTGCCGTACGGGCGCACCGCCACCACCACGACGGCCGGTTCGGTGCGGCTCCCGATCGGGCGGTTCACGCTGTTCAGCGGGCTGGCCAGTGCGGCCTGGGCGGCGTACGCGATCGGCCTGGGCTGGATCGGCGGTGCCACCTTCGCCGGGTCGCCGCTGCTCGGCACCGCCTTCGGCCTGGTCCTCGGCTCGTTCCTGGCCATCGTGCACACCGTGGCCGAGCGCCGGCGCCGCCCGGCCCCCGAGACGCGGGCGCTCCCGGCCGAAGGCGGTGCCGTGGCTGAGCGGCGGCGCCCGGCCCCCGAGGCGCGGGCGGTCCCGGCGGACGGCGGTGCCGTGGCTGAGCGGCGGCGGCCGGTCGCACAGACGCGGGCGATCCCGGCTGTTCAGCCGGTCGTGATCAGGTCGAGGGACATCACCCAGAGGCGGGTGGCCCGGGCCGGGTCGACGGCTTAGGCGGCGACACCACCCGGGCGCCGCCCGGTGACTACCGCGCGCCGGCCGGTCAGGTCGGCGCCGGTGAGACCGGCGGCGGTGGAGGTGGCGCCGAAGGGTGTGATCATGGCGGTGTCCCTTGCTACGGTTGCCTCGACGTCCGGCGGCGCTCCCGACCCGAGAGGCGCTGGTGGAGGCGGTTTACCGGCAGGTTGTGGAACGGCTCTGTGCGGCCGCCGCCGACCTTGCCCGGACCAGGCCGGGCGCCGAGGGGCTGCGAGCCTGGATGGAGATGTTCGTCGACTTCATGGCGGCCAAGCGTGGGCTCGGTGAGACGCAGCGGGCCGTGCTCACCTCCGAGGATGATCGGCGGCAGACCCGCGACCGGCTGGACCTCGCCTCGCGGCTGCTCGACCTGCTCCTGACCGGCATCGCGAGCCGGTAGCGACGTGCTCGACGTCATCACCGGCTTCGCCGTCATCTGGGTGCTCGTGCTGATCGGGTACCTGGTGGCCCGGTTCGGGCTGCTGGGCGAGGCCGGGCCGGCGACGCTCACCCGGCTCGCGTTCTTCGTCCTCGCGCCGGCCCTGATGGTCAGCACGCTGGCCGCGTCGTCGCCCGGCCGCATCTTCACCGGGGCGCTGGCCGCGTTCGTGCTCAGCACCCTCACCGTATCGGTGCTGCACATCGTCTTCGCCCGGCTGCGGCGACAGCGGGACGTGGCCGAGCTGACTGTCGGCGCGCTCGCCGCCGGCTACATCAACGCCGGCAACCTGGGCATCCCGATCGCCGCGTACATCCTGGGTGATGTTGGTTTCATCGCGCCGGTCCTGATGTTCCAGGTGCTGCTGGCCAGCCCGGCCGCCCTGGCCGTCCTGGACGTGGCGACGGGGGAGGGACGGCCGTCGTGGCGCCGGCTGGTCGCGTTGCCGCTGCGTAACCCGCTGATGATCGCCTCGGTCGCCGGGATCGCGGTGATGCTCAGCGGTGTCGAGCTGCCCGAGCCGGTGCTGCGGCCGTTCACCCTGCTCGGTTCGGCCGCGGTGCCGATGACACTGCTGGCGCTGGGCATGTCGCTGCGGGGGAGCCGGCCGCTCAACGGTGGGCCGGATGCCGCCGAGCGAACCGTCGCGGTGCTGCTCAAGTCCGTGGTCCAGCCCGCGCTGGCGTACCTGATCGGCCGTTTCCTGCTCGGTCTCGAAGGCCCGATGCTGCTGGCCGCCGTGGTCACCTCGGCCCTGCCCACTGCGCAGAACGTCTACGTCTTCGCCGCCCGCTATGGCCGCGGCGTGGCCTTCGCGCGCGACGTCATCGTCCTCTCCACCGCCGCCTCGGCGATCACCCTGGTGGCCGTGGCGGCGCTGCTCCGCTGACCAGGGGTGATGCGTATTTGTGCTCAGAGCGGCTCTGCGCACCGGGCCAGAAGTCTTGGCCGTAACCGGGCGGGAGCCAGGGTGAGGTCCAGGGCGGGCTTGTTCCCGGATACGGCGGTGCGGGGTGGACAGGCTCAGCTGTGGCCCGCCCAAGCGCTGGGGGGTGAACAGGCTCAGCTGTGGCCCGCCCAAGCGCTCGGGGGTGAACAGGCTCAGCTGTGGCCCGCCCAAGCGCTCGGGGTGGACAGGCTCAGCTGTGGCCCGCCCAAGCGCTGCGGACCTGTCATCTGTCGATGAGGGGCTCGGTCAAGCTTTGAGCGAGCGAAGGCCAAAATCGCTGGGCCCAGTCCAACCAGCTCTCATCCCCGAGCGGTGGGGAGGGTAGATCCGAACCGGAGAGCTCCTCTGGGCCGGGCACCTCAAACTGCTCTCGCCAGGGGTCGAGCTCGGCCTCGGCCATGGGGAATGTCTGCTCTGGCGTGTGTTTCCAGCGGTTCTGAATGCGGCTCCATTGCACGTCGCGTTCCACTGGCAGGTACACGATTTCACCTGACGCTCCCACTGAAGCGGCCATCCAGCGCAGGGCGGAGCGCTCATCGCGCGACCAGAGTCCGAAGTCGAGGATGACGCTGATCCCCAGGCGCAGGGCGTCGACGGCCAGCGCGAGGAGCCGGCCCTCCAACAGCCACCGCATGCCGCCGGGTTCCTGGTGTCGGTCTTCTTGGCCGAAGATGGTGAGTGCCCAGTCGTCGGGGGTGAGCCGCAGGGCTCCACGTTCCGCCGCCAGTTCCCGCGCTCGAAAGGTCTTCCCGGACCCGGGAAGACCTACCATCAAGAACAGTGTGGGGCTTTTGCCCGCCTGCGTATCTCGCGCCGTCTTGTTCACGTGATTCATGGTGCGGGATCCGAACTGGTGACGGGGTTCTTGCATCGGTATGTCCCTCATCCCGAGTGGGTTACAGACAGAACTTCGGACTGAACGCTCGCCTGCTCTGAGCACAAATACGCTGCACCGTGCTGGATACCGCACTGTGCGTGCGCGGGCGGTCATCGATCCCTATGCTTCCCGGCGGGGCGAGAACGAGATTCTGTGGTGATCGTCGTGCGCTGAAAGCGCGCCGCCCCAAAGTGTTCGCCGCGGATCTCTTCTCGTTCTGTCCACATTGGTCATACAGATTCCATGGGGGATTCATGAGAGTAAGGACCGTCGCCGTCATGGCGGCGATCGTCTGCGGGTTGACGTCGGTGGCCGGGGTCCCGGCCTACGCGGCCGACCCTCCGCCGATCGCCGAGGAGGGCGAGAGCCAATACGCGCTGACCGGCGAGCCGCTGGGCGTCCAGCAGCTCCGGACCGAGCAGCAGCGGGCGCTGGCCGCCGTGCCGACGCCGCGCACACCGAGGTTCGGCCCGAGCATCGACGGCTACGCCGCCAACGACCCGCAGAACACCTGCCAGAGCGGCGAGCGGCCGGGCCCGGTGGCGTTGCGGGCGCTGCTGAACGACACGTACGACCTGAACCGCACCGGCAACATCACCCGTGGCTGCGACGTCGGCGGCACCTCGGAGCACAAGGAGGGCCGGGCGCTGGACTACATGCTCGACTCGACCGACGCCCACGAGCGGGACATCGCCGAGACGGTGGTCGACTGGATGCTGGCCACCGACCAATACGGCAACAAGCACGCGATCGCCCGCCGGATGGGCATCATGTACATCATCTGGAACCGGCGGATCTGGTCGTCGGCGCGGGCGTCGGAGGGCTGGCGGACCTACAGCGGCTCCAACCCGCACACCGACCACGTGCACTTCAGCTTCGGCTGGCCGGGGGCCCGTAAGGAAACCACGTGGTGGACGGGGGCGCGCTCCGGTGCGAGCGCGGACTTCAACGGCGATGGTACGTCGGACATCGGCGTCTACCGGGTCAACGCGGGCCAGTGGCACATCCTCAACCTGCGTAACCGTGAGCAGATCGTGGCCAGCTACGAGTACGGCGGTGATCCCAGTGACATCCCGCTGAGCGGTGACTTCGACGGCGACGGCTACACCGACATCGCGCTCTACCGCAAGGGTGCGGGTCAGTGGCACATCAAGAGCACGCACCGCAACGTGCAGATCGCCGGCAGCCTGCCGTACGGCGGGGACCCGTCGGACGTGCCGGTGGTCGGTGACTTCAACGGTGACGGCTTCGACGACATCGGTGTCTACCG